>JAVJUV010000102.1:0-196077 GCA_040220415.1 Silicimonas sp.
GCCGACCGCCTCGCTCGACCGCAACCTTGCCTATCTCGGCCTTGTGGAACTGCTCTACGGCTATCCCATCGACGGCGTCGTTCTCACCATCGGTTGCGACAAGACCACGCCTGCCTGCCTGATGGCGGCGGCGACCGTCAACATTCCCGCCATCGCCCTGTCGGTCGGCCCGATGCTGAACGGCTGGTTCCGGGGGCAGCGCACCGGCTCGGGCACCATCGTCTGGAAAGCCCGCGAAATGCTGGCTGCAGGCGAGATCGACGACGACGGCTTCATGGAACTCGTCGCCTCTTCGGCGCCCTCGACGGGTTTCTGCAATACGATGGGAACCGCCTCGACCATGAACTCGCTGGCCGAGGCGCTGGGCATGCAGCTTCCGGGCTCGGCAGCGATTCCCGCGCCGTATCGCGAGCGCGGACAGATGTCTTACGAGACCGGCAAGCAGATCGTCGAGATGGTCAATTCCGACCGCCGACCGTCCGATATCATGACACGCAAGGCCTTCGAAAACGCCATCGTGGTGAATTCGGCAATCGGCGGATCGACCAATGCGCCGATCCATCTGAATGCGGTTGCCCGGCATCTTGGCGTACCGCTCGATAACGACGACTGGCAGAAGATCGGTCATAAGGTGCCACTGCTGGTCAACCTCCAACCGGCAGGTGAATACCTGGGCGAGGACTATCACCGATCGGGCGGCGTGCCCGCTGTCATCGGCGAACTATTGGCAAAAGGCCTACTGCCGCATCCGGACGCGCTGACGGCAAACGGCAAGACAATGGCCGAGAACTGCGGCGAGCTGCGCAGCGAGAACACGGACGTCATCAAGACCGTGGACGCACCGATGCTGAAGGACGCCGGTTTCATCAACCTGAAAGGCAACCTTTTCGACAGCGCGATCATGAAGACATCCGTGATCTCGAAAGAGTTTCGCGACCGCTATTTGTCGAACCCTGAAGATCCCGAGGCCTTCGAGGGCCGCGCCATCGTATTCGACGGCATCGAGGATTATCACAAGCGTATCGACGACGAGAGCCTTGGCATTGACGAGAACTGTATCCTGATCATGCGAGGCGCCGGACCGATCGGTTATCCGGGCGGCGCGGAAGTCGTGAACATGAGGCCTCCGGCTTATCTTTTGAAGAAAGGCATACATTCCCTGCCGTGCGTCGGCGACGGTCGGCAATCCGGTACTTCGGGGTCGCCATCGATCCTGAACGCCTCGCCCGAAGCCGCGGCGGGCGGTGGTCTGGCCATAGTCCAGACCGGCGACCGGGTGCGCATCGACCTTCGCAAATGCACCGCCGACATCCTGCTTGATGGCGCGACGCTGGAGGATCGCCGCAAGGCGCTGCCCGAGCGGCCATTCTCACCCGAAAGCCAGTCGCCCTGGCAGGAGTTCTTCCGTGAGAAGGTCGAGCCATTCAGTGAAGGCATGGTGCTGCGCGGCGCGCCCGATTTCCAGGACATCGCTCGGACGAAGGGCGTGCCACGCGATAATCACTAGGGTCCGGCTCGCTCACCGCATGTCGGCCAGTCGGGGGAGCGCTGCTCCCCCGAACCCCCTCGGAGTACTTCAAAAAAGAAGAATGCCTAGGTAGGATCTGGGGTGCGCCCGATCAGGAAACGGGTCCCCGATACGTGTAGTTGATTGGACATGATGGGACACCTGTAAAGGTCCACCTTTTGGTTTTTCCGTGCAGTTTCGCTCATATCGCGTTGCGGAAAGACATTATTCTCCCCGGCTCATCCTGTGATAGTCGCGATTTGGCATCATATCTGAAGCCGTTGCGAACCGGTTTGACATGTTGAAGAAACCAATCACGTCGGACAGGTCGAAGATCTCGTCATCCGAAAGTCCCGCATCCCGCAACGCTTGTCGGTCGGAGTCGTCGACTGTCCAAGGTTCCACGGTAAGCTTCCAGGCGAAATCCAGCATCGCCCGGACACGCGTCTCCAGCTTCGCCACCCGGTAGTTCATGACCAGCATCTCTCCGAGCTCCGGATCACCAGACAATTGACGCACAGCCTGACCATGGGCGACCAGGCAATAGAAGCAGCGGTTCGCAGACGACACGACCACTGCAACCATCTCGCGTTCCAGTTTCGTAAGTTTCGACGGTCCCAGCATCAGCGTGTTGTAGATCTGGCTGAAGGCCCGGAGCTTGTCCTGGTTGAACGAATAAGTTCGGAGCACATTGGGCACAAAGCCAAGCTTTTCCTCGCAGACCCGGAAATAGGCCTGCATGTCATCGTCCAGGGCACCCGGGTCAGGAAGATCGAAGATCGAGACGTGATCGGGCTGTGGCATCTGGCTGTCCTCCTTCTTGCCCGCCATTTCTGACAGTCTCCGCCGGACTTGGCGAGAGCCGGCGCGCGGAATCACCCGATGCGCCTGTCCCCAACTTCCCGGACCTCTGTTTCACGATGGCGGAATTGAGGCGGGCCACTCCCTTGATTGTTCCAGCAACCGAAAAAGTGAAACAGTCCGGCTTTTTTGATCGCTCTCGGCAAACAGTTACTCGCACAATTTTCTTGTTTGATTTCAGTTGCCTGAACTTCCAGCTCCACAAGTGGCGAGACTCTGCCGATGCCCGGCGGCAGGTTCGACCGGATGGCCCTTTTCTCGCCACATTCCTGTCTACCGTCAGAAGACAGTTATTTCAGTATCCCGCTGCGTCCGCCCGATGGGGGCCTTGGTTTTCCGCAGCCTTTGCGAGTTTCCAAGAACGATAACGAAGCCGATGCGCCGTCCCGCCGACGGGCGCCAACGGGAGAGATGTGCAATGAATACGACCGCCTATTTCGATGCTTCCGCCGTCGACACACCCGCGATGCTGACACCCGAAATCACCATGGATCAGATCGCCGGCATCCCAAGCGCGGGTACCGGCCTTGTCGGGGCTGCCTTCGTTCCAGGAACCAGTATCTGGAATATAGGGATGGCGCTGGAGGCCGCGCAGGGGACACCGGACGCTACTTTTGTCACCACCGAGTTCGGCTACCGATCCTGGCACAGCGATACGACCGTCGCAGAGTTTCTGGACCACGACGGCGATTCCGTCCAAGGCAACGGTGATCTGGAAATGGGCCCCTCGGCGCTGACCTTCAGCGGATATTTCTTTATTCCACCCGGCGTTCACGAGATCGCGATCACCTCGGATGACGGGTTCGACCTGAACATCGGAGGGGTAAATTTCAGCGAGTTCGCGAACGGCCGCGCGCCGGACACGACCGCTCGGGTCGCTGACTTCGAGGGCGGTCTCTACAAGATCGACATACTGTATTTCGACGGCGGCGGCGGCATGGCGCTCTCGCTCGACATCGACGGGTTACCGGTGGACGGCAGCGCCTTCTACCAGACACCCGAGGATTTCACGAACCCAGGTCCAGGCGTTCCGCTTGTACCCGTCGACGAATATCACCCGTCCTACTTCCTGGGAGCGGGTTCTGTTGAAACGCCGATTTCCGACACGGCCACCGAAGCACGCGACGTGATCACCGGCATGGGCGCCGACGATACGATCGAAGGACTTGGCGGCGACGACGAGCTGCTGGGCGGATATGGCGACGATATTTTGCGAGGCGGGAACGGCGACGACGTGATGGACGGCGGCCGGGGTTCGGACCTGCTGGACGGCGGTGACGGTAACGATCTTCTGATCTCACGCTCGGACGCCGGCGTGCAGCGGATCGGCCAGCTTGCCATCGACATCCCGACCCGCACCGATCCAGACGGCGAGGTGGATCTGGACCTTCAAAAACTGAAGGCCTATGCCGACCAGCCGCTTGTGGCCGATGACATCCTGATCGGCGGCGCCGGACAGGACACGTTCCTGATATCCCCGCAAATCAACGCCAAGCTCGACATCATCGAAAAGCATATCAAGGCCGATGGCACCATAAACTGGGCCGGGGTGGCGGGCGAAAACAACGAACTGCACGACCACTGGGTCGACAGCTTCGGTATCGACATCATCGCGGATTACAACAAGGACGAGGACCACATCGCGGTGATTGGACACACCGCGAACGTCTATGTCGAGCATCGCGACGTCATCGGCGACGAGGCGCTCGAATCGATCATCACCGTGATCTCGAACCAGCATGGCGGCGGTGGCGCGCATGACATGGACCTGATCGGCCAGATCATCGTGCACGGCGATCTTGTCGAGAAGGAAGACATCGAGACCGATGCGAACGTGACCTATGGCATTGTCGAGGGCGTCGACGACCTGGCCGAGGCTTTGATGCCCAAGGGTGAGGAAAAGATCACTGTTGTCGATGGCGTCGAATACAAAGGCTACGACACGCGTACGCCTTCCGATGGGGCGACAAAGCAAACCAATAGCGGCATGGGCACCGAGAACACAGGGCCCGTCACCGGCGATCCCGCCGGTGCCTTCGACAACCCGTACTTCAGCGAAGCCCTATTGGAAACACCCGTCCACGAGGTCAGCTATGAAATGACACGCGATCCCTTCGACCAGCTCGGTCTCAAGGATGTGGCAGGGGCAGCGATCACCGGCTCGAATGCGTCGGAAAACCTTTCGCAACCGGATGCCGCGGCTCCCTCCGGATTACCCGGCGCGCTGGGGTACTGGAGTTTCGCCAATGGCGCCGACGGCGCGTATGACGACTTGCGCGGAGCGAGCGGAACTGTGAAAGCCTACACGCTGTACGAAAACCAGGCGCTTCTGCGTACGGACGGCGCAGCCGACGGACCCGACGGCACACCTGGCGGCGCGCTCTATTTCAACGGCAAGGACAGTTTCGCGTTCCTCGATCATGATCCGGCGATGAACTTCACACAGGGCACCATCGCGATGTGGGTGCGGCCCGACGCACTGGACGAAAAGTCCATGTTCGTTACGAAAGATCACTCCGGCGCGGTCGATGGTGGCCATTTCAGGCTGGGTCACACCGAGACGGGCGGGTTGTTCCTGCGTATGGCCGAGGGCGATGGCGGGTCGAACCAAGCCTGGCAGACGAATGCAATTTTGACCGAGGGCGAATGGGCGCACCTTGCCGTGTCCTTCACCGAAGATGGCGTAGTCGTCTATCTGGACGGCGTGCCTGTGCCCAACTCGGCATGGAGCGCCGTCGAAGGCGACGTCGGCAAACCCGGCAACTATACCGAAGCCTACTTGCTTATGAATGAAGAGCCCTGGGTCTTCGGTGCCGACACCTACAACACCAAGCTGAACGACACGGCGCAAGAGTTCGCCACCGACGCCCAGCGCCTGTCGCACGAGTACGAAGGTGCGATCTCGGACTTCGGCGTCTGGGGCGGCTTCACGCCCGACGACGCGCTTTCGAAGGCGGAAATCCAGGACCTGATGCAGAATGGTCCCGGTGCGGCGCTGACCAACCCGTCTGGTGCCCAGCCCATGCTGGCAGGTGACGACGTGATTTCGGGCCTTGGCGGCAACGACACGATGAACGGCGAGGCCGGCGATGACATGCTCGATGGCGGCGCCGGGAGCGACTCGATCCAGGGCGGTTATGGTGATGATCACCTGATCGGCGGTATCGGCAACGATACCATGGACGGTGGTCGCGGTTCGGACCTGCTGGAAGGTGGCGCAGGCGATGACGTCCTGCTCAGCCGCTCGGATGCGGGCGAGCAGCGGGCCGGTCAACTGGTCTTGGGTGAACCATCGCGGCCGGACGGCAACTCCATCGACCCGACCTACCTGAAGCTGGTCGACTGGATCGATCAGGAACTGGTCGCCGACGATGTCCTGGTCGGAGGCGCGGGCGCGGACAGATTCCAGTTCGAAACGCTGATCAACGGCAAGAAGGACATCATCGCCAAACACGTCAACGATGACCGCACCATCGACTGGATGGGGGTCGCGGGTGAGAACAAGTACATCCATGACCACTGGGTCGACGGGATCGGGATTGACGTGATCGCCGACTTCAATAAGGCCGAAGGCGACACGATCTCGGTCAAGGGCCATACGACACGGGTCGAAGTGAGCTATCACACCGTCGATACCGACGGGGACGGCGTGGACGACGACGCGGTCTCTCTGATCACGCTCTACTCGCAGCAGGGCGGTGGCGGTGGCGCGCATGACGAGGACTATCTTGGTTACATCGTCGTGCACGGCGACAAGGTCGAGGAAGAGGATATCGAAACCGACGCCATGGTCGCTTATGGCATCGTCGAGACCATCGACGACATTCAAGAAGCCGTCGCGCCGACCGGTGAAACCAAGTGGATCACGCTGGAGGACGACACGCTGCACCTGGGGTATGACACCCGCGATGTCGAGGGCGATCCGATGGGCTCCAGCCCCTGGGATTACTCCTCGAACCACTGGCTTAATACCGGGCAGGTCGATCTGGCCAGCGCCATTCCGGCCGGCCTGTCGGCCCCTACGGTTCTGCTAAGCGACGACGGAGGGATCTTCGGCGGCCAGAACCAGCCCATCGAGATCCCGCACGACCCGTCTCAGGCGGTTGCCGAAGGCACTTGGGCCTTCTCTTTCACCGCCAACAATCCGGGCAACGGGCAGAACCAAGCGTTGTTCTCGAAGGACCACTCAGGATACGGCGATGGTGGGCACCTGACCGCATATATTACCACCAATGGTGTCCTGAAGGTGCGCTTCCAGAGCGAAATGGAAGAAAGGTATCTTGTCGACTGGAATGTGAAGGTTGAAGCGGGGCAGGAGCACCACTTTGCATTCACCTTCGATGACGAGGAAATCGGCTTCTATCTCGATGGCAATCTGATTGATGCAGATACGGGCTTTGCCGGCGGTATGAGCGGTAACACCGAAGACCTTGTCCTTGGCGCATCGACGCGCACACGCATGGGTGAGAACGACAATCTAGAATGGCAGTTCGACGGCCAGATCTCGAACCTGCTGCTTATGGACCGACCCCTGGAAGAGATCGAAATTCTGTTCCTTGCGGAGGCTGGCGGGGATGTCGACGCCTTGTCTCAGATCTATGTCGGCTCAGCGAATGCCGTGGACACTGACAGCGATGGGATTGGTGGGGCCGAGCACACGGATGGCGACGCGGGTAGCGACGACTCAGGCGATACCGGCGGGGGCACCGCCGAACCCGCTGAGGAAGAAAGCGGATTCGGAAGCATCTTCTCGAAGATACTCAATATCATCCTGTCTCTCTTCGGTTTGGGCAGCAACGGCGGAAGCGTCAGCACGGCGATCATCGAAGAGAAGTTGACTGAGGTCGAGACGCTCCTGAACGACCTGGTTCCCGCGACAACCCCGGAGCCTGACGACCAGGACATGTCACAGGATACAGTGGACGAAGAGCAGGTACTCGAGGTGCTTTAGGATTGAATGTTCCCTACCAAGATGCCCGGGCCACAGAGATTTCGGCGCGTTTCCTTCCGAAAGTCTGCCCGGGAGAGTGATCATGTCTGACGTCAGCGTTAACGGGACAAATTCAGAGGGGTGAGCCAAGGAAGATTTCTGTTCCATCGAAGCCATAAAGCCGAAGGAATCCGCTGACGACACGCTCAGGGGCACCAAACGCAAAACCCGCAAGTACTACTTTGACAAGGAAAAGATCAGGGTCCCACTGGCCGACCTGCGAGGCGACGGATGCACGTCCTATCTGAAGATTTCGCAGAGTGTCTTGGCTGGCCCAAGCTTGGGCGTATCCGCGTTTACCCTGTTGGAGCAGCAGGGTTGGTTTGGAAACGAGTGGTGCCGCTGAAGGGACTCGAACCCCCGACCCCATCATTACGAATGACGTGCTCTACCAGCTGAGCTACAGCGGCTTACCGGCGCGCCTGTTAGCAAGGATCAGGCGCGAAGGATAGTCCTAAGTTGCGTCTTTTTTCAGGGGCGCCGCCTCTGTTTCAAGGTAGTCGTCCCCGATAGCGTAGTCCGCCGGTGGCGCGTCCGCATTCGCGATGGGAACTCCGTCATCGTCCACTTCGTCTGATGAAGTTTCGTCAGCTTCGGTGTCAGCGTCAGCGGTCTCTGCTTCCTCGACCACGGCGCCCTCGAAATCGGAAGCCCGCTTTTCAATCTGACCGACGATCAGGGGCAACATCTCGGTTCCGCCGGGAAGTTCCGATACATCATTGTCCGGCCGGCGCCAGGTCATCGTATCGAAACCTCCGCAATTGTCACAAACCGGCGCCCAGTCGCCGCATGATTTCTGGCAATGCTCGCAAATCCACTTCGGACCACGAGGTGCCGTCAGCGCACGTGCCAACCAGCCTTTGACCACGGCATCATCAGCACCGGCGCCACGTTCGATCGCCGCCATTATCGTAAGGGAACGCGCGGTCGGGTCGGTTTCGGCCAAATCACCCAGTGCTTTTCGCGCCGCGGGAAAATCCTCGGCGGTAATCTGCAGTTCGGCTTCAAGCATTCGCGTTTCGGGATGATCCCGGTGCATGTTGGTCAGGAGCTTGAACCGCGCGATTCGCTCCTTGGCATTCTCTTCAGGGTTGATACGCGCAAAAGCCGCAGCGAGATCAGGATGCGGTTGCGCCTCCCACGCCTTCTTCAGAACCCTTGTCGCATTCTTGGGCTTGCCATCAGAGACATAGCCATCCGCCGCCATGACAGCCGCAGGGATCAGGTCGGGGGACAAACGGTTCGCTTCGATTGCCGCTTCGCGCGCTTCGATTGGCTTGGATTCGTCCAGGATATCCTTCGCTTCGCCGAGGGCCAGAACCGCGTCGCGTCGTTTGTGGACATCCCGCGGTAGTCCGCCGTGCTTCAGTTTTGCGCCCAAGGTCTTTCGAGCGGCAGACCATTCGTGCGCGCCAGCCTGAAGCTTCAGAAGCACATCCTGGGTGCCCTGATCTTTGGGTTTCAGCGAGAACGCCTTTTCCGCCAGTTTCAGCGCAGTGGCCGTATCCCCAGATTCGAGTTTTTGCTGCATCAGACCCCGCACACCAACAAAACGTGTACGGTCATCCGACAGGAGCCTCTTGTATGCCTCTTCCGCCTTTGATCGGTCCCCCGCCAATTCGGCGGCCTGCGCGGTAAGCAAAGTCGTCAAGTCGGGGCGGTGAAGCATCTTGTCGGCTTTCGCTGCCTTGGCAAGCGCCAGCCGTCCGTCACCGGAAGCAAGCGCCATCATGCCCTCGGCAAGCGCATCATACCCCTTACGCTCGCGGTTTCTTGCAAAATAGCGGGTGATCGCCGTCTCGTCGCCATTCAGAAAGCGCAGGAAAGCAACAATCAGGCCAACGATCTTTAGTATCAGCCAAACAGCCAGCATCAGAAACAGTAGCCCGACAACCGACTCAAGCGGTCCCAGCGTGAACTCGCTGTTGGCTATGGCAACCCGCACGCCACCTTCTGATTCCATCAGAAAGCCGGCCCCCCATGCGGCCGCCGCGACGAAACCAACAAAAAGGATGACCTTAATCAATGACCACAGCATCTCTGTTCATCCTCAGTTGGTGGCGTTTTCGAGCGAAGCGGCTGCACCAATCGCGGCCACCCGCGTTTCTGCGGCCGAGATCCAGTCGGACATGGCCTGGTACGCACTTTCGGGCAATGCTTCCAATTCGGAAAGCGCGGATTCCAACTCTCCGTCCGCCAGCGCCGCTTCGGACCGAGACAGAACTGCGTCGGGATCATCACCATCCTGCGGCGTCAAAGATCGAGCGTTTGTTCGGCGTTTCAAGAAAGCGACGAAACGATCGGCGGCCGAAGCCGATTCCGGCACTGTCTGTGCCTGCGCCAGGGCTGCACGCGCAGCATCCGGGAAAGATGCCTGAAGACTGGAAAGTGTCGGAATTCCATTGGCAGAAACCGACGACAGCGCCTGAGGCACGTCCTCAAAGACCGCAAGCGTGCTCTCGAACGCCGCGCCACTTTCCAGCGCAGCTTTCAGCGACGTCAGGGCCGCCGCGCGTTCTGCGGTCTTCGCTGCTGCCGCCGCTTCCGCTTCGATCTCGCTTGCACGGCTCTGTGCCTCGGCTATCCGAGCTTCGGCATCGGCGGTCACCTCATCAAGCTGCTGCCGGAAGGCCTCCATCTGGGCTTCCATGGCTGCCGATCCATCAGCGCCTGCCGGCGGGAGAGGGCGGGCTTCCAGTCCCGCCAGTCTGCTCTCGAAGCTCTCAAGCTGGCTGCCGACATCAGCCAGGCTCCCCTCTACCGAAGCAGTCAATTCGGCAAACTGCGTTTCCACTTGCGCCAACTGCTCAGCCATCGGAGCCAGGTCCGACATTTCTGAACCACCCTGTGTAGCCGCAGGCGCATCCCGGAAAGCAGCAAGGTCCGTTGCCAAGGCATCCAGCCGCTCAGACTGTTCGGACAGGGTTGATTCCAGTTCATCCACTCCGGACGGCACCGGATTTGGCCATCCCTCGGGAATGGCGTAGGTCGCCACGAGGAATCCGATTGCTCCGGCGACGATGCCGCCCAGTACAAGTCCGAGTGCGCCCGGGCCAGTTGCAGCAACGGCGGCCGGCGGCGGTGGCGCTGGCGTGGATTCCACATGAGCTGGTATCACCCCTGGAACGGAGAGCGTTTCGCCCGAATCCGCCGCATCTGTAACTGGGTCAGAATCAGTGAATTCCGGTTCGCTTCCGCTGCTTTCCGTCTCGGAGTCCGGATCGTTGGCGCCAACCGAGGTGTCTGTCGCAGACTCGGAGTCAGATTCCAACGCTTGGTCTTCGACCGATTCGGAAACCACCACGTCGGCTGAAATCTCGTCTTCACCGGGTTTTTGATCTTCTGTAGCGGACTGATCAGTCTGTTCGGGCTGTTTTGTCGAAGATTTCGAGGACTTAGTACTACGCGCCACGACGAAAGACCTTTCGTTTTCTGCCGATCATGGCAGGGAAATGCTTTACCTATCGTAGTTTATTGCCCCAAGGCTGTGAGTCCAAGGCTTGCATGTCAAAATTGGCTTACAGTCAGGCAGCACATCGATCTCGAGTTCGGCGCTTCCGCAGTCAATACGCGACCGGGACCTTGCCAAGCCTCGGCGACATTCCGACTCATCGCGATGATCGTCAGCGGTGCAGTGATCAGTCCATGCCCGCAAAGTAGTCTTGCCGATCTTGGTGAAAACACCGGCGCAACGATGGGGCCTGTTCCCGTCAACAACTGCCGGGCGGCAACCGTCAATGGCTGCGAAACCTGATCGTATATGACGACTTCGTCTGTCTGTATACCGGCATCTGTCAGTTCTCTCGCAAGATTCCCACGCGAATGCACGCCGCAGCAAAACAAAGCCGGTGCGGTCACGAGATGCCTCATCGCAAGAAACGCGTCTATATCTTCACCGAGGGCTTCGGCTTCTGCCCCGTTGGCCCGGGCCAGCTCGGCAGTTCCTTCACCGACGGTCACCACCTTGCGGCCGGCCAGGCCCGCCTTTTCCAGAAAGCACCTGACGCCGTTGCCAGAGGTGAAGATGATCGTTTCGTAACGGTCAAGATCGGGCAGCTCTCCGGTGGCCTCGATCCGCATGATCGGTGAGATGACTGCGGGTAGTCGGTGTCCGGCCAATGCTTCACACTTATTCAGAAAAGCCTGGGATTGGGGCTCGGGACGCGTCAGCAGAAGCGTCGGCAGGGAGTCTGTCATAGGGTCGTCCGGCTTGTCTGAACTGCTCTCTGGTGGTAGCTGGCCCGACACGTTCAGGCAAGTCGGGCACCATGGCACAATCCCTGACCATTCTCGGAATTGAATCGAGTTGCGACGACACGGCCGCGGCCGTCGTACGTAGCGACCGCTCGATACTTTCTTCGGTGGTCGCGGATCAGGCGGCGCTGCATGCTGCATTTGGCGGCGTTGTCCCCGAAATCGCGGCACGCGCACACGCCGAGAAACTGGACTTCGCAGTCGAAGCTGCGCTGGAAGAAGCAACCTTAAGCCTTGCGACCGTCGACGCCATTGCCGTGACGGCTGGCCCGGGTCTGATTGGGGGAGTTCTGAGCGGAGTCATGCTGGCTCAGGGGCTTGCCGCCGGCGCCGGCAAACCTTTGATCGCCGTGAACCATCTGGCCGGGCATGCGCTTACACCGCGTCTGACGAATAACCTTTCATTTCCCTACCTCGTTCTTCTTGTTTCGGGCGGTCACTGCCAGTTTCTGATCGCGCACGGCCCCGATGACTTCCACCGGCTTGGAGGCACCATAGACGACGCGCCCGGCGAGGCTTTCGACAAGACTGCCCGGCTTCTCGGCCTGAAGCAGCCTGGTGGGCCAGCCATCGAAAGCGAGGCCCGTGATGGGAATCCGAAACGCTTTGATTTCCCGAGGCCGCTTCTGAACCGACCGGGAATGGACATGAGCTTTTCCGGTCTGAAAACCGCTGTTCTTCGCGCTCGTGACGATATTGCGGCGTCGAACGGCGGTTTAACTCGACAGGATCAAGCAGACATTGCGGCCGGCTTTCAAGCAGCGGTCGCAGAAGTTCTTGCTGAGAAATCAAGGCGCGCGCTGGCTGCATACCTGAAGGAGAATCCGACACATCCCGCGATGGCCGTCGCCGGTGGCGTTGCCGCGAATCTCACGGTTCGGGTCGGTTTAGAGACTGTTTGCAGGGAAATGGGCGTCCGATTCACCGCACCACCGTTGAAGCTTTGCACCGACAACGCCGCAATGATCGCGTGGGCTGGAATTGAGCTGCTTCAGGTCGGCAATCCGGGGATGACGCCGATCGTTGCGCGTCCGCGCTGGCCTCTCGACAAGCGTTCGTCAGCACTTCTGGGATTTGGCAAGAAAGGCGCCAAAGCATGAATTTCGCGATTCTCGGCGGTGGCGCCTTCGGAACGGCATTGGCGCTGGTCCTTTCGCGAGACGGGAGCAATGTTGCGTTGTGGTCGCGTGATGCCGACGATGCGGATGCAATGCGAACCACCCGGAAGACCGGGCGGGCGCTTCCGAACATCGACCTTCCAGAAACCCTGACGATTCCCCATGGCATACCGGATGCCGAAATCACGCTGATTGCGGTTCCTGCCCAATCGGTCCGCGCTTTCCTGGAACAGCACCGCAATGCCCTGTCCGGAAGAACCCTTATCTCGTGCGCCAAGGGTATCGAGCGCGGAACCGGACTTGGCCCTGTCGATGTCATTCGTTCGGTACTGCCCGACGGCAAAGCGGGGTGCCTGACAGGACCAAGTTTCGCATCCGACATAGCGATCGGCCTTCCGACTGCGCTTGTTCTGGCAATTGAAGATGATGCAGAACGAATCCAGGCAGCGCTGAACAGACCTTCATTCCGAGTATACCGAACCGCGGACGTGGCCGGAGCACAGCTTGGCGGGGCAGTAAAGAACGTCATCGCCATCGCCGCCGGAATTGCCATTGGGGCGGGACTGGGCGATAGCGCCCGCGCATCCGTAATTGCGCGCGGATTTGCCGAGATGGCAAGGTATGGGCGTCTGAAGGCCGCCCGAACAGAGACTATACAAGGGCTTTCCGGTCTGGGTGATCTGGTCTTGACCTGCACCTCGGAGAAGTCGCGCAACTTCATGGCCGGCAAATTGCTGGGCGAAGGGAAGGCGATTGACGGCGGGACGACCGTCGAGGGATTGGCGACTGCTCAAGCGGTAGCCGTCGAAGCCGCGAGGCTGAACGTGGATATGCCGCTGACCAGTGCGATCTCGGCCGTCGTCGAAGGCCGTCTTGACATCCCGACCGCAATCGAAACGCTTTTGGCGCGGCCCGCGGGAAAGGAATGAAGAATGCGCTATTGGTTGTTCAAGTCGGAACCATCAACCTGGAGCTGGGAAGATCAGGTCACCAAAGGCGACTCCGGCGAAGAGTGGGATGGGGTTCGCAACTATCAGGCCAGGAACTTCATGCGTGAGATGGCGAAGGGCGACCGGGGGTTCTTCTACCACTCACAATCCGAAAAGGCCGTCGTCGGCATCGTCGAAGTCATTGCCGAAGCCCATCCGGACAGCTCCACTGATGATGAACGTTGGGAGTGCGTCGATATCAAGGCCGTAGAACCCGTCCCTCTGCCGGTAACTCTGGATCAGATCAAATCGGATCCGCGCCTTGCCGAAATGGTTCTGGTCAAGAACTCGCGGCTATCGGTGCAGCCGGTCACAGAGGCCGAGTGGCGAATTATTCGCGAACTTGGCGGCCTTTAGTTATCGCGCCCTTCTGAAACGCTGGATCGCGTAGCGTACCGTCGCCATAATCCAGGCAAGTATCCAAGGGAGTTACGCGCATGAACGTACTTGGCGTGGTGTTGGCGGCTGCAGCTGCATGGGTTTTCGGTGCTATCTGGTACGGCGTTATAGGCAAAAAATGGATGGAAGCCTCCGGTTTGACGGAAGAGTCCATCGATCGCAGGAAACCTGCCCCCTACATCGTAAGCTTCATATGCACATTACTTGTCGCCGGAATGTTGCGGCACATTCTGGTCATGGGTGGTATCGAAGGTGTTGGGGAATCGGTGTTGACCGGACTGGGTCTGGGCCTGTTCGTTGCCTCGCCGTGGATTGTCACGAATGTCATGTTCGCTCAGCGCGACAAATCGCTGATCTGGATGGATAGTGCCTATCCGACAATCGGCATGGCGCTGATGGGTGGCGTTCTTGCTCTGCTCTGAGCGACGCTCTTTCACGCGTCGCTCAGATGTGCAAATGCCTCGGATCAGTAGCGATAATGCTCTGATTTGAAAGGTCCGTCCGGCATGACGCCGATGTACTCCGCCTGGTCCGGGCGAAGCTCTGTCAGCTTTGCGCCGATCCGGCCCAGATGCAGGCGCGCAACCTTCTCGTCCAGGTGCTTTGGCAGGATGTAGACCTTGTTCTCGTATTCGTCGCCCTTTGTCCACAATTCGATCTGTGCCAGCACCTGGTTGGTGAAGCTGGCCGACATAACGAAAGACGGATGGCCAGTTGCGTTGCCAAGGTTCAGAAGCCGACCTTCGGATAGAAGGATGATCCGGTTGCCCGAAGGCATTTCGATCATGTCGACTTGTTCCTTGATATTCGTCCACTTGTGGTTCTTCAGCGCGGCCACCTGGATCTCATTGTCGAAATGGCCAATGTTGCCAACGATGGCCATGTCCTTCATTTCGCGCATGTGCTCGATACGGATCACGTCCTTGTTGCCGGTGGTCGTGATGAAAATGTCGGCGCTGTCGATTTCATCTTCGAGAAGGGTAACCTCAAAGCCGTCCATCGCGGCCTGAAGGGCACAGATCGGATCGACCTCGGTTACCTTCACGCGGGCCCCTGCCCCGCGCAGCGATGCCGCCGAGCCCTTGCCGACATCACCATAACCACAGACAACGGCGACTTTGCCGGCCATCATGGTGTCGGTGGCGCGGCGGTTGCCGTCTACGAGCGATTCCTTGCAGCCATACTTGTTGTCGAATTTCGACTTGGTGACGCTGTCGTTCACGTTGATGGCCGGAAAAGGCAGGTGGCCTTTCTCCATCATCTTGTAAAGTCGGTGTACACCGGTCGTCGTCTCTTCCGAAACACCCTTGATCATATGCCGCTGCTTCACGAACCAGCCCGGTGTCTCGCCTATTCGCTTACGGATTTGGGCAAACAGCGCGACTTCCTCTTCACTTGTCGGAACGGCGATCAGGTCCTCTTCGCCCTCTTCAACCCGTGCGCCCATCAAAATGTAGAGCGTCGCATCGCCGCCATCGTCCAGGATCATGTTCGCTCCGCCTTCGGGGAACTGAAAAATCTGATCCGTGTAGGCCCAATAATCTTCCAGCGTTTCACCTTTGATGGCAAACACCGGAGTTCCGCCTTCGGCAATCGCAGCAGCCGCGTGATCCTGGGTCGAGAAGATGTTACAGGACGCCCAGCGCACGTCGGCACCAAGAGCTTTAAGCGTTTCGATTAGAACCGCTGTCTGTATGGTCATGTGCAGTGAGCCCGCAATCCGCGCACCTTTCAGCGGCTGGGCCGATCCATATTCTTTACGCAGGGCCATAAGGCCCGGCATCTCGGTCTCGGCAATATCCAGTTCCTTGCGTCCGAAGGCCGCAAGAGAGATATCCTTGACGACAAAATCCTTAGGCATGGCCCGCTCCTGATTGTTTTCAGCGGGTCACTTAGCACCGGCGATCAAAGGCGGCAACTGTGTCAGCTTGGCCTTCCCAAAGCTTTTCTCTGCGAGGGCAAGGCTTCGCGCCAATTGGTGCCGGATGCCATTACGCATGTCATTCCATCCGCACGTGTCATCAGGATGGTCCAGGTTCCCTTTTCTTCTGAGAACCAGACTTCGAATACACTGTTTGAGCTTTGAAGGCCGCCGCCGGCAAAGGTTTCGCCATAACCAGCTTCAAGCTTCTCGACGACAATGTCGCGCTGAGCGCAATTCGACTGGGCATTCAGCATATCTGGAGAAAGTGCCGCCAGAAATGCGAGACCGGTAAGGCTTCTAGACATCGACTACTCCTTCCTGCGGCTTGGCCGCATTCGCTTGTCGTCCTCCCGGTCTTTCCTAGGCTTCCACTCGTCAAACATCTTCTTCCGACCAACACTTGTCAGAATCTGTTTGCCCCAGACTTCATCCGATTCGGCGCTGCCGACCTCGGCCTGCAAAAAATTCTGCTCCCGAACTTAGCCGGAAAGTGGGCGTGAAAAGTGACGATTTGGTGCCGAAGCGAAACGACACCCAACATCCGGTTGACCGGAGCAATTGTATAGACGTTGGAGGATGGTCGCGCGCAGTGGCGTCTTGACCTCGAGCCAAAGCCACGTGACACCACCTGAATGACAGCACGAAAGTCACCGACGCGGGCATGGCAGCGCATGCTTTCGGGAAGAAGATTGGACCTTCTTGACCCGACACCAGTCGATATCGAGATCGAAGATATTGCACATGGCCTTGCTTTTGTCGCTCGCTGGAACGGACAGACAAAGGGCGATTTCCCCTATTCGGTGGCCGAGCACTCGCTGCTTGTCGAAGAGATCTACGGAAGAATGGTTCCCGATACTTCCACAAGGTGGCGGCTTGCTGCCCTTCTTCACGACGCGCCCGAGTATGTCATCGGCGATATGATCTCCCCTGTGAAGACAGCCGTGGGTCCAGGCTACGAGGCATTGGACGATCGCCTCTCGGCCGCCATTCACATCCGTTTCGGTCTGCCTGCGTCCATTCCAGTCGCAGTAAAAAAGAAGATCAAGAAGGCCGACAGAATTTCTGCATGGCTGGAGGCGGTTCAGCTGGCAGGCTTTACGCTGGACGAAGCCAACAAGTATTTCGGAGCGCCAGACGAATCTATTGCGCGCGGTCTCTTGCTGAAACTACGCCCACCGGTAGAGGTTCGTGCTGCGTTCGTTCAACGGCATACCGAACTGATCGGCGGCTTTTGAATCTACTTTGGCGAGCGCTTGGCGAGAATTCGCTGCAACGTACGCCGGTGCATGTTCAACCGGCGTGCGGTTTCGCTGACATTCCGGTCACAAAGCTCGTAGACGCGCTGAATATGTTCCCACCGAACGCGATCGGCACTCATGGGGTTGTCTGGCGGCGGCGGAAGTTCATCGTCCCCGGCGAGTAGCGCCGCGGTCACGTCATTCGCATCCGCCGGTTTCGACAGATAATCTGTCGCCCCGATCTTGACGGCGGCAACTGCCGTCGCGATCGCGCCATACCCAGTGAGAACCACGATCCTGCTGTCGGCCCGGCGCTCGCGGATTCGTTCTACGACGTCCAGGCCATTTCCATCCTCAAGTCGCAGATCAACCACAGCGAAAGCCGGCGGTCTTGCAGTCGCAATTGCGGTGCCTGCAGCGACGGAACCTGCCGTCTCGACCGCAAACCCACGCTTTTCCATCGCGCGCGCGAGCCGCTTCAGAAACGGCTCATCGTCATCGACGATGAGAAGCGAGTTGTCTGGACCGATGTCCTTGTGCGGTTTTTCCGGCATTATGTCCCTACTCCCAAGCCCTTGCGCGGACACTAGAGTGCAGTGTCGACCCGGTCAAACAACACTCACGAGGCTTCGATCAGGCAAGCCGTCTGTTCGGCCATTTCCTCGGGTGTCGTATCACGGCCGAAGTAGGTGGCAAGTCCGGTCCCCGGCAACATCAGATAAGTGAAGGTCGAGTGGTCCATCAGATAGAATTCGCCTTCACCGCTGCCTTTTGCGTAGTAGGCTTTGTAGGCTTGGGCTGCGCCCTTGATCTGATCAGCCGAACCGGTCAACGCCATCATTCTGGGATGCATGTCTTCGGCATATTGCGCCATTACTTCGGGCGTATCCCGTTCTGGATCTATCGAGATGAAGACAGGGCGTACTTCAATACCCTGCTCTTCGAGGATGTCGACTGCCAAAACGTTGCGTGCAACGTCGAAGGGACAGACATCCGGACAAAACGTGTAGCCGAAGTAGACCAAGGCAGGCCGGTCGATGACATCAGTTTCTGTAACCACACTGCCGTCTGAAGCGATCAGTTCGAACGGACCTCCGATTGCGTCCGAACCACCAGCTACTGCGTTTCCGCCACAATTATTGGATGCGGTCAGCGATGTGTACAGCGCAGTGCCCCCGATGATGGCCGCAAGTGCAAGTGCAGCAAGGCCCGCATACAACTTTGACATGTGTCTTCTCCGAATAAACGCCACATTGATCCTCTGCGGGACCGCCGACTACAAGTAGTCAGTCTGTATCAGCCAGTGAAGGTGTGCGCCATCGCGACACAGGACACATATGACCCGGGTGAACACCGCTCCAACTGGGTGCGCCTCAGGACCCTGATCGTCCTGCGATGGATAGCGATCTTCGGTCAGTTGGCGGCTATCACCGTCGCCCAGCGTCTGTTCGACCTCGATCTGGAATTGGGGTTCTGCTTTCTGGCAATCGGCGCATCAATCGTCGCCAACCTCATCGCCGAGTTTGTGTATCCCGAGAACAAGCGCCTGAATGAAGGTGAAGTGGCCGGTATGTTGGTCTTCGACATTATTCAGCTTACCTTCCTGGTTGGTCTGACAGGCGGCCTCAACAATCCCTTCGCATTATTGATCCTGGCGCCCGTGGCTATCTCGGCTATGGCTTTGAAGCCGCGGACAACAACTGCAATTGCTGCGTTGACGATCGTTCTGGTCAGCATCGTAACCGTCTGGCACCTGCCCCTGCGAACCGACATGGGCTTCGTCATGCGAATGCCCCAGGTCTTCGTCTACGGATTCTGGGTCGCCATCACGATTGGCGTGGTCTTCCTTTCCGTCTATGCCGGTCGCGTCACCGCGGAAGTGCACGCGATGTCCGAGGCGCTGACGGCGACTCAAATGGCGCTTGCCCGTGAACAGAAATTGACTGATCTCGGCGGCGTCGTCGCCGCCGCGGCACATGAGCTGGGCACGCCGCTCGCAACGATAAAACTCGCGAGTGCTGAACTTATCGAGGAACTCGAAGACCAGCCCGAACTACGTGAAGATGCCAAGCTGATCAGAGACCAGGCCGACCGATGCCGGGACATCCTTCGCTCAATGGGTCAAGTGGGCAAGGACGACCTTCACATGCGCCGCGCGCCCCTTGCAGCGATCGTGCGCGAGGCAGCCGAACCCCACGCTTCCCGCGGGAAAAAACTGCACTACAATATTGGTCCGATCCGAGATGCCGACGTTCGCCAACCTGTCATCGAGCGGCGACCTGAGATAATACATGGCCTTAGAAATCTCGTGCAGAACGCCGTGGATTTCGCTGCTGCGAACATCTGGATCGACATATTCTGGGATGAGGATTTCGTGAGCGTCCGCATCGTGGACGATGGGCCTGGATTCTCGCCGCTGGTGATAAACCGTCTGGGCGACCCTTTTGTGAGCCGGCGACGTCGGGTAACGGTCGGAAAACGCCGGCCTGGATACGAAGGCATGGGCCTTGGTCTGTTCATCGCGAAGACTCTTCTAGAAAGATCCGGCGCGGAAATGAGTTTCGCCAATGGAAGCGACCCCGGCGATACCGATGCAACGCCGGGTGAACGCACCGGTGCCATCGTTGAGGCACGCTGGCGCAAGTCGACCTTTGCCGATGCCGAAGACGCTGAACGGATGCCCCTGGGAGAAAATCAGCCGATCCGAACCTAATGCGTGGGTTAGGCCTTTGTTAACCATGCATTAACCTCGTTGGCGCACCTTGGTTCCCGTGTGTTCTGGGGGAACTAGTTTGCTGCAATCCGGCTATCTGTCGGCCGTTCTTTACGGCTTCGGCGCACTGGCGTCTTTCGCCGCCGGCTTCTGGCTGGTTGTGCAGAACCACCGCAGCACAAAACGTCCTGTCGATGAAGGTCAAATAACTCCAGACGAAGGTTGCGTTTTTCTGCTTCGAGACGGTGAGCTGGCTCACTCAAACTTCTTCGGACGCCGCCAATTGGATGGAGTTTCCAACACGGGCGAGGACAAGCAGCGTCTCCACCAACTGATCGGCACCTGGTTCAATGAAGTAGACACGATCCTCGCGCCTCCAGAACAGGTCGGGGACGCGTCTGAAGTGTCGTGCGATGGATTGCTTCAAATCATTCGTGAAGTGGCCGGCAATGAGGTCCGCATCGAAATCCTATCGCGTGAAACCAGCTCGCCAGGAAGTAGAGATATTCATTCCCGCAAATCTGAATACGAAGAATTAAAGATGCTTCGCAACATGGCCCGTTTCACGCCCTTTCATCTTTGGCGCCAGAGTCCTGACGGCAGTATTGTGTGGGCCAACAGGAACTATCTAGATGCCGCTCGGGATATCTTCGGGGTCCAACGCGTTGAAACCTGGCCGATTCCCAAACTTTTTCCAGACCTGGACGAAAAGCAGCACAGCGCCGGTAGCCAGCTTATCCGATTGAAATGCAACGCAGATCCAAAAGGTGAATCTGGTTGGTTCGATTGTCATCAGGTTGAAGTCGACGGTGATATCCTCTGGACGGCCTACCGTTCCGACGAAGCGGTTCGCAGCGAAACCCGGCGCCGCGAATTCACACAAACGCTTACGAAGACCTTTTCGGATCTTGCCATCGGACTTGCGATTTTCGATCGTTCCCGTCGGATGGCGCTTTTTAACCCCGCCCTGACGGACCTTACGTCCCTACCTGTGGACTTTCTGTCAACCAGACCCTCGCTAATCGCATTCCTGGACCGGCTGCGTGAAAATCGTGTCATGCAGGAACCGCGAGATTATCGTGCGTGGCGAAAGTCGATTTCCGACCTGGAGTCCGGCGCCATGGACGGAACATATTCCGAAACGTGGTCGCTGCCAGATGGCCAGACCTACCGGGTTTCCGGACGACCTCATCCCGACGGCGCCATGGCACTACTGTTCGAAGACATCACCGCCGAAATGGCGCTGACGAGACGCTTTCGTGCTCAGATTGAACAATCGCAGGCTATCATCGACGCGCTGGACGATGCGGTCGCAATTTTTTCCTCAAGTGGCGAACTCGCATTTGCAAACGCTGCCTACAGGAAGTTGTGGCATGATCAGCCGGGAGAGTCGGTGCAGGGCTGCACTATTGTGGAAGCTACGCGCAAGTGGCACGAACGCACAGCACCGACGCCAATCTGGGGCGATTTTCGTGACTTTGCATTTCAAGAGACAGACCGAAGCGAATGGTCCGCGAATGCATCAATGCGCGACGGCCGGAGCTTGACCTGCCGCTTTGTTCCACAAAAGGCCGGATCATGCCTTGTCGTTTTCCGAGTTCAGGCAATGTCGCAGCGAATTGAGGGAGACCTGCGTCAGGCTATCTGATAGCGGCTTGCGGCCTCCCGCGCAGAGAGACAAAGTGGCATCATGTGTGTCCGGTATTCAACTGAAGCCGTATTCCGCTCCGAGGCGGAAACTAGTGCATTTGGGCGATGTCTGGCACCCCTTCTTATGCCCGGCGACACGTTGCTCTTGAAGGGGCCGATCGGAGCAGGAAAAACTCACTTGGCACGCTCGATCATCCAATCCCGTTTGGCAATGAAGGGAATCCACGAGGACGTGCCTTCGCCCACCTTTACCTTGGTTCAGACCTATTCCGACGGAGAAACCGAGATCTGGCATGCGGACCTTTATCGGCTCACCGACATTAACGAACTGGCGGAGCTCGGATTGGACGAGGCCCTCGACGATGCAATCGTCTTGATCGAATGGCCCGAACGCCTTGGAGCGGCGACACCCGACGGTGCACTTATGATCGAGATGCTTGAAGAACGCGGCAAGCGCCGCGCCCGGTTCAGTTCGTATTCGGAAGAATGGGAACGCATCACTCCTTGTTTAAGGGCTTTGCCATGAGCGCGCGGATTGATTTGATCGATGACTTCCTGATCCAAGCCGGATGGGGACGCGCCCAACGCCTGCCAATGGCAGGCGATCTCTCTTCCAGAAAATACCATCGCCTTCGAAACCAGGATGGGAATACTGCTGTTCTGATGGATGCTCCTCCCGATCTCGACAGCTCTACGCCAGCATTCGTTGAAATGACAAACTGGCTCCGGTCGTCCAGCCTTTCTGCTCCACGCATAATGGCTGCAGACGTCGAGAACGGACTGCTTCTCCTTGAAGACCTCGGTGAACGAGTGGTGTCTGACGTGATAGCTCACGAACCTGACATTCGGCGCAACATATACGAGATCACTTTGGATCTTCTGGTTCTGATCCGATCACGGGAAAATGCGGCCCTCTCCTGCCCGGACGCAAAGACGCTGGTCGATATGACGACGCTCGCGGATGAACATTATCCCGGGATAGAAACCGCGCGGCTTTCCGGGTTTCGCCAAGTATTAGAGACTGTCCTGAAAGATCTTCTGGGCGATGGCAAAACTGTCTCTTTGCGGGATTTCCATACGGACAACCTCGTGTGGCTTCCCGAGCGTCCGGGGTTGGCGCGCCTGGGGCTGCTCGACTACCAAGATGCTTTCCTGACCCATCCCGCCTATGATCTTGTGTCACTTCTCTCCGACGCCAGATCCGACATAGAACCGGAATTCCGCTCCGACATGATCACGCTCTACACTGATCGAACCGGCGATGACCCGGACCGGTTTGGCCTGGCTTTCGCTGCTCTGTCAGCCCAGCGTAATATGCGGATTCTGGGAATCTTCGCGCGCGCGGCACGAAAATTGGGAAGAACCGAACATCTCGGCCGACTTCCACGCGTTTACGGCTATCTGAAGGAAGCGATGGGACACCCAGTCTTCAACGATGTCTCGGAGGATGTCCTGGCGGCGATACCCGCTCCTACAGCCAGGATGATCGAGTCCTTTTCATGAGCGACGAACCGGAAGCCGCCATGATTTTTGCCGCCGGCTTTGGAACAAGAATGGGCGCGCTGACCCGCGACATCCCAAAACCCATGATCCCATTGGCCGGTCGTCCCATGATTGACCATACCGTCGAGCTTCTTCGATCTGCGGGCATCCAGCGCATTTTTGCCAATACGCACCACCTTGCCGACCGCATCGAACCGCATCTAGCGTCTCTGGATGTCCTCGCGCTTCGCGAGGAGCCTGATATTCTTGAAACCGGCGGTGGGCTGAAGGCGGCCCTGCCACACCTGGGAAAGGGGCCTGTCCTCACGCTGAATCCTGATGCAGCCTGGGCCGGGCCGAACCCGGTTCGAACGCTTCTGAACGCGTGGCGACCGTCCATGCGTGTCTTGCTGCTCCTGGTCCCCTTGACCGCGGCTGTTACGTCGCGGCGAGAAGGTGATTTCAGTCTCAAGAAAGGGAAAATTAGCCGGAGAGGCGACTATCTGTACACGGGCGCTCAGATCTTGCGAACAAACGAACTGGTCCGGATTCAAGACCGCGCCTTCTCTCTCAACCGCTATTGGGATCTCCTGTTGGAGAACGGCCCGATCCATGGCGTCGTGTACTCAGGATGCTGGTGCGATGTCGGCAATCCGGTCGGGCTTTTGGCAGCCGAGAGGATGCTGGCCGGTGTTTGAAATCGACTCAATGCCCCGCGTCTTTGGCCTTCCGCCCGGTGCAGACTTTCCGGCGGAGTTGGCGCAGGGAATCCTCTCCAGGATGGAAGGACGGTCGCCAGAGGAAATGGCGCGCGTAACCGTGCTTGTGAATACCCGGCGCATGCAACGACGCCTGAAAGACATTCTCGCCGAAGGTGAGGCGCGTCTGCTCCCTAGAATAGGCCTAGTCACCGATCTGGATGCACTCCTGCCGGACGCTGATCTACCGCCCCCCGTTACCAGTTTGCGACGACGTCTCGAACTTTCTTCAATGATCGCAAAACTGATCGATGCCGAACCCGACCTCGCCCCTAGGTCCGCGATTGTCGACCTCGCGGAGAGCTTGGCAGCTCTGATGGACGAAATGCAGGGTGAGGATGTTTCTGCGGAAACCATCGCGACACTGGAGATCGACGATCAGTCAGGCCATTGGGCGAGAAGCCTGCGCTTCCTTTCGATTGTCAGCCAGTACACCAAGGCCACCGCCGACCAATGGCTGGACCCGGAAGCACGACGAAGATTTGCCGCTCAGAGATTGGTCGAATCTTGGGAAGAAAATCCTCCAGCCAATCCTGTCATCGTTGCCGGCTCGACAGCTTCCCGCGCCACAACGTCCCTGATCATGGAGGCCGTGGCCAGGCTGCCGCAGGGCGCGCTTGTCCTGCCAGGTTTTGACTTTGATCTGCCATCCCGCGTCTTCGCCGAATTGGACAGCAGCACGTTTACGCCTCTCGGTTCCGAGGATCATCCACAGTACCGGTTCGCAAGGCTTCTTGGCGCGCTTCGTCTTGAAAAAAAGGATGTTCAAAGATGGAGCGCCGCAGATAACCAAAAAGACCGAAATACTCTGATTTCGCTGTCTTTACGCCCAGCACCCGTTACCCATCAATGGCTTGAGGAAGGGCCAGACCTGGGGGATCTTGAGCCAAGAACCCGTGAGATTGCACTGATCGAGGCACAGGATCCGAAATCCGAAGCGCTTGCAATCGCCATAGCGCTTCGGCAAGCCGTGCAGAACGGCCAGACAGCGGCTCTCATAACGACCGATCGGACTCTTGGCCGTCGAGTAACAGCAGCGCTGAACCGATGGGACATCATTCCCGATGACAGCGCCGGCCGCCCGCTCTCTCTGACCGCGCCGGGCCGTTTCCTTCGGCAAGTTTCGGGAATGATCGGACAACAGTCAGACCCAGTTGATCTGATTGCTCTTCTAAAGCACCCGCTTGCATATTCAGGCCAAGCTGATCGCGGCATGCATCTGCGCCTGACCCGTGAGCTTGAGCTTTTCTTAAGAAGAAACAACACCGTAATCGTGTCGCAGGATGTGGTTGAAACATTTCGCAAAACGATGAGGCCACAAGAACAGATTTGGTGCGATTGGCTTTCAAACTGGCTTGCCGACGCCGCTGCGCGTCCGCTTTCAACCCTCCCTGACTGCCTGGACCGCCACATCGCCGCGGCAGAACGCCTGGCATCGGGTGATCAGGTAGGTTCGGGGCAACTTTGGGAGAGAACCGCCGGCCGGGACACGCTTAAACTAATCGAAACCTTCCGGGCAGAAGCCGATTTCGAAGGTCACCTGCCCTTCTCGGAGTATGTACGCCTTCTTGACCGACGACTTTCTGTCGAAAGCACCAGGAACTACGACACCGCGCGATCCGACGTCATGATCTGGGGTACGCTTGAGGCGCGTGTTCAAGGGGCCGAGTTAGTGATACTGGGTGGCCTGAACGAAGGAACGTGGCCCGAGCGCCCAACACCGGATCCGTGGCTCAACCGTCCGCTCAGGCGGCGGGCGGGTTTGCTCTTGCCTGATCGTCAAATCGGACTCTCTGCTCATGACTTTCAGCAGGCCATCGCGGCAAGGCAGATAATTCTGTCCCGCGCCAAACGCGATGGTGACAGCGAGACCGTACCTTCACGTTGGCTTAGCCGACTGACCAATCTTCTCGATGGCCTTGGGGATCAGAATGGACCCAGATCACTCAGGCTCATGCGCGCCGCGGGCCAAGTCTACATGGATCATGCAAAGCGACTCGATGAGCCGCCAGCAAGGATTGATCCTCAGCCGCGGCCGGCGCCCGCACCCCCTCGGTCCGTTCGCCCGAAGGCCTTCACAGTCACAGAGATCCAACGCCTGATCCGTGATCCTTACGCCATCTATGCACGTCATGTTCTAAAGCTTAATCGCCTTGATCCGCTACGAACCGCCCCTGATGCGCGAGTTCGGGGAATTGTATTCCACGAGATCCTCGAGGAAGCATTCTGCCTTGATGCGGATTTTTCGAATCCGACGATTGTTGCAAGAAGACTGCGGGACATAGCCGGAAAGCGTTTCGAAAAGCTGCCGTGGCAAGGCGTTGCGGTTCATTGGTACGGACACCTCGACTCGATTGCCGATCAGTTGGCCGCGGAAGAGTGCGCCAGACGAATTCTTGGACATCCCGTCGCGCTAGAGCTGAAAGGTCATATCAGTCTGCCGGGAACCAGCTTCTCGATCCGCGGCAAGGCGGACCGGATCGACCGGCTAGAGAAAGGGCGCCTCGTGATCTACGACTACAAGACCGGCACACCACCCAGCGCTCACGTAGTACGCCATTTTGATCGACAGCTGCCGATCGAAGCGGTCATGGCGGAGTTGGGTGGGTTCGAGGGACTCGTCCGGGAAAAGGTGTCACACGTCACGCATATCGGGCTCGGACGAACACCGGTTCAGGTCGAGATGCATCTTGATGACTCCGACGAGATTGATTTCAGAACAGAGACTATTCAAGGGGAACTAGTGGCGCTGCTTTCCGGCTATGACAACGATACCAAAGGCTACCCGTCACGCCGGGCGATGGAAAAAGTGCGATACGACGGTGACTACGACCATCTCGCCCGTTTCGGCGAATGGGATGAGACGACAAGCCCAACGACCGAGTCCTTGCCTTGATCGACGATGCGACCAGGGCACAGATCGCTGCGGCGGATCCACGGTTCTCGACCTGGCTCTCGGCAAATGCCGGATCAGGCAAGACGCGCGTTCTGACAGACCGCGTTGCGCGCCTGCTGCTCAACGGCACAGATCCACAAAGCATCCTCTGCCTGACCTATACGAAGGCCGCCGCAGGCGAGATGCAGAACCGTCTTTTCAGACGGCTCGGCAAATGGGCGATGCTGGAAGACGACGCTCTTGTCGAGGAGCTTCGCGGGCTAGGCGAAGCACCGCCCGAAGACCTGACGCGCGCGCGGACATTGTTTGCGCGCGCCGTTGAGGCGCCTGGCGGTCTCAAGATTCAGACGATTCACTCGTTCTGCTCGTCCGTCCTCCGGCAGTTTCCCTTGGAGGCCGGCGTCTCGCCGCAATTTCGAGAACTCGACGAGACGGGCCAGAAGGCCTTGATCGAAGTCGTCATCGATCGGCTTGCCGGTGAGAAAAATTCGTCGCTGCTCTCAGTCACGCGCATCGTATCGGATGAGACTCTGACTGATCTGGCATCATCCGTGGCGAGGAACCGATCGCGTTTCTCAGGCGGAACGACTGAGGATGCCATCTTTCGAAAATTTGGAGTTCAGAAAGACCTGAGTCTTGATGATATTTTACATGCGGCCCTCAGTATCGACGACATCGCCTTTCTGAAGAGATGTGCCGCAACGCTAGCCGGATCGGAAGGTGTGCGCGATCAAGAACTGGCGCAACGGCTTGCCTTACTTCCCGATTCCCCAAACAACGATGCCATTATTGTCTTGGAGGGATGCCTGCTTACCGGCGGATCCGCGAAAGAGCCTTTCACCGCCAAGATCGGGTCGCTGCCATCAAAGAATATGCGCGAGGGTCCGTTCCAGATTCATCTGGACCGTTTCAATGCTATGATGGAGGCCGTTGAACGCGCCCGCGATCAGCGCGTTTCGCTCGAGGCAGCAGCCAAGACGGCCGCTTTGCACGATTTCGCAAACGCCTTTCTTCCGGCCTATGCCGAGGCCAAGCAGACCGCCGGGGTTCTCGACTTCGACGACCTGATCCAGAAAGTTGGTGTTCTGCTCGCCGACCGTTCATTGGAGTGGGTGCTTTATCGTCTCGATGGCGGCATCGAACACGTTCTGGTGGACGAGGCGCAGGACACGTCGCCTTCCCAATGGCGCGTGATCGAGGCTCTTGCCCGCGAGATCGTCTCGGGAGAAGGCGCTCGTCCGAACAGAACCGTCTTCGTCGTTGGTGACAAGAAGCAGTCGATCTACAGCTTTCAGGGTGCCGATGCCAATGCCTTCGATCAAGTTCACGCCAACTTCAAAACATTTCTCGCTAACCACACTCCGTTACAGTCGCGCGAACTCCATTTTTCTTTCCGATCTTCCGCTGCGATCCTTGCCGCGGTTGATACGGTTTTCGCGCGCGACGCCCAAGCGGGGCTTGGGCAGGAAATTCAGCATCGCGCATTTCACGAAAAGCTCCCGGGTCGGATGGACATATGGCCTCTCGTACCTGCACCCGAAGCGGAGGAGACGCCCGAGTGGTACGACCCGATCGATCGAACCGCCGCAAACGATCCCAAGGTCATACTGGCCAACAAAATCGCCGGCAACATAAGGGAAATGATTGGAACAGAGACTATTCCAGGGGAAAACGGCCATCTTCGACGTGTTCGCGCAGGCGATTTCCTTGTCTTGGTCCAGGGGCGCGGTGCACTGTTCGATCACATCATCAGGGCCTGTAAAGCCCTGGACCTACCGATAGCGGGTGCGGATCGGCTAAAGATCGGTGGCGAACTGGCTGTGCGTGATCTGCTGGCGCTTATGTCCTTTCTTGCCCTTCAGGAGGACGACCTTTCTCTCGCTGCGGCGCTTCGCTCGCCACTATTCGGTTGGTCTGAGAAGATGCTTTACGATCTCGCGCAGGGTAGAAAACAGCCTTACCTTTGGGCCGAGCTGCGCGACCGCAAAGCCGAGTTCGTCGAAACTTTCCAAAAGTTGAATGACCTTCTGACTCAAGTGGATTACCTGCGCCCTTATGAACTTCTGGAGATGATACTCAACAAGTACGAAGGTCGGACAAAACTTTTGGCTCGCCTCGGACCCGAAGCCGAAGACGGTATAGATGAGCTACTGAATCAAGCGTTGAGCTACGAGCGCGAAGCCGTCCCAAGTCTGACAGACTTCCTGACGCGGGCTCATGCTGAAGACGTCGAGATCAAGCGGCAGTCCGATGCCTCGGGCAACCTAATCCGCGTGATGACCGTTCACGGCGCCAAAGGTCTGGAATCTCCAATTGTCATTCTTCCCGACACAACACGCTCGCCCAAACCTCAAAGGAATCCAATCCTTTTAGACGAAGATATGCCTGTTTGGCGCATGCCAAAAGACAATTGCCCCGAAGTGATTATTCCCGCGCGCGAGGCTGCCGAACGGGCCGACCGGGAAGAACGCCGAAGGCTATTGTATGTGGCGATGACCCGCGCAGAAACTTGGTTGATCGCCTGCGGAACCGAAAACCGACGCAACGCAAAGAGCAACTGGTACGTCGACATCCAAGGCGGGCTGCGGGAAATGAGCTTCGAAACGATCAACACGCCAACAGGGCAGGGATGGCGGGTCAGTCATGGCGACTGGCCAGTGTCTGCGCCTGATGAAAAGGCCAAGGAAACTCCTGCAAGAAGCGAGATACCTGATTTCCTGCGCCTTCCTGCGCGCGCGTCCACCCAACAGGTTCGCGCACTTTCACCCTCGGACCTTGGTGGCGAAAAGGCCGTGGCCGGCAGCGCGAGAGTGGAGGAGGCCGCTCTCAGGCATGGCCGACAGATCCATCGACTGCTTGAACTTCTTCCGAGAGCCGCACTTACTCGCGAAGCTGCGACCCGCATTCTTGCAGGCGGACCTGATCCGGTCGAGGCTGCGGAAATCGACACTCTGCTTGCTGAAACGATTGGTGTCATTCAGGCGCATCCCGAATTATTCAGGAAGGAAACCCTGGCCGAGGTCGATGTCGCCGCCTTTCTTCCCTTTCTTGGCCGGAGAATCTCAGGCACGATTGACCGGCTTGTGGTCGACTCCGACCGCATTGTCTCGGTCGATTTCAAGACCAACCCGATCGTTCCTGCGCGCCCAGAAGATGTGCCAGAAGGAATCTTGCGGCAGATGGGGGCTTATCTGAATGCCCTCGAGCTGATTTATCCCAAACGCGACATCACGCTTCGCATCATCTGGACAGCAACAGCCACAGCCATGGATCTCCCACACGCCATCGTGAGGGAAGCGCTGTCTCGCACCACCATATCTTGACCTTCCACACTACCCTCTCTACCTTTTTCCATCGATCCAAGAGTCCCAAGGAGACCAATCATGGCAACCGTTGCCGTTACCGACGACACTTTTGACGCCGAGGTCCGCAAGTCGGATGTACCGGTTGTTGTTGATTTCTGGGCCGAGTGGTGCGGTCCATGCAAGATGATCGGACCGGCTTTGGAAGAGCTTTCCGACGAGTACGGCGGCAAGGTGAAGATCGCAAAGGTCAACGTAGACGAGAACCCGAATTCGCCAGCGCAGCTTGGCGTACGTGGAATCCCGGCACTATTTCTCTTCAAGGACGGTCAGGTCGTCTCGAACAAAACCGGAGCAGCGCCCAAGGCCGCGCTGAAGGGTTGGATCGACGAGTCCATCTGAAGGCGTCGCGGCACATTCTATCTTCTTTCGAAGGCCCCGCCGCCAGGTGGGGCTTTTTCGTTTCGATGATATAACATTCGATATCTTGAATATTATTGCCGGTCACTTTAATTTCATCATGTACGCAAATTGGCCCTGAGGAATTGATATGTCGAACGTCAGCACAATCACCAACTTGAACAAGGCGCTGCAGATGGAAATGAGCGCGGCGCACCAATACCAGCTTCACGCACATGTGCTGGATGACTGGGGTCTCGACAAACTGGCCACGCAGATGCGTGCCGAGATGCAGGAAGAAATCGGACATTCGGACCGGTTCATCCAGCGGATCATGTTCCTGAAAGGCGATCCGGAAATCCGCTTTGCGAAGCCTCCGCTCAGGGCGGGATCGCTTGTCGACATGTTCAAGGCTGATCTTGCTGACGAGGAAGACGCCATAGCCTTCTACACTCAAGCCGCCAGCGAGGCGGTCGACATCGGCTCTCGTATTCTGTTTGAAGAAATTGCCGTGGATGAGGAAGGTCACAAAGCATGGCTCGAATTGCAGCTTGATTTGATTGAGAGGATCGGAGAGGCCGCCTACAGTGCAAAGTACGTAAGTGCGGGCGTAGTCGCCGAAGGATAGACCGCTCCTTCCACGCCTTTCGGGCCATCGTGGCGAAAGCCGGGTTGCAGTCGCCACGGTCGGTAAGCATATAGCCCGAAGCGCAGAAGGAGTTTGAAATGTCGGACGCATTCCCCGGCTGGCACGGCACCACCATTATCGGGGTCCGAAAGAACGGAAAAGTGGTCGTGGCGGGCGACGGACAGGTCAGCTTGGGCCAGACGGTGATAAAGGGATCCGCCAGGAAGGTGCGCCGTTTGTCTCCGGGTGGCTATGATGTGGTCGCGGGTTTCGCGGGCTCGACTGCCGATGCTTTCACTTTGCTCGAGCGCCTTGAAGCCAAACTTGAAGCAACGCCGGGCCAACTTCAGCGCGCCTGCGTCGAACTTGCAAAGGATTGGCGAACCGACAAGTACCTTCAAAAGCTCGAAGCCATGCTGATTGTCACCGACGGTACGGACCTTTACGTGGTGACCGGGGCGGGGGATGTCCTTGAGCCCGAGCACAACGTTGCGGCGATCGGTTCCGGCGGCAACTTTGCCCTCGCCGCAGCCCGGGCACTGGTTGAAAGCGATCTCGATGCCGAGGATATCGCCCGGAGATCGATGGCGATTGCCGCCGACATCTGCGTCTACACAAACGGCAACCTGACCGTGGAGACCATCTCTAGATGACCGACCTGACCCCTCGCGAAATCGTCTCGGAACTAGACCGTTTCATAATTGGGCAGAAGGATGCCAAGCGGGCGGTCGCCGTGGCGCTTCGCAACCGCTGGCGCCGCAAGCAGTTGGCCGACGATCTTCGGGATGAAGTCTACCCAAAGAATATTCTGATGATCGGCCCCACCGGTGTTGGAAAAACCGAGATCTCGAGGCGTCTGGCGAAACTTGCCCGCGCGCCATTTCTCAAAGTCGAAGCTACGAAGTTTACTGAGGTCGGCTACGTAGGCCGCGACGTCGAACAGATCATCCGCGACCTGGTCGAGGCCGCCATTACCATGACGCGCGAGCATATGCGCGAAGAGGTCAAAGCGAACGCACATAAGGCGGCGGAGGACCGCGTGTTGCGCGCTGTTGCCGGGGAAAATGCTCGTGAGCAGACACTTGATATGTTCCGCGAAAAGCTGAAGCGGGGCGAGCTCGACGATACGGTGATCGAGCTGGAAATTCGCGACCAGTCAAACCCCCTTCAGGGCCTGGAGTTGCCGGGCATGCCGCCGGGGCAGGGCGGCATGGCCCTCGACCTGGGTTCGATCTTCGGCAAGGGATTCGGGGGCAGGTCGGTCAAGAAGCGCCTTACCGTCGCACAAAGTTATGAAATCTTGATCTCGGAGGAAGCCGACAAGCTTCTGGATGACGAGGCTGTGAAGAAGGCCGCGTTGGATGCGGTCGAACAGAACGGAATCGTTTTCCTGGACGAGATCGACAAGGTCACTGCCCGATCGGAAACCCGCGGCGCCGACGTCTCGCGAGAGGGCGTACAGCGCGATTTGCTGCCCCTTATCGAAGGCACCACCGTCTCGACGAAGTACGGGCCGGTTAAAACAGACCACATTCTCTTCATCGCATCTGGCGCTTTCCACATTGACAAGCCTTCCGACTTGTTGCCCGAATTGAAGGGACGCTTGCCAATCCGAGTGAACCTTCGCGCTTTGACCGAAGAAGACTTCGTCCGCATCCTCACCGAAACCGACAACGCGCTGACCCGCCAGTACACTGCGCTCATGGGTACCGAGCAGGTGACAGTCGACTTTACCGAAGACGGAATCAAAGCGCTCGCCCGGATCGCCGCGGATGTGAACCAGGCTATCGAGAATATCGGTGCGCGACGTCTCTACACCGTTCTTGAGCGCGTCTTTGAAGAGCTGAGTTTTACGGCGCCCGACCGGACCGGCGAAAGCGTGACAGTCGACGCGGCATTCGTCGAACAAAACCTGGGTGAGCTCGCAAGAGGGTCCGACATGAGTCGCTACGTTCTCTGAACCCGACAGCGATCAGCCTTCCACTTTTCTTGACTCAGACCAAAGGCGGGTCGGCAAGAAATGCTGCCATGACGGACAACTCTTCCGAAGAAATAGCCTGCATGTTCGCACATTTTTTTTGATATCCCTGCGAATCCTGTATCGTGAATTACGTTCTTCGGACGATTTGGCTTCCGTGGGGAATCCCGCGGTAGTGGCAACTAGGATCGGGTAATCACGGTGGCTGCAGAACGACACTCGAGTCAAAAAGCGCGTATGGAAGTTGCGGGCGGCAATCACGGCAGTTCTGCCGACAACCAGATAGAGGCTCTTGCACGGAAAGCCTTGGAACAGTTGGCGCAATCCCAGAACACCGCCAACCAAAGCCACCAGCCAACACCACCGCAAGCCGACGTTGAGTCGTTCAAAAAGGCCGTCATCGCGAACGACATAATTAGGGCGAGGCGCGAAGTAGATCGCCTCACGGCCGCCGGTACCAGCTATGAGTGGATCGCTGATGTCCTGATTGCAGGCGCGGCGCGGCGACTTGGCGATATGTGGGTCAAGGACGAACTCTCGTTCCTGCAAGTCTCACTTGCCGTATCCGGTTTGCTGCGCATAAACGCCGAATTGCGGTCCAAGGCCCGCAGACCACACGCCTCGACCGGTGCGCTTGCCATCTTCGCTGCGCTGAAGGGTCAGGCACATACTCTCGGGATCGTTCTTGCGGCCGAAGCTTTTCGACAGCATGGCTGGGATATCGAGCTGCTACTCGACTCGACGATCGAAAACGTCGTTCAGCACGCCAAGGACAACAAGCCAGCCATCGTCGGCCTGACTGCGGGACGGGATGACAGGCTATCTGAGATCACTGAGCTTGTCTCAAGGCTGAAATCCTTACCCCAGCCACCAAGAACTCTGCTTGGCGGACACGCTGTCGTCGATAAAGGCGTTCTTGAAAACATCGGCCAAGTCGATGCAATCGTGACAAGTATCGAAGATGCTCTTGTGGCGGCCGGAGTCCCGGAGGGATTTGATTAACCCGCTGCTTTCCTCAGTCCCGCCAGTGCATTATGGATCAGGCTGGCGCTACTGCAGAGCTTTGTGTCCGAATGGGAGGTTGCGGGGGCTTGATGGAATTCTGATGCGTCGCTTCCTGAATTGTATCCTTCCCGTCGTTGTTACCCTTTTCCTGTCTGCCTGTGCCGAAAGCCGAACTCTGCATATGACGCCGCCGGGCGAAACTTCAGGTGATAGCGTCGAGGTCTTCGTCGCCACAAACCGGAATAGCATTTCTGATCCGGACCAGATCCTCCGATCCCCAGACACACGCCATCTTCGGGTTGAAGCAAGGATTCCGCCTATACGTGAAGTCGGCACGCTTAGCCTCCCGCGTGGCATCGTCGATCCTGACCGCGACTTCCTGGCGAATAGGGTGACCGAGTATCCGTCAGATTCAACTTTCTTTCAGGAGATTCGATCCAGGCTTGCCTCAATCCCTTCGGAAGATCGTGAAATCACTCTGTACGTCCACGGCTACAACAACACCTTTGCCAAAGGGGTGATGCGAATCGCTCAGCTGGATCATGACTTGGAGTCCGCAGGTATCTTGGTTCATTTCTCTTGGCCCAGCGCCGGAACTGCGTTGGGATACGCCTATGACCGCGACAGCGTGCTCTTTTCTCGCGATGCGCTTGCGGAGTTTCTACAATCCCTCGCAGCAACAGGCGGCCGGATCGTTCTGGTTGCCCACTCGATGGGTGCTCATCTGGCAATGGAATCCCTACGTCAAATCGAGATCCTGTCACCCGGATGGAGCAGTAGAAATCTGAGCGGAGCCATACTTCTGTCTCCGGACATCGACGTTGACGTATTCCGAAGCCAGGTTGCGGCAATCCAAGAACTGCCTCAGCCATTTGTGATCTTCGTCTCCGATCAGGACAGGGTGCTCGCACTGTCATCGCTCATTTCCCAAAGCGAGGGGCGGCTGGGACGGCTAACCGATCCAGCGGAGATTTCGGACCTTAAGGTGACAGTCCTTGATATATCAAGCTTCTCTACCGGCCTTGGCCACTTCAGCGTCAGCAGTTCCTCCGCGCTGATCCGGATCTTGCAGCGCTTGTCACAGGTCGACGCGTCATTCAGCGGCGAAGGCTCCGCTGCTGCATCGTTTCCCGAGGGCGTCGTTCTCACGGTTCAAAATGTCACGAGCATCATCCTGTCGCCACTTGCAAATGCAAATTGAGGCCGCGGGAAAGAGCCTCGGCCGATTTGGTGTTTAGTCCGTTTTCCGCCGAATCCTTGATGGCCGGATGCCGACACGACACAAACATTACGCCGACGCGAAGGTAGCCTTCGGTTTTGCTTGGTTTCCTTTGAATTGATCGAGTGTACCCGCTTGCAGAAGCAACCTCACTCGCAACATCAAACGTGCCGGATACCGACTTTTCATTTCGGAGAAACAAGCAGACAGAGAGCGTATGGATTCACTTCGCTTCATTCGTGACAACCTGCGTTTTCTCTCCGCCGGGGTCATCCTTTTGCTGTCGTCTTGTCCAGGACAGACATTCTTCATCTCAATCTTTGCGGCTGAAATCATGGCTGAATTCTCTCTCACTGATGGTGAGTGGGGGGCAGCATACACAATTGCGACAGCGGCATCCGCCGTCGCCCTGTTCTGGGCTGGGTCGCTAACCGACAGATTCCGGGTCCGCGCGCTCGCATTGACCGTCATGCCGGGCCTCGCCATCGCAGCCATTGCGATGGGGCTCAACACAAGCGTCGTCGGGCTGATATTCATCGTGTTCTTGTTGCGCTTCTTTGGCCAAGGCATGATGTACCAGCTTGCAGCCACCGCCATGGCCCGCTGGTTTGTTGGTCGTCGTGGCCTTGCCCTGTCGGTTTCGGCAATGGGGTTTGCCATTGGCCAGGCTTTTTACCCGATGATTTTCGCGGGCCTTCTGGATTTCATGAACTGGCGCGCTTTGTGGGGTGTCGCTGCCGGTTTGGTCCTGATCGCATTCCCGGTCATTCTCTGGCTGCTTACGCTAGAACGAACACCTGGCTCGCACGCCGAAGAAAGCAGCGGGGCGGGAATGGAAAGCCGTCATTGGACCAGAGGCGAAGTCTTGCGTTCGCCCTTCTTTCTCATGCTCTTGCCAATGCTTCTTGGTCCCCCCGCGTGGGGAACGGCGCTGTTTTTTCAACAAGTCCACATCGCCAGCGTAAAAGGTTGGCCGCTTGTTGATTACCTGGCACTCATTCCGCTCATGACGGCAATTTCAGTAGCGGTCACCCTCTCTTCGGGTGGCTTCATCGATCGCTTTGGATCGGGGCGGGCCATGCAATTTTTCCTTGTTCCCTGGATCTTGGGCTTTGGTGTTCTTTCGCAAACGGAATCTCTGTTGGTGGCGACGTTGGCGTTCGCATTGTTTGGTATTGCGACCGGTCTGCAAGCAACGCTCATTACAGCCTTCTGGGCCGAGTTCTTCGGGACCAGGCACATTGGAGCGATCAAGGCCGTCTCGACGAGCATCATGGTTTTCGGATCAGCCATAGGGCCCGGGATTTCCGGTGTTTTCATCGACTTTGGGTATGATTTTCCCAGTCAGATGACGGCAATAGCCGCGTACTTCCTGGTTGCAATGGTCCTTGTATGGGTCGCTGTCGAATCGGCCCTGCGACGTCTACCGGGGGCGTCGAAGGTAGACATAGAAAGCGCCTGATCCGCCGTGCCGGGCATGAGCCTCTGTCGCCTGCTGCACGATCGAGGCAAGCGGCGGTCGACCGAGCCAGTCTGGCAGGCTGCTGCGAAGAACGCCGGTACGCGTTGGCACCGGTCCGTCATCGGCTCCGGACCGACCTTTGCCCGTGATCACCAAAACAAGGCGCTTTCCGGAAGTCTGTGCGCGAAACAGAAACTCGGTGAGGGCCGAATGCGCGGCCCCAACGGTCATCCCGTGCAGGTCGATGCGCGCATCAGGCCGCGATCTTCCCTGTTTCATTCGGCGAAACGCCGCGCGGTTCATGTTGAGTTGTGGTTTCTGTATCCGGCTTCCGCGATCGGTATCGTCCAGAGCGGAAGTAGACTGCGCCAAGGAATGTGAACCAACTCGGAATTCCGCCACCCTGAACTTCGGCTCTTCACTGGACGAGGGCTTCTGTCCCGCAGATTTACTTTTTTGAAGAAGCGTCTTGGGCGTCTTCTTTCCGCTCAGAGGCGTAGCTGTGCGAGCGACCTTTTCCCAAAGGTCTGCTTCGTCGGAGCGCAGTTGCCGATACTTGCCTCGCGACACTGTTCAATTTCCAGCAGTTAATGCAACGGCTTCGCCGACGGGTAAAAGAATGACAAGCCGCCCCGTGTCCCTTACCTGCCCAGCCGTCCTTCCAGCCTCGTCGCCGGTGCCGTAAAAGATATCGGCGCGCTGCGCACCCTTGATTGCCGATCCGGTATCCTGAGCAACCATCAGGCGGCGAATTGGCAACGCCCCGTCCTTCTCGATCCAAACCGGGGCGCCCAGCGGAACGAAGTCCGGATCGACCGCAATCGATCGTCCTGCCGTAATGGACCGGTTCATGGCTCCAAGTGGACCCTTGTCATCGGGGACTTGGTTGACCTCTCTAAAGAACACGTAAGATGGATTGTGCCAAAGTAGACTGGCGCCCATTGCCGGGTTTCGCATCACCCAACGCCGGATGGTTTCAGCGGAAACCTGATGTTCTTCGAAAATGCCTCGCCGCACCAGCTCCAGCCCGATCGATCGATAAGGGTGTCCGTTCTTTCCGCCATAGCCAACGCGAACGCTTCCACCTTCCTGAAGCTGGATTTTGCCCGAACCCTGAATCTGAAGGAAGAATTTGTCGACGGCGTTTTCGAGCCAAGCTATTTCAAGCCCTCGATTTTCCAGAACTCCCGACGTCTCGATCTGCTCACGCGTCAGCCAGGGCGAGTCTTCGGGTGCATCCACAGGCCGGCGGTAAAGCGGGAAACGGAATCTCTCCGAACGTTGCCGCGACCCCAGAAGTTCAGGCTCAAAATATCCGGTGAATAGGGCGGCGGCGGCGTCCGTGATAAGGACGGGGCGAAAAAACGTCTCGAAGTAGGTCCTTGGGTCTCCGTTCTTGGAGGCCAGCGCACAGATGGCCGGCCAGTCACCGGACTTCATGTCGATGCAGGTCGTTTGAAATGCAGCAAGCGCCGCCGAGTGATCGTCTTCGGGCCACCCGTAAAGATCGGACCAATCCAGCAGCCGCACTTCGGCAGACGCTGCACCTGCAAGTGCGCAAGCCGTTACAATCGCCGCGCCCAAGTGCCGCATTACTCCCCGGTCGCGACCAGATGCCAGTTTGGATTGTCCGACCCCATGATGCGCGAAAAGGTCCAGACGTCTCTCTGGCGCTTGATTTCGTTCGGGTTGCCCTCAACAATATCCCCCTCACTGTTGCGTACAACCGATGTCAGTTCGCCGACGAACCTTACCGTGATGTCGGCCTCGTTCGTGTTTCTGTCGATCGTGGCCTCCTTAAGGGCAATTTCGCGAATTCCGACAAAGTGCGCGTCAACCGTCAGGCCCTGTTCGCTCCGTTGGTCAATGACCGATTGGAATGACTCGGCAACCTCTGGCGCCAAGAACTCCCGGACAGGGCCGAGATCGCCGCTTTCGAAAGCCATGAGGATCATTTCGTATGCGCCCCGTGCTCCCTCCAAGAACGGAGTCACCATAAATCCAGGCTCGGCCATCTTCATGGCTGCCAGCGCCTTTGCGCTGGATGAGCCGTCCTCGACATGATCGGTGATATCATGGTCCGGACCTCCCTGAATCACGTCGAATTCAGGCCTCTTGGAAACCTTGGAATTGGATTTTTCCGTAACCGGCGGCTTTTCGAAACCGTCGCGCGTTCCAAGGACACTCCTTAACCGAAGAATCAGGAAAAGAGCGATCCCGGCAAGGACCAACAGCTGTATAAGCGACGAGCTCATTCTACCTCTCAGACGACGCGGTGGTTGGTTTCAATGTAACAAGTCACATATGTAGGGTGCGGTAGCGTCTAAGTCTACCGGAGGCACTGCGGCGAAGAGGACTACATGCGGCTGTTCTTGCTATTTCTTATCGTTCCGCTGATCGAAATCGCTCTGTTTATCCAGATCGGCGGCTTTATCGGGTTGGGTTGGACGCTTCTTGTCGTTGTTCTGACTGCAGTTCTCGGAACCATTCTGGTTCGAAGTCAGGGTTTTGCGGTACTGGAGAACCTGCGCGGATCAATGGAAGATCTCAAGGATCCAACGGAACCTCTTGCACACGGCGCGATGATCCTTTTCTCGGGGGCTTTATTGTTGACCCCGGGTTTCTTCACGGACGCAGTCGGGTTCGCGCTTCTGGTTCCCGGAATCCGCAGCTCGATTATTCGGGCTGTAAGAAAACGCATTTCGGTTCACGAGCTGCGGTATGGTCAGCCTCGTCAACCTAACATGGAGCCAGAAATAATCGACGCGGAATTCGAGGATTTGGACACCCCTGGAAATGAGAAGGGCCGTTCAGGCTGGACCCAGCATTGAGGGTGAGTGACCTCTCTGCTAGATACTGCGCGGATTGTTGGTTTCTGAAGGAACGAAAACCCCATGGCTGAAAAAGACAACGGCGCCGCACCACAGCAGCCGGTCATGCCCCAGATGAAAATCCTGGGTCAGTTCATACGCGACATGTCGTTCGAGAACATCCTTGCACGCAAGCCGGTCGAAGGCGAAGTTCAGCCTGACATACAGGTTCAGGTTGCACTCGATGGACGAAAGCGTGGTGAAGGCAATCAGTACGAGGTCGTGTCGAAGTTCAATATCACTTCGAAAAATAAGGGGTCCGACGCTGTCTTGTTCGTTCTCGAGCTTGAATATGCCGGCCTGTTCCAGATTGATAATGTTCCGAACGAACAGCTTCATCCCTTCCTGCTGATAGAATGTCCGAGGATGTTGTTCCCGTTCGTCCGCCGCATCGTAAGCGACGTCACACGGGACGGTGGATTTCCACCACTCAATCTCGACACCATCGATTTCGTGGCATTGTACCGCCAGCAGCTCGCGCAGCGTCAGGAAGCTCAAGCGGGCTCTGGCGCAGTGGCTAACTGAACCGCGCCCAGATCGCTTTTTCCCCCATGGCGCTTACCAATGCGTCATGGGCCTCTTTCTCCGCGTCGGTAATCCTGACAGGAAGTGGGGTTGGTCGAGCGGTCGGTCGCCAAGTGTCGACGGTGACCTCTTGTCGTTCGGAGCTTTGAACGACACCCAACGCGAAGTCCGGCTGGCGGCCACCAATCAGTTCAAGATAAACGTCTGCGAGGATTTCACTATCCAGAAGTGCGCCGTGAAGCGTGCGCGCAGAATTATCTATTCCATACCTTCGGCAGAGCGCGTCGAGGGATGCCGGGGAGCCCGGAAATTTCCTTCTTGCGATTTCGAGCGTATCAATCGCGTACTCCCAGGGAATGGGATCGAAACCACAAGCCCGCAGTTCGGCGTTGATGAATTTCATGTCGAAGGCGGCGTTGTGTATGATTAGCTTGGCACCGCTGATGAATTCTACAAAAGCGCTGGCGATCTCCTTGAAAACGGGCTTGTTGCGGAGAAAGTCGTCCCCCAATCCATGCACCTCGAATGCTTCCCGGGGCATAGAGCGTTGCGGGTTGATGTACTGATGGTAGGTATTCCCGGTGGGCATATGCCCATTGAGCTCGACCGCTCCGATTTCGACGATCCTGTCGCCTGCCTCAGGGTCGAACCCGGTAGTCTCGGTGTCCAGTACAATTTCACGCATGTGCAAGGTGGTCCTTGATCTCGTTGATCACTTTTTGCACTGCGGCATTGGCATCATCAAGCGTCGCTGTTTCGATAATGTGATCCGCTCTCGCTCTCTTTTCTGAATCGGGCATCTGATTACCAAGGATCACTTTCAGTTTTTCTTCACTCATGCCTTGGCGAGCCAGAGCGCGCCGGCGCTGCTCTTCGGGTGAAGTGGTAACGACGACGACTGTGTCCACGCCGGCATCCGCGCCGGTTTCAAACAAAAGCGGGATGTCGAGCAGCACAATTTCAGAGTCCACATTTTCCAGGAAGCGCCGCCTGTCCTCCCGGACCAGCGGATGCACAATTTCTTCCAGTTGTGCGAGTCTCTCGGGTCGCCCTGCAAGCCACTCGGAAAGCTCAGCTCGGTCGACGCCAGCGTCGCCAACGGCACTGGGGCAAATCCGCGCGATCGCATCTTCGGCGGGTCCGCCCGAGCGGTAGATTCTGTGAACTGCTTCGTCAGCACTCCATACCGGAATGCCTTTCTCAGCAAACATCTTGGCTGTCGTAGTCTTGCCCATGCCGATTGAGCCAGTCAGACCGATTACAAACGGCTTTTTCACCTCAGCACCGCTTTGCGCAATTCGTCGTCCACTTCCGGCCGAATGCCAAACCAACGCTCGAATCCCGGCGCCGCCTGGTAAAGAAGCATTCCCAGACCGTCGACCGTCTGACAGCCCATTGACCTGGCAACGGTCAACAAATGGGTTTCCAGAGGCGTATAGACCAAGTCCGTGACGACAGCACTTTTATCAATGGCGTCCAGCGGAATGCGTAAGTCTGGTTTTCCGACCATCCCGAGAGATGTGGTGTTCACCACAGTGGCCGCGCCTTCCAGCATATTGCCCGCCTGAACCCAGTCATAGACGGAAATCTTCGTCCCGAACTCCTGCCGCAAGGACTCGGCCCGCGTTTTCGTCCGGTTCGACAAACGTATTTCTTCGACGCCCGAGTCGAGCAACGCGATGATCACAGCGCGCGCTGCCCCTCCCGCGCCCAGGACCGCTGCCGGTCCAGCGTTGGGAATCCAGCCGGGAGCGCCGTGTCTGAGATTCTCAAGGAATCCATAGCTGTCGGTGTTGTCGGCGTGGACTTTGCCGTCCTCGCGAAACACGATTGTATTGGCGGCTCCGATTAGCGCGGCTCTGTCGGATACAACGTCGGCCAGCCGCAGGATGTGCTCCTTGTGTGGGATTGTCACATTCACCCCGATGAACCCGAGTTTTGGCAAGGTTTCGAGAGCCGCCTCAAGATCTTCCGAGGCGATATCCATGGGAATATAGTGGCCTTGTATTCCGTATCTGCGCAGCCAGTGTTGGTGCAGCCGCGGGGATCTGGAATGTGCGACCGGAGAACCAATTACGCCGGCGAGTGGGATTTTCTTCGGGCTCATTCCTGCAACGTGCCCCGGAATGTCAGGTACGACAAGAGTTCCACAAGCGGCAGACCAAGGATGGAAAAATAGTCGCCGTCAATCTTCGACATAAGTCGGATGCCTTCTTCCTCTAGCTTATAGCTACCGACAGACCCTTGAATGCTCTCCCAGTTCCTCGAAACATAGTCCGCGATGTATGCGTCACTGGCATCTCTCATCGTCAACCGCGCCTGTCCGATGTGTCGCCACTTGGGGTCGCCACCCTCGCAGATGACCAGCGCCGAGAAAAGATGGTGGGTCTTGCCGCGAAGTTCGCGAAGTTGCTCAATCGCTTCACTTTCGCTTTCCGCCTTGGAATACAGGTTTCGTCCGACCGACAAGACCTGGTCACATCCAAGCACAAGAGCCGACGGATTTCGACCGGATACCTTCCTGGCCTTTGCCTCTGCAAGTTTGTCAGCGATGTCACGAGGATGTGCTCCTTCTGCAAGAAGCCCCTGTTTTATGGACTCCTCGTCGACCCTGGCGTCTTCTGTATCGAACTGGACTTGAGCTTTCCTCAGAAGTTCCGCCCTGATCTCGGAACGCGATGCAAGTATGAGATTGGACGTCATGTGGACAACTCTGTGCAAACCTTTGTCAGCAACTGGCAGGAAATGTCACATGGAACAACCGCGTCTTCATCTTCGGCGGATCGTGTCCATTCCGTGTGCCAGTTATCCCCCGTGGATAGCTGGATTTTCTACACTGTGTGAATCCTGTTGTTTTAGCGAATTCATACAGGATTATTCACATGCTCAGGTTGCTGAACTACTGGCATAAGGTTTTAATTGGAAAGGATTATCTTCTGGCTCTCAGCTGCTCTGTGGGGCTTCTGCTTCCTGCATTTTCCCTTGTGGATAAGTCGTGCAGAGATGCTTGAATTCGACTTATCCAGTATACAACCAAATCAACATCCTTCCCTTTTATTCTTACTATATTTTATGTCGTGTCATGACAGTGAGGAGTACTGATGATGGGCGATCTGCTGAGCGGTCTCTATCCATGGACAAAGTCGCTTCATGTGATTTCGGTGATTGCGTGGATGGCCGGTCTTTTCTACTTACCTCGGCTATTTGTCTACCATTCAGAGCAAGTTGATCTGACGAGCCAGACGCATGATCTCTTCGTGACGATGGAGTATAAGCTTCTGACATTGATCATGAATCCGTCGATGATAGCGACTTGGCTTTTCGGCCTCTTGCTTGTGGCGACGCCCGGAATCATAGACTGGACCCAGCTTTGGCCGTGGACGAAGGCAGCTGCAGTTCTGGGTATGACTTGGTTCCACCATTGGTGTGGGATTCGAAGAAAGGATTTCGCGTCCGGGGGAAACAGAAGGGAAGGGCGTCATTACCGGCTCATGAACGAGGTTCCAACGGTCTTGATGATCGTTATCGTGGTCTCTGTCGTTGCCCGTCCGGTGTAACGCTGATTGACTCATGATCAGGGGGCACCTAAGTAGGCCGTGCCGATGCGCGTCCTGCTCATCGATGACCTGCCGACGAAATACACAGTCTGCGGCCGCGCGCCGCCGGTGAGGATTTGATCATGAGCGATCGTCTCAATCTTGCAGACCTGAAATCGAAGTCTCCGAAAGAGCTCCTGTCCATGGCCGAGGAGCTGGAGATTGAGAATGCTTCCACCATGCGCAAGGGCGAGATGATGTTCTCGATCCTGAAAGAGCGTGCGGACGAAGACTGGGTGATCGGTGGCGACGGAGTGCTTGAAGTTCTTCAGGATGGATTTGGGTTTCTGAGATCACCGGAAGCGAACTATCTGCCCGGTCCAGACGATATCTACGTTTCTCCGGAAATGATCCGGCAGCATGCCCTGAGGACCGGTGACTCTGTAGAGGGGGTCATTCGTGAACCAGTCGAGAGCGAGCGCTACTTTGCACTTACGAAGGTTGAGAAGATCAACTTCGAAGAGCCAGAAAAAGCGCGTCACAAGGTCAGTTTCGATAACCTCACGCCCTTGTACCCGGATGAACGCCTGAAGATGGAGATCGAGGATCCGACGATCAAGGATCGCTCGGCAAGGATTATCGACCTTGTCGCTCCTGTCGGTAAAGGCCAGCGTTGTCTGATCGTTGCGCCTCCGCGAACGGGCAAAACCGTTTTGCTGCAAAATATTGCGCATTCGATCGAGACAAATCACCCCGAGTGCTACCTTATCGTACTTCTGATAGACGAACGTCCGGAAGAAGTTACGGATATGCAGCGCTCCGTCAAAGGAGAGGTCGTTTCCTCCACCTTCGACGAACCGGCAACCCGCCATGTTGCCGTTTCTGATATGGTGATCGAAAAGGCGAAGCGTCTTGTCGAGCACAAGAGGGACGTGGTCATCCTTCTCGACTCGATCACGCGTCTTGGCCGCGCCTTCAACACCGTTGTTCCTTCTTCCGGGAAAGTCCTGACAGGCGGCGTTGATGCCAACGCGCTGCAAAGGCCCAAACGCTTCTTCGGTGCTGCTAGAAACATCGAGGAAGGCGGATCCCTTACGATCATCGCTACGGCTCTGATCGATACCGGAAGTCGGATGGACGAAGTAATCTTCGAGGAATTCAAAGGTACGGGCAACAGCGAGATTGTCCTGGATCGCAAGGTCGCAGACAAGCGCGTGTATCCCGCGATGGATATTCTCAAGTCCGGAACCCGGAAAGAGGAGCTGCTGGTCGATAAGTCTGACCTTCAGAAAACCTTTGTGCTGCGGCGCATTCTCAATCCTATGGGCACCACCGACGCGATCGAGTTCTTGCTTTCCAAGCTGAAGCAGACAAAAACCAACGCCGAGTTCTTCGAGTCGATGAACACGTAATTTTCTGTGTTAAAACAGAAGGTTAAATAATGGATACCGTTTTTGCACAGGCCTCGGCCCGGGGAAAATCGGGTGTTTCTGTTGTTCGAATTTCCGGGCCGGACGCATTCAGGGTGTTTGAGGAGTTCGGATGCTCCATTCCGGAAGTTCGCAAGGCAAGCGTTAGGAGGCTCCGGTACAAAGACCAAATCCTCGATGAGGCTGTGGTATTGGCCTTTCGCGCACCCGCCAGCTTCACAGGTGAGGACAGTGTAGAGCTTCACCTTCATGGATCGCTTGCCACAGTGAATGCCGTGCTGTCCGCGTTGGCGGATGTTCCGGGCTACAGGCAGGCGGATCCGGGCGAGTTTACAAGGCGTGCCCTGGAGAATGAGCGTCTGGATCTTGCGCAGGTCGAAGGCCTCTCTGACCTGATTGAGGCGGAGACCGAGGCACAGCGAAAGCAGTCTATTCGTATCTTGTCCGGAGCGCTGGGTCGGCGCGCGGAGGAGTGGCGGCGCGATCTGATAAGAGCTGCGGCGCTGCTTGAAGCAACGATCGACTTCGTGGATGAAGATGTCCCGGTCGACGTAATACCCGAGGTGCGTGCCTTGATCGAGGGATGCCGCAAGTATCTAAAGACTGAGGTGTCCGGATTCTCTGCGGCCGAGCGGATACGAGAGGGCTTTGAGGTTGCTATTGTCGGCCGTCCGAATGTCGGAAAGTCGACGCTTCTGAATGCGCTGGCCGGCCGAGAAGCGGCGATAACCTCTGACATCGCGGGCACTACCCGAGATGTCATTGAGGTTCGGATGGATTTGTCCGGTTTGCCGGTGACGTTTCTGGATACAGCTGGCCTTAGGCTTTCGAAAGATAAAGTGGAAGAGCTGGGCATCGAGCGGGCTAAGGCTCGCGCGGCGCAGTCGGATCTCTGTGTTATTCTTCTTGAGGATGCGGACGAGACACCACCATTCGCACCGCGCCAGGGCGACATCGTGGTGGTTTCCAAGTCTGACATATCTGGGGGCGATTTTTCTGCTCTCACGGGTGACGGCCTGGACCACCTTGTCCTTCGGATAACGAAGGAACTCGAAGGTCGCGCTGCCTTCGCCGGAGTGGCAATTCGAGAGCGCCACCGACGGGCGATGGAGCAGGCAGATGGTTCTTTAGGAATCGCCCTGGATCGGTTAGACACATCTCCTGAATTGGCGGAGTTGATCGCAGAGGATCTGCGGACCGGCATCCGGGCGCTGGACTCGCTTGTCGGTCGAGTCGACGTAGAACATATCCTGGATGAGATTTTCTCCAGCTTCTGCATAGGTAAATGAAGGATTGTTTCACGTGAAACAGCGTTACTCCGATGTTGTGGTGGTTGGCGCAGGGCACGCGGGTGTTGAAGCGGCGCATGCGGCCGCGCGCCGCGGAGCGAATGTGGCGCTCGTCACGCTAAGCGTTGGCGGCGTCGGCGTCATGTCTTGTAATCCGGCCATCGGAGGCCTCGGCAAGGGGCACCTTGTTCGAGAGATTGATGCGCTGGACGGCATCATGGGGCAGGTGGCGGACCGGGCAGGCATCCAGTTCCGACTTCTGAACCGACGAAAAGGACCAGCGGTTCAGGGTCCGAGGGCCCAGGCAGACCGTGCCGTATACCGCGCAGAGATGCAGCGGGAGATGACTTCGCACCCAAGGATTGAGCTAATCGAAGCGGAGGTTGTCGATTTTCTGGTTCGAGCCGGTGCCGCGAATGGCGTGCTCTTGGACGATGGCTCCAGCATTCATTCGGGCGCGGTGGTTTTGACGACGGGAACGTTTCTCCGTGGCATAATTCATATCGGGGATGTTTCTCGACCGGGCGGACGCATCGGCGACGCACCTTCGATCCGCCTGGCAGAACGTATCGACGAGTTTGGCCTTGCCGCCGCGCGCCTTAAGACCGGGACGCCACCGAGAATCCTTAAATCATCCGTGAACTGGGCCGTGCTAGAAGAACAGCCCGGCGACGAAGATCCGGTCATGTTCTCGTTCTTGTCGAACGCACCAAGAATCCATCAGGTCTCGTGCGGCATTACTCATACCAATGAAAAAACCCACGACATCATCAGAAGCAACCTGTCTCGTTCAGCCATGTACGGCGGGCGGATTGATGGCGTTGGGCCAAGATACTGCCCGTCGATTGAAGACAAGGTTGTCAGGTTCTCGGATAAAGAGTCCCACCAGGTCTTCCTGGAACCCGAGGGCCTGTCGAGCGATCTTGTCTATCCGAACGGCATCTCCACGTCTCTTCCAGAAGATGTTCAGCTCGACTATGTGCGGTCAATCCGCGGTCTTGAAGAAGCAAAGATCGCACAGCCGGGTTACGCTATCGAGTACGACTACGTTGATCCTCGAGCCCTTACCCACACGCTTCGGCTGAAAGATGTGCCCGGGCTTTATCTTGCCGGGCAGATCAACGGCACAACTGGCTACGAGGAGGCCGCGGCGCAGGGGCTTGTCGCGGGCCTCAATGCGGCAAGCGACGCGATTGGCGTGGAGCCTGTCACCTTCGGGCGCGAGACGTCTTATCTTGGCGTGATGATCGACGATTTGACCACGCGCGGTGTTACGGAACCCTATCGCATGTTCACCTCGCGCGCGGAATTCCGTCTGTCTTTGAGAGCGGATAATGCTGACCAACGACTTACGCCAAGGGGAATTGAGGTCGGGTGTGTGCGGGACGACCGAAAACAAGCTTTCGAGAAGAAGCGGGATGACCTGGCCGCCGGACGCCAAAGGCTTGAGGTCGCGACGGTTTCCGCGAGGCAGGCGGCCGATGCCGGCATTCGAATTTCCGCCGACGGAGAGCAGCGAAGCGCGCTGGCGCTTCTGTCTTTTGTGGATGTTGATTTCACTGATCTTTTGGGCCTCTTCCCCGACCTGAGCGATATTCCTGACCCGGTTCGTTTACAGCTCAAGCGGGACGCTTTGTATTCGCAGTATATCGATCGGCAAAAGCGGGACGTTGAAAGTCTCCGGCGGGATGAGGCGCATCGAATTCCCGATGATTTCGATTATTCCAGCCTGAACGGCCTTTCGAACGAGCTTCGTCAGAAGCTGGAACACATCCGCCCTGAGACGCTGGGACAGGCGGGGCGAGTGGAGGGCATGACGCCCGCGGCCCTGACGCTTATGCTAGCGAAGCTGCGTCAAAGAGAGCGTAAACGCGCCATATGAACGATGACGCCGCTTTTCAGCGCATTACAGGTGTTTCACGTGAAACAATGGACCGGCTGCAGATCTACGAAAGACTTCTTCAGCGGTGGAACGCCAGGATAAATCTGATTTCAAAATCCACGGAACACAGCATATGGACGCGCCATATGCTGGATTCGGCGCAACTCTTGAAGCTGGCCCCGGTTGGCTGGAAATCATGGGCCGACCTTGGAAGCGGAGGCGGCTTCCCAGGGGCCGTCATAGCGATGATCGCAGCGGAGCAATGCCCGAATGCCACGGTCACTCTTGTCGAATCAGACCAAAGGAAAGCGGCTTTTCTGCGGGCGGTTGGACGCGAAACGGGCATCGACATGACGGTTCTGGTACAACGAGCGGAAACCCTGGCACCGCTTGCTGTCGATGTGTTGTCGGCGCGGGCGCTTGCACAATTGCCTACATTGCTGGGCCTTGCGAAGCGCCACCTTTCATCGGACGGCGCAGCCTTGTTTCCAAAGGGCTCAAAGGCAAGTTCGGAAATTTCTCAGGCGCTTGAAACATGGCGTTTCCGCTGCGAAACTCATATTAGCCAGACGGACAAAGAGGCCGTCGTTCTGAAAATCGGAGATATCGAGCGTGTCTGACCCAACCAGGCCCCCGTTGCCCCGCATTATTTCTGTCGCGAACCAGAAAGGCGGAGTGGGAAAGACAACGACCGCCATAAACCTTGGTGCCGCCCTGGCGGAGGAGGGCTACAATGTCCTTCTCGTTGATCTCGACCCCCAGGGCAATGCGTCAACTGGCTTGGGTATCGATCCTGAAGATCGGGTCAAGACGACCTATGATCTTCTGCTCGAGGGTGCCGAATTGAAGGATGTGATCAGGGAAACCAACGTCGAGGGGTTGTTGCTCTCTCCGGCGACAACGGATCTAAGCTCGGCGGACATCGAAATGATGGCCACCGAGAAGCGAAGCTTTCTGCTGCATGACGCCCTGCGGCAGCCCGCAATTGACAATTACGATCTGGACTACATTCTTATCGACTGCCCACCATCGCTCAGCTTGCTAACTGTAAACGCGATGGTTGCATCCGATTCTGTCCTTGTGCCGCTCCAAAGCGAGTTCTTCGCACTAGAGGGTCTTTCCCAACTGATGCTGACCATTCGTGAGGTGCGTCAAACCGCAAACCCGGGACTTCGGATCGAGGGAGTGCTGCTGACGATGTACGATGCGCGGAACAACCTGAGTCAACAGGTGGAAATGGACGCCAGAAGTACACTCGGAGATCTTGTCTTTACGACTATTGTCCCGAGAAACGTTCGCGTCTCCGAAGCACCATCCTATGCGCTGCCGGTAATTTCGTATGATCCGGCATCGAAGGGCAGTATTGCCTATCGCGCTCTGGCACAAGAAATGGTAGGAAGAAGCAGGCAAACCGCATCATAGGGTAGAGAAATGGCACAAGCTAAGGCCGAGCGTAGAGGACTGGGGCGAGGATTGTCGGCCCTCATGGCAGACGTCGATTCTTCGCCAACTCGCGCCGCGCCCGAACAGGGATCTCGCAAGCCGGAATACTTCATCGATATTGCCTTGATTTCTCCGAATCCCGATCAGCCGCGCAGAACGTTTGCTGAAGATGCGCTTAACGAGCTCTCAGCCTCGATACGCGAGAAGGGAGTCATTCAGCCGCTTATTCTACGGAAGAACCCCCGAAATCCGGAAGGATACGAAATTGTTGCGGGCGAGCGCCGGTGGAGGGCCGCTCAGCGTGCTCAGCTGCATCAGGTTCCCGCGATCATCCGTGACCTGGACGACACCGAAGTTCTCGAACTTGCGATCATCGAAAACATCCAACGTGCAGACTTGAACGCCATCGAGGAAGCAGCAGGCTATCGGCAGTTAATGGACCGATTTGGCCATACTCAGGAACAACTGTCGGAAGCATTGGGAAAGAGCCGAAGCCACATTGCCAACCTTCTGAGGCTTCTCAATCTTCCAGAGGACGTTCTTGATTTGGTTCGGGATGGCAAGCTCTCTGCGGGCCACGCAAGGGCATTGGTGACGGCCAGTGATCCTTCCGGTCTGGCAGCCGAGATCGTAAAGAAAGGCCTCTCGGTACGACAGGTAGAGGCTTTGGTCAAAACGACAACAGACAGACCGAAAGCGCTGCCAGCAAGCAACGCCACAGCACCCAAGGACGCCGACACCCGTCGCCTTGAAGAAGACCTATCGGCCGCCCTGGGCTTGTCGGTCAACATCAACCACGAAGAAGGCAAATCGACAGGTACCCTGACACTCAGGTACAAGTCGCTGGATCAGCTCGACCAGATCTGTCGAAAACTCTCGGTACCGACAGATCCCAATTTCGACTAAGTCAGCAGCTGGCGAAGTATGTGATTCAGAACGGGCCGCCCAGCTTGGGTGGTCCGTAATCTGCCCGAAACATACCCGAGAAGCCCGGACTCTTCTAACTCATTGATTTTATACAGTAAGTCAGCAGAAATGCCGATCAATGGGATCCCCTCGCTCAGCCGAAGTCCCATCATGACAGCTTCTTCGAAGGCCGATTCCCCGGACATCAGCTCTCTGTTGGATTCGCCAGATCCGGTGGTTTCAACGGCCTTGATCCACGCGCCGGGTGAGGCGTGATGCTCTGTGGCAATGCGCCCCCCAGAGGTAGTCATTCTTCCATGGGCCCCCGGTCCAACGCCGGCCCAATCCCCCGAGCGCCAATAGATCAGGTTGTGCCGGGATTCGTTTCCGGGCACAGCGTGATTGGACACCTCGTATCCAGGCAGACCGGCACTCAAAGTCATTTCCTGCGTCATTTCGAACATGTCCGCCGCAAGGTCTTCATGCGGCAGCCCGGCTAATCTTCCGCGCCTGAGGCGATCGCCAAAAGCGGTGCCTTCCTCAACCGAAAGCTGGTAAAGCGATAGGTGATCAGGGCCGAAAGAAAGCGCCTCTGCCAGTTCATCCTTCCAAGCCGTAAGACTTTGATGTTGCCTTGCATAAATCAGATCGAACGAAACCCTTTCGAAGATCGATCGCGCCAACGCTACCGCCTCACGGGCCTCGGCCGCCGTATGCAGCCTGCCCAAAGCCCGCAAGTCGGCGTCGCGCAGTGACTGAACTCCTATGGAAAGACGATTTACGCCCGCCGCCGCGTAACCGAGGAACCGTGCCGCTTCCGCCGAGGTCGGATTTGCCTCTAATGTGATCTCCATTTGATTGGACGGCGCCCAAACATCCCGGGCGGCAGAGATGACACGGTCAACTGTGCCCGGCTCCATCAAGCTTGGTGTTCCGCCACCAAAGAAAATGCTATCCAGCACCCGGTCGCCGGTTTCGCGACCGATGCGCCGGATCTCAGACACCAGCGCTTTGCCCCAACGATGCTGATCCACCTGTGAGGCCACGTGACTGTTGAAGTCGCAATAGGGGCACTTCGCCTGGCAAAAAGGCCAATGCACGTAAAGGCCGAAACCGGGCCTTTCAGCCATTCTGGAACACCGACTCAAGCTTCCGGAATGCATCTGCACGATGGCTTATCCGATTCTTCTCCCAACGGTTCATTTCCCCAAAGGTCAGATCGTACCCATTGGGTTGAAACATAGGATCATAGCCATGACCCAAATTCCCCCGCATCGGCCAGACAAGCCGACCCACCATGCGGCCCTCGAAGACCTCATCGTGTCCATCGGGCCAGGCAAGGACGAATGTGCAGCAAAATCGCGCGGTCCAGGGCTCAGGCGCCTTTCTTGAAAGCAGTTCGTCATGAACCCGCGTCATTGCAAACACAAAATCACGGCCGTGTTCGGTCTTGGCCCAATCGGCTGTGTAGACGCCGGGCGCGCCATCCAATGCATCGATTTCGATACCTGAATCATCTGCCAGCGCAGGAAGGTCGGCGCTTTTGGCCGCCGCGTGTGCCTTGATACGCGCGTTCTCGATGAAAGTTGTCCCCGTCTCCTCTGGCTCGGGTAGCCCCAGTTCGGCCGCACCCACAACCGATATCTCATGGTCCCGCAGAAGATCGGCAATCTCCTCCAGCTTTCCCGCGTTGTGAGTGGCAACCAAGAGCCTCGAACCGCAAAAGCGCCTCATCCGTCGAACGCCGCCTTCTGAGCGCCGACCAGCGTATTGGCGCCGTTGCCGGCAAGTTCGAGAAGCTTGTGCAATTGATCGTGAGAGAATGTTTGTCCTTCGGCGGACATTTGAATCTCGATCAGCTGTCCTCGACCGGTCAGCACAAAGTTCCCGTCAACACCGGCCTCACTATCCTCCGAGTAATCCAGGTCAAGGACTGGCTGACCCGCATAGATGCCACAAGAAACGGCAGCCACATGATCAATAAGCGGATCGGTAACGACAAGACCCGTCTTCATCAACTGGTTTACGGCCATGCGCAACGCGATCCAGCCTCCGGATATCGATGCGCACCGAGTACCACCATCCGCCTGCAGAACATCGCAATCGATCGTAATCTGGCGCTCGCCCAACGCCGGACGGTCGACACAAGCCCGCAGCGAGCGTCCGATCAGGCGCTGAATTTCCTGCGTCCGTCCAGATTGACCGTTTTTCGCTTCGCGCCGAGTTCTGGTGTGGGTCGATCTGGGCAGCATACCATACTCCGCCGTAACCCAACCTAGACCGGTGTTCTTCATCCACGGTGGAACGCGTTCTTCTATGGACGCAGTGCATAGTACATGCGTGTTCCCGCAGCGGATCAGGCAGGACCCCTCGGCATGCCGGGCAACGCCCAGTTCAATTGAAATTGGGCGCATCTCGCTTACATCACGACCGGAAGGGCGCATTTGACTACCTCGCTTTGAATGACTGCGCTTGATAGTCATCGGCAGGGGTGCCATCAACCCCGATTGACGACGGCAACGCCTTCCCTTTAATTGCTGTGCCTTGGAAAATGAGCCAACATGAACGACGCCGGAAAACTTCTGGAAGAAATGAACGATCGCTCGCGAGAGGTATTCAGGCGGGTAGTGGAAGGATATCTTCAAACCGGAGATCCGGTGGGATCCCGTACGCTGACGCGAGAGATGTCCGAGCAGGTCAGCGCTGCCACTATTCGGAATGTTATGCAGGACCTCGAGTATCTCGGGCTGCTGAATTCCCCTCATGTCTCTGCTGGCCGCGTTCCGACCCAGATGGGGCTTCGAATGTTTGTCGACGGACTTCTCGAGGTGACGGACCTTACCCCGGAAGATCGCGCCGTAATTGACGGTAACGTCAGCGACAACAACGTCGACGTCACCACACTCCTCGATCGCGTGGGTTCCGCTCTTTCCGGCGTGACCCATGGTGCAAGCCTGGTTCTGGCACCAAAGCATGAAGCGCCGCTGAAACACATCGAGTTTGTAAGCCTGGGGCACGACAGGGCACTTGTGGTTCTGGTCTTTGCGAATGGTCATGTGGAGAATCGCGTTTTCGCGCCCCCAGCGGGACAGACCCCCAGCTCTATGCGGGAAGCGGCGAATTTCCTGAACTCGATCGTGCAGGGCCACACACTCAGCGAACTGGGTGAAGTGATCTCGCGAGAGATCTCGCGGCGGCGTCAGGAGCTTGATTCGCTTGCTCGCGAGCTGGTGGAGAATGGTGCGGCATTCTGGGAGAGCGAAGGTACACCATACGAAAGGCTGATCGTACGCGGGCGTGCCAATCTGCTGGCGGAAAGTACCGAGGAGCAGGAGCTTGATAGAATACGGACGCTGTTCGACGATCTCGAAAGAAAGAGAGACATAGCGGACTTTCTCGAGCTGGCCGAGGCGGGCGAAGGCGTTCGAATATTCATCGGTTCCGAAAACAAACTCTTTTCACTTTCGGGTTCCTCTTTGGTCGTTTCTCCATATATGAACGCGGATCGTAAGATTGTTGGTGCTGTCGGGGTCATCGGACCCACTCGTCTGAACTACGGACGTATCGTGCCAATAGTGGACTATACCGCCCAACTTGTCGGGCGGCTCATTTCGGATCGAGGCAAGGCATGAGCAACGCGGAAACAAAAAAACCGGCAAACAAAGAAGAGCTGATTGATATCGATTCCCCGGAAGCCCTGGAGGATCCGGCGGACGACATCCGGATTTCTGAACTCGAGGCCGAGCGGGACGAACTCAAAGACAAGTGGATGCGTGCACTTGCCGATGCAGAGAACTCTCGCAAGAGATCCGAGCGAGATCGGCGTGAGGCCGAACAATACGGCGGCTCGAGAATGGCTCGTGACATGCTGCCGGTCTTCGACAACATGAAACGCGCCGTTGAGTCCATTCCAGAGGAAACACGCGAGGCGAACAAGGCAGTAATCGAAGGTCTGGAGCTTACCTTGCGAGAGCTTCTGAATGTTTTCCGGAAACACGGCATTGAACTGATCGCTCCGCAGGTTGGCGACAAGTTTGATCCTTCGATCCACGAAGCCATGTTCGAAGCGCCCGTACCAGGCACAAAGGCGGGCGAAATCATACAGGTTTCCGCGGAAGGCTTCATGATGCACGAGCGTCTTTTGCGCCCGGCAAAGGTTGGGGTCAGCTCTTCGCCTGCTGCTTGATAAGGGCCTTGAGATCGTAGAGCGCTTCCAAAGCTTCACGTGGCGTCATGTCGTCCGGAAGAAGACACTCTAACTTGGTTTCCAGTTCCGACGCTTTCCCTCGTTGTGGTTCGGCTCTTGGAATTGATGCCGAGAAAAGCGGAAGGTCGTCGATAAGTGCCTTCTGTCGGCCATCGCCTTCGCGTTCACCCTTTTCAAGCGCCTCAAGAACGACGCGTGCCCGATCGACCACGGCCTGAGGCAATCCGGCAAGTCGGGCAACTTGCACGCCATAGCTTCGATCCGCCGCGCCTTTCCGGACTTCGTGCAGGAAGATCACCTCGCCGTCCCACTCCTTGACGGCAACAGTTGCATTTTCGGCGTCGGTCAGCCTCTCGGCTAGCTGTGTCATTTCGTGATAGTGCGTCGCAAACAGAGCGCGGCACCTGTTTGCATCATGAAGGTGTTCCATGGTTGCCCAAGCAATGGAAAGGCCATCATAGGTTGCCGTGCCCCTGCCAATCTCGTCCAGGATCACCAGTGCGCGCTCGTCCGCCTGGTTCAGGATCGCCGCCGTTTCCACCATTTCGACCATGAATGTCGACCGCCCGCGAGCAAGATCATCGGCGGCGCCGACGCGACTGAATATCTGGCTGACTATCCCGACATGCGCCTCTTTTGCCGGCACGAAGCTTCCAGACTGAGCCAGAAGTGCAATCAGGGCGTTCTGACGCAAGAAAGTAGACTTGCCAGCCATGTTGGGCCCGGTCAGCAGCCAGATCGATGCGCCATCGTCTGCCGACAAATCGCAGTCGTTAGAGATGAATGGTGCACGACCCTCGCCCTTCAGGGCCTTCTCGACAACTGGATGCCTGCCGCCAATGACGCGGAAGGCCCGGCTTTCGTCTATCCGTGGTTTACACCAATCATCCGCGCGGGCGATCGTGGCGAAAGCGGACGCCACGTCGATTTCCGCCAGGGCCACGGCAGCGGCCCCCAGGGGACCCTGCATGCCGAGCAAGGCCTGGGAGATTTTTTCGAAATGGACCTTCTCCAACTCGAGAGCACGAGCGCCGGCGTTAAGGATTTTCGTCTCTACTTCAGATAATTCCACGGTAGTGAACCGAACCGCGTTCGCAGTTGTCTGGCGATGTATGAACCTGTCAGAGTGACGAGCCGAAAGCATCTTTTCGGCGTGAGTAGCAGTGGTCTCGATGAAATACCCCAGAACATTGTTGTGTTTGATCTTGAGCGACGAGATGCCTGTCTCGCTGGCGTAGTCCGCCTGAAAACCAGCGATAACGCCACGCCCCTTGTCGCGAAGCAGTCGTGCTTCGTCGAGCTCAGCGTCGAAGCCGGAGGCGATGTAGCCTCCATCTCGCGCAAGAAGCGGAGGATCCCCGACAAGGGCGCTTTCAAGCATGTCCAGAAGGTCGTCGAAGCCCGCGAGTTCGCCAAGCCAGGAACGCATGACTTCCGGCACGTCGCCGGGAAGAAGTTTCGTGATTTCGGGCATCTGGGAAAGAGCATCCCTGATGGCCGTCAAATCACGCGGCCCGCCACGACCGATTGCAACTCGTGACAGCGCGCGCTGGATGTCTGGGCAGCGCCGCAAAAAGGCACGCACCGCCTCACAGATATCCGGGTTTTCAAAGAACCAGCCCGTAGCCTCAAGTCGTTCTAGGATCGTCTCGATATCGCGCGAGGGAGATGAAATCCTGCGCTCCAGAAGTCGACCGCCGGCGGCAGTGGTTGTGCGGTCTATTGCAGCCAACAACGAGCCGTCTCTCCCCCCGGAAAGCGAACGCGTCAACTCCAGATTGCGGCGCGTGGCGGCATCGATCTGAACGGCGGAATTCACCGTCTCGCGCAGGGGCCGACGTAGAAGCGGAAGTTTTCCCTTCTGCGTGAGATCCAGATAGCCCACGATGGCGCCCATCGCCGAAATCTCGGCGCGCGTGAATGAGCCAAACGCATCCAGGCTGCCAACCTTGAAGAGCTGCTTCAGTCGCGCCGCAGCCCCCTGACTGTCAAAGGCGGCCGTTGCCAAAGGTGTCACTGACGCCCCTGAGTCCGATATGAGGTCGTAAAGATCCGACTCCCGGTTGTCCGCAACAAGAACCTCGCGAGGCTGAAGTCTCGCTAATTCGGGTGCAAAGCGCGACGTCTCGCATGGCAGTACGCGGAATTCTCCGGTCGAGATATCGACCCACGCCACCGACGCTTCATCGCGGACTTCGCAAAGCGCGGCCAGAAAGTTGCTTCGGCGGGCCTCGAGAAGGGATTCCTCAGTCAACGTTCCCGGAGTCACAAGACGTACGACACCCCGTTTGACGACTGCCTTGGAGCCCCGCTTCTTCGCGTCTGCAGGATCTTCAAGCTGTTCGCATACGGCGACGCGAAAACCCTTTCGGATCAGCGTCAGCAAATAGCCTTCGGCCGAGTGAACCGGGACTCCACACATCGGGATGTCTTCGCCCAGATGCTTGCCGCGCTTTGTAAGCGCTATGTCCAGCGCCTGCGAGGCGACGATGGCATCGTCGAAGAACAGCTCATAGAAGTCGCCCATCCGGTAGAAAAGAAGCGCCTCAGGGTGCTCTCCTTTGATTTCCAGATATTGCGCCATCATCGGTGTGACGGCGGCGTTTGCGACTGTCACTGCTCACACCCCCAGCGTGTTGTTTCAGAAATCTAACGGGCAGAATCAGCGGGCGAAAGGCGAAATCGTGCTGTTGCTCCCGCCGTGCTGGCCGGTAATGTCGACGGACACAGGGAGGACCGCGAATGTCGAATCCGAAGTTCACGCGCGAGGACGCATTGTCCTTTCACATGCATCCGAGCCCGGGAAAGTTCGAGATACACCCCACGGTGCCGATGACAACGCAGCGCGATCTCTCGTTGGCATACTCACCCGGTGTCGCCATACCTTGCGAGGAAATCGCCGCAAATCCCGAAGTTGCCTATGATTATACGAACAAGGGGAACCTTGTTGCCGTCATATCCAACGGCACGGCCGTTCTGGGGTTGGGCAACCTGGGTGCCCTGGGCGCCAAGCCGGTCATGGAAGGCAAGGCCATTCTTTTCAAGCGGTTTGCGGACGTCAACTCGATCGATATCGAGCTGGATACGGAAGATGTCGACGCGTTCTGCCAGGCCGTCCGTCTGATGAGTCCGACTTTCGGCGGCATTAACCTGGAGGACATCAAGGCGCCGGAATGTTTCATCATCGAGCAGCGCCTAAAGGAAGAGTGCGACATTCCCGTTTTTCATGACGACCAGCACGGAACGGCCGTCATCTGTGCTGCGGGACTTCTGAATGCGCTGCATTTGTCCGGAAAGAAGATCGGGGATGTCAGAATCGTACTGAACGGAGCCGGCGCGGCCGGAATTGCCTGTATCGAGTTGCTCAAGCGTATGGGCGCCCGCCACGAGAACTGTATCATCTGCGATACGAAGGGAGTCATCTGGCAGGGTCGCACGGACGGCATGAACCAGTGGAAATCGGCGCATGCGGTAAAGACCGAACTTAGAACTCTTAAAGAAGCGATGAAAGATGCCGATGTATTTTTAGGAGTCAGTGCGAAAGGCGCCGTGACCACCGATATGGTGGAAAGCATGGCGCCCAATCCTGTCATCTTCGCCATGGCAAACCCAGATCCCGAGATCACACCGGAAGAAGCTCAAGCCGTACGCGAGGACGCAATCGTTGCAACGGGCAGATCCGACTACCCGAACCAAGTCAACAATGTCCTTGGCTTTCCGTATCTCTTTCGGGGCGCTCTCGACATTCATGCCCGGGCCATCAACGACGAAATGAAGATAGCTTGCGCCGAGGCGCTGGCGGAGCTGGCGCGCGAAGATGTGCCCGATGAGGTGGCCGTCGCGTACGGGCGAAAGCTGACCTTCGGTCGCGATTACATCATTCCCACCCCCTTCGATCCGCGGCTGATTCATCGGGTTCCTACCGCCGTAGCCAAGGCAGGTATGGATACCGGCGTCGCGCGAAGGCCGATCGTCGACATGGAGGCTTACGAGTTGGCGCTGAAGGCGCGCATGGATCCGACGGCAAGTATTCTTCGGTCAATCAATGCGCGCGCACGGGCAGCGCAATCGCGGATGATCTTTGCCGAGGGAGACGACTCGCGCGTGCTGCGGGCGGCAGTTTCCTATCAAAGAAACGGGTACGGAAAGGCCATCGTCGTTGGACGAGAGGCCGACGTTAAACAAAGACTGGCGGCCGAAGGGTTGGGGGACGCTGTCGGTGAACTGGAGATCATCAACGCCGCCAATACGTCTCACCTGGAAACCTACAAGGACTTCCTTTACCGCAGGCTGCAGCGCTCGGGTTTCGATCGTGCCGACATTCATCGCCTGGCCGCCCGCGACCGCCATGTATTCGGGGCGCTTATGCTGGCGCATGGTCATGGCGACGCGCTTGTTACCGGCGCCACGCGGAAGTCTGCCCATGTCTTGAACCATATAAATCACGTCTTCGACGCTCGGGCCGAAGACGGCGCGGTCGGAGTGACGGCGCTGCTGCATCGCGGCCGCATCGTTCTGATTGCCGATACACTGGTTCATGAATGGCCGGACGATCACGATCTGGCACATATCGCGGTACAAAGCGCCAAGGTGGCGCGGTCGCTGGGTCTTGAGCCAAGAGTGGCCTTTGTCAGCTTCTCGACATTCGGCTACCCGGTGTCGGAGCGTGCAGAAAAGATGCACAAGGCGCCGAAAGTCCTGGACCAGATGAATGTGGACTTCGAGTATGAAGGCGAGATGACGGTCGACGTCGCATTGAATCTAAAAGCCCAGGAAGCCTATCCGTTCTCACGCCTTACGGGACCTGCAAACATTCTGGTTGTTCCCGCCAGGCATTCAGCGTCGATTTCCGTCAAGCTCATGCAGGAAATGGCAGGTGCTACGGTGATCGGGCCGATCTTGACGGGGGTCGACAAGCCGATTCAGATTCTCCCGTCGGTCAGCAGTGTCAACGATATCCTGCACATGGCTGTTCTGGCCGCCTGCAAGGTCGGATAAATCCTACCCGGCAAAAAGGGCCGCGTTGCCCCAAAGCTGCCGGACACGCTCGTCGCGGCCGCAGGCATCGCGGTAGAACTTGTAGGCGTCTTTCATCTTTTTCGGGCCGCGACGGGTCAATACCAAATCCTCGCCCTTGTAGTAATCCTGGTGATACTCCTCGGCCAGATAGAAGGGCTTTGCCTCGAGAATTGGCGTGACGATCTTCTTCCCAAGCTCGCGTTCCGCGGCCGCCTTGACCGATTCGGCCGCGGCCTTTTCTTCAGGGTTCTGAACAAAAACGGCAGTGCGGTAGCTGTTGCCGCGGTCGCAGAACTGACCTCCGGCGTCGGTCGGGTCGACCGATCTGAAGAAGGCGTGCAGTAGCTGTTCGTAAGAAATCCTGGACGGGTCGTACCGGATCTCCACGGCTTCATAATGGCCGGTGCCGCCGCGTGTGACCTGTTTGTAGGTCGGGTTGGCGACTGTGCCGCCGGTATAACCGGAAACGACCTCGCCAACACCCTTGAGCTTCTCGAAATCAGCCTCGACGCACCAGAAGCAACCGCCTGCGAAATAGGCCTTCTTTGTCGAGGCCGCCTGAGCGGGCTCGCATTGAATGGCGAGACCGAGAACGATGAAGACCGCGAGAAGCGGGGCCTTGAGGGATTGGAATGTCAGAGTCATCGCGTAGCTCCTCGTTTGTTGTTCTCAGAATGCCCGAGCGGGTTCGCAAAGCGCAATTCAACGGCGCGTGATGTCGCGCTTGTGTGAAATGTGTTTCAATCCTAGCGTCGCCGAAAAACCGGAGGGCGGGGATGCGAATTGCCATGTGGTCTGGGCCGCGGAACATTTCGACGGCCATGATGTATGCCTTTGGAAACCGGCAGGATTTCGCGGCATGGGACGAGCCGTTCTACGCGGCCTACCTGGTGGCAACCGGGATCGATCACCCGATGAAGGCAGAGGTCCTGGCGGCACATGAGGCTGATCCGGCCAAGGTGGCGGCGGCTTGTGCCGGAGAGATACCTGGCGGCAGAAAACACCTTTATATGAAGCACATGCCCTTCCACATGGTGCAGGGCTTTCCTCTGGACTGGGCATCGCAGTGCGTGAACGTTCACCTGATCCGGCATCCGGCGCGGGTGGTGGCAAGCTATGTGGCAAAGCGCGAAGACCCGACCATGCAGGACATCGGCTACGAGCGGCAGTCGGAGTTGTTCGAACGGCTTCCCGGCCCGGTACTGGACAGTGCGGACATCAGGAACGATCCCGGCGGAATGCTGGGAAAGCTGTGCGAAATCATCGGGCTGGATTTCGATCCGGCGATGCTGGAGTGGCCTGCGGGACCGAAGGGGTTCGATGGCGCCTGGGCGCCGCATTGGTACGGGGCCGTCCACCGGTCGACGGGGTTCGCGGGGCCCGAGGGGCCGTTGCCGGTGGTGGAGGGCGACTTGGCGGAACTGGTCGAGGCGGCATTGCCGCATTACCAAGCGATGGCGGTACGGAAGATCAGTTAACGAAGTCTGACACCAAGGTTCCTGCTCTTGGCGCGATTTGCACCGGGTTCCGGCGAAAACAACTGGAAATGCGCAAAAACGGACGTCGGTATTACGTCGGTATCGCGTCGGTATTTTGTCGGTGCGTCTGGAATGAAATCCGCGCCCACCACAAGATGTGGTGTTTCAATCGTTAACGCAGGATTACCCGGCCGCGCGATGGTGAGGGCGCGCGGCCCTCAGCCAAGCCGCCGTTTGCGCGCCGCCAGCAGCTTCAGCCGAAGCGCGTTGAGCTGGATGAAACCCTGGGCGTCCTTCTGGTCGTAGGCGCCGGCGTCCTCTTCGAAGGTGACGTGCTGCTCGGAATAGAGCGAGTGATCCGACCAACGGGCCACCGTGCGGGCGGCACCCTTGTAGAGTTTCACGCGGACGGTGCCGGAAACATGTTCCTGGCTCTTGTCGATCAGCGCCTGAAGCATCTCGCGTTCGGGCGAGAACCAGAAGCCGTTGTAGATCAGCTCGGCATAGCGCGGCATGATCGAGTCCTTGAGGTGGCCCGCGCCGGAATCGAGCGTGATCTGTTCGATGCCGCGATGCGCTTCCAACAGGATCGTGCCGCCGGGTGTCTCGTAGACGCCGCGGGATTTCATGCCGACGAAGCGGTTCTCGACCAGGTCCAGCAGGCCGATGCCGTGCTTTCCGCCAAGTTCGTTCAGCCTGGTCAGGATCGTGGCCGGCGACATCGCCTGGCCGTCGATGGCAGCGGCATCGCCCTTCTCGAATGTGATCTCGACGAATTCGGGCGTGTCGGGGGCCTGTTCCACCGGCACGACGCGCTGGGCGACGTAATCGGGCGCTTCGACGGCGGGGTCTTCCAGCACCTTGCCTTCGGACGAGGTGTGCAGAAGGTTCGCGTCGACCGAGAACGGGGCTTCGCCGCGTTTGTCCTTCGCGATCGGGATCTGGTTCTTCTCGGCGAAGTCCAGAAGACGCGTGCGCGAGGTCAGATCCCAAAGCCGCCAGGGCGCGATGACCTTGATGTCGGGGTTGAGCGCATAGGCGCTGAGTTCGAACCGCACCTGGTCATTACCCTTGCCGGTCGCGCCGTGCGATACGGCGTCGGCTCCGGTCTTGGCGGCGATCTCGACCAGCCGCTTGGAGATCAGCGGCCGGGCGATGGACGTGCCGAGCAGGTAAAGCCCTTCGTAGAGCGCGTTGGCGCGGAACATCGGGAAGACGAAATCGCGGACGAATTCCTCGCGAAGGTCCTCGATATAGATTTCCTTGACGCCCATCATCTCGGCCTTGGCGCGGGCCGGCTCCAGTTCTTCGCCCTGACCGAGATCGGCGGTGAAGGTGACGACCTCGCAACCGTATTCGGTTTGAAGCCATTTCAGGATGATCGAGGTATCGAGGCCGCCGGAGTAGGCAAGCACGACTTTCTTGGGCGCGGACATGGGTATTTCCCGGTTTCTGGTATCCGGGCGCGTTTACGGTTTTTCGGCAGGATGAACAAGGTGGTCCGCAAAAGGAAAGGGCGGCCGAAGCCGCCCTTTGTCAGGCCTTTCGAGCCGGTCAGTCGGCGGAAGCGATTTCTTCATCCACCGCGCAGTCGGTATCCTCGGCAGAGCACTCGGCGACCTCTTCACCCGCGTCGGGCGCCGGGGGTTCGGGCAGATCGGCGTATTCTTCGATAGCCGAGTCCAACGCTTCGCCATCGGCGGCGATGCGGTCATAGAGAATTGTCAGAAGTTCATTCTCGGCGTCCGAGCGCACGGTGTCGTCGCCATCGCCCTTGTTCCAGATCGAGAGCATGTAGTCTTCGGCCGCGGTGCGGTCTCCGATGACCTGGTTGGCGAAATCAGCCTCTTCGTCGCCCGGCCGCTCTTGTCCTTCGAGATCGGTGATCAGCGTATCGGCGCCGTCGATCGGTGTTGCGCCGGGGTCGCCATCGCGCCAGGCGATGTAGTCGTCCACGGTGGCGAAATCCTGGACCATGTTGTTCTCGGCCTTCAGCGCGTCCTCAAGCGAGAAGAGCGCGTTCGGGTCGTTGGCGATAGCCAATTCGATTTCGTCGACCGCCGTATTCGGGGGAACGCCCTGAAGATCGTCGAGATAGGCCTGGAGATCGGGATCGCCGTTTTCATCGACATAGCCGTTTTCCGTCAGAAGACGGTCAAGCTCGGCGAAGTCGTTGTAGAGCGAAAGTGTGTCTTCGGCGCCCTCGGCGGCATATCCCGCGACGGCAAGGGCGGCCATGCCGCCGATCGGACCATTGGTGTTGCCGTTCTTCACGTGGGCGATCAGGGCATTGACGTTGGCGTGAAGCGGGCCGTTCATCTTGCCAAGCTCGCTGGCGTGCATCTGGCCCTCGACCGGACGGTTTTTCGGTGCGGCGGCGACGGCCTGTGGCGCGGCGGACGCGCGTTTCGTCCTGACCTTGGCCGTGGATTTCTTGCCGGTGATCTTGTTGAACAGGTTGTCCAGCCCGCCGTGGCCTTGCCGCTTGGCGCCGCCGGCCGAGGCGGATTTGGTTCCCGATTTGCCTTTCAGGGCGGATGCGGACTGTGACTTGGCGGATTTCTGGCCACCGTTCCCCTTGCCGTTGCCGCCGGCCTTGTCGGATTTTGCGAAAGCGGCGTCGGCGGACGCCATGTAGGCCACTGTGGCGGCAGGGACGAGGGCGATCGACGAGACCATCACGGCGGTGAGGGGCCCCTTGAGTTTCATCAGCATGGAAAGATTTCCTCCGGTTCTGGCGCTTGGCCGGGCAATTTTGAGGCATGCTAGGAACGATATGTGGCAGGACTTTGGCAGTCACCCGGGTTGTGGATAATTTGCGGCGACTTCTTGCCAGAATTACCTGAGACATCGAAGATTCGAGGGTGCCGGGGCCGCGCAGTCAACTGATATCAATGCGAAAAACAGGATGTATCATGCCGTCGCCGGCCGAATGGGAGACGGAAGGCCATTTTGGGGGGCGACGGCGGCGCATCAGCGGCGAATTTGTCGTTGTCTGCAAAATGGCATCAATGAGGCCGTTACCCAGGCAGTGATCACGGTGGGTGGATAAACGTTTCCGGAATGGTTCCAATCCGTTGACTTTGGGCGAATCGGGACTTGCCGCATGACGGGGGTCCGAAGGCGGCTTAGCCGTCCAGTTCGAGGTAGAGCGCCTGCCGCGACTTTCGGAAAGCCAGTGCGATACCCGCGATGTCGGGGACTGCGGCGGGATCGGTGCGCAGGGTCATTTCTGCGGACTGGCACAACCGGCCCACTTCGGTCATGCCGATGTTGAGCGCGCTGCCCTTGAGAAAGTGCAGATCGTCGGTAAGCCCGGAGGCGGGATGAGAGGCGAGACGCTGAAGCGTTTCCTCGACCTCTTCGCAGAAGAGCTGGACGACCTCGACAAGATCTTCGGATCCCACTTCATCGCGAAGCTCTGCCACGCGTGCCTGATCGATCATCGGACATACCTCCTGCGGGGCTTCTAGGGGAGGAAGGGTAAACAAGCGGTTTTGCGGGGCAGTGTCAGTCGCATTTTATCTTTCAGGGGGCGTTAATTCCGATCGGCGAGACCTGAGGGCATGAATTCCGAAGTCTTACTTCCCACGATGAACCAGGTAATGCCGACGGGCGAGGCGGTTCTGGTCGTCGACGACAGCCGGGCGCATCGCCGGTTGATGGTCAGGACGCTGGAGCGCTGGGGTTATGCGACGCTGGAGGCAGCAAGCGGCGAGGAAGCGCTGGAAATATGCACCGGATATGACATCAGCCTCGTCGTCAGCGACTGGATGATGCCGGGCATGTCAGGGGTGGAGTTCTGCCGGGCCTATCGGGCGTTGTCGCGTGATCGCCCGGGCTACTTCATCCTTGTCACGGCACAGACCGAGCGTGAAGTTCTGGCCGAGGGTCTGGAGAACGGCGCGGACGATTTCCTGTCCAAGCCCGTGAGCTCGATCGAGCTCAGGGCGCGGCTTCGGGCCGGAGAGCGCATTCTGAAAGCCCAGCGCGATCTGTCGGCCAAGAACGGCGAACTGTCGGCGACGCTGGAGAAGCTGTCGCTTGTCTATTCGGCGATCGACCGCGATCTGGACGAGGCGCGGCGATTTCAGGAGGCGCTGGTACCTGAGCGTCATGTGCCGTTTGGTGGGATGTGCCTTTCGTTCCTTTTTCGACCGAGCGGCCATGTCGGCGGCGACATGGTCGGGTATTTTCCGGTCCGGAAGGACGAACTGGGTATCTATGCCGTCGACGTATCGGGACACGGGGTCAGTTCGGCCCTGATGACGGCGCGCATCGCGTCCTATTTCAGCGCAACGGCGCCCGAACGGAACATGGCACTCGTACGGGAAAGCAATGGATACTCGATGTTGCCGCCGGACGAAGTATGCGGGCGTCTGAATGCGCTGCTGCACAAGGATGCCGAGTCGGACCAGTATCTGACGATGGTGCTGGCGCATCTGTCGATCCGCACCGGCGAGGTGACTTTCTGCCAGGCCGGGCATCCCAGCCCGCTGGTTTTGCGCGGCAATGGCGAGACCGAGTTCCTGGACGCCTATGGAATGCCCGTGGGTCTGATCGATGCCGCCGAATACACGTCATCGCAAGTCACGCTGGCATCCGGCGACCGGCTGCTGGTTTATTCGGACGGTGTCACGGAATGCCCTGATCCCGAGGGCAATCTGCTGGAATACCGGGGGTTGACCGATATTCTGAAGCTGCAATCGGCCCCTGGTGGAAAAGCGATGCTTCAGGGTCTTGTCGACGCGCTTGAAATTCATGCAGGGGCCACGGATTTTCCGGACGATCTGTCGGCGGTGCTGGTCGAACGGCTTTGAGCACCCATTCCGGCCAGCCGCCGGATGAACATCCGGTCGCCCGCGTTCCCGACGAGGCCGGCGGCGGTTTCGGGATCCGCCCAGATGGCCGTGTGACCATCCTCGCTTGGCGGACCAAGGCGCAATGATGGACGGGCCGTGTAGACGTGGCAGATCTTCTCGGCCCAGAGGTCATACTCGGGCATGTAGGTGAACCGCCGGAAGACCCCCAGCCGCCTTGCCGGTCCGATGCGCCAGCCGGTCTCCTCCAGCACCTCGCGGTGTAGGGCGGGGATGGGATCTTCGCCCGGATCGATCCCGCCCCCCGGAAGCTGGTATTCCGGCTCTGGATGCATCTGGTGAGTCAGCAGAATGGAACCGTTCCGGACGAGCACAGCATAGATACCCGGCCTTTGACGGTAGCGAATACCTGCCTTGACCGGTTCGCCAATGCGGGGGATCATGGCTTGGTCCTTTGGTTGCAGCCCCTATATAGGCGCGGTATGCCACGCGGCCGTTGCCTAAGGAAACCCCATGAGTATTGGATCGAAGATCGCCTGGGACGATACCGTCCTTCCGTTTCAGCTGGACCGGACCGACACGCGCGGACGCGTGGCGCGGCTTGATGGTGTTTTGCAGCAGGTACTGGCGCAGCACAACTATCCCCCTGCCATCGAGGCGCTTGTCGCCGAAGCGGCGCTTCTGACCGCGCTTATCGGCCAGACCATCAAGTTGCGGTGGAAGCTGTCGCTGCAGGTGCGCGGCGACGGACCGGCCAGGCTGATCGCCACCGACTATTACGGGCCGACCGAGGAGGGCGCCCCCGCCCGCATCCGGGCCTATGCGAGTTACGACAGGGATCGGCTGGACCCTGCGGGAAATGCGTTCCAGCAGATCGGGAAGGGCTATTTCGCGATCCTGATCGATCAGGGGCGGGACATGACGCCCTACCAGGGGATCACGCCGATTGCCGGCGGTTCGCTGGCAGCCTGTGCCGAGACCTACTTCGCGCAGTCCGAGCAATTGCCGACCCGGTTCGCGCTGAGCTTTGGCCAGTCGCAAAGTCCGGGCGAGGCGTTGCATTGGCGCGCGGGCGGCGTGATGCTGCAGCAGATGCCCGAAGCATCGCCGTTCGCGAGTGGCGGCGGTTCGGGCGAAGGCGGTCTGCTGGAGGCGGATGACATTCTGGACGGCGACGCGGCCGAGGACTGGAACCACGTCAACGTGCTTCTGGACACGGCCGAGGATATCGAGCTGATCGGTCCGAGCGTTCAACCCTCGGAATTGTTGGTGCGTCTGTTCCACGAGGATGGACCGCGGGTCTTCGACGCGCAGCCGGTGACGTTCGGGTGCACCTGTTCGGCGGACCGGGTGCGGCAATCGCTGTCGATCTATTCGGCCAAGGACATCGGGCACATGACCACGGACGAGGGGATCGTCACGGCGGACTGCCAGTTCTGCGGCGCGCATTACGAGTTCGATCCTTCCACGCTTGGGTTCGAGGCCACGAATGACGACTGACCTGCGGGGTCGTCTGGAACGGGCGCTGGGCCGCGAGGGCCGGCCGTCGTCGGACTATGACCTGTCGCGCAATGTCTTCCTGCCAGAGGGCCGGGTGCTTCGGCATGCCGGCGTTCTGGTGGGGCTGGTCGATCGCGGTCATGGACCGCGGGTGATCCTGACCAAGCGATCTTCGGCATTGAAACATCATCCCGGTCAGATCGCCTTTCCGGGCGGCAAGATGGACCAGGCGGATTCCGACGAGGTGGCCGCTGCCCTGCGCGAGGCGCGGGAGGAGATCGGGCTTGATCCCTCGGGTGCCGAGGTGCTGGGCGCGTTACCGTCGCACGAGACGGTGACGGGGTTTCAGGTAACGCCGGTGCTGGCGCTGGTGGATCCGGGCTTTCGCGCGGTGCCCGAGCCCGGAGAGGTCGAGGAGGTGTTCGAGGTGCCGCTGGCGCATCTGATGGATATCTCGCAATACTCGGTTCAGTCGCGGCGGTGGCGCGGGCAGGTCCGTGCCTACTTTACGGTTCCCTGGGGGCCCTATTACATCTGGGGAGCAACCGCGCGGATGCTGCGCGCCCTGGCGGATCGGATGGCGGATGACCCGGATTGAGGCCGGCTGGCTGGACACGAAATCCACGCAGAGCGTCTTTTCGATGCTGACCGAGCCGGGGTATCAGGCCTTTGCCGTGGGGGGCTGTGTTCGCGACAGCCTGCTGGGCGTTTGCGTCAAGGACATCGACATCTCGACCGACGCACGGCCCGAGAGGGTCGTGGAACTGGCGGAGGCCGCCGGATTTCACGCGGTACCGACCGGCATCGAGCATGGCACGATCACGGTCGTGGCCAATGGCGTTCCGCACGAGGTCACGACGTTCCGACGGGATGTCGAGACGGACGGGCGGCGGGCGGTGGTTGCCTTCGCGCATTCCATCGACGAGGACGCGCGGCGGCGGGATTTCACGATGAACGCGCTTTACGCGGATCAGGCGGGCGAGGTTCACGATCCTATCGGCGGCCTTCCCGACCTGGAAGCGCGGCGAATCCGGTTCATCGAGGATGCCGGGACGCGCATCCGGGAGGATTTTCTGAGAAGCCTGCGTTTCTTCCGGTTTCATGCCTGGTACGGCGATCCGGCGCAGGGCTTCGACGATGAGGCCATCGCCGCGATCGCCGCGCATGTGGACGGTCTGGCCACGCTGTCGCGCGAACGCATCGGAGCGGAGGTGCTGAAGCTGCTGGCGGCGCCCGATCCGGCACCGGCGGTTGCGGGCATGAAGTCGACCGGCGTTCTGCGTGCGATCATGCCGGGATCGGACGACCGGGCGCTGGCCCCGCTGGTTCACCTGGAGGGCCTGGCCGGAGTCGCCCCGGACGCGCTGCGCCGCCTGGCGGTTCTGGGCGGCGAGGATCTGCGGATCGGGCTGAGGCTGTCGCGCAAGGATGCCGCGAGGCTGGCGGATATCCGGGCGGCGACCGGCTTGTCGGCCCGGGAGGCAGGATACCGGCTGGGGGCGGCGACGGCGCGGGACAGTCACCTTGTGGCCGCGGCGTCGGCAGGGGTGCTTGTCGATCACGAGGCATTGGAGGCCGGCGCAGATGCCGCGAACCGGACCTTTCCGATCCGGGCCGCCGACCTGATGCCCGATTTCGTCGGGCCACAGCTTGGTCGCGTGATGGCGCGGCTGGAGCAGGAGTGGATCGACAGCGGCTTTTCGTTGTCGCGCGAAGATCTGCTTGAGAGCGCTGGCAATGAGGGATGACAGGCCGTTTGCGATCGGCTATTCAGTCCGGGCCGTAAATGGAGGGCAGCCGATGATTTTCAGGATCCGCACAGCACTGGCCTGACCGGCCCGATCCTGAACGGACGGCCCGGTAAGGCGCCGTCGATCATCGCTATCCATCCGTTAAAAGGCATGTCGCCCCATGTTTCGTTTCTTTGAAAATCTGGTTGATCCCTACTGCGATTACACGCCCGAGGATCGTCCCCCGACAAAGCTCTGGCCGTTTCTCAAGGCCTATGCCCAGCCGTTTCGCGGTCTTTTTCTGCTGACCGCCATCCTGACCACATTCGTGGCCTTCGTCGAAATCTGGCTGATTTCCTATGTCGGGCGACTGGTGGACATGCTGGCCGATACCGAACCGGCGGTGTTCTGGTCCGAGCACGGGCTGGAGATGGTGTTGGTCGCCGTTTTCCTGCTGGTCTTCAGGCCGCTGATCCAGGTGCTGGATGTCGGTCTGCTGAACAACGCGATCATGCCGAATTTCGGCACGCTGATCAGGTGGCGGGCCCATAGTCACGTATTGCGTCAGTCGGTCGGCTGGTTCGAGAACGATTTTGCGGGGCGGATCGCCAACCGGATCATGCAGACGCCGCCGGCCGCCGGGGAAGCCGTGTTTCAGGTCTTCGATGCCCTGACCTATTCCACGGCCTATGTCATCGGCGCGCTGTTCCTTCTGTCCGATGCCGACCCGGCCCTGACATTTCCGCTTCTGGCATGGCTTTTCCTTTACGCCCTTCTGGTCAACTGGACGGTCAGGCGGGTCGGACCGGCGTCGAAGGCGGCCTCGGATGCGCGTAGCGCCGTAACAGGGCGCGTCGTGGACAGCTATACCAATATCCACTCGGTCAAGATGTTCGCCCATACGCAGGCCGAACGCGAATATGCGCGGGAAGCCATCGAGAAATCGCGCCAGACCTTCCAGGTCGAGATGCGAATCTACACGCGGATGGACGTGGCGCTGACTATGATCAACGGCTTCCTGATCGTCTCGGTCGTTGGCTGGTCGATCTGGCTTTGGTCGGTGGATGCGGCAAGTGTGGGGATCGTCGCCGTCGCGTCGTCGCTGGTTCTGAGACTGAACGCGATGACCGGTTGGATCATGTGGGCGCTGACAAGTTTCTTCCGGAACCTGGGCGTGGTGGCCGAAGGCATGGAGACGATCGCACAGCCGATCGACCTGGTGGATGCGCCGGATGCGAGGCCACTGGTGCAGGGACCCGGCGGCATCGTGTTCGAGGGCGTGTCGCATCATTACGGGCGAGGCAGCGGCGGGCTGGATCGGATCGATCTGACCATCGCGCCGGGCGAAAAGGTGGGGCTGGTCGGCCGGTCGGGCGCAGGCAAGTCCACCTTGGTGAAGCTGCTTCTGCGGTTCTACGACGTGGAAGGCGGCCGGATCCTGATCGACGGTCAGGACATCGGGCGCGTGACGCAGGATTCGCTGCGGGCGCGGATCGGGATGGTTCAGCAGGACAGTTCGCTGCTGCACCGGTCCGTGCGCGACAACATCCTGTACGGCCGTCCGGGCGCCGGGGAGGATGAGGTCGTTCTTGCTGCCGTTCAGGCCGAGGCGCACGAGTTCATTCTGGATCTTTCCGATCCGGCCGGCCGCACGGGTTACGATGCACATGTGGGTGAACGCGGTGTGAAGCTGTCGGGCGGGCAGCGTCAGCGCGTGACCCTGGCGCGGGTTATCCTGAAGGATGCGCCGATCCTGGTTCTGGTCGAGGCGACCAGCGCGCTGGACAGCGAGGTGGAAGCAGAGATCCAGGACACGCTTTACGGCATGATGGAGGGCAAGACGGTCATCGCCATCGCGCACCGCCTGTCGACGATTGCGCATATGGACCGGATTGTGGTCATCGACGACGGCCATATAGTCGAGGAAGGCCGCCATGACGTGCTTCTGGCCAAGGGCGGGCTATATGCCCGGTTCTGGGAACGTCAGTCGGGCGGGTTCATCAACACGACGGAGGCAGCCGAGTGATCCGGCGCGCTGGACGACTTATCGATTCGTTTCGCCCCGCCGAGGGGCCGCCGCCGAGAACGCTTTGGGCGTTCTTCCGGTGGGCGCTTCGCGGGTCGATGCCGGTCCTGGCCGTGGCGGCGGTGGTGTCGGCGGCGGCGGGCACGCTGGAGGTTGTGACGGCGCTGCTTCTGGGCACGGTGATCGACACTGCCCTGGCCTCGACACCCGAGACGTTCTTTTCGCAGAACACGCTGGTCCTGGGCGCGCTTCTGGTTTTTTTCCTGGTGCTGCGGCCGTTGCTGTTCGGTCTGTCGTCGATGATGAACTCGGTGGTGGTGGCGCCGAACGTCAATCCGATGGTGCTGTCTCGGCTGCACCGCTGGACGCTGGGGCAGGCGGTGACGTTCTTCGACGACGACTTTGCAGGACGCATCGCGCAGAAGCAGTTGCAGACCGCGCGCGCGCTGACCGATGTGGCAGCCGAGGTCATCAACGTGGTGTTCTTCGCGCTGGCGTCGCTGATCGGATCGGCGCTGCTGCTGACCACCATCGACTGGCGGATCGCGCTGGCCCTGTTCGTCTGGCTGGTGGGCTATCTGATGCTGATCAAGTGGTTCATTCCGCGAATCCGTTCGCGCTCGAAGGCGCGGGCCAATGCGCGCGCGATGGTGACGGGGCAGGTCGTGGACACGATCACCAACATCAAGACGGTCAAGCTGTTCGCGCACGCGGATTTCGAGGAGGGGGCGGCGCTGGATGCGATCCGGTCGTTCCGTGAAAGGGCACTGGACTGGGGGATCGTGGCGGCGTGGTTCCGGTTCACGCTGATGGGGCTGGCAGGGGTTCTGCCGGTTCTGCTGATCGGGGGAACGTTGTGGCTGTGGTCGCAGGGGATCGCCTCGGCCGGCGATATCGCGGCTGCGGGGGCGATATCGATACGCATCGCCCAGATGACCGGGTGGGTGAGCCATACGCTGATGGGAATCTACGGACATATCGGCGAGGTCGAGGATGGCGTGCGGACGCTGACGCCCTACTACACGCTGAGCGATGCGCCCGACGCGGTGGAGCTGGTTCTGGAGGAACCGCGAATCGTCTTCGACGGGGTGTCCTTCGCCTATGGCCGCAGGACGGGGGGTGTTCAGGACATCTGCCTGGAGATCGCGCCGGGCGAGAAGATCGGGCTGGTCGGGGCCTCGGGCGCCGGGAAATCCACGCTCGTCGCCGTATTGCTGCGGCTCTATGACGTGGAAGAAGGCGCGGTGACGGTCGGCGGGCACGATTTGCGCCGCGTGACTCAGGAGAGCCTGCGGCGCCAGATCGGCATGGTCACGCAGGAGACCGCCATGTTCAACCGCTCGGCGCGCGACAACATTCTCTACGGCAAGCCGGACGCGACCGAGGCCGAGGTGATCGCCGCCGCCAAGCGGGCCGAGGCGCACGATTTCGTCCTGGGCCTGCGGGATCACAAGGGGCGGGAAGGCTACGACGCGCATCTGGGCGAACGCGGTGTGAAACTGTCCGGCGGCCAGAGGCAGAGAATCGCGCTGGCGCGTGCCATTCTGAAGGACGCGCCGATCCTGGTGCTGGACGAGGCGACAAGCGCGCTGGACAGCGAAGTCGAAGCCTCTATCCAGATCGCGCTGGAGCACGTCATGGAGGGCAAGACGGTTCTGGCCATTGCGCACAGGTTGTCGACCATCGCGCATATGGACCGGATCGTGGTGCTGGACGAGGGCCGGATCGTCGAGCAGGGGACGCATGACGACCTGTTGGCGCAAAACGGCACCTATGCCCGGTTCTGGCGTCGACAGTCCGGCGGCTTCATCGGCGTTCGCGAGGCGGCTGAATAGCGTGGACGTGTTGATCGAAAGGCTGGGACATCTGGGTGACGGCATCGCGGCCGGCCCGGTTTTCGTAGCTCGGGCGTTGCCGGGCGAGGTCGTTTCAGGCGAGATTGCCGACGGCCGCATCGCGGCGCCCCGGATCGTGACCCCTTCGCCAGAACGTATCGCGGCACCCTGCCGTCACTACAAGGGGTGCGGCGGCTGTTCCCTGCAGCATGCGTCCGACGAGTTCGTCGCGCGCTGGAAGGTCGAGGTGGTGCGCCTGGCGCTGGAGGCGCGGGGATTGCCCGCCCCGATCGAAAGGCTTCACACGTCGCCGCCCGGATCGCGCCGCCGGGCGACCTTTACCGGCAGGCGGACGAAGAAAGGCGCGACCGTCGGGTTTCACGCGCCTGCAAGCGATGCGATCCGGGAGGTTCCGGGTTGCCTGCTTGTGCGCCCCGCGATTGCCGCGGCGCTGCCTTCGCTGGCGGGGCTGGTCGAACTGGGTGGAAGCCGCAAGGGCGAAATGCGGCTTACGGTGACCGAGACCGAGACGGGGCTGGATCTGTCGGTGACGGGCGGCAAGCCGCCGGACCTGTACATGCGGCAGGATATAGTCAGGCTGGCGATCGAGGCCGGGTTCATCCGTCTTGCGTGGGACGGCGAGACATTGCTTACCGAGCGGCCGCCGGTTCTGACCTTGGGCACCGCCCCCGTCACGCCGCCGCCCGGTGCATTCCTGCAAGCGACCGCCGAGGGCGAGGCGGCGCTGCAGGCTTCGGTCGCCGAGGCGCTTTCATCCGCCAGGGGTGCGGTCGTTGACCTGTTTTCGGGAATCGGGACGTTTGCGCTGCCGCTGGCGGCCGAAAGAGACGTTCATGCAGTCGAGGGCGAGGCCGACATGTTGTCGGCGCTGGATCATGGCTGGCGTCATGCGAAGGGCCTGCACAAGGTTACGACGGAACGGCGCGATCTTTATCGCCGGCCGCTGGCGGCTGATGAGCTGTCCCGGTTCGGCGGGGCCGTGATCGACCCGCCGCGCGCGGGGGCGGAGGCTCAGACAGCGGAGCTTGGACGTGCCCGCGTTCCACACATCGCCTTCGTATCCTGCAATCCCGTTACGTTCGCGCGCGATGCCGAAACGTTGATCCGCGAAGGTTACAGGTTGGGGCGGATCGACGTGGCGGACCAGTTTCGCTGGTCGCCGCATGTTGAACTTTCGGCGCATTTTTTGCTTGATTGAAAGGGATTCCCAGACACAGTTTCGTGCTGTAAGCTTGCGAAAAAGAAAATTGGCAGGTTTCGATGAAGAGCATGATCAAGGCCGTAGCGGCCCTTTGTCTGGTTGTCGGCCTGTCTGGCTGCGCATCGAAGTTCAGAGACTACAGCGGTCCCGAGGTCACACGGGTCATCGTCCACAAGGACTCTCGCCGCCTATATCTTCTTCACCACGAGACAGTTCTGAAAGCCTATAGAATCGACCTGGGTTTCGCGCCGTCAGGCGACAAGAAGGTATCCGGCGATGGCAGGACGCCCGAGGGCGACTACACGATCGATCGCCGCAACCCTGAGAGCGAGTTCCATCTGTCGCTTGGAATCAACTATCCCAACGAAGCCGATATCGAAGAGGCGCGTGCGCTGGGCAAGGAACCCGGAGGCGACATCTTCATTCACGGATGGGGCAGGGGCATAAGGTTTCCGCGTCCCGACTGGACGTGGGGGTGCATTGCCGTCACCGACGACGAGATCGAGGAGATCTACGCCATGGTCCGCGACGGCACGCCGATCTCAATTTACAAGTGAGGCGCCGGATCCTGACTGGCCGATGATCAGGGTCCACCAGATCTTTCCATTCGGCTCCTGAAACCAGGCGAAGCCCATATCACGCGCGCGGGGGTCGAGGATGACTTCGCGGGTATCCGGCTGAGCCATCCAGGCAGACAGCGTTTCAAGCTCGGACTCGTAGGTTTCGGATATGTTTTCGCCCAGCAGACGACCAGAATAGCCGACGCGGCGCACGCGGTCGAGCGGGCTGGACCCATCCGAACCGAAGTGCCACGGGCGGTTCTGGATCGACATGTCGCGCGAGTGGGTGGCGGCCGCCGCGTTCAGTTCGGACGACATTTCAAGCTGAGGCGCGCCGCGCGCCGAGCGCAGGGTGTTGATGGCGTCCAGCATGCGGAACTGAATTTTCGCCCGGTCGCCGGAAGAGATTTGGTAGACCTGCGGCAACGGCCGTCCGTCCGGGCCAAAGCGGGGCTCGGGGGTGGCGCAGGCGGCGAGGCCCAGGAACACAAGCGCGAGAATTGCGTAGGATCGAAGCATCTTGCGGGTCTTTTCTGTCTGTTTGGCGGTAGCCTTACAGCGTCATGTGCCCCTGTTCAAACACTAGCGCCATTTCATAGGCGATCTGACGCTTCTTTGATTTGAAGATGCGGCAAGGCCGCACTATGTTCTGCCCGATTGCCGAGAGACGAAAGGTTCGAGATGTCTGTCACGAAGAAGATCAGTATCAACCGTCGCGGCGTTCTGGCCGGTGGCGCCGCTCTGCTGGCCAGCCCCGCCATCGCACAAGAGGCCGCACCCGACGTCATCGAAGGGCATTCGCCGATTGCCGGAAACGTTCGCCGCAACGCGTCATCCTTCCGCGCGCTGGACTGGCAGCCCTACTTCGCCAACACACGGCAGGGCGCGATCCTTGTCGATACGACCTCGCGGGCGCTGCATTACTGGAGCGAGGATCGGACGATCTACAAACTGTACCCGACCAGCGTGCCGATCAGCGAGGAGTTGACGCGGCGCGGCCGGACCAAGGTTGTCCGCAAGGTCGAGGGGCCGGACTGGCGGCCGACGCCGTCGATGAAGCTTCGTAATCCGGAATGGCCCGACTATGTGCCGCCGGGCCCGGACAACCCGCTTGGTACGCATGCGCTGTACCTGAGCTGGACCTATTACCGGATTCACGGCACGCACGACACGCGCAAGATCGGACGCCGTTCGTCGAACGGGTGCATCGGTCTGTACAACGAGCACATCGCGGAACTGTTTGCTCTGGCGCGGAACGGGACGCAGGTTCTGTTGATCTGACGGCTCTGACCGCCGCTGTTTCGGAAGGGGCGCCTGCGGGCGCCCTTTTCTATTCCAGCCAGCCCTTGAGGTTATCCTCGATCGTTTCGCAAAGCGCCTCGATATGGGCGTCGTCGTCGTTGAGGCACGGAATGTAGGTGAAGTATTCGCCGCCCGCTTCCTCGAAGCTTTCGCGGATCTCTTCGTTGATTTCTTCAAGCGTTTCGATGCAGTCGGCGCTGAAGGCCGGGGCGATCACGGCGATGCGTTTCTTGCCCTGCTCGGCAAGACGCGCGACTTCTTCCACCGTGTAGGGCTGAAGCCATTCTTCGGGGCCGAATCGGGACTGGAAGGTTGTCTTGATCTGGGTGTCGTCCCAGCCCAGGCGCTCTTTCAGCAACCGCGTCGTCTTTTGACATTGGCAGTGATAGGGGTCGCCCTCCATCAGGTAGCGTTGCGGGACGCCGTGGTAGGAACAGACGAGGATGTCCGGCTTGGTGGTCATCGCGCCATAGCTGCGCTCGACCGATTTCGCCAGCGCGTCGATGTAGGACGGACGGTCGAAGTAGGCCGGCACCGTGCGGACCGGCGGTTGCCATTTCTCGTCCATCAGCGCGCGGAAGAACTGATCGTTGGCGGTGGCGGTCGTGGCGCCCGCGTATTGCGGGTAGAGCGGGAAGAACAGGATCTTCCGGCATCCGCGTTCGGCCATGACCCGGACTTTGGATTTGGTCGAGGGGTTGCCGTAGCGCATGCAGAAATCGACAATGACGTCCTCGCCATACCGGGCCGCCATGACGTTGCGGATCTTTTCGGTCTGGGCCTTGGTGATCGTCATCAGCGGGCTTTCGCCCTGCTCTTCGTTCCAGATCGACTTGTAGGCGGCGCCCGAGGAGAAGGGACGCTTGGACAGGATGATCAGTTGCAGCAGCGGCTGCCAGATCCAGGGCGAGTAATCGATGACGCGGCGGTCTGACAGGAACTCGTTCAGATATCGGCGCATCGACCAGTAGTCATAGCCGTCCGGCGTGCCGAGGTTCGCCAGAAGAACGCCGACGCGCTCGGCTTTGAGCGGCGGGTGATCCGCCGGCAGGTGCGCGTTTGCGTTTTCGGTCTGGTTCATGCCAGAGGCTCCGGTCCGGTCTGACTTTGCGTCGAGCATGCTTAAACGGTTCCTTTGGCGATGTCTTCCTATGCGGGCCACATAATCGGGATTTTGCATACGTCAACGCGTGTGGGGTGCGGCAGGATCGCCTGTGCCCTGTTCATCCGTGCCCAGCGCATCCGCAAGTCTTTGTTGCGCCGAACCCGGCTTGAGAGGTTTCTGCTGGTTATCCGACGGCGCCCAGCCTGTCAGGAAGACAATCTCGAAGGTTGCCGTCAGAAAACCGTCGCCGTCCGAAAAGTGCTGGCGGTAGATTTCCTCGGCAAGGTCGAACAGCCTGCGTGACGGCGGCGTACGGTGGCGGGCGTGCAGGGCGTTCGTTTCGCCCATGCCGCGCAGGTCATGGATCAGGCGGCGCAACGAGGGATAGCGAACCGTCAGTTTCACGCTGTCAGCCACGGGAAGTGCCAGGCCCGCGCGTCCGATAAGCCCGCCGAGATCGCGCAGGTCGGCCATCGGAAGAACGCGAGGCGACAGGCCGCCGGACAGCCGCGTTTCGGCTTCGGCGAGAGACGCGCGAAGCTCGTTCAGGGTGGCTCCGCCGAAGAGGACGGCAAGAAAAAGACCGTCGGGCCCGAGCGCGAGACGGGACTGGACCATCTGGCCAACGGGATCGTCGGCCCAGTGCAGCGCGAAGCTGTGCAGAACGAGGTCGTGTGCCGAAGGCGGCACGTTCAGCCGCTGGTCGTCGTGGATGACCGGTGCCGCAGGGAACAGGGCGCGCATCGGCGCCGTTGCGTGGCCGATCAGCAAAGGCGCCGTGAACGATTTGTTAATCTCGGCAAGTCTTTCTTCGATCTCGGACGCCGCTTCTTCGTGCAGGAACAGCACGGGATCGCGCGCGGCCCGTTGGCGTCGGCGCCGAAGCGCGTCTGTGTCGGTGATCCTGGGTATGCCGTTCATCTTCGGTCCATAGGTAAAGTCGGATGCTGGGAATGCAACGCGCGTTGGCGCTGGTCTACCCCGATCAATGCATATTGTGCCCCGAGCCGGTCGAGGCCTCGGGTGGTCTTTGTTCCGCCTGCTGGCGGGACATGCCGTTTATCAGGGGGCTGGTCTGCGAAGCCTGCGGCACATCCCTGCCCGGCGAGGAGGACCGGGCGGATGTCTTTTGCGATGACTGCATGACCATTGCGCGCCCCTGGAACACCGGGCGGGCGGCGCTGTCTTATCGGGGCATGGCGCGGCGGCTGATACTGGCGCTGAAACATGGTGACAGGCCCGACCTGGCGAGCCCGGCGGCGGAATGGCTGGAGCGCGCGGGCGGCCCGGTTCTGCGCCCCGATACACTGCTTGTTCCGGTGCCGATCCATTGGTCGCGCATGCTGTCGCGTCGTTATAACCAGTCCGCCGAACTGTGCAGGGCGTTGTCGCGGCGGACCGGGATCGCGTGCTGCCCCTCTGCCCTGATCCGCACACGCCGAACGCCGGTGCAGGACGGGCTGGGCGTCGATGAGCGGTTCACGAACCTTCTTGGCGCCGTTCATCCCCATCCCCGGCGCGGTGATCTGCTGCGCGATCGGGACGTTTGCCTGATCGATGACGTCATGACGTCTGGTGCGACGCTTTCTGTTTCCAGCCAGGCGTGCCTTGACGCCGGTGCAAGGCGGGTATCGGTTCTGGTACTGGCGCGGGTCGAAAAAGCGCCCTAGATAGAGTGCGATAGCTCTGACGTGGTGTTTGCCGATGAAAACGGTCGAAATCTATACATCTCCGCTTTGCGGTTTCTGCTTTTCCGCCAAGCGCCTTCTGACCGACAAGGGTGTCAGCTTTGTCGAGATCGACGTTCTGCGGGATCCGTCCCGCCGGCAGGAGATGATGCAACGTGCGAACGGCCGGCACACGGTTCCGCAGATCTTCGTCGGCGAGGTGCATGTGGGCGGGTGCGACGACCTTTATGCGCTGGAGCGCGCCGGCAAACTTGACCCAATCCTTGCGGCCTGACGGGTGCGGGTCGCGCTGGTTCAGCTGAATTCTTCGGACGATCCGTCCGCGAACCTGCCCGTCACCCGCAGCTTTGTCGAGAAAGCGGCCGCCGAGGGGGCCCGGTTCATCCTGACGCCGGAAGTGACGAACTGCGTTTCCGCCAGCAGGGAACGGCAGGACGAGGTGCTGCGTCGCGAGACGGATGATGCGACACTTGCCGCGCTGAAAGAGGACGCCGCGCGGCTTGGGGTCTGGGTGCTGATCGGTTCCCTTGCCCTGAAGCAGGCCGAGGGCGAGCGCTTTGTGAACCGGTCGTTCCTGATTGCGCCCGATGGCGGGATCCGGGCGCGGTATGACAAGATCCACATGTTCGATGTCGAGATCTCGGAGACCGAAACCTACCGCGAGAGCGACGGGTACCAGCCAGGCGATGCTGCGGTGATGGGCGACGTCGATGGCATCCCCGTCGGCCTGACGATCTGCTATGACGTGCGGTTTCCCTATCTTTATCGCGGCATGGCGAAGGCGGGCGCGAAAGTCATGACGGTTCCGTCCGCATTCTCGCCCGAGACCGGCGCGGCGCACTGGGAAGTCCTGTTGCGCGCCCGTGCGATCGAGACCGGCAGTTACATCCTGGCGCCTGCACAGTGCGGCGAGCACAAGGCCAGCCGCGGCCGCGCGCGCCGGACGCACGGTCATTCGATGGCGGTCGATCCCTGGGGACGCGTTCTGGCCGATGGCGGCGATATGCCCGGGGTCATCGTGGTTGATCTGGACCCGGGCCTTGTCGATGATGTGCGCAGGCGGCTTCCGTCGTTGTCACATGAACGTCAGTATAAAATGGTCTGATGACCGAACAGAACGACCAAATGGATTCCCTGGCCATCGCGCTGTTCAGCGAGATGTTCATGGCCGATCAGCTGGCCCGCGCCCGGCTGGCCAAGGCGTTGCCGAAGGGGATGGAGCTGAGCCATTTCTCGGTCTTGAACCATCTCGCGCGATCGAAGGCGGAGCGCACGCCCGCGCAGCTTGCCCGGACCTTTCACGTGACGCGCGGCGCCATGACGAACACCATCGGCAAGCTGGAATGGGCGGGGCACGTGCATGTGCGTCCCGACTGGGAAGACGCGCGGCGCAAGTTCGTGTCGATCAGCCCTTCCGGGCTGAAGGCGCGGGACGCGGCCATATCGGCGATCACGCCCATTGTCGCGGGCGTGGTCGAGGCGATCGGCGCCGAGAATGTGCGCAGCGTGCTGCCGATCCTGCGTGAGATGCGCCTGCGCTTCGAAGAAATCGAGGCGGCTATGTCGGGCGAACAGAAGTCGTGACGTAGTTGACCGAAAGGTCGCGGTCCGAGAGGCGCCAGCTCCAGCTGACCGGATTGAAGACGAATCCCTTGCGGTCGACGGGATCGAGACCGGCCTTGCGCAGAAGATCGTAGAGTTCTTCCGGTGTGATGAACTTCGACCATTCATGCGTGCCCTTGGGCAGCCAGCGCATGACATGCTCGGCGCCGACGATGGCCATCATGAAGCTTTTCGGATTGCGGTTGATGGTCGAGCAGGTCATCAGCCCGCCGGGTTTCAGAAGGTCATGGCACGCGGTCAGGTAGGCCAATGGATCGGCCACGTGTTCGACCACTTCCATGTTGAGAACCGCATCGAAACGCTCGGCCGCCGCGGCGAGAGCTTCGGCCGTCGTGTGGCGGTAGTCGATGGCCAGGCCCTGTTCCCGGGCATGGACGCTGGCCACGGGTATGTTGCGTTCGGCGGCATCCGCGCCGACGACATCGGCGCCGAGACGCGCCATCGGTTCCGAAAGAAGCCCGCCGCCGCATCCGATATCGAGGATGCGCAGACCCTTGAATGGAAGGGGATCGGAGAGATCGCGGTCGAACTCGGCGGCGATCTGCGAGGTGATGTAGTCCAGCCGGCAGGGGTTGAGCATGTGAAGCGGTTTGAACTTGCCGTTCGGATCCCACCACTCGGCCGCCATGGCCTGAAACTTGGCGACCTCACCGGCGTCGACGGTGGATACTTGCGACATATCAAAGCTCCGCGCACGAATTTCTTGTCATTTGGGCCGTGGATCACGGGTCCACCTCGCTATATAGGTCGCCTATGGACAGACCCGCAGCGAAAAAAGGTGCGTCACATTTTCTCTACCCGCCGATCGATCCTTTCGATCAGCGGATCGTGGACGTCGGGGACGGGCACCGCATCTACGTCGAGCAATGCGGCTCGCCGGACGGTCAGCCGGTGGTGGTGCTGCATGGCGGACCGGGTGGTGGATGCAGCCCGGCGATGCGTCGTTATTTCGACCCTGCCCACTATCGCGTGATCCTGTTCGATCAGCGCGGCTGCGGCCGGTCGCGGCCCCATGCCAGCATCGAGGCGAACACGACCTGGCACCTTGTCCGGGATATCGAGCACATCCGCGAGATGCTGGGAATCGACCGGTGGGCCGTGTTCGGCGGAAGCTGGGGCGCGACGCTGGCGCTGATCTATTCGATTCGGCATCCCGAACGCGTGAAGCACATTGTGTTGCGTGGCGTCTTCCTGATGACCGAAGCGGAGCTGCGCTGGTTCTACGGAGGCGGCGCCGGGGCTTTCTGGCCGGATATCTGGCAGCGTTTCGTCGGGATAATACCGGAGGACGAGCGCGCCGACCTGATCGGGGCCTATGCCCGAAGGCTGTTTTCCGGCGACCTGCCGACCGAGACACGCTTTGCGCGCGCCTGGGCGTCCTGGGAAAATACCCTGGCATCGATCGCCAACGACGGGCCGGGCGGCGATAGCCCGGCGGAATACGCGCGCGCCTTTGCCCGGTTGGAGAATCACTATTTCACCAACCTCGGTTTCCTGGAGCATGACGGCTGGATCGAAGCGAATCTGGACAGGATCGAGCAAGTTCCCGGCACTATCGTGCAGGGGCGCTATGACATGATCTGCCCGCCTGCTGCGGCGTATCGGCTGAACCGGAAGTGGACGAAGTCGACGCTGCGCATCATTCCGCGCGCCGGTCATGCGCTGAGCGAGCCGGGCATCAGCGCCGAACTGGTCAGGATAATGGACGGATTGCGGCGCTGAATGTGACACCTTGGGGCGGATGACCGCTCAGGTCCGATTCCGAAGTTGAGATATTTATTCCCGGACGATAACAATTCCCCATCGCTGCCGATCAACTGCCAAGGTTTGGCCGCATTTCCACGGAAGGGTGCCCTTTACTGGGGGCACTACTAGGGGACCTGGGGATGACGACGAAGTTCGCTGCCGCCTGTCTGGGCGTTGCACTGCTGTTTTCTCTGCCGAGCGCGGCGGACGCCTGCACCCGTTCGGTGTCGAAGGCGGCGTCGCAGACGCTGGTTCCGGCGAACAGAATCGACCAGCCCTTTCTTGAGAAAGCCATCCGCGAGGAAGTGAACTTCCATCGCTGCCGTGCCGGTCTTCGGCCGGTGGGCGATGCGGGAAACAACCTTGCGATACAGGCGCAGAAGCATTCCATCTGGATGGCGAAGACGCAGCAGCTGACGCATCGCAGCACCGTTCCGGGCGCGTCCACGTTGCAGCAGCGGGTGCGTAACGCTGGGGTGAAGGCGCGGACCGGGTCCGAGAATATCGGCATGGTTCATCGCTATCAGATCGACAACCGGCGGTTCAAAATCCTGAACGCCTCGGCCTGCCAGTTCGCGACCTTCGAGGGACAGAATCTGCCGGCGCATTCCTATGCCTCGCTGGCGCGGCATATCGTGAACCTCTGGATGGAATCGCCCGGTCACCGCCGGAACATCCTGGATCGCGGCGTGACGAAGATGTCGGCAGCTGTCGCTTTCGATCCGAACGCGCAATACTGCGGGCGCTTCTGGGTGACGCAGAACTTCGTCGGCTGACGCACTGTCCGGTCCGGACGGCTTAACAGACGCTTTACGCAACGATCCGGCGGCCGAAGCCGCGCGCAACAGTCGAATTCGTCAATTCGCCAGTTTCAACTGCAATCCGCCGAAATCCCGACGTCGGTATCACGTCGGTATCACGTCGGTATTTTGTCGGTGCCCCTATCCGCGAAGGGGCCGCGCGACACCACATGCTGTGCGCAGGTTAACCAAGATTGACAGGACGTGAAGGCACTGTCCGATGCGGTCAGCCAAGCCAGACGTCGAGAAACAGCATCACGACAAGACCGATGGCGAGGCCGAGCGTCGCCTGGTTCTGGTGCCCGCTGCGGTGAGTCTCGGGAATGATCTCGTGGCTGATGACATAGAGCATCGCGCCCGCCGCGAAGGCGAGACCCCAGGGCAGCAGCGGTTCGGAAACCGAGATGATGCCGGCGCCGATGATGCCGCCTACCGGCTCGACCATGCCGGTCAGCGCGGCGATGCCCCAGGCGCGCATCTTGCCGTAGCCCTCGCCCAGAAGCGCCACGGCGACGGCCAGGCCTTCGGGAAAGTTCTGCAACCCGATGCCGATGGCCAGCGGCATTCCACCCTGAAGTCCGTGCGCGCCGAAGCCGACGCCGACCGCGAGACCTTCGGGGAAATTGTGGATCGTGATCGCGATGATGAACAGCCAGACCCGGCGCAGCGACGCCGCCTCGGGGCCTTCGCGCCCGGACCTGAAATGTTCGTGGGGCAGTAGCTCGTTCATCAGGTGAACGCCGGCCATGCCGAACAGGATCGCGATGCAGGCTATGGCGGCGGGTATCGCGCCTTCTCCGAATGTCACCGCCGCGGCGTCGATGGCGGGGATGATCAGCGAGAAGAACGAGGCGGCCAGCATCACGCCGGCGGCGAAGCCCAGCAGCATGTCGCGCAGCGAGCGCGACGGCGTGTGGCCGACGAGAACTGGCAGGGCGCCCACGCCGGTCATCATTCCCGCGACGAGCGCGCCGACGAAGCCGAGCATGATGGGCGAGTGAAGATCCATGAGCCGATGCGTGTTTGCCTGCAATCCACCTTTAGGGGAGCGGGACGGGGCTTCACAACGCTATTGTTGCTTCGGGTTCGCAGTGTACCCTTCACGCGATGGTTCTGAAGCGCATGATAAGGTTTGGCGGTCTTGCCGTCGCCGTGCTGGTTCTGGCCGTTGCCTGCCAGACGATGCGGAACGGCGGCGCCCCGACGTTGCCGCCCGATACGGAAGACAGGCTTCGGCTGGCCAGCCTGAACGTGCATTACATCGACATGCGCGCCGAGGGCGGGCGCTGGTCGCGCGCCGGGTGGGACGCGCGGAAAGAACCGTTGGACCGGACCGTGAAGGCGATCGACGCGGATATCTTCGGGTTCCAGGAGATGGAGAGCTTCGCCGGCGGCGACAGCGACGCCGAGAACCTGACGCGTCGTTTTCTGCTGGAGCGGAACCCCGGCTATGCTGCCGCCGCGGTCGGTGACTGGCGCGCGTTTCCCTCGACCCAGCCGATCTTCTACCGCCGCGACCGGTTCGGCCTGCGGGAACAGGGGTGGTTCTTCTTTTCGGAGACGCCCGACGTGATCTATTCGCGGACCTTCGACGGCAGTTATCCCGCCTTCGCGTCCTGGGCGCGGTTCGAGGATTTGCGGTCGGGGGCGGCGTTCCGGGTGGTGAACGTTCACACCGATTACGCCAGCCGCGAGAACCGGCGGCGGTCGGTGGCGCTGATTGCCGAGAGAATCGGGCCCTGGATCGCGGCGGGCGAGACGGTGTTCCTGGCCGGCGACCTGAACGCGCGGCTGGGATCGGGGCTGCACCGGCGCCTGGAAGCGGCGGGCCTGGCGTTCGTGCCGTTCGAGGGCGCGACCTATCACCTGGACATGGGCCTGAACCTGTTCGGGGCGATCGACCATATCGGCTATTCGGGCGCGCGACTGCTGGGCGACCCGGTGGTGTATCGAGAAAAGTTGGGCGAGGTCTGGCCGACGGATCATTATCCGGTCGTGGCGGATTTCCGGATCGGCCACGAGTAGCGCCCCAGCGCCAGAAAGGACGGCGATCCGGCTTTAATCGGCCTGAAGCCGCCGCCGGTGCGTTCGGGTCTTGCGGAATGCGCGGGCGAGGCGTATATCCCCTTCAACAGCGGCGCTTCGGCTTCCAACCCCGAGGCTCCACCGGAACCAACCGACGGGCCCGCTGGCCCGTTTTTTTGTGCCTGAGCGAATGTCCGACCTGATTGCCAAAGCCAGCATCGACCGGCGCCTTGCCGAGATCATCACCCCTGTCATCGAGGACATGGGGTTCGAACTGGTGCGCGTGCGGCTGATGGGCGGGCAGACGAAAACCTTGCAGATCATGGCCGACCGGCCGGGCGGCGGCATCGAGGTGGACGATTGCGCCGCGATCAGCACCGCCGTCAGCGCGACGCTGGATGTCGAGGATCCGCTGGAGGACGCCTATACGCTTGAGGTATCGAGCCCGGGGATCGACCGGCCGCTGACGCGGCTGAAGGATTTCGACACCTGGGAAGGCTATGTCGCCAAGCTGGAGACCGACGAACAGATCGACGGGCGCAAGCGCTTCAAGGGCGTGTTGCAGGGCACCGAGGGCGACGAGGTTCTGATCGAGATCGAGGTGAACGGCGAACCGGTGACGATCGGGTTGAAATTCGACTGGCTTCTGGATGCGAAGCTGGTGCTTACCGACGAACTGATCCGCGACGTTCTGCGCGCCCGCAAGGACGCGGGCCACGTGGACGAGACACAATTTGACGAAGTGCAGACCATCATGGATGGCGATGAGGAGACCTGAGAGACATGGCGATCACATCCGCAAACCAGCTTGAACTTCTGCAGACGGCCGAGGCGGTCGCGCGCGAGAAGATGATCGACCCCGTGCTGGTGGTCGAGGCGATGGAGGAGTCGCTGGCCCGGGCGGCGAAGAGCCGCTACGGCTCGGAGATGGACATCCGCGTGTCGATCGACCGCAAGACCGGCAAGGCGACGTTCACCCGGGTACGGACCGTGATCGCCGACGACGAGGAAATGGAGAACTACCAGGCGCAGCTTACGGTCGCGCAGGCCAAGCAGTACCTGGACGATCCCAAGCCCGGCGATGTCGTCGTGGACGAGGTTCCGCCGGTCGAGATGAACCGGATCGCCGCTCAGTCGGCCAAGCAGGTCATTCTGCAGAAGGTCCGCGAAGCCGAGCGCGACCGCCAGTTCGAGGAATTCAAGGACCGCGCGGGCACCATCATCAACGGTGTCGTCAAGCGCGAGGAATACGGCAACGTCATCGTCGATATCGGGCGGGGCGAGGGCGTTCTGCGCCGGAACGAGAAGATCGGGCGCGAATCGTATCGTCCCGGCGACCGTATCCGCTGCTATATCAAGGACGTTCGCCGCGAGGTGCGGGGGCCGCAGATTTTCCTCAGCCGGACGGCGCCGGAATTCATGGCCGAACTGTTCAAGATGGAGGTGCCGGAGATCTATGACGGCATCATCGAGATCAAGGCCGTTGCCCGCGATCCCGGTTCGCGCGCGAAGATCGCCGTCATATCCTATGACAGCTCGATCGACCCTGTCGGGGCCTGCGTCGGTATGCGCGGCAGCCGCGTGCAGGCGGTGGTGAACGAGTTGCAGGGCGAGAAGATCGACATCATCCCGTGGAACGAGGACGCGCCGACCTTCCTGGTCAACGCCCTGCAGCCCGCCGAGGTATCGAAGGTGGTTCTGGACGAGGACGCCGGCAAGATCGAGGTCGTCGTTCCGGAAGAGCAGCTTTCGCTGGCCATCGGCCGTCGTGGCCAGAACGTGCGGCTGGCGTCTCAGCTGACCGGTCTGGATATCGACATCATGACCGAGGAAGAGGAAAGCCAGCGCCGTCAGAAGGAGTTCGAGGAGCGGACGCAGCTGTTCATGGACACGCTGGACCTGGACGAGTTCTTCGCGCAGCTGCTGGTTTCGGAGGGCTTTACCAACCTGGAGGAAGTCGCCTATGTCGAGGCCGACGAACTGCTGGTCATCGACGGCGTGGACGAAGACACGGCGACCGAGCTGCAGGCGCGTGCCCGCGATTACCTGGAAGAGCAGAACCGCAAGGCGCTGGACAATGCGCGCGCGCTGGGCGCCGAGGACAGCCTGATCGGCTTCGAGGGCCTGACACCGCAGATGGTCGAGGCGCTGGCCAAGGATGACGTCAAGACGCTTGAGGACTTCGCGACATGCGCCGACTGGGAACTGGCCGGCGGCTGGACCACTGTCGACGGCGAGCGCGTGAAGGACGACGGCGTTCTGGAACCCTTCGACGTCTCGCTTGAGGAAGCGCAGCACATGGTGATGACCGCCCGGATACAACTGGGCTGGATCGACCCCGCCGACCTTGCGGCCGACGAGGCCGAAGAAGGCGAAGCGGAAGAGGAGGCCGGGGCCTGATGGCCCCGGATCGTACCCTTGACCCGGGGTGGCAGGGAAAAAACGCGCGGCGATCCTGAACGCCGCTGCATCGCGACGGGTGAGGTCCAGCCGAAGCGCGGCCTGATCCGTTTTGCGGTATCGCCGGACGGCGTTATTGTGCCGGACATCCTTGAAAAACTGCCCGGAAGGGGCATTTGGGTATCGGCGGAGCGCGATGCGCTGGATACGGCGGTCAGGAAGGGCCTGTTCGCCCGTGGTGCAAAGCAGCAGGTCAAGGTGCCCGAAACCCTGGTCGACGATGTCGAGGCGGGTCTGGCGAAGCGGCTGATCGAGGGAATCTCGCTGGCGCGGAAGGCAGGGGCCGCCGTTGCCGGATACGAGAAGGTCAAGGACTGGCTTGGGCGCGAAGAGGCCCGTATCCTTTTCCAGGCCACGGACGGGTCCGAACGCGGTAAGTCGAAGCTGCATCCTCCGGGTGGAAGAGGCAGTTTTTTCGAGGTTTTGACGGCCTCAGAATTGGGTTTGTCCTTTGGGCGCGAACGTGTGATACATGCGGCGCTCGGTTTCGGCGGACTCACTGAGAGGATCAGAGAGGACGCCATCCGGCTATCTGGCGTTCGCGAATTGGACGGTGGCGAGACCACCGGAAAGGTAAAGAAGACCATATGAGCGATACTGACGGCAAAAAGACACTTGGACTTCGCGGTCGCGGGCCGGGTCAGGTGAAGCAAAGCTTCAGCCATGGCCGGACCAAGAGCGTCGTGGTCGAGACGAAGCGCAAACGCGTGGTCGTGCCGAAGCCCGGAGCCGCCGGATCCAAGTCGACAGCCGCCGGAGGGCCGCAGTCGCCCGCGACCGATCCTTCGAATCGGCCCGCCGGAATTTCCGACGCCGAACTCGAGCGCCGCATGAAGGCCCTTGCCGCCGCCAAGGCCGCCGAGGCGGATGAGGCCGTGCGCCGCGCCCAGGAAGAGCGTGACCGCGCGGAAGAGCGCGAGCGCCGCCGCGCCGAAGCCGAGGCCAAGGAGCGCGAAGAGCGCGAGCGCGAAGAGAAGGCCCGTGCCAAGGCCGAGGAAGAAGAGCGCGCGAAGCGCGAAGAGGAAGAGGCCAAGGCGCGCGCCGCTGCACCGCAGCCGGCTGCCGCACCGCCGGAAGAAGCCGCTGCTGCCCCTCGTGGTCCTGCCGCCGGCAAGCCCGTTCCGAAGGGGCGCGAGCGCGATGAAAAGGACGACCGCCGGGATACCCGCAGCGGCCGTGGCCCCCGCGACGACGCCGGTCGCCGCGCCGGCAAGCTGACGCTGAACCAGGCCCTGGCCGGAGGCGAGGGCGGCCGGCAGAAATCGCTTGCCGCCATGAAGCGCAAGCAGGAACGCGCGCGCCAGAAGGCGATGGGTGGCCAGCAGGACCGCGAAAAGGTCGTGCGCACCGTTCAGTTGCCGGAAACCATCGTGGTCAGCGAACTGGCCAACCGGATGTCCGAGCGTGTCGCGGATGTTGTGAAGTCGTTGATGAACAACGGAATCATGGCGACGCAGAACCAGCCGATCGACGCCGATACGGCGGAGCTGATCATCGAGGATTTCGGACACAGGGTTCAGCGCGTGTCGGACTCGGACGTCGAGGACGTGATCAAGACCGAAGACGACAAGGCGGAAGATCTGCAGACACGTCCGCCGGTCATCACGGTGATGGGCCACGTCGACCACGGCAAGACCAGCCTGCTGGACGCTATCCGGAACGCGAAAGTCGTTTCCGGCGAGGCGGGCGGCATCACCCAGCATATCGGCGCCTACCAGGTGGAACAGGACGGCAGGAAGCTGACCTTCCTCGATACGCCGGGCCATGCCGCGTTCACGTCGATGCGTGCCCGGGGCGCGCACGTGACGGATATCGTGGTGCTGGTGGTCGCGGCGGATGACGCCGTGATGCCGCAGACGGTCGAGGCCATCAACCACGCCAAGGCGGCGGGTGTGCCGATGATCGTCGCGATCAACAAGATCGACCTTCCGGCAGCCAACCCGACCAAGGTGCGGACCGATCTGCTTCAGCACGAGGTCGTCGTCGAAAAGATGTCGGGCGAAGTGCAGGACGTCGAAGTTTCGGCGGCTACGGGCGAAGGTCTGGACGAGTTGCTGGAAGCCATCGCGCTTCAGTCCGAGATCCTGGAGTTGAAGGCCAATCCCGAGCGCGCCGCACAGGGCGCCGTCATCGAAGCCCAGCTGGACGTGGGCCGCGGCCCCGTCGCGACCGTTCTGGTTCAGAACGGCACGCTGCGCCAGGGCGACATCTTTGTCGTCGGCGAGCAGTGGGGCAAGGTTCGGGCGATGGAGAACGACAAGGGCGAGCGGGTCAAGGAAGCCGGCCCGTCGGTGCCTGTCGAGGTCTTGGGCCTGAACGGTACGCCGGAAGCGGGCGACGTTCTGAACGTGGTCGAGACGGAGGCGCAGGCCCGGGAGATCGCGGAATATCGCGAGAAAGCCGCGAAAGAGAAGCGCGCGGCGGCTGGTGCGGCCACGACGCTGGAACAGCTTATGGCGAAGGCCAAGGACGACGCGAACGTCTCGGAACTGCCGATCGTGGTGAAAGCCGATGTTCAGGGTTCTGCGGAAGCGATCGTGCAGGCGATGGACAAGATCGGCAACGAGGAGGTGCGCGTGCGCGTGCTGCACTCGGGCGTCGGCGCGATCACGGAATCGGATATCGGCCTGGCCGAGGCATCCGGCGCCCCGGTGATCGGGTTCAACGTGCGGGCCAATGCGCCGGCGCGCCAGGCCGCGAACCAGAAGGGTGTCGAGATTCGCTATTACAGCGTGATCTACGATCTTGTCGACGACGTGAAAGCGGCGGCGTCGGGTCTGTTGTCTGCCGAGGTGCGCGAGAACTTCATCGGGTACGCCGAGATCCGGGAAGTCTTCAAGGTGTCGGGTGTCGGCAAGGTTGCCGGTTGCCTGGTGACCGAGGGCGTCGCCCGCCGGTCGGCCGGTGTGCGCCTGCTGCGCGACGATGTCGTGATCCACGAGGGCACGCTGAAGACACTGAAGCGCTTCAAGGACGAAGTTGCCGAAGTTCAGTCGGGCCAGGAATGCGGCATGGCGTTCGAGAACTACGAAGACATACGCCCCGGCGACGTGATCGAGATCTTCGAGCGCGAGGAAGTCGAGCGTTCGCTGAGCTGAAACGGAAAACGCCGCTCAACCGAGCGGCGTTTCTTGTTTCGCGATCTGCGATGTTGCGAATCGGCTCAGCCGACCGGAAAACCGCTGTATACGCGCTGTCCGACACGGACCGCTATACGGCCGTCGGTGAAGGCCTGTACGAATATGCCCTGTACTGATACGCAACTTCCAAGCAGGATCGTCCTGAGCATTTAGCCGATCTCCCCATCATGTCGGCACGTCACAATTACTTCCTAATTGCGGAAAATGCACGCAAATATTGCCATATAGTTTCCAAGATTTGAGCAGAAGTGATTCCGCTACAACCAATCCCTGATTATCGGAATCAGAGGAAGGTCCGCCGGCGGCATCGGGTAGGTGCGCAGATCGGCCGCGCGGACCCATTTGAGAGCCTGGCCTTCGCGGGATTCCGGTGTTCCCTGCCATTTTCGGCAAGCAAACAAGGGCATCAGCAGGTGGAAATCGTCGTAGCTGTGGCTGGCGAAGGTCAGCGGCGCGAGGCAGCTTTGCCAGGTTTCGATGCCCAGCTCCTCGTGAAGCTCCCGGATCAGGGCGGCCTCGGGGGTTTCGCCCGGCTCGACCTTGCCGCCGGGAAACTCCCAGAGACCGGACATGGACTTGCCCTCGGGGCGCTGGGCGAGAAGCAGCCGCGAATCGCGGTCGATCAGCGCGACGGCAGAGACGAGGACGGTTTTCACGACCGATAGTCGGCGTTGATCGCGATGTACTGGGCCGTCAGATCGCAGGTAAAGACTGTCGCCGCGCCATCGCCAAGGCCCAAATCCACTGAAATAGTGACTTCTTCGCCCTTCATGTGCGCCGCTGCGTCGGCTTCACTGTAGTCGGGGGAAATCCTGCCGTCCTTTGCGACCTCGACATCGCCGAAGCGGATGGCAAGCCGGTCGCGGTCGGCCTCGGCGCCGGATTTGCCGACGGCCATGACAACCCGGCCCCAGTTCGGATCCTCGCCCGCAATCGCGGTCTTCACCAAGGGTGAATTCGCGATGGAGAAGGCCACCTTGCGGGCGTCTTCGCGGTCGGTTGCGCCGGTAATTCGGACCGTCACGAACTTGGTCGCGCCTTCGCCGTCGCGGACGACCTGCTTGGCGAGATCGTCCATCACTTCGCAAAGAGCATCCGAAAAGGCGTCGTTGCCCGACACATCCACACCGGACGCGCCGGTGGCGGCGACCAGAAGGGTATCGGATGTGGAAGTGTCGCTGTCGACCGTGATGCAGTTGAACGTCTTGTCGCAGAGATCGGACACCAACGGCTGAAGATCCCCGCGCGCGATCTTCGCGTCGGTGAAGATGTAGATCAGCATCGTCGCCATGTCGGGCTGGATCATGCCGGAACCCTTCGCAATCCCTGCAATAGAGACTGTTTTGCCGTCGATCCGGATGCTGCGGGTCGACCCCTTGGGGAAGGTGTCGGTGGTCATGATGGCGCGCGCGGCCTGCGCAATCGCGCCATCCGAGAGGTTTTCGCGGAGCCGGGCCAGCGCCGCCGTCACGCGCTCGTGCGGCAAGGGCTCGCCGATCACGCCGGTCGACGAGGTGAAGACCCGCGTCTCGGGAATGCCTAGTTCCCTGGCAACGCCTGCCGTGATCGCGCGGACGGCGGTGACGCCCTCTGTTCCGGTAAAGGCGTTGGCGTTGCCCGAGTTCACCAGGATCGCGGCGCCCTGGGGGCTGTCGATGCCGATCTTATCCTGGCAGTCAAGAACCGGGGCGGCACGCGTTTTCGATCGTGTGAAGGTTCCGGCCAGCGTGGTGCCGGGCGCAAGCGTGGCCAGCATCACGTCGGTACGCCCCTTGTAGCGAACGCCCGCCTCGACCGTGGCGAAACGGACCCCGTCTATGACGGGAAGGTCGGGAAAGCCGCCTTTTGGGGCAAGCGGCGAGACGGGCAGGGCTTTGGCCATTTGGTGCCTACTCGGTGACGATGGAAAGATCGTTCAGCGCGTTCGGGTCGATCGTGCCGGCCTCGACACGGTCGATCTGGGCGCTTTCGGTCAATTCGGAGATCCGGCTTTCGATGGCCTCGCGCTGAAGCGTTTCGGCCAGATTGCCGCGCACCTCTTCAAGGGTGGGGGCATCGGTGAGCCTGGTTTCATTCAACCGGATGACATGCCAGCCGAACTGGGTCTGAACCGGGGCCGAGATGGTGCCCGGCTCCATCGCGATCACGGCTTCCTCGAATGGTGCCACCATCGCGCCCTTGCCGAACCAGCCAAGCTGGCCGCCATTCGGACCGGACGGGCCGGTGGATTTCTCCTGCGCAAGCGTCGCGAAGTCGGCGCCGCCTTCCAGTTCGCCGATCAGGGCCTGGGCCTCTTCCTGGGTTTCGACCAGGATGTGCGAGGCGTTGTATTCCGTCTCGGGCTCGATGCCGGCGTAGTTTTCCTGGTAGGCCGCCTGCAGGGCTTCGTCGGTGACGGCGGTATCGGCAAGGCGCTGGATTTCCTCGGCGGCGCGAAGCGAGCGCGTCTCGTTCTCGATCACGATACGCGAGCCGAGCGACAAATCGGCGGTCTCGTCGCCCAGAAGCGTCTGCTGCACGAGCTGGTCCAGGATTCCCTCGAACAGGACGTCGGCCGGCAGTTGCTGGTACTGGTCGGGCAGACGCTGCTTCAGAACGATCATGTGGCCAAGCGTGATTTCGGTTCCGTTCACGGTGGCGACCACCGTATCGGCGGCCACATGGTTTTCGGCCTGGGCGGTTCCTGCGAATGCAATCGCGATCGCTGTCGCTGCGGCGGAAATTCCGTGTCTGAAAGCCATAATCTCTCCTCTCTGGGTGCCGCGCGGGCGCGCGACGTTGACAGTCTGAAACCCGCCCCTTACATCGCAAAGCAACGGGACAGGACGGTCATCGCCTTGCCCTTCTATGGCGGGCCAGAGGCACGGGCAAGCGCATCCCCTCACACAACCTCGTCAGATCAGCGCAAGAAGGCAGTTTTGATGCTTGGATTCGGAACGATCGCGAAGAAGGTGTTCGGCACCACCAACGACCGCAGGGTCAAGGCGACCCAGCCGATGGTGGATCGGATCAACGCCCTGGAGCCGGAATTCGCGGCGCTGTCGGACGAGGGGCTGATTGCCAAGACGGAAGAGCTGAAAAAGCGGGTGGCCGAGGGCGAGAGCCTGGACGACATCCTGCCGGAAGCCTTCGCCAACTGCCGCGAGGGGGCGAAGCGGGCGCTGGGTCTGCGGGCCTTCGACGTGCAGCTGATCGGCGGCATCTTCATGCACCAGGGCAACATCGCCGAGATGAAGACGGGCGAGGGCAAGACCCTTGTCGCGACCTTTCCGGCCTATCTGAACGCGCTGACCGGACGAGGCGTGCATATCGTCACGGTGAACGACTATCTGGTGCGGCGCGACGCCGACTGGATGGGCAAAGTGTTCGCGCATCTGGGCATGACCACGGGCGCGGTCTATCCGCAGCAGCCCGAGGAAGAGAAGCGCGCGGCCTACCAGGCCGACATCACCTATGCGACGAACAACGAACTGGGTTTCGACTATCTGCGCGACAACATGAAGTCGAACCTGACCGACATGGCGCAGCGCGGCCATTACTATGCGATCGTCGACGAGGTGGACTCGATCCTGATCGACGAGGCGCGGACACCGCTGATCATCTCGGGACCGAGCCAGGACCGGTCGGAACTGTACAAGCTGATCGACGCGATCATACCCGAGGTGCAGGATGCCCACTTCACGCTGGACGAAAAGACGCGGAACGTCACCTATACCGACGAGGGCAACGAGTTTCTGGAGCAGCGGCTGCACGAGGCTGGCCTGCTGCCCGAGGATCAGACGCTGTACGATCCGGAATCCACCACCATCGTTCACCACGTGAACCAGGGTCTTCGGGCGCACAAGCTGTTCACGAAGGACAAGGATTACATCGTGCGCGACGGCGAGGTGATCCTGATCGACGAATTCACCGGCCGGATGATGCCGGGCCGGCGGTTGTCGGACGGTCTGCACCAGGCGATCGAGGCCAAGGAGGACGCGACGATCCAGCCCGAGAACGTGACGCTGGCGAGCGTGACGTTCCAGAACTATTTCCGGCTGTACGAGAAGCTGGCGGGGATGACCGGCACGGCGGCGACCGAGGCCGAGGAATTCGGTGAGATCTATGGTCTGGGCGTTGTTGAGATTCCGACCAACCGCCCGATTGCGCGCGTGGACGAGGACGACCAGATCTATCGCACGGCGCGCGAGAAGTACGAGGGCATCGCCAAGGCGATCAAGGAAGCGCATGCGAAGGGACAGCCGGTTCTGGTCGGCACGACGTCGATCGAGCGGTCCGAGTTCCTGTCGGACGTCCTGAAGAAGGAAGGTATCCCGCATAACGTGCTGAACGCACGCCAGCACGAACAGGAAGCGCAGATCGTCGCCGACGCGGGCAAGCCCGGCGCGGTGACGATCGCGACGAACATGGCCGGCCGAGGCACGGACATCCAGCTTGGCGGCAACGTCGAAATGCGCGTGATGGCCGCGCTGGACGAAGACCCCGAGGCCGACCCCGAGACGCTGCGCGCGAAGATCGAGGCGGATCATGCCGACGACAAGGCGAAGGTATTGGCCGCCGGCGGCCTGTTCGTCCTGGGCACCGAGCGTCACGAGAGCCGCCGCATCGACAACCAGCTGCGCGGCCGGTCCGGCCGCCAGGGCGATCCGGGCCGGTCGGCGTTCTTCCTGAGCCTGGAAGACGACCTGATGCGGATCTTCGGGTCGGAACGGCTGGACAAGGTTCTGTCGACCCTGGGCATGGCCGAGGGCGAGGCGATCAAGCACCCGTGGGTCAACAAGTCGCTTGAGCGCGCGCAGGCCAAGGTCGAGGGCCGCAACTTCGACATCCGCAAGCAGTTGCTGAAGCTGGACGACGTGCTGAACGATCAGCGGAAGGTCATCTTCAGTCAGCGCCGCGAGATCATGGAGGCCGACGAGGTCGAAGAGATCGTGCAGGACATGCGCCACGAGGTGATCGACGACCTGGTGGACACCTACATTCCGCCGAAGTCCTATGCCGACCAGTGGGATACCGAAGAGTTGAAGGCCGCGGTCGAGAAGTCGATCGGGATCTCGGTTCCGGTGGTCGAATGGGGCGACGAAGAAGGCGTCGACGGTCAGGAAATTCGCGAGCGGCTGTACCAGAAGTCCGACGAGTTCATGGACGCCAAGGCGCAGCAGTTCGGCGTCGAGAACATGCGCTCGATCGAGAAGCAGCTTTTGTTGCAGACCATCGACGCGAAGTGGCGCGAGCATATCCTGACGCTGGAGCACCTGCGTTCTGTCGTCGGTTTCCGCGCCTATGCCCAGCGTGACCCGGTGAACGAATACAAGACCGAAGGTTTCCAGTTGTTCGAGAGTCTTCTGAACGGGCTGCGCGGCGAAGTGACCGAGAAACTGGCCCAGATCCGGCCGATGACCGAGGAAGAACAGCAGGCGCTGATGCAGCAGATGCTGGCGCAGCAGAAGCAGGCGGCAGCGGCCGCAACCCAGGCGAACAAGCTGCCGGCACCCACGGCCGAGGCGCTGGAAGCCGGGTTTGACGAGAACGATCCGTCGACCTGGGGGAACCCGGGACGAAACGACGCCTGCCCCTGCGGATCGGGCAAGAAGTTCAAGCATTGTCACGGCGCGCTTTGACGCGCTGTGGCACGCCCGACTCACTGAGTCGGAAAATTCCCTGAGATCCAAGGTTTACGTCTAACAGCGGGCGCAACCGGCGTTATCGTTGTCTTCATGGACCCGCCGTAGAAGAGCGGGCCAAACGGAGGCAGGCATGAAGTTTCTGGCATCGCTGGGCAGGCGCCGGGCGTTTTCCGCGTTGGTGGCGCTGATGATAGCGCTGGGTGCCGGCTATCTGATGCAGAGCGTCCTTGTGGAACAGACTCCGCTTGCGACGGTGGACCGGGCGCCGGACGCGGCGCCGTCGCTGCGTTCTGCCGAACAGCCGCCCAGCCTGCCGACACCGCCCGCGGCGACCCTTGTGCCGCTGACGCCGCCACCGGTGATGCCCGACCGTGTCGAAAAGCCCGAACCGGTCGTGCCCGAGGCGCAGGACGACGCACGGTTGAGCCCCTTCGGCTTCGATTGCGCGCCGGAACTTGTCTTGAAGGCGCGTGACGCTGCCATGATCGAGGCGCGGCTATTCGCGCCCTGCGATCCCGGCCGCCGGGTGACGTTTCGGCACGGGCCGCTGGAGATCGACCTGACAAGCGATTCCTTCGGACGCGCGTCGGCGGTACTGCCCGCGCTGGAGGAGGAGGCCGAGGTTGACGCGGTTCTTGCGGGACAGACCGTTCGGGCGAGCGCAGAGGTGCCGGATGCGCGCGCCTTCTCGCGGGTTATCCTGATCTGGGAAGGTGCGCAGGTCTTCCGGATGAACGCCTATGAACTTGGCGCATCCCGTGGCGAAAGCGGGCACATCCGGGCAGGATCGCCGAAGACGCCGGCACGGGCGATGCGCGGAACCGGTGGCTTTCTGGCGATGTCGGGCGACGGAACGGGGCGATTGGCCGAGGTTTATACCTTCCCGACCGGATACTCGCCCTTGCGCGGTGTCGTGGAGCTGATCGTCGAGGCCGATGTCACCAGCGAAACCTGCGGAAAGATGGCGCGCGCGACGGCTTTGCAATCCAGCCCGCTGGGCGGTGTCACCGAAACCGACGTCCGGGTCACACTTCCGGGTTGCGAGCGGGTTGGTGACGTACTGGAGTTGAAAAACCTTTTGCAGGACATGAGACTGGCCGGGCGTTAACGGGAACGTCAGGCTGCCGATGATCCACCGCATTTCCGCTCTGGCGGTTGCCGCCCTGTTGCCCGCCGCCGTCTGGGCGGACGGACCCGTCGTGCTGACCACGCTGGACGGATCGTACCAGGTGGTGGGCGAACTGGTTTCCTTTGACGGCGAGTATTTCCGGGTCGAGACCGAGCATGGCGCGTTGACTCTGGATCGGGGGGACGTCGTGTGTGAAGGCGCGGGTTGTCCGGATGCCGAGGCGATGGTTGCCCATGCCTCGGTCGGCGGACCCGAGGACATGATCCATCGGCTGATGCCGCCGCTTCTGGAAAGCTTTGCGGCGCGCGAGGGGCTGAGTTACCGGCGAATATTCACCAGCGACGACGCGGTGACCTGGGAGCTGGCCGATCCAAAGACGGATACGCTGCGCGCCCGGATCGAAGGCTGGGTCGCGCCCGAGGAAGAGGTGCTGACGCAGGTGGTATCCCGCGCGGCGTTGTTGTCGATCGGGCGCAGGGATGGCGGCGCGAGGGTGGATCAGGACGTGATCGCGCTGGATGCGCTGGTGCCCATCGTGTCGGTGGACAATCCGCGTGCGGCGATCACCCTGGATCAGTTCCGCGCGCTGCTGACGGGCGGCATCGACAATTGGTCCGAACTGGGCGGTCCTGATTTGCCGGTGAATCTTCACCTGCCCGAGGGGCGGGACACGACGCGGGCGCTGGCGCGGGTGTTTCCGGGCCTGCGCGCGACGGCGGACGCCGTGCGGCATTCGGACACCAAGGCGCTGGCGGCATCGGTGGCCGGCGATCCCGCCGCGCTGGGCCTGGTGCCGCTTTCGCGGATCGGAAACACGGTGCCGCTGGTCATCAGCGGTGCCTGCGGGCTGTCCAGCCCGGCGACGCGGGCGACGGTGAAGTCCGAGGATTATCCGCTGACGCAGCCGTTGTTCCTGCATCGGAACGGCGCCCGTCAGCCCCGGATCATCAGGGATTTCATCGCCTTCGCGCGGTCTTACGAAGCGCAGCCGGTAATTCGGGCGGCGGGGTTCGTGGACCAGGGAATCGGGCGCATTGCCTTCGACAGACAGGGCGACTGGCTGGCGAACGCGGTGCTGACGGCCGGGGACGACGGCGCGCGGCTGCAGGAGGTGCAGCGCATGATCGCGGCGCTGATGGAGGGCGAGCGGCTGACGCTGACGTTCCGGTTCCGGGACGGATCGAGCGAGCTGGACCCGCAATCGGCGTCGAACATCCGGCGTCTTTCCGACGCCATCGGGCGCGGCGATTTCGACGCCAGCGAGCTGGTGTTTGTCGGGTTCACGGACGGCGAGGGGCCGGAGGACGGGAACCTGAGGCTGTCCGAGCGGCGCGCGAGGTCGGTCAGGAACGCCATCGGCGCATTCGCCGGTGATGCCCCGGTTTCGCTGACCGTGGATGCCTTCGGAGAGATCCTGCCCATGGCCTGCGACGACACGGCCTGGGGTCGGCAGGTGAACCGGCGGGTCGAGGTCTGGTTGCGCAAGCCGGCGGTTCAGGTCGACAGATAGCCTGCCGACCGGAACGAGAACTCGGTCGATTTGCCGATGATCAGGTGATCGTGAACGGTGATCGACAGGGCCTCGGCCGCGGTTTCGATGAGGCGGGTCATGGCCAGATCGCTGTCCGATGGCGTGGGATCGCCGGACGGATGGTTGTGAACCAGGATCAGCGCCGAGGCGTTGAGTTCGAGCGCCCGCTTGACCACTTCGCGCGGATAGACGGGAACGTGGTCGACGGTGCCTTTCGCCTGCTCTTCGTCCGCGATCAGGACATTCTTGCGATCCAGGAACAGGATGCGGAACTGTTCGGTCGCGCGGTGGGACATGGAGGTGTGGCAGTAATCGAGAAGCGCGGCCCAACTGGAGATGACCTGCTGTTTCAGGACGCGCGCGCGTGACAGGCGGTGGGCGGCGGCCTCGATGATCTTGAGGTCGACGGCCACCACGTCGCCGACGCCGCGAACCTCTGTCAGACGTTCGACCGGGGCCGAGAGGACGCGATTGAAATCGCCGAAAGCCTGCAGCAGCCGGTGCGCGACGGGTTTCACGTCGCACCGGGGAAGCGAACGGAAGAGGATCAGTTCCAGCAATTCGTAATCGGGCATCGCGCCCGCGCCGCCGACGAGGAACCGTTCGCGCAGGCGTCTGCGGTGATCCCTGATATAGGATGGCATCGTGCCCCGGGCGCCGGTCAGGATAAGTTCCTGGCCTTCGAAGAGGGGAAGGGACGGTTCATCAAAGCTTCCAGGATCTGGCATGGGCCGGATGCTGGACGAATCCTGGTGAATTTGACGTTAACGCGGGGCGGTGGTTCCGAAGCGGATCTGCACGGACCGGGCGCCCGGGAAGACCTGGGCGCAAAGCTGCGCCGGAACGTCGTAGGTATTGCCCGAGAGATCGCCGGACCAGACCTGGACGACCTTCGGGTCGGCGCGGCGGGTGTCCACCAGTTCGCCCGTGACCAGCGCGACGTGATTTAGCCCCTTGGCCGGTGCGGACGGGACGAAATAGGTCAGCATTCTGCCCTTGCGATAAAGGCGCGTGGCGACATGCTGGGCGCCCTCTTTTCCGGTGTCGCCGAACAGGGCCCGGCAGGCGTCCAGCGTTCGACAGTCGAATTCCGTTTCCGTCGCCTTGACGGACGGGCGCGAAACCGAAGCCGCCCTGGGTTCGGGGGCGGGATCATCGGCGGCGATCTCGGAGAGCAGATGATAGGCGTCGGAGATCCGGGCGAATTCGTCGGGCGTGCCCTTGCCGTGGTCGGGATGCCTTTCGAATGCAAGAAGCCGGAAGGCCTTGCGCACTTCGGATTTCGTGGGACTGCCGGCCATTCCGAGAATGGCAAGGGCCTGGCTTCGTGCGGCTACGCGTTCGATGGGGGACATACCGGTACTCGTCACTGGGGCGCGCGGAACAATGCGCCGAACTTGTTACTGACGAACTTTCTACACGTTCCTGCCGCATTTCCCAAGAAATGAGGTTGGAATTGGGCGGATTAGACTAAGGGCCGAACACGGTGTCCCGGTTCGGCCCCCATTGTTTCGCGATTGCGCGTGGTGTCAGCTTTTCATGCTGTCCCAGAAGGATTTGACCTTATTGAAAAAGCCCGACGATTCCGGGTTGTTCTCTTCCGAGAGCTTTTCGAACTCGTGCAAAAGCTCTTTCTGCCTGCTTGTCAGATTCACCGGCGTCTCGACGGCCAGCTCGATCATCATGTCGCCGCTGCCGCCGCCGCGGAGGGCGGGCATGCCCTTTCCGCGCAGGCGCATCTGGCGGCCCGACTGGCTGCCGGCCGGAATCTTGACCCGGCTGCGGCCGCCGTCGATGGTCGGCACTTCGATATCGCCGCCCAGCGCGGCCGAGGCCATCGACACCGGGACGCGGCAATAGAGGTTCACGCCGTCACGCTGAAACAGCGGGTGTTCGGCGACCTCGATGAAAATGTAGAGATCGCCGGGCGGTCCGCCGCGCAACCCGGCCTCGCCCTCGCCCGCCAGGCGGATGCGGGTGCCGGTCTCGACGCCGGCGGGAATGTTCACGCTGAGCGAGCGGTCCTTCTCGACCCGGCCCGCGCCGCCGCACTTGGTGCAGGGGTTCTTGATGATCTGGCCCATGCCCGAGCAGGTCGGACAGGTGCGCTCGACGGTGAAGAAACCCTGCTGGGCGCGGACCTTGCCCATGCCGGAGCACGTCGGACAGGGCTGCGGTTCCGCCCCGCCCTCGGCGCCGGAGCCACTGCACTTGTCGCACTGGACGGCGGTAGGCACCTGGATGGATTTCTGAAGCCCGACATGGGCATCTTCGAGCGAAATGCGCAGGTTGTAACGCAGGTCGGAGCCGCGAACGGCCCTTTGACCGCCACCCGGACCACGGCGGCCCATGATGTCGCCGAAGAGATCGTCGAAGACATCCGAAAAGGCGGACGCGAAATCGCCGCCGCCATAGGCAGCGCCGCCGCGTCCACCGCCGCCCATGCCGCCGTCGAAGGCTGCGTGGCCGAAACGGTCGTAGGCCGCCTTCTTGTCGGCGTCCTTCAGAACCTCGTAGGCCTCGTTCACTTCCTTGAACTGGCTTTCGGAATCAGGGTTTCCGTTGTTGCGGTCGGGATGAAGCTCTTTCGCCTTGGAGCGATAGGCTTTCTTTATCTCTTCGGCGGATGCGCCTTTCGAGACTCCCAGAACCTCGTAGTAGTCGCGCTTTGCCATCTGGTCTCGATCCTTTTGGAACGCGAAGGCCGGCCCGAACGGGTCAGGCCGGCCCGCCGTTCGCGTTCACTTGCGCTTAACCAGCGCGCTTGTCGTCATCGAGGTCTTCGAAGTCGGCGTCCACGATGTCGTCGTCGACGTCGCGCGGGCCGTCATCCTGGGAGCCGCCGTCGCCGCCGTCCTCGGTCTTGGCCTTGTAGATCGCCTCGCCCAGTTTCATCGCGGCCTCGTCGAGGTTCTGGATGCCTGCGCGGATCTTGCCGGCGTCGTCGGTCTCGAGCTGTTCGTTGAGGTTGGCGATGGCCAGTTCGATGACTTCGACCGTGGTCGGGTCGACCTTTTCGCCATGCTCTTCGATCTGCTTCTCGTAGACGTGGATCTTGCTTTCGGCGGCGTTCTTCGCCTCGACAAGTTCCTTGCGCTGCTTGTCGGCCTCGGCGTTGGCCTCGGCGTCCTTGACCATCTGATCGATCTCGTCCTCGGACAGACCGCCCGAAGCCTGGATCGTGATCGTCTGTTCCTTGCCGGTGCCCTTGTCCTTGGCCGAGACGGCGACGATGCCGTTGGCGTCGATATTGAAGGTCACTTCGATCTGCGGCAGGCCGCGCGGTGCAGGCGGGATGTCCTCGAGATTGAACTGGCCGAGCATCTTGTTGTCGGCGGCCATTTCGCGTTCACCCTGGAAGACCCGGATGGTCACGGCGTTCTGGTTGTCTTCCGCGGTCGAGAAGATCTGCGACTTCTTGGTCGGGATCGTCGTGTTGCGGTCGATCAGGCGGGTGAAGACACCGCCCAGCGTTTCGATGCCGAGCGACAGCGGCGTGACGTCCAGAAGGACGACGTCCTTGACGTCACCCTGAAGAACGCCGGCCTGGATCGCGGCGCCGAGCGCGACGACCTCGTCCGGGTTGACGCCCTTGTGCGGCTCTTTCCCGAAGAACTTGGTCACTTCCTCGACCACCTTCGGCATACGGGTCATGCCGCCGACGAGAACGACCTCGTCGATATCGGAAGTGGACAGACCGGCGTCCTTGAGCGCGGCCTGGCACGGCTTGATCGATTTCTTGATCAGTTCGCCCACCAGCGATTCCAGCTTGGCGCGGGTCAGTTTCATGACCATGTGCAGCGGCGAGCCGGTATCCTTGTTCATCGAGATGAACGGCTGGTTGATCTCGGTCTGGGACGAGGACGACAGTTCGATCTTGGCCTTTTCGGCCGCTTCCTTGAGACGCTGAAGCGCCATCTTGTCGTTCGTCAGGTCGACGCCGTGTTCCTTTTTGAACTCGTCAGCCAGATAGTTGACGATCCGCATGTCGAAGTCTTCACCGCCGAGGAACGTATCGCCGTTGGTCGACTTCACCTCGAAGAGGCCATCGTCGATTTCGAGGATGGTGATGTCGAAGGTGCCGCCGCCAAGGTCGTAGACCGCGATGGTCCGCGCTTCCTTTTTCTCGAGACCGTAGGCCAGAGCGGCCGCCGTCGGTTCGTTGATGATGCGCAGCACTTCGAGACCGGCGATCTTGCCGGCGTCCTTGGTGGCCTGGCGCTGGGCGTCGTTGAAGTAGGCGGGAACGGTGATGACGGCCTGGTCGACCTTTTCACCAAGATACGACTCGGCGGTTTCCTTCATCTTCTGAAGAATGAAGGCGGACACCTGGCTGGGCGAGTATTTCTCGCCGCCCGCTTCGACCCATGCGTCACCATTGCCGCCGTCGATGATCTTGTAGGGGACAAGTTTCTTGTCCTTCTCGACTTCGGCGTCGCCAAGACGGCGCCCGATCAGGCGCTTGACGGCGAAGATCGTGTTTTCGGGGTTGGTGACGGCCTGACGTTTGGCAGGCTGGCCGACAAGACGTTCGTTGTCGGTGAATGCGACGATCGACGGAGTCGTGCGCGCGCCTTCGGCGTTCTCGATGACCCGGGGCTGAGACCCGTCCATGATGGCGACGCAGCTGTTCGTGGTCCCCAGGTCGATACCAATGACTTTACCCATGCTCTTTCCTCTCTTTCGGCGATGTTCGGGACGGCGGCCCATTCCGGCGCCTGCGTCCCATCCCAAGGAACTTGTGACACCCTTATCGTGGGCGATCACGGCTTCGTGGGGTATATAAGGAGGGGGTTTGGGGCCTGCAAGCGTCGTGAGCAACTGAAAAGACTCAAAAACCGGGTGTTTTGGATGATCAAGGGAGAGCCTTTGGATTTGAATGGAGTGAAGGTCTGGCAGAGCCGGCTTGACCGCGCCGACCAGGCGGCCCTGGTGGACGACCTGCGGTCACTGGCGAATGAAGCGCCGTTCCGGCGATACGAGACGCCGGGCGGCCGACGGATGAGCGTGCGCATGACCGCCGCCGGAGACCTGGGCTGGATCACCGATCGGACGGGATACCGGTACGATCCGGCACAACCGGACGGACGCGCGTGGCCCGACATGCCCGAAAGCGTTCTGGCGGTCTGGCGGGCGGTCTCGGGCGTGTCGCGCCTGCCGGATTCGTGCCTGGTGAACTACTACGGCGAGGGTGCGCGGATGGGGATGCACCAGGACCGCGACGAGGCCGAGACGGACTGGCCGGTGGTGTCGATCTCGCTTGGCGACGAGGCGCTGTTCCGGGTCGGCGGCGTGACGCGGGGCGGGCCGACGAAAAGTGTCTGGCTGAAGTCGGGAGACGTTGCCGTGCTGAGCGGCGCGGCCCGACTGGCCTATCACGGAATCGACCGGCTTCGCTTCGGATCGTCCGACCTGCTGCCCGACGGCGGGCGAATCAACGTTACCTTGCGGGTGGCTGGATAGAGCAGCAGCCGGAGTAAAGCCCGGTTCCGCTGTTGTCGCCTTCGGCCGTTGGCTGGCGTATCAGCATCTCGACGGAGATACCGTACTGGCGGTCCGACATGCCATCGCTGCACGACTCTGTTCGGACGAAAAGCTGAATGACGCGCTCTCCCGCTTCCGCCGGAAAGAAGGATCCTGTGTAGGCGAAGCTGTCGCGCCGTGAAAGCGAGGAATAGAGACCCGAGATCAGCCCCGAGCGCTGCGGCATATCGGGTGAGGAAAAAACGATCTGCGGAGGATCATAGGCCAGCGACCAGAAGGGCTCGGTTCCGAAGCATTGCCGGAACTTGGGAAACGATCCGTCCCAGTTGCCCGGTTGTCGTTCCATGAAGGCCAGCGAGACCCAGCCCGAGCCTTCGCCGGTATTGATCAGACCCCAGGTCTGCGGATCATTCGCCCTGATGACCTCGATATCTTTCGCGTCCGGCGGCAGGGTGCCGATCACGTCGCCTGCCGCACCGGGTTCGCTGCGGATGTTGAGAACATCGTCCGCGGCCACGCCCGCGACGTTGTAAAGCGCCGGCCAGCCGTCCTGCGTGGCGGCGGCGGGCAGCGCCGTCAGCACAAGCAGGAGAAACGCCCTGATCATCTGGCGGCGGACCAGCTGAGCGATACGCGCTTGCGGGTGAAGCTTTCGCCGATCAGGCCGATGACCAGCAGGATGACCGAGACGACGATCGGATATGTGATCGAGGTTTTCATCGGGTTGTAGTTGATGAAGATGAAGCCCCGGCCCTGGTCGATGATGTGGAACAGCGGGTTCCAGGCGAACATGGCCACCATGGCGGCCGGCAGCGTGTTGGCCACGAACATCTTGCCCGAGGCGAACATGTTCACGCGGGTATAGATCTGCTGCATGATGCCGACCGGACCCGGCATCCAGGGTTTCAGCGCAAGGAAGATCACGCCGACCGCGACGCCGAAGAACCATGCCAGAACCAGCATCGAGGCCGCGCCGACGGGCTGAGAGATCTCGATCGGGGTCCACAGAAGATGGTACCCGAACAGGATCGCGCCAAGAGAAATGACCTGGATGTAAAGCGCGCTGAAGGCGGCCGACCAGATCGATACCGTGGTCGTCATCGGCAGATGCTGCATCATCGGGGATGCCGGGCCTTCGGCGCCGGCGACCGCTGTTAGCGCCTTGACGTGCACCATGAAGACGAAAATGCCCGACATGACGTACAGCAGAAAGTCGCCGCGGATCGCCAGGCCGCGCATGCCGAGGACTTCGAACAGCATGACGAAGGCGCCGACCATCACCAGGGTCTGGAGGATGTTGACGAGAATCGCGAAAAGCGCGTCGCGATGCGTCTTGCGGACGGTGCGAACCGTGTTGTGATAGATCAGGTCAAGTATGGTGAGCGCCGCGCGCCCGAGGGACTGTCGTCTTTGAACCTGAAACATGCCGGCCTGCCCGAAGCTGTCGAATGTCGTTGTCGCGTGTGACTTGTCACCGCCGTTTCGTCGCATCATAAGCCCGAGGCAAGCGTTTTGGTAGGCAGGGCAGGCGGAAAATGGCTGGTATTGATCGAAAAGCACTTGTTTCGGCAATGCGCCGCCTGTCGATCGAGGCCGGGCGGGCGATCATGGAGGTTTATCGCCGCGACGAGATGGCGGTGCGGTCGAAATCCGACGCCAGCCCCGTCACCGAGGCGGACGAAGCGGCGGACCGGCTGATCTCGGATGGGCTGTCGCGCGAATTTCCGGCGATTCCGCTTGTGACCGAGGAGCAGGCCGAGACGCACGATCTTGACGCGTCGACGTTCCTGATCGTCGATCCCCTGGACGGCACGAAGGAATTCGTCAAGCGCCGGGGCGATTTCACCGTCAATATCGCGCTGGTCGAAGACGGCGTTCCGGTGCTGGGCGTCGTCTATGCGCCCGCCAAGGGCCGGCTGTTCATGACCGGCGCGGACGGCGGCGCCGTCGAGGAGACCGGAGATTTCGACCCGAATCGGGCCGGACCGGTCGCACCTATCGGTGTCTCGGTTCCGGACAACGACGCGTTGCGGATCGTCGCCTCGAAGTCGCACCGGGATCAGGCGACGGAGGATTACATCGCGCTGTACCGCGTCGCGGACTCGGTCAGCGCCGGTTCGTCGCTGAAGTTCTGCCTTGTGGCGGCCGGCGAGGCGGATCTCTATCCCCGTCTCGGGCCGACGATGGAGTGGGATACCGCTGCGGGGCAGGCCGTTTTGCGGGCCGCCGGCGGCGCGGTCATCGAGCGCGCGACACTGGAACCTCTGGGTTATGGCAAGCACGGGTTCCGCAATCCGCATTTCATCGCGTTTGCGCCGGGCGTGGAACTGGCGCACGAATGACGCGCGGCGCGGCGACATTGCGCTTCAGCGTCATTGTCGCCAGCCGCGAACGACCGCAGCACCTGCGCCGCACGCTTCGCGCCATCCGTCAGCTTGACCATCCGGCATTCGAGGTTGTCGTCGTTGGCGACCGGGGCGCCGCCGATGCGGTCCGCGATGCCGGCGACGGCGCTGTGCGGTTGATCATTTTCGACGAGCCGAACCTGAGTGCCGCGCGAAACATCGGGGTCGGCGCGGCGGGGGGCGATGTCTGCGCGTTCATCGACGACGACGCGGTTCCCGAGCCGATGTGGCTGCGTCATCACGAGGCGGCCCTTGCCCTGACCGGGGCTTCGGCGTCCGCCGGATACGTTCGCGGGCCGGACGGGATCAGATTCCAGTCCCGCTTTGCGTCCATCGACCGGGAAGCGGAGACCCACGAGGAAACGGCGGACGGAGACGCGGCGTTCGTTCCCGCGCTGGGCGGCGGACGGGCGGTGAAACTGGTCGGGACGAACATGGCCGTCCGCCGCGACACCTTGCTTGGGCTTGGCGGTTTCGATGAGGCTTTCCGGTATTTCCTGGAGGATGCGGATCTGTCGCTTCGGCTTTGCCGCGCCGGTCATGCGGTCGCGGTCGCGCCCCTTGCGGAAGTTCACCATGCGTTGGCGGGATCGCCGCGCCGGACAGCGGGGCGCGCGCCGAAGGACCTGTTCGACATCGGCCGCAGCACGGCGATCTTCCTTCGGCGCCACGGGGCGGGCAATACGGAGGAAATCCGGGACCGTGTCATCCATCGCGAAAGGCGCCGCACACTGCGCGCGATGATCCGTGGCCTGGCGGAGCCGCGCGACGTGTCGCGGCTGCTGGGAACGCTGGCCGCCGGGTGGAGCGAGGGGATGAGGATCGAGCTGGGAGCGATACCGCCCCTGGCTTCGGAGAACGGCGGATTTCAGCCAGTGCCGCCGATCGAACCGGGACACATCGTGCTGAAAAGCCGCTATGCCGGACGTCGTGCCTGCCTTCGGGATGCAGAGAAGATCGCACTTTCGGGGCGGGACCGCGTCAGTCTGTTCAGTTTTTCGTTAACGTCCGTGCCACATTTCGTGCGATACACTGATGGTGGCGTGTGGTTGCATGCCGGTGGTCAATTCGTGTCGTCCGACGCAGGCCAGAAGCGTTTCAGGTGGTGCAGATTTGCAAGTCGGACCGATGAAGAAATCGACCGCGTTGCAAAATGCCGTGGATTGAAGGATTGTGGCTTCGTCCTGAAATCGACGGATGGTGGGTGTTGACGTTGGGTTATTTGTAAAGGTCCAGAGGAAGGGCACGTGATTTCATGAAGCGTAAAGTAACCAAGGCAATCTTCCCGGTTGCAGGGCTGGGCACCCGTTTTCTGCCTGCGACAAAGTCAGTTCCGAAAGAGATCATGACGCTGGTCGACCGACCGTTGATCCAGTATGCGATCGACGAGGCACGGGCGGCGGGAATCAAGGAATTCATTTTCGTCACCTCGCGCGGCAAGGGTGCGCTTGAGGATTATTTCGATCATGCGCCCCAGCTCGAGGCGTCCTTGCGCAAGAGCGGCAAGACGGATCTTCTGGATATCCTTCGGTCCACGAACATGGAATCCGGCGCCATCGCCTATATCCGGCAGCACAAGGCAATGGGTCTTGGCCATGCCGTCTGGTGCGCGCGACGCCTGATCGCAAGCGACGAGCCCTTTGCCGTCATCCTGCCCGATGACGTGATTGCGGCCGACAAGCCCTGCCTTAGCCAGATGACCGAAGCCTACATGGAAACGGGCGGCTCGATGGTTGCGGCCATGGAAGTTCCGCGCGAGAAGACCTCGTCTTACGGAATCCTGGACGTGCGCGAGGAGAAGGGCAGCCTGGTGTCGGTGAAAGGCATGGTCGAGAAGCCGGAAGCGGGCACGGCGCCGTCGAACCTGGCCGTGATCGGACGGTACATCCTGACGCCGGACGTTCTGAAGAACCTGAGCAGCTCGCATTCGGGCGCCGGCGGAGAGATCCAGCTGACGGACGCGATCGCGAAAGAGATCGAGGAAGGCCGTCCCGTGCATGGGCTTCGGTTCAGCGGCCAGAGATACGATTGCGGCTCGAAGGCGGGTTTTTTGCAGGCGACTGTCAGCTTCGCACTTGCCCGGCCCGAGCTTCAGGATGAATTTTCGGCGTTTCTAAGAGATACCGTTCCACTTCTGCGCGTTGCGGAGTAGACAGGTCTCGGGACCAACAACAAGAACGACGAGCGCAGTACGTGGCCACTCCTGTACTTGATCTGAGCAGATCGTTTTCCCGGCTGGGACGCGGTCCGGCGACGGGAATCGACCGCGTGGAGCGCGCCTATCTGGAAGAAGTGGTTCGGCGCGGCGGTTGGGCGATCATTCGCACGCCGCGCGGTTTCCTCATGTTCGAGCCCGACAGGCTGCCCCGGCTGCCCGGCTATCTTGACCGGACGGATCTTGACGGGGCGGATCAGGCCTCGACCATCCGGGCCATCGCGTCGTCCCGGGCCTCGAGCCTTTCGATCCGCAAGATCATGTGGCGGATGCCGAATGGCCTGGCCTATATCAACGTCGGTCACACGAACCTGAACCCGCAGACCATGCGGGCGATGATGGAGATGCCGGATCATACGAAAATCGTGATGATCCACGATACGATCCCGATCGACCATCCGCAGTTCCAGACCGAGGCCTCGCGGGCCAAGTTCATCGAGCGGCTGACGACCGTCATCAATTTCGCCAACCACATCATCGTGCCATCGGACGAAGTGCGCGAGAGTGTGGAGCGCCGGATGGTCGGGACGGGGCATCGCGTTCCGGTGGTCGTTTCGCCGCTTGGCGTGGATATCGGACCGCCGCCTGTCGATCCCGTCAAATCGGAACGGCCCTATTTCGTCGTTCTGGGCACCATCGAGCCGCGAAAGAACCACGGTTTCCTCCTGGATATCTGGGAGCGGATGCATCGCAAGATGGACGAGAACCGGATTCCCGAACTGCGGATCATCGGTGCCCGGGGCTGGCGGAACGAGGAGGTTTTCCATCGACTGGACACGTCTCCGATGATGGGCCGCACGGTCTTCGAATTGGGGCCGTTGCCCGACAAGGAGATGAAGCGGCAACTTGCCGGGGCCGTCGCGCTCTTGTTTCCCAGCCATGTCGAAGGCTTCGGCCTGCCGCCCTTCGAGGCCGCGACGCTGGGCATCCCGACGATCGCCGCGCCGCTGCGCACGACCGAGATCCATCTGGGCGACATGGCCGTTTACGCAGATACCGACGACATGTATCAATGGTTCAAGGCCATCAGAGAGCTGGCCAGCGAAGATTTGGCAGAGCAGTCCCGGCGTCATGCCGCCTTGCGGGCCTTCCGGCTTCCGACCTGGGAAAAGCACTTCGACCGCGTCTTCGGATTGATCTGACCGCAGGCTTGCGAACGCCGGCGGCCTGGGGTGGACAGGAGAGCTTGGGCGTCATTTCGGCATACAGATTGCGGCTTGAGCGGAGACGCTGGCAGATCCGGGCGGTTCGGAAGCGGCGTGAGCTGTCGCCGGTCACCGACCGCAGCCGGGCGCTTGGGCCCGGCGCGATCCTGGCTTTCTCGACCATTCGGAACGAACGGCCGCGTCTGCGATACTTTCTGAAGTATTATCGCCGGTTGGGCGTCGACCACTTTTTCTTCGTCGACAACGGGTCGACGGACGGCAGCGCCGAATACCTGGCGGGCGAGGCGGATGTGTCGCTTTGGCGGACCGACGCCAGCTATCGCGGCAGCAGGTTCGGCACGGATTGGCTGAACTGGCTGAAGTTCCGGTACGCGCACCGGCACTGGACGCTGACGCTGGATCCGGACGAGTTCCTGGTTTACCCGTATTGCGATACGCGCCCGTTGCCGGCGCTTTGCGACTGGCTGGACCAGTCCGGTATTCGCAGCTTCGGCACCATGCTTCTGGACATGTACCCCGACAAGCCGCTGGACGGTATCCGGTACAGTGAGGGACAGGATCCCTTCGAACTGGCCCAGTGGTTCGATCCCGGCAACTACATGATCTCGCAGAATCCGAGATACCGAAATCTGTGGATACAGGGCGGTCCGAGGGCGCGGGTCTATTTCCCGGACGCGCCGGAAGAGGCGCCGTCGCTGAACAAGGTCCCCCTGGTTCGCTGGGACCGGAAATACGCCTACGTCAGTTCGACCCACATGCTGCTACCGCGGGGCCTGAACAACGTCTATGACGAGGCCGGCGGCGAGAAGGCGTCGGGCTGCCTGCTGCATGCCAAGTTCCTGGACAGCTTTGTCGAGAAGGCGGCCGAAGAGGTCGAGCGACGGGAACACTTTGCCAGGGGCCGGGAGTACGAGGCCTATCACCAGACCGGGGCGGGCGGGACGAGCATGTGGTCGACGTGGTCCGAACGCTATATGGGTTGGCGGCAACTGGAACTGCTGGGCCTGATGTCGAAAGGCAATTGGGCATGACCGTCGGATTCGTCATGCTGGCGCATACCGCGCTTCATCGCGCCGCGGAAGTCGCCCATGCCATCGCAGACGAAGGATGCCCGGTGGTCATCCATGTCGACAAGCGCACGCCGCGCGCCGAGTTCGAGCGGCTGAAGGGCCTGATCACCGGCGCGCCGTTGCTTTCGCTGTCACGGCGGTTGCGTTGCGACTGGGGCACATGGTCATTGGTGCAGGCATCGCGCGAGGCGACCGAACAGCTTCTGGCGGAAAACCCGGATATCGGCCACGTGATGCTGATTTCCGGGGCCTGCCTGCCAATCAAGCCGCTGGGAGAACTGAAGACGTTCCTGGCCGCACATCCGGGGACCGATTTCATCGAGAGCGTGACCGTCGAGGATGTTCCCTGGACCGCCGGAGGGCTGAGCGAGGAGCGGTTCACGCTGAGCTTCCCGGTCGCCTGGAAACGCCATCGCTGGCTTTTCGACATGTGGGTGGATTTCCAGCGCACCACGGGAATGCGGCGCAGGATGCCCGCGGGGCTAGAGCCGCATCTGGGGTCGCAGTGGTGGTGCCTGTCGAGAAAGACGCTTGAGAAAATTCTGACGGATCGTTCGCGGCCTGCCCTGGACCGTTATTTCCGGCGGGTCTGGATACCGGACGAGAGCTATTTCCAGTCGCTGGTGCGGTTCTATGGAACCAAGGTGGAAAGCCGTTCGCTGACGCTGTCGAAGTTCGATTTCCAGGGCAAACCGCACGTCTTCTACGATGACCATCTTGGTCTTCTGGCTGACAGCCCGTCTTTCTTCGCGCGGAAGATCTGGCCCGGTGCGCGCTTGCTGTACGATACCTTTCTTCGCGGCGAACCGGTGCGAGGGCCGGTTTCCAGCGGGCTGCCGGGCGCGTTTGCCGACCGGATATTCGGCGAAGCGGTTTCGCAGAGAACCGCAGGCCGGCCGGGTCTGGCCATGGCCGGGCGGTTTCCGCGCGAGGGTTTCGAGAATGGCGTGACGGCTGCGCCCTACGCCGTGTTCCACGGGTTCGCAGAGGTGTTCGCCGATTTCCCGGACTGGATCGCGGCGGAAACCGGAAGCCGTGCGCATGGGCGTCTTTTCGCGCCCGAGAGGGCCGAGTTCGCCGATGGCCAAACCGGGTGGATCGGTGCGCTGAGCGACAGCGCCGCGCTGCGCGACCATGATCCCGAGGCGTTTCTTCGGAACCTGATCTGGAACACCAGGGGCGAACACCAGTCGTTTCTTCTGAGTGCCCGCGACGATCTGTCGATCGGATCCATGCTTGCCCGCGACAGGAACGCCTCGGTCTTCGTCATATCGGGTGCGTGGATCGTTCCGCTTCTTCATTCGGGCCGCACCGCAGACGAGGTTCGGTGCGTCGCGGCGCAGTATCAGGCGGAGGAGGCGAAGTTCCTGGAGCTTCTTCGCGAGCGGCGCAGTCAGGCCAGAACCCGGATCTGGACGCTTGCCGATCTGCTGGAGAGGCCGATCGAACCCTTGCAGGAGATCCTGGATGTGCTTGCCGGGGCAGGAAACGGAATGCTTTCGAAGCAGCCGGCGTTCAAACCGCTTACCGGGCTTCCCGGGCTGCTTCAGGACCTGAGGAATGCTGGCATGAACCCCTATCTGGCCGGCGACGTCGCCGGGTTGCCATTGCCGGAAGACGGCGGCGTTTCCGCCAATGTCGTCCGGTTGCGCTGAGACGATGGCGGGCCGGTTCGGCTATTTCGTCGTTCTGGCCGGGATGCGCACGGGGTCCAACCTGCTGGAGGAGTACCTGTCCGCGATGCCCGGCGTTCGGTCGCATGGCGAGTTGTTCAATCCTCATTTCTTCGGGAAGCCGAAGTCGAAGGAGCAGTTCGGCCTGTCGATAGTGGACCGCGACGCCGATCCGGTTCGGGTGATCGACGCGATGCGGAACGAACCCGGCGGCCTGCAGGGTTTCCGTCTGTTCGATGACCACGATCCCCGGGTGATCGAACATGTGCTTGCCGATGAGCGGGCCGCCAAGATCGTGCTGAGCCGTAGGCCGGTGGACAGCTATGTCTCGCTGAAGATTGCGCGGAAGACGGGGCAGTGGTGGCTGGGCGACCTGAGTTCGGCGCGGGGCGGCAAGGTTGCCTTCGATGCCGATGAGTATGCGGACTTCGTGAATACCCTGACTGTCTACCAACAGCGGATTCGCCGCGTTCTGCAATCGACCGGACAAACGGCCTTCTTTCTGGATTACTCGGACCTGTCGGAAGAGGCCGTGATCGGCGGGCTGGGTCGCTATCTGGGGGCGGAAGGGCCGCCCGACGCGGGCGAAGTAAGGGCCAAGGTTCAGAACCCGCAACCCGTTGCGGAACGCCTGGTCAACGCGGACGAGGCCGAGGCGCGGCTTCGCGAACTTGCCGCGCCGGATATCGGGCACATACCGAGTTACGAGCCCGAGCGCGGACCGGGTTTGCGGATGTTTCACGTCTGCCGCACCGCACCGCTTCTCTACATGCCGATTCGGGGCGCCGGGAGCGATCCCGTTCCCGACTGGCTGCAGAAGGTCGATGCGAAGGGCAAGGTCGAGAAGGGGCTGACCCAGAAGGACGTGCGGCGCTGGATGCGAAAACATCCGGGACATCGGACGTTCACCGTTCTGCGCCATCCGTTGCCCCGCGCCTACGATGCGTTCTGCAGGTTCGTTCTGCCGACCGATCAGCAGGGCCACGCGGACATCCGTTCGGCGCTTTCGGAGCGCTATTCGGTGCCGCTGCCGCGGGAGTGGCCCTGCGAGGGGTGGACGCTGGTGCGGCAGCGCGAGGCGTTTCTGGAATTTCTGAAGTTCCTGGCGGGGAACCTGGGCGGCCAGACGTCGTTAAGGGTGGATTACAGCTGGGCGTCGCAGGCCGCCTTGCTGGAGGCTGTCGCCGGTTTCAAGGTGCCGGACCGCGTGGTTCGCGAAGACACTGCCGGCATCGAACTGGCGCAACTGGCGGCGCTGGCGGGATGCCCGGAGGCCCCGGTGTTCGACGGCGCATTCGGTACCGATTCGGAATTTCCGCTTGCGTCGGTCAGAACCGCCGAAATCGAGGCGGCATGCGCGAACGCATATCGCCGGGATTACGTGTTCTTCGGATTCGACGCCTGGACGCCGGTTCAGGCTGCCTGAACGCTGGGCGCTTCGGTCAGAAGCGTGTGCAGCGTGGCCGGATCCGAGTTGGCGCGCAGCTTGGTGCACAGAGCGGGGTCGCGCATCGTACGAGAGACGAGAGCCAGCGCCTTGAGATGCTCGACGCCCGCGTCCTGCGGGGCGAGAAGGGCAAAAACCAGGTCGACAGGCTGCCGGTCGACCGAGTCGAAAGCGAGCGGCTTTTCAAGGCGAACGAACAACCCCACGACGCTGTCCAGCCCATCGAGCCGGGCGTGCGGAAGGGCGATGCCCTGGCCGACACCGGTCGGACCCAGGCTTTCGCGTTCCTGCAGCGCGCCCGAGACGTCGCTGGGTTTCAGGCCGTAGACTGACCCGGCAAGTTCGCCGAGTTCCTGAAAAAGGCGTTTCTTGCTGCTTGTCGCACCCACGGCACGCACCGCGTCGGAACGCAGAATCTTCGCTAAATTCATCTCTATCGTGTCCCGCCGATAGTTTCAGTCCGGTGCCCGAGCCGCATACGTCAGTTCGGGTCGATCCAGCCTATATTCCCATCATCCCGACGATAAACGATGTTCACGCCGGACCCCTGTTTCTCGTTCCGGAAGACCAGTACCGGGGCGCCTGCAAGCTCCATCTGCATCACGGCCTCGCCCACGGACAACGAAGGAATCCTTGTCTCCATCTCGGCGATGATCATGGGCTGGAGAGTTTCAGGTTCCGATTCTTCCGGTACGTCCGATGAGGCGAGGATATAGGAGGACGCCTGCAGAAGTTCAACCGGCTGCGCACGATCGCGGTGATGATCCTTCAACCTGCGCTTATAGCGCCGCAATTGCTTTTCCATCTTCTCGGAACAGGCGTCGAATGCGGCGTAGATATCGTGGGCATGAGCCTTGGCCTGGGCAGTCAGGCCCGTCGAGAGATGAACCGTCGCTTCGCAGACATGTTCGTTGCCGCTTTTGGAGAAGACAATGTTCGCATCGGTGGGCCGGCCTGCGTATTTCGACACGACATCGTTCAGTCTGTCGCGCACATGGGTTTGCAGCGCCTCGCCGATGTCGATCTGTTTGCCGGTGATGTGATACTGCATTGAAAATCTCCCTTCGGGGCGAGCGGAATGGCGCGTCACGCGCCACTGATACAACTGGATGTTCGGATAAGTGCGGGCATTCGAACCGCTGCCTTAAGGCAAATCTTGCGGCACCGAAAGACCCTGCGAGTCACAAAGACTTCGTTCGTTTTCATTGACTTCATTGGGTCAAAATGCCCGACCGGAGTCAATGAGTCGTTTGCGCAAGGCGTTCTGGTTCATGAGATGCGAAAGCTCTTTCCAAGATATACGCGGCGGACCTTTTCGTCGTTGACCACCTCGTCCGCCGTTCCGCTCATCAGGACGCCGCCATCGTGCAGGATGTAGGCGCGGTCGACGATCTCGAGTGTCTCGCGGACGTTGTGGTCGGTGATCAGCACGCCGATCCCGCGCTCTTTCAGATCCATCACGAGATCGCGGATATCGCCGACCGCGATAGGGTCGATGCCCGGGAACGGTTCGTCCAGAAGCAGGTACTTGGGGTTGGCCGCCAGGCTGCGGGCGATCTCGCAGCGGCGCCGCTCGCCGCCCGACAGCGCGACCGAGGGCGTGCGGCGCAAGTGGGCGATGGAGAACTCGTTCAGCAGTTCTTCAAGCCGTTCGCGGCGGCGCGTGCGGTCTTTTTCGACGATTTCCAGAATTGCCAGGATGTTGTCCTCGACGTTGAGGCCCTGAAAGATCGACCGTTCCTGTGGAAGATAGCCGATGCCCAGTTTGGCGCGGCGATACATCGGGAAGTTGGTGACGTCCCTGCCGTCGATCATCACCTGCCCGCCATCGGGCATCACCAGTCCGGCAATGGCATAGAAGCAGGTGGTTTTTCCCGAGCCGTTCGGGCCAAGAAGGGCAACGACCTCTCCCCTGGTCAGATCGAGGCTGACGTCCCGGATCACGGGACGCTTGCGGTAGGATTTGCGCAGGTTCCTGATCCGGAGACCCTGGTCGCCATCGGCTACGGTCAGTTTCGGGGCGGTCATCAGTTTTCGCCCCCGGCACCGAAAATGGTTCTGACGCGGCCTTCCATCGTTCCCGTTCCAGAGGAAAGATCGATCACCAGCCGTTCGCCCGAAATCGCGTTCTGGCCCTGGGTCAGCAGAACCTCGCCGGACAGGCTGACGGTGCTGTCGGTCACGGAATAGACCGCTTCGCGGGCTTCGGCGGCGTCGGTGGCGGTGACGAAGGTGACGCCGCCATCGGCTTCCAGGCGGTCGATCCCGTTCGCCTTGCCGGCGGCATCCTTGGCGTAGACCACCACGATCCTGCCGGCCGACATGCGCACGTCGCCCTGAACGACCAGGACATTGCCGTCGAAGATCGCCTGTCCGGTTCCCTGATCGACGCTGAGCGAGTCGGCGGACACCTCGACCGGCTGTCCGGAATCGAACGATCCGGTGCCAAGGGATATGTTGGCGCCCTGTGCGAAACCGCCGGAAGCGGTGGTGGCAAGCAGGCAGGCTGCGATGCAGAGAGATGAAATCAGCTTCATGGTTGTGGTTCGTATACCAACCGGACGCCGTTCTTGAAAACAAGAAGATATGTCTGATCGTCCTGAGGCCGTCTCTGAAGCTCCATTCCGCCGGCGACCAATGTGCCGGCCGGACCGGATGCGCGGACTTCCTGATCCGCGCGGACGGTAGCTTCGCGATAGGAAACGACGAACTCTTCGGATTCCAGGCGGTATCCGGTGGAGCTTTCGAGGAACGAGCCGCCGCTGAGCGTGGCAAGCCCGCTTTCGGTGTCGATCCGGCCCAGCGGACTTTCGATGACGATCTTGCCCCGGTCGGGAATGAGCAGCTCTGCCGCCAGCGTGTCGCCGGTAAGCTGGGATCGCCTGTCGGCACCCGGGCGCACGCTGTCGGCCGACAGCGCGACCTGCACGCCGTCGTTGGTGATTCCGCCGAAGGTCGGCCGCGTCATGCCCTGTTCGCGCAGGATGCGCTCCACATCCACTTCGGCATAGGGAATGGCCGCATCCGGGTTCAGGGATTCGGCAACGAAGAACAGCGTCGAGAGAATGCCAAGCGCCGCCAGCGGCAGCGCAACCTTGAGCCAGAGCACAAGCCGCGAATATTTGTCGGCACGATCCATGCTCGGGATATAGGGCGTTGCGGTCAGTGAGCGAAGATGTCGATTTCAGGCCACCCGGCGAGATCCAGCCGAGCGCGGGCAGGCAGGAAGTCGAACGCGGCCTGCGCCAGGTCGGTGCGGCCCTCGCGTTCAAGCAGGTGGTCCAGCTTTTCCTTGAGCCGGTGCAGGTAGAGAACATCCGATGCGGCGTAGGTCAGCTGCGCTTCGGTCAGGTCTTCGGCGCCCCAGTCGCTCATCTGCTGAAGCTTGGAGATATCGATGCCCAGCAATTCATCCAGAAGGTTCTTCAGGCCGTGGCGATCGGTGTAGGTGCGCACCATCTTCGAGGCGATCTTGGTGCAGTAGACCGGCGCGGCAAGCGCCCCGAAGGCATGGTAGAGCGCGGCAATGTCGAAGCGGCCGAAGTGAAAGAGTTTCAGGACCGCCGGATCCGTCAGAAGCCGTTCGAGGTTGGGGGCGCCGGTCTGGCCCTTTTCGATCTGGACGAGATGCGCATCGCCGTCGCCGCCCGAGAGCTGAACCAGACACAGCCGGTCGCGGTGCGGGTTGAGGCCCATGGTCTCGCAATCGATGGCGACGGAGGATCCGAGATCCAGCCCGTCGGGAAGATCGCGTTTGTGAAAATGATTGGCCAAGAAAGCTCTCCTGTTACGGAGGCTTTGGTGCCCAGGAGAGGACTCGAACCTCCACGTCCGTACGGACACTAGCACCTGAAGCTAGCGCGTCTACCAATTCCGCCACCTGGGCAGGTGTCGTGGAGGCGTGGATTATCCGGCGTTCAATGGTCTGTCAACGGGCAATCGCGCGTCGATTTGCGCCTTGCCCGCCCGGAACTCGGCGGCTACACCCGGACCAGCAAAAACGAGGCCCAGTCTCATGTCGAAACTTGTCACGATCTACGGCGGCTCGGGATTTGTCGGTCGCTACATCGCCCAGCGGATGGCTCGGCAGGGGTGGCGCGTGCGCGTTGCCGTGCGTAATCCGAACGAGGCGCATTTCGTCAAACCTTATGGTGTTGTCGGACAGGTCGAGCCGGTCTTCTGCAACATTCGAGACGACGACAGCGTACGGCAGGTCATGCATGGCGCGGATGCCGTGGTGAACTGCGTGGGCGTTCTGGACGAGTCCGGAAGGAACACGTTCGACGCGGTCCAGCACGCTGGCGCAGGGCGGATCGCACGGATCGCGACCGAGTTGGGCGTTCAGCGGCTGGTTCAAGTTTCGGCCATTGGCGCCGACGTCGACAGCGACAGCAAGTACGCCCGCACCAAGGGTCTGGGCGAGCAGGATGTGCAGGCGGCGTTTCCGTCCGCGGTCATTCTGCGCCCGTCGATCATATTCGGACCGGAGGACGCGTTCTTCAACCGTTTCGCTGCGATGGCGCGGATGACACCGGTCATTCCGCTGTTCGGCGCCGAGACGAAGTTCCAGCCGGTCTATGTCGATGACGTGGCCGCCGCCGCCGAAGCGGCTGCGCTGGGCAAGGCGGAACCGGGCATCTACGAATTGGGCGGACCGGAGGTCAGCACCTTCCGCGCGCTTGTTCACCTGATGCTGGAAATCGTGCGCCGGCGCCGGCTGGTGATCGGCCTGCCGTTCTGGGTCGGTCGGGCGATGGGCCGCGTCTTCGGGTTTCTGAGTTTCCTGACCGGGGGGCTTGCGCCCGCGCCGGTGACACTTGACCAGGTGCGGCAGCTTGCGCGCGACAATGTCGTTTCCGACGGCGCAAGAACGCTTGCGGACCTTGGGATAAGGCCGACGTCGCTGGAGGCCGTGTTGCCGTCCTATCTTTGGATGTTCCGGCCCGACGGACAGTATTCGGACGTGACGCGCAGCGCCAAGAACCTGCGCGGCTAGGTGTAGGCGATCGCCAGAAGGGCGATTCCCAGGACGATCCGGTAGATCACGTAGGGCGTGAAGCTGACCGAGCGCAGCAGGCGCATCATGAAGTGCAGCGCGCCCAGTGCGGCCACGAAGGCGAAAACCGCGCCGATGGCCGCGTCCCTTGCGAGCGCGGTGTTCATCTCGGTGGCGACCTCGATGGACAGCAGAAAGCCCGAGGCCAGGATCGTCGGGATCGACATCAGCATGGCAAGTCGCGCCGCGTCGTGACGCTTGTAGCCAAGTTGGCGGGCCCCGGTGATGGTGATGCCGGATCGCGACGTTCCGGGGACAAGTGCGATGACCTGCCAGAGCCCCATGATCAGCGCATGTTTCATCGACCAGTTTTCGGCTTCGCGGTCGTGTGCGCCTGTCCGGTCGGCCCAGAACAGGACAAGGCCGAAGATCAGGGTCATCCAGCCCACCACGGTGACCGAGCGGACCGCATCGTCGAGCCCGGTCAGCTTCATGACAAGACCTGCGGCGATGACCGGGATCGTCGCGATGATCAGGCAGAGCGCCAACCATGCGTTCTGGTCGTCGATCTGGCGGCGGGCGACCTTGGGAAGGCCCGCCGCAACGCGCCGGACATCCTGCCAGAAATAGAGGATGACCGCGCCCAGAGTCCCGACATGAACCGCCACGTCCATTGCCTGGCCCTGGTCGGCCAGGCCGGTGAGATTCGGCAGGAGAATCAGGTGCCCGGACGAGGAAATCGGCAGGAATTCCGTAATCCCCTGAATCAAGGCGACGATTGCGATGTGAAGAAGAGGCATACGGTGTGCTGCTTGTGTGAATGTGGCGACACTCTAACCATTTGTGACTCACGGGAAAGCATCAGAATAGGTAACAAAGCGGACATAAAATTCGGGTATCTGGACGAAATTACTGCATTGCAGCACGGCGGAATTATGATTTAGGTCAGTATAAGTGACTTTTATTTCGGATTGTTCCGTTTTATGAGGGCGGTCTGAGGATGGAGACGACTATGGCGGATAATCCCATGCTGAAGTTCGTGGACGTGCAGCGCGACATGCCCGAGAAGCGTGACGCGAACGTGCGCCGGCACGACTTCCACGAGATTTATGCGGAATATGCCGACGCGAAGGCGAAGGAACAGGCCAGCCGGTGCAGCCAGTGCGGCGTGCCTTATTGCCAGTCGCACTGTCCATTGCACAACAATATCCCCGACTGGCTTATGCTGACCGCCGAGGGCCGGCTTCAGGAAGCCTATGAGCTTAGCCAGGCGACGAACACGTTTCCCGAGATCTGCGGGCGCATCTGTCCGCAGGACCGGCTTTGCGAGGGCAATTGCGTCATCGAGATGTCGGGGCACGGAACCGTGACGATCGGCAGCGTCGAGAAATACATCACCGACACGGCGTGGGACAAGGGATGGGTCAAGCCGATCGATCCGGCAATCGAGCGCGAGGAAAGCGTCGGTATCATCGGCGCGGGTCCCGGAGGCCTGGCGGCGGCCGATCGTTTGCGTCGTGCCGGTGTGCAGGTGACTGTCTATGACCGTTACGACCGTGGCGGCGGCCTGATGACCTATGGCATCCCCGGCTTCAAGCTGGAGAAGGAAGTCGTCATGAAGCGCATGAAGCAGCTTGAGGACGGCGGCGTGACCTTCGTTCTGAACTGCAACGTGGGCGAGGACATCTCGTTCGACGAGATTCGCGGCAAGCACGACGCGGTGCTGATCGCCACGGGCGTGTACAAGAGCCGCGATCTGCCGGGTCCGGACGGCGGAAAGTCGGTGCGGGCCATCGACTATCTGACCGCGTCGAACCGAAAGAGTTTCGGCGACGATGTGCCGGAGTTCGACTCGGGCGAGTTGAACGCCGATGGCAAGCGCGTCGTGGTGATCGGTGGTGGCGACACCGCGATGGACTGCGTGCGCACCGCGATCCGGCAGGGCGCGACAAGCGTGAAGTGTCTTTACCGCCGTGACCGGGCGAACATGCCGGGGTCTCAGCGCGAGGTCGCGAACGCCGAGGAAGAGGGCGTGGAATTCGTCTGGCTGACCGCGCCGAAGGGATTCAGCGAAACCGGTGTCATGGCGCAGAAGATGCGGCTTGGCGCGCCCGACGTAACCGGCCGGCAGATGCCCGAACTGATCGAGGGTTCCGACTATGTCGAAGAGGCCGACCTTGTGATCAAGGCGCTGGGCTTCGAGCCGGAAGATCTGCCGAAGCTTTGGGGTGTCGATGGTCTGGAAGTGACACGATGGGGAACGGTCAAGGCCGATTTCCGCACCCACGGAACCAGCCTGGACGGCGTCTTTGCCGTGGGCGATATCGTGCGGGGCGCGTCGCTTGTGGTCTGGGCGATCCGCGACGGGCGCGAGGCCGCGGATGCGATCCTGGAGCGTCTTTCCCAACCTGCCGCAATCGCGGCAGAGTAGTTTCGGTACCGCGTCGGTGCGCCGAAAGGCTGGTTTAGTGACATGAAAACGGATCGGGGCGGCGTCGCCGACGCGTCCCGTCAACAAAGGATGAAGAGTTGAAGATCGCTCTGGCACTTGGATTGGTCTTTCTGCCTTTCACCGCTTTTGCGGACGAAAGCGGCCAGCTTGTGCCGCGTGACCAGTGCCAGCCGCTTTACACGGTTCAGAAACGCGGCTGCGTGGCCGAGCATGTTCTGCGCTGCGAGACGCCCGAGGGCGTGATCTATCGCAGCGAGATGATCGAGGACGGCGCGTTGACGGATGTCGAATTCGCGGATGCGGATTTCGAGTTCGTCAGCAGCTGGAATGTCGAGGGCATGAACTTCATCCTGGAGATGATTGACAACCGCGATCCCTTTTCGTTGTCGACCCTTTTGGCCGAAGGCGTGGAGTCGGTTGACCAGACAGCGCTGGTCGACCTTCAGATGGTCGCCCCGCGGGAAGCGGACTTTGTCGGTTCGGCAGCGGTGACGGGCGAGGTACTGACCGTCGACGGCAGCCAGGTCGACAGCATCGCGGTTGTCGGATCGCTGGATCTGGGGACGATGGTTTGGGAGATTTCGGGCGCGATGTTCCTGGACCGCGCGACGCAGACCCTGTTCAACGGCCCGTCCGAAGTGAGCATCGAAGGGTATGTCGAGGAGATTCCCGGCGATCCGGTCCGGATATTCCGTGCCGGCGATCCGGCCTTCATGAAGAACATCACCATGTTCGATTGCGGGGAGGAGAGCTGATGGCCAAACATCACGGGCATTGTCTGTGCGGCGCGGTTACCGTGACTGCCGATCTGCCGGAGGAAATGTCGGCCTGCCATTGCGAGATGTGCACCCGGTGGAGCGGCGGCATCCAGATGTTCATCGACGCACCGGAAGCGGCCGTGACGCTGAGCGGGCCGATCAAGACGTACCGGTCGTCGGCCTTCGCCGAGCGCGCATGGTGCGACGTTTGCGGATCGGCGGTCTATCTTCGCAACGTCGAAGGCGATGACGTGGGTATCTTCGAATTCTCGCCAGGGCTGTTCGACAATGCGGCGGGCGCGCGCCTGACGCGGGTTGTCTATGCCGACCGCGCGCCCGGCGGCGCGAAGCTGGGCGGTGACGATGTGGCGCGCGTGAGCAAGGCGGATTATGAGGCGACGTTCGCATTCGTACCGGAGGAACGGCCATGACAAGGCGAACAGGGCGGTGTCTGTGCGGGTCGGTGAGCTATTCCGCGAATGTGGCCGGCGAGATCCTGGCGTGCCACTGCACGCAGTGCCAGCGCTGGACCGGTGGCGGACCCCTGTTGTCGATCGACGTGTCGGATACGGACGTCGAAGGGCTGGAGTCCACCGTCAGCCATTTCGCCAGCGACTGGGGCGAGCGGGTGTTCTGTGGCACCTGCGGGTCGACGATGTGGTGGAAGATGCGGGACGGACAGATCAGCAGCGTCGCGGCGGGAACGCTGGACGACCAGTCGGGCCTGTCGGTGACGCGTGAGATATTCGTCGACTACCGGCCCGGTTGGCTGCCGCCGTTTCCGGGCGCGTCGCAGAGCACGGAGGCCGAAGAGATGGCGAAGTTGCAGGACTACCTTGCGGGAGAGAAGTCATGACCAAGTACGATGCCGAATGGGTTGCCGCCGAGGAAGCCCGGCGCAAGTGGATGGCCGAGAACAGTCTCTATACCGAGGATTCCGAGCATGCATCCTGCGGTGTGGGCCTGGTTGTCTCGATCGATGGCAAGGCATCGCGCAAGGTCGTCGAGAAAGGGATCAACGCGCTGAAGGCGGTCTGGCACCGGGGTGCGGTCGACGCCGATGGCAAGACCGGCGACGGTGCGGGCATTCACGTGCAGATCCCGGTGCCGTTCTTCTATGACCAGGTGAAGCGCACCGGCCACGAGCCGCGCAAGGACGAATTGCTGGCCGTCGGACAGGTGTTCCTGCCGCGCACGGACTTCGGCGCGCAGGAGACCTGCCGCACGATCGTCGAGACCGAGATCCTGCGGATGGGCTATTACATCTATGGCTGGCGGCATGTGCCGGTGGACACCACCGTGCTGGGCGAGAAGGCCAATGCGACACGGCCCGAGATCGAGCAGATCCTGATCTCGAATTCCAAGGGCGTGGACGAGGAGACGTTCGAGCGCGAGCTTTACGTGATCCGGCGGCGGATCGAAAAGGCGGCGTTCGCGGCGCAGGTGCCGACGCTGTATCTCTGTTCGCTGTCGTGCCGGTCCATCATCTACAAGGGGATGATGCTGGCCGAGCAGGTGGCCGAATTCTATCCCGACCTGAAGGACGACCGTTTCGAGAGCGCCTTTGCGATCTATCACCAGCGGTATTCCACCAACACCTTCCCGCAGTGGTGGTTGGCCCAGCCGTTCCGGATGCTGGCGCACAACGGCGAGATCAACACGCTGAAGGGCAACGTCAACTGGATGAAGTCACACGAGATCCGGATGGCGTCGGCGACGTTCGGCGATACCGCCGAGGACATCAAGCCGATCATCGCGAACGGGGCGTCGGATTCGGCGGCGCTGGACGCGGTGTTCGAGGTGCTGGTGCGGGCCGGGCGGAATGCGCCGATGGCGAAAACGATGCTGGTGCCGGAGAGCTGGTCGAAGCAGGCGGTGGAACTGCCGCAGTCCTGGCGCGACATGTACAATTACTGCAACGCGGTGATGGAGCCCTGGGACGGGCCTGCCGCGCTGGCGATGACCGACGGGCGCTGGGTTTGCGCCGGCCTGGACCGGAACGGGTTGCGCCCGATGCGCTATACCGTGACCGGCGACGGGCTGCTGATCGCCGGGTCCGAGACCGGAATGGTGCCGACCGACGAGGCGACGGTTGTCGAGAAAGGCGCGCTGGGCCCTGGCCAGATGATTGCCGTCGACATGACCGAGGGCAAGTTGTTCCGCGACACCGAGATCAAGGACGCGCTGGCCGCCAGCCTTCCTTTCGGCGACTGGGTCGGCAAGATCAACGAGCTGGACGACGAGTTGTCGGGCCTGACCGAGAAGACGCTGTTCGACGGCTCGGAGTTGCGGCGCCGGCAGATCGCGGCCGGTTATACGGTGGAAGAGCTGGAGCAAATCCTGGCGCCGATGGCCGAGGACGGCAAAGAGACGCTGGCGTCGATGGGCGACGATACGCCGTCTGCGGTCTTGTCCGAGAAATACCGGCCCCTGAGCCACTTCTTCCGCCAGAACTTCAGCCAGGTGACGAACCCGCCGATCGACAGCCTTCGCGAATACCGGGTGATGAGCCTGAAAACGCGGTTCGGCAACCTTAAGAACGTGCTGGACCAGGATTCGTCGCAGACCGAGATCATCGTTCTGGACAGCCCCTTCGTGGCGAACGCGCAGTTCGAGCGGCTGGCCGAGTATTTCAACGACGACATGGTCGAGATCGATTGCACCTTCCCGTCGAGCAAGGCGCCGGGCGCGTTGCAGGACGCCCTGAAGCGGGTCCGGGCCGAGGCCGAGGATGCCGTGCGTTCGGGCGCCGGGCATATCGTGCTGACCGATCATCACCAGGGCGACGACAAGGTGGCGATGCCGATGATCCTGGCGACGTCCGCCGTGCACAGCTGGCTGACGCGCAAGGGCCTGCGCACCTTCTGTTCGCTGAACGCGCGGTCGGCCGAGTGCATCGACCCGCATTACTTCGCGGTTCTGGTCGGCTGCGGCGCGACGACGGTGAACGCCTACCTGGCGGAGGATTCCATCGCCGACCGCATCAATCGCGGTCTGATCGACGGAACCCTGACGGAAGCCGTGGCGCGCTATCGCGCGGCCATCGACGCAGGTCTGCTGAAGATCATGTCGAAGATGGGCATTTCGGTGATCTCGTCCTATCGCGGCGGACTGAACTTCGAGGCCGTCGGCCTGAGCCGCGCGATGGTGAACGAGTATTTCCCCGGCATGCACAGCCGGATCAGCGGCATCGGTGTTCAGGGTCTTCAGAAGAAGGCCGAAGACGTGCATGCCCGCGGGTTCCTGGGGGACAGCGTTCTGCCGATCGGCGGGTTCTACAAGGCACGGCGCTCGGGCGAGACGCACGCATGGGAAGCGCAGTCGATGCACATGATGCAGGCGGCGTGCAACAAGGCATCCTATGCCATGTGGCAGCAGTATTCGGCCAAGATGCGGGCGAATCCGCCGATTCACCTGCGCGATCTGCTGGACATAAAGCCGTTCGGCAAGCCCGTTCCGCTGGAAGAGGTGGAAAGCATCACCTCGATCCGCAAGCGGTTCGTGACGCCGGGGATGTCGCTTGGCGCGCTCAGCCCCGAAGCGCACAAGACCCTGAACGTGGCGATGAACCGGATCGGCGCAAAGTCCGACTCTGGCGAGGGCGGCGAGGACCCGGCACATTTCACGCCGGAGCCGAACGGCGACAACCCGTCGGCCAAGATCAAGCAGGTGGCTTCGGGACGTTTCGGTGTCACTGCCGAATACCTGAACCAGTGCGAGGAACTGGAGATCAAGGTCGCCCAGGGCGCCAAGCCCGGCGAAGGCGGGCAATTGCCCGGCATGAAGGTGACGGAACTGATCGCGCGGCTGCGGCATTCGACACCGGGGGTGACGCTGATTTCTCCGCCGCCGCACCATGACATCTACTCGATCGAGGACCTGGCGCAGCTGATCTACGACCTGAAGCAGATCAACCCGCGGGCCAAGGTCTGCGTCAAGCTGGTGTCGTCGTCGGGCGTCGGCACGATTGCGGCCGGTGTCGCCAAGGCCAAGGCGGACGTGATCCTGATCTCGGGCCACAATGGCGGCACGGGCGCATCGCCGGCGACGTCCATCAAGTACGCGGGCCTGCCGTGGGAGATGGGCCTGACCGAGGCGCACCAGGTGTTGTCGATGAACAACCTGCGCGACCGGGTCACGCTGCGGACCGATGGCGGTTTGCGCACCGGGCGCGACATCGTGATGGCGGCGATGATGGGGGCCGAGGAATACGGTATCGGCACGGCGGCGCTGATCGCGATGGGCTGCATCATGGTGCGTCAGTGCCAGTCGAACACCTGTCCGGTGGGTGTCTGCACGCAAGATCCGAGGTTGCGCGAGAAGTTTACCGGGAATGCCGACAAGGTGGTCAACCTGATCACCTTCTACGCGCAGGAGGTTCGCGAGATCCTGGCCCGGATCGGTGCGCGGTCGCTGGACGAGGTGATCGGACGCGCCGACCTGTTGTCTCAGGTCAGCCGCGGTTCGGCGCATCTGGACGACCTGGACCTGAACCCGCTTCTGATCACCGTCGATGGCGCGGAACGGATCGTCTATAACCGCGACAAGGAACGGAACGTGGTGCCCGACACGCTGGACGCCGAGATCGTCAAGGATGCCGCGCGGTTCCTTGAGGACGGCGAGAAGATGCAGCTTTCCTATGCCGTGCAGAACACGCACCGGACCATCGGCACGCGGACATCCAGCCATATCGTCAAGCGCTTCGGCATGAAGAACAGCCTTCAGCGCGACCACCTGACGGTGAAGCTGCAAGGCTCGGCAGGTCAGTCGCTGGGCGCATTTGCGGCGCCGGGCCTCAGGCTGGAGGTGTCGGGCGATGCGAACGACTATGTCGGCAAGGGCCTGTCGGGCGGCACGATCGTGGTTCGCCCGCCGATGGCCTCGCCCCTGGTGGCCGAAGACAACGTGATCATCGGGAACACCGTTCTGTATGGCGCGACCGACGGGTATCTGTTCGCCGCCGGACGGGCCGGCGAGCGGTTCGCGGTGCGGAACTCGGGCGCGAAGGTCGTGGTCGAGGGATGCGGCTCGAACGGGTGCGAGTACATGACCGGCGGCGTTGCCGTGATCCTTGGGAAGATCGGCGCCAATTTCGGCGCCGGCATGACCGGTGGCATGGCCTATCTTTACGATCCCGACGGCAGCATCCTGTCGCTGATGAACCTTGAAAGCCTGGTTCTGACCAGGGTGAACGAGGGGCATTACATGAAGGAACTGGAAACGCTGCTGGAAATGCACCTGGCCGAGACCAACAGCCGCAAGGCGGCGACGCTGTTGCAGCATTGGGACGAGGAGAAGGACAGGTTCATTCAGGTCGTGCCGAAGGAGATGCTGGACAAGCTGGAGGTTCCGGTCGAGCTGGATCGGGCGATTCCGGCGGAATAGAGACTGTTGCGCCCCCGTTCGGGGCCGCCCCACCGGGGGAGCGACGCTCCCCCGGACCCCCTTTGGATATTTGCGGGCCGATGAAGGACTGACGCCGCGTTCGGGGTGACAGCGGCAAGTCCGTGAGGCAGGGTCGCTGTACCTTGCCGGGAGCCCTTTTGATGACGACTTATCCGCATCTGTTTCAGCCGCTTGACCTGGGGCATGTGACCTTGCCCAACCGGGTGCTGATGGGGTCGATGCATACCGGCCTGGAGGAGGTTGGCGATTTCGGGCGCGTGGCCGAGTTCTATGCGGCACGGGCACGGGGCGGCGTCGCGCTGATGGTGACGGGCGGCATGGCGCCGAACCGCGAGGGCGGCGTTCTGCCGGGGGCGGCGGGGCTGTTTTCGGCGAAGGACATCGCCAACCATCGCCAGGTGACGGACCGTGTTCACGAGGCCGGCGGCCGGATCGCGATGCAGATCCTTCATGCCGGGCGCTATGCCTATTCGCCCGAATGCGTGGCGCCCTCGCCGGTGAAATCCCCGATCTCGCCATTCGCGCCACGGGAACTGGACGATGCGGGCATCGAAAAGCAGATCGCGGACATCGCCGAGGCGGCGCGGCGGGCGCGCGAGGCGGGCTACGACGGCGTCGAGGTGATGGGTTCGGAGGGGTATCTTCTGAACCAGTTCCTGGTCACGCATACCAACAAGCGGACCGATCGCTGGGGCGGGTCGCTGGAGAACCGGATGCGCTTGCCGGTAGAGGTCGTCCGCCGGGTGCGCGAGGCCGTCGGCGAGGATTTCATCGTCATCTACCGGATCAGCCTGATCGACCTGGTGCCGGATGGGCAGACCTGGGACGAAGTGATCACATTGGCCCATGCCATTGAAAAGGCGGGGGCTTCCATTCTGAACACCGGGATCGGCTGGCACGAGGCGCGGATTCCGACCATTGCGACCAGCGTGCCGCGGCGCGCTTTTTCCTGGGTTACCAAGAAGCTGATGGGCGAGGTCGGCATTCCTGTGATCACATCGAACCGCATCAATACACCCGAGGTGGCCGAAGCCGTGCTGGCCGAGGGATGCGCGGACATGGTGTCGATGGCGCGCCCTTTCCTTGCCGATCCCGATTTCGTGGCGAAGGCGAAGGCTGGGCGGCCAGAGATGATTGCGCCCTGCATCGCCTGCAACCAGGCGTGCCTGGATCATACGTTCGAGATGAAGGTGGCGACGTGCCTGGTGAACCCGCGCGCGGGGCACGAGACCGAGTTGATCTATGCGCCGACCGGCGCGCCAAAGCGGATCGCGGTTGTCGGGGCCGGGCCCGCGGGCCTGTCGGCGGCCCTTGTCGCCGCCGGGCGCGGCCACGAGGTGACGCTGTTCGACCGGGCCGAGCGGATCGGGGGACAGTTGAACCTGGCCAAGATGGTGCCCGGAAAGGAAGAGTTTTTCGGGCTGATCGACTGGTACCAGACGATGCTGGACGAACTGAACGTCGACCTGCGGCTGGGGGCCGAGGTCTCTGCGGGCGATGTAGCCGGGTTCGACGAAGTGATCGTCGCCACGGGGGTTCTGCCGCGCGATCCGGGAATCCCGGTGGAAGGCGAGGCGCACGTCGTCAGCTATGTCGATATCCTGACGGGCCGCGAAGTGGCGGGTGACCGGGTGGCCGTCATCGGTGCTGGCGGCATCGGTTTCGATGTCTCGGAATTCCTGACCACCTGCGAAAGCCCGACCCTGAACCTTCACGAATGGATGGAAGAATGGGGCGTCAGCGACCCGGAATCGCATCGCTCGGGCCTTGCGCCCGAAGGGCCGCAACCGGCGCCGAGCCCCCGAAAAGTGTCACTGTTACAGCGAAAAAGCGAGCGTCCCGGCAAAAAGCTGGGCAAGACGACGGGGTGGATTCACCGGGCGTCCCTGCAGATGAAGGGCGTGACCATGATGGGTGGCGTGACCTATGACAGGATCGACGCCGAAGGCCTGCATGTCACGCGGCAGGACGGCACGCGCGAAGTGGTGGCCTGCGATACGGTGGTGCTGTGCGCCGGGCAGGTCAGCGAGCGTTCCCTGGCGAATGCCCTGGCGACGAGCGGCGTTCCGGTGCACGTGATCGGCGGCGCGGATGTTGCCGCGGAACTGGACGCGAAGCGCGCGATCGATCAGGGCGCGAGGCTTGCCGCGATCCTTTGACATCGCGATTGCCTTGGCCCCGCGGATCGTTCCAAATGTCGGCAGGGAGATTTGCCATGCTGGATCATCGGGATTGGGTGCCTGCCGCCTGCGAGGCGCGGGTGGGCAAGATTGCAGAGTGGACGGCGCATCAGCCTGCCCGAACGGTGGCGGAGCGGATCGCGACCCTGATCGCGGAAAACCGGCGCATCCACGAGCGTGACTGCTTCAACCTGAACCCGGCAGCCAATGTCATGTCGCCGGCGGCCGAGGCGGTGCTGGCGCAGGGATTGGGGTCGAGGCCGTCGCTGGGGTATCCGGGCGACAAGTACGAGATGGGACTGGAAGCGGTCGAAGAGATCGAGGTCATCGCCGCCGAGCTGGCGGCCGAGGTTTTCAACGCGAAGTTCGCCGAGATCCGGGTGCCGTCGGGCGCGATGGCGAACCTTTACGGGTTCATGGCGACATGCAGGCCCGGCGACACCATCATCGCGCCGCCCGCGAGTGTCGGGGGGCACGTCACGCATCACCAGACGGGTTGCGCGGGGCTGTTCGGGCTGAAGACCGTCGACGCGCCGGTGGATCCTGACGGTTACACGGTCGATATCGACGGATTGCGGCGACTGGCGAACGAGGTGCGGCCGGCGCTGATCACGATCGGCTCGAGCCTGAACCTTTTCGAGCATCCCGTGGCCGAAGCGCGCGGTATCGCGGACGAGGTGGGTGCGAAACTGCTGTTCGACGCGGCGCACCAGTGCGGGATCATCGCCGGCAAGACATGGCGCGACCCGCTTGCCGAGGGGGCGCATCTGATGACGATGAGCACCTACAAAAGTCTTGGCGGGCCGGCCGGCGGCCTGATCGTGACCAACGACGCAGAGATGGCCGAACGCCTGGACGCAATCGCCTTTCCGGGGATGACGGCGAATTTCGACGCGGCCAAGTCGGCGGCGCTGGCGCTGACCATGCTGGACTGGCAGAGTTTCGGGAAAGCTTATGCCGAGGAGATGATCGCGACGGCGCGGGAGTTCGCCGCCGTTCTGGCGAAGGCCGGCATCCCCGTCTTTGCGGCGTCGCGGGGGTTCACGAACTCGCATCAGTTCGCGGTCGAGGCAGCCGGTTTCGGTGGCGGACAGACGGCGTCGAAGAAATTGCGTCTTGCCGGGTTTCTTGCCAGCGGCATCGGCTTGCCGATCGATCCGGTCGAAGGCGACCTGAACGGTTTGCGGATCGGAACGCCCGAGATTGTGCGCTGGGGAGTGACCCGAAGGAACGTGGCCCCTATCGCGGAAATGGTTGCCGAAGCACTTCGATCCGACGATCCGGTTGCCCTGGCGGCAGAGGTCGCGGCGCTTCGAAAGACCTTTGACAAGGTGCATTTCGTTCACGCCTGACCGGGTTCCTGCGGTCTTCGTGCGTCTCCACCCGCAAAACAATCCCGATAAAACCGGGTAATTGTCGGGGTCTTTCCCCAATCTTGCCCGATTTCACGGTCACAACATCCCTGACTTGGGGGCGACGAGACAAGGGTAAGAGACCTGATGGACCGACTGACGGAAATGGAAGCGTTCGCAACCGTCGTGGATCAGGGTGGGTTCACCGATGCCGCCAAGAAGATGGGAATTTCGAAGTCTGCCGTGTCCAAGCACGTCTCTTCGCTTGAAGCCCGGCTTGGTGCGCGTCTGCTGAACCGCACCACGCGCCGCGTATCGCCGACCGAAATAGGGTTGGCGTATTATGACCGCGCTCGCCGCGTATTGAATGACGCCGGCGAAGCGGATGCACTTGTAACCTCGATGCAGTCTGCGCCGTCGGGTCTGCTGCGGATTTCGGTTGCGACCGATTTCGGCGTCAACCATCTGTCGCCCGTGCTTGGGAACTTCCTGCAGGAATTCCCGGACATCACGGTGAACATGGTTCTGAACAACCGCTATGTGGAACTGATCTCGGAAGGTTTCGACCTGGCGATCCGCATCGGCGAGTTGGAAGACTCGACGCTGCGCGCACGCAAGCTGTGCGAGACCAACAGACGGATGATCGCGTCGCCCGATTACTTCCAGAAGTATGGGCGTCCGCAGAAGATCGACGATCTGAACGAGCACAAGCTGCTGCATTACTCCAACAACTCGTCGGGCAATGTATGGAAGCTGACGGCGCCTTCGGGCGAGAAGCGTCAGGTTCGCACTGCCGGATGGCTTACGGTGAATGACGGCCAGTCCCTGCTGAACGCCGCGATTGCCGGTCTTGGCATCGCCTACCTGCCCTCGTTCCTTTACGCCGAGGCGATGGATCAGGGCCTGATCCAGGAGGCGATTCCCGAGCTGCCGATCGAGACACAGGGCATCTTCGCGGTTTATCCGCCGGGCCGTTTCACGCAACCGAAGGTTCGCGCCTTCATCGACTTCCTTGTCCATGCCTTTGCAGAAAAGGGCCCGGACAAGTGGTGACTTTCTGTCGGTCGTTCGAGTAACTTTCCCTCGTTTTCAAGACTTCAGGGCGCCTTCGGGCGCCCTTTTTTCATGCGAGCCGCGTCGCGCGATCTTCGTCTTGGATTGACGACATGATCGATCGAGAACCGCAAGGGGCGACCGGCGGAAGAGCGCGTCGGGAAGTCTGCTATTCCTCGAGCGACAGCAGCACCACCTCGACGCGTCGGTTCGCGGCACGGCCCGCTTCGGTGAGATTGGACGCAACCGGGGCAAGAAAGCCCGCGCCTGACGACTGGATCTGGCCTCTGTCGGCGTTGAGTTCGCGGACAAGGAAGCTGGCGACCGACGCCGCTCGCTGCCGGGAAAGTGCCGTGTTCGCTTCAAGCGACCCGATGGAATCGGTGTGCCCTACCAGAACGATGCGCGCAGATGGATTGGCGCCAAGCCAGTTGGTCAGAGCCTGAAGCGACGGATAGGGGCCATCGCCAAGGTCGGAAGTACCGCTGCCGAAATCCAGACCGGTCAGGACGGCATGTCCGCTTTGCGTGAGAGATGAGATGAAATCGTCGGGATCGGGCATTTCCGGAACCGTTGTCTCGGGATCCGAAGCGGCGAGATCCGGCTCGGGCAGCGGGCCCGGTTCGGAGACGGTCGTGATGTGAACGAAACCCGCCACCTGGGAACGGGACGCAAGAACAGCGACACTGTGGGGTTGGGTGGTGGCATCGGGCGAGCGCATCAGCAGGTAGACGAAGTCACCCAGATCGACATGCATGTCGGGCTCGCCCAGGATATCGAGCTGGAAGCGGAAATCGAAACCGCCGCAGGCCGCATCGGCGCAGCCGAAAACCTCTTCGTATCCGGCCTGCTCGAGGGTCGTTCTCAGTTCCTGGACAAGTTGAAGCGAGGTGCGGGAGGAGGAGGGAACCCGCAGCACCCGGCGCGTTATTTCGCCTTCGACAACTGCCGGGGATGCGTCGGGCGACCAGGGGGCTTCCGGCAGCCGGATGCGGCCTGCCGGGGTGGTCTCGGATCGCACCTCGCTGGCGCGCGGGATGGACAGGTCCAGCGCGGCAACAGGTGTCGCGAAGAGTAGAAAGATGAAGGCGAGCGTCTTCATTGCAGGTCTTCCGGGGCGCGGCGATAGTGATATCCGGCGACGCGGGCCATCGAAAGCCTGGCGTAAAGCGCATTCGCCGGAACATTTTGCCGGGTGACGATCAGGGTCAGCCATTCCGCACCGTTGGCAACCGACCAGTTGGCGGCCGCCCGCAGGATGGCCAGACCCACGCCCGCCCGGCGATGGTTCGGCGAAACCTCGAGGGCGTGAAGCATGGCGATGCCGTCGAGAATGCCGATATAGGCGACGCCGGCGGGGCTGTCGCGGTCGCGGCCCAGGATCGCGGTCTTGGGTGTCGCTGCCCTTTCCATCACGGCAATTCGCGCGGGCCCGACACCGCCCGATTGCCAGATCTCACGCTGCACCGCCAGCGGTGGCCACGAGGCCGTTGCGATGGCAGGAGCAAGAGCGCCGGCGAGGTCATGGGCGCGGGAAACGTAGATATTGACCGGGTCCGCAAGCGTGTATCCGCGTCTTTCGAGCCAGTTGTCCAGTTCAGTATCTTCCGGGCGGATCATGAAGATCGGCCGTTGTCCGAGGTCACGCATCGCGGCTTCTGCCGCTTTGATATCAGTCTCTGATACAGGGGAAATCGCCGTTGCGGCCGAGACTCGCTGGCCGCCACCCTTGCCTTCGCGCAGCAGCCACGGTCCTGCGTTGACGAACCGCGAGGGTGGCCAGGTCGCATCCAGGACGCGGTAGAGTTGTTGTGGTTCAGGCAGCGTCAACGAACTGCTTCCGGGAAGATTTCGCATAATCTGTCGACGGCGGCGTCGACCGCCGAGGGCGGGGTCCCGCGGACGACCACGTTGGCGCCGAAATGGCCGTTCCGGTTGAACGGGTATGAGCCGAAGCTGAGATCCGGATGTTCCGAGGCCAGCAGGGCCAGCGGGCCGGCGATATCGCCTTCGCCGCGGTCGATGCGCACCGATGCCGAAGCCAGCGGCTGGCCCCCTGTCAGGGTCGGCAGAACGGATGTGACCATCGCCTGGAAAATGCCGGGAACGCCGGCCATCACGTAGACGTTTCCCAGCGCGAAGCCCGGCGCCGCCGACACCGGGTTCTCGATCAGCGTCGCGCCGTCGGGAATGCGCGCCATGCGCATCCGGGCCTCGTTGAATTCCATGCCCTGCCGGTCGTAGTGCGCTTGCAGGATCTGCCGTGCGTCTTCGCGGACGCCGATGGATGCGCCGAAAGCGGCGGCGATACAGTCGGCGGTTATGTCGTCGTGGGTCGGGCCGATGCCGCCGGAAGTGAACACGTGGTCGTATGCCGCAGACAGGGCCGTGACGGCGGCGACGATGGCGTCGCGGTCGTCCGAGACGACGCGGACCTCTTTCAGGTCGATGCCTGTTTCCGAAAGTCGCCCGGCCAGATGATGCATGTTCGCGTCGCGGGTGCGGCCCGAAAGGATCTCGTCTCCGATCACCAGCATTGCCGCCGTTGGGTTTGTCATCGTCGCGTCCTTGTCCCCTTCGCCATTGCGGTATAGGGCGCGGGTCATGCGGTTTCCAACCCCTTTGGTTCCTGCGCGGCTGATACGCCGCTACAAAAGGTTTCTTGCCGACGTTGTCCTGGAAGACAGCGGGCAGGAGGTAACCGTGCATTGCCCGAATCCCGGCGCGATGCTGGGGCTTGCCGAGCCTGGCATGCGGGTCTGGCTGGAGCCTAACGATGATCCAAAGAAGAAGCTGAAATACGGATGGCGTCTGGTGGAGCTTGCCGACGGACATCTGGCGGGGATCGACACGGCGGTGCCGAACCGCGTGGTGCGCGAGGCGCTGGAAGCCCGGCGGGTTCCGGGCCTTGACGCCTATGATAGCGTGCGGGCCGAGGTGCGGTACGGGCGCGAAAGCCGCGTGGATTTTCTGTTGAGCGGTCAGGGGATGCCCGATCTTTACGTCGAGGTGAAGAATGCCCACCTGAGACGGGTCGATGACCTGGCCGAGTTTCCCGATTGCGTGACGGCGCGGGGCGCGCGCCATCTGGACGAGTTGTCGGACATGGTGGCGGCGGGCCACAGGGCGCTGATGTTGTACCTGGTCCAGAGGACGGATTGCGCGCGCTTTGCGCTTGCCCGCGATCTGGACCCGGCCTATGGCGAGGCATTCGACAGGGCACGCCGCGCCGGAGTGGACGCCGTGTGCTTCGGGACCAGTATCTCGACCAGGGGTGTCGAGTTCGGACCGGCGTTGAAGATCGCCGACTAGATGGTTGGCGGGATATCTGGCGATTTCCGTTGGAACGGCTTATATCCCGGACTGAGAGGAAAGGACGCTTCGTGGACGATCGCACGAAAGGCCGCCTGACCAAGGACGGCATACGCATCTACGACCCGGCGGATTTCGCCGGAATGCACCGTGCGGGCGAGTTGGCCGCGCGCATCCTGGACGAGATCGCGCCCATGATCGTTCCCGGCGTGTCCACGGGCGAGGTCGACGATGCCATCGAGGCCATGGTCAAGGACGCCGGCGCCACCAGCGCGACCATCGGATACAAGGGCTATCAGCACGCAAGCTGCATCAGCGTGAACCACGTGGTCTGCCACGGCATTCCGGGCGACAAACGGCTGAAGGACGGCGATATTCTGAACGTCGACGTCACCGTGATCGTCGATGGCTGGTTCGGCGATACCAGCCGGATGTATGTGGCGGGCAAGTTGCCAAGGAAGGCCGAGCGCCTGATCCAGGTTACCCACGATGCGCTGTTCAAGGGTATCGAGGCGGTCAAGCCGGGAAATACCTTCGGCGACATCGGTCATGCGATCCAGGCTTTCGTCGAAGCGAACCGGATGAGCGTGGTCCGCGATTTCTGCGGGCATGGGCTGGGCCGGGTTTTTCACGCGCCGCCGAACGTCCTGCACTATGGCCGTCCGGGGACCGGCGCCGTGCTGGAGCCGGGGATGTTTTTCACCATCGAGCCGATGGTGAATCTTGGACGTCCCGAAACCAAGGTTCTTGCCGACGACTGGACCGCGGTGACGCGGGACAAGTCGCTGTCGGCACAGTTCGAGCATTCGGTCGGCGTGACCGAGGATGGGGTGGATATCTTCACCCTGTCACCGGCCGGCAGGTTCCATCCGACCTGGAGCTAGTTCCCGGGGCTTTGTTCGGGACAGAGCGAGAGCAGGAAGATCGACCGCCAGTCGAAGCCCGGATCTATTCCGTAGTCGGACAGATATTCTGCCTGCAGCATATAGGCTTCAAGCTCGGGCGCCCCCGTGCAGGGCCAGTCATGGTTGGCAAGCTGGACGACATGGATGAATTCGTGCAGCAGCACGGACCGGTCGTAGGGGTCGTCGGGTGACCAGGGTTCGACCAGATGGATCACCCGGCCGGCGTAGTTGTAGGCCGCATTCAGTTCTGGCTCTACCAGAAGCGTCTGGTCTTCGTAGTCGATCCAATCCCCGACCTTGCAAAAGCTGATGGCCGGGGGATCGTGGAAAAGTCCGGTGACATCGTACATCGTGTGCAGCGCGATCCACGCCACGAGATCCTGCGTGACTTCGTGCGGAACCGTCGGCACTTCTGTTGGTTCTGGACAGACCTCGTCGGCCGCCCCCGAGGCCGCGCCTGCAAGCAAAAGCAATGCGCAGGCGATCGGGGAGCGGCTGTTGATCTTCAAGGTCCGTTTTCCTTTCCCGGCTCAGGTCAGATACTGGTTGAACCAGGCCACGGTCCGATCCCACGCCAGTTCTGCCGCCGCTTCGTCGTAGCGCGGCGTCGAGTCGTTGTGGAATCCGTGGTTCACGCCCGGATAGATATGCGCCTCGTAAACCTTGTTATTCGCCTGAAGCGCTCTTTCATACTCGGGCCAGCCCTCGTTGATGCGCTCGTCCAGTCCGGCATAGTGCAGAAGAAGCGGTGCCTGGATCTTCGGCACATCCTGTGTCGCGGCTTGCCGCCCGTAAAACGGAACCGAGGCGGACATCTCGGGGAAGGCCACGGCCAGCGCGTTGCAGACGCCGCCGCCATAGCAGAACCCGACCGCGCCCACCTTGCCGGTCGAATCGTCGCGGTTGAGCAGGTGTTCGAACCCGTTGAAGAAATCGTTCATCAGCTGCTCGCCGTCGACGGTGCTTTGCAAGTCGCGACCTTCGGCGTCGTTTCCGGGATAGCCGCCGACCGACGTCAGGCCGTCCGGGGCGAGCGCCATGAATCCCGCCTTGGCCACGCGGCGCGCCACGTCCTCGATATATGGGTTCAGACCGCGGTTCTCGTGGACAACAAGGACGGCAGGCAGTTTTTCGGGCGCGTTCGCCGGTTTCACCAGGTAGCCGCGCACATCGCCGGTGCCGCCGGGCGACGGGTAGGTGATGTATTCGGGAACGATCTCGGGGTCGTTGAAATTGACCTGCTGGGCAAGCGCATAGTTGGGGCTGAGCATCTCGAGCAGCGTCATCGCGGTCACGCCGCCGACGGCGAATTTGCCGGCGCGGTCCAGGAAATCGCGTTTCGTGATCTTGCCGTGCGCATAATAGTCATAGAGATCAAGAAGTTCCTGATCGAAGTCTTTCGCTGTCATCCGGGTCATGAATGTGCCCTCCTGTTGTCGATGAAAACAAAGTAGCGCGATGAGGCGATTCTCAGGTCACATTTTCGAGTGCGCCCACGGGGACTTGAAAATTCATTGACATCTCGCTTTGATCTGCGCTCAGATCAAGGTCGCGCGCTGTCTACGCCGCATCGACGGTGCGCCAACGGCTATTTTCTGGGTAAGGCGGCAGGACTCTTCATGACAGTCAAGTTTTCTCTGAACGGGGAAACTGTGGAGGTGGACGCGCCACTTGCCACGACGCTGCTGGACTGGCTGCGGACCGAACGCGGACTTACCGGCACCAAGGAAGGCTGTAACGAGGGCGATTGCGGCGCCTGTACGGTAATGGTGACCGACGAAGGCGGTGCAAAAGCGCTGAACGCCTGTATCCTGCTGTTGCCGCAACTGCATGGAAAGGCCGTGCGGACCGTGGAAGGTATCTCGGGTCCGGGGGGCGAGATGCACCCCGTTCAGACGGCGATGGTCGAGAAGCATGGCAGCCAGTGCGGGTTCTGCACGCCGGGCTTCGTGGTCTCGATGGCCGTTTCCCACCTGAACGGGCGGACGAATCACGACGATGCGCTGGCCGGCAACCTGTGCCGCTGCACGGGCTATGCGCCGATTGTGCGGGCGGCCGAGGCGGCGGCCGGGGCCCCTGTTCCGGCGTGGATGAAGGATGAAACGCCTGAAACAGAGACTGTTTCCTTTGCCCCCGAAACGACCGACGCGCTGGCCGAGTGGTACGCGGCGCATCCCGACGCCACGCTGATCGCCGGCGCGACGGACGTAGGGCTTTGGGTAACGAAGGGGCTGCGCGATCTGGGTGAGGTGGCGTTTTTGAACCGGTGCCGCGATCTTCAGGAGATCGGCGAAAGCGCGCAGACGCTGAAGATCGGCGCGGGGGTCACGATGGCCGACCTGCTGCCGGTGCTGCGAAAGCATCACCTGTCCTATGCCGAGATGGTGCGGCGTTACGGATCAGAGCAGGTGCGTCAGGCGGCGACGATCGGTGGCAACATCGCGAACGGTTCACCCATCGGGGACAACCCGCCCGTGCTGATCGCGCTTGGCGCGACGCTGCATCTGCGGAAGGGCGACGCCCGGCGCGAGATGCCGATCGAGGACTTCTTTCTGGACTACGGCAAACAGGACCGCAAACCCGGCGAGTTCGTCGAGGCGATCACCATGCCGAAATCCGCCCCGACGCTGCGGGTCTACAAGTTGTCCAAGCGGTTCGATCAGGACATCTCGGCGGTCTGCGGCGCGTTCAACGTGACGGTCGAGGATGGTGTCGTGGCGGCGGCAAGGATCGCTTTCGGCGGAATGGCGGGCATTCCGAAAAGGGCCGGGGCTGTCGAGGCGGCGCTGCGGGGCAAGCCCTGGACGGAAGAGACCGTGGGGGAGGTTTTGCCCGTGTTCAGTGACGATTTCACCCCGATGACCGACATGCGTGCCAGTGCGGAATACCGGCTGGAGACCGCCCGGAACATGTTGCTGCGCTACTGTCACGATCTGGCCGGCCGCAGTGTCAGCGTGCTGGAGGTGACGCCATGAGTGTCGCGAAGCCCCTGCCCCACGACGCCGCGCCGCTGCATGTCACCGGTCAGGCGCGATATGTCGACGACATCCCATTGCCGGCCAACGCGCTGCATCTTGCCTTCGGCATGTCCGAGGTGGCGCATGGCCGGATCGTGTCGATGGATCTGGATGCGGTGCGTGCGGCACCGGGCGTCGTTGCGGTTCTGACCGCCGAAGACCTGCCGCACGAGAACGATGTCTCGCCCTCGCCCTCGCCCGAACCGATGCTTGCCGATGGCACGGTGCATTACGTCGGCCAGCCGGTTTTCCTGGTGGCGGCCAAGACCCATTTGCAGGCGCGCAAGGCCGTGCGGCTGGCGAAGATCGAATATCACGAGTTGCCCGCGATCCTGACGGTGGACGAGGCGCTGGAGGCCGGCAGCCGTTTCGAGGAAGGGCCGCGCATTTATCAGAAGGGCGATGCAGCCCTGGCCATCGATGCCGCCGAACGTGTGATCACAGGCTCGATCGACATGGGCGGGCAAGAGCATTTCTATCTGGAGGGACAGGCGGCCATCGCGTTGCCGCAGGAAGGCGGCGACATGATCGTCCATTCGTCGTCCCAGCATCCGACCGAGATCCAGCACAAGGTCGCCGAGGCGCTGGGCGTGCACATGAACGCCGTGCGCGTCGAGGTTCGGCGCATGGGTGGCGGGTTCGGGGGCAAGGAAAGCCAGGGAAACGCGCTGGCGGTGTCCTGTGCGGTTGTCGCCGCGCTGACGGGTCGGCCTGCCTCGATGCGCTATGACCGGGACGATGACATGATCATCACCGGCAAGCGACACGATTTCCGTATCGACTATCGCGTGGGCTTCGATGCCGAAGGACGGATCGCCGGGATCGAGTTCCTGCAGCTTTGCCGTTGCGGCTGGTCGATGGACCTGAGCCTGCCGGTTGCCGACCGGGCGATGCTGCATGCGGACAATGCCTATCACATCCCGGCCATGCGGATCGAGTCGCACCGCCTGAAGACGAACACGCAATCCGCGACCGCGTATCGGGGGTTCGGCGGGCCGCAAGGCATGCTGGGGATCGAGCGGGTGCTGGATCATGTGGCGCACGACGTCGGGCGCGATCCGCTGGAGGTTCGCCGGCTGAATTATTATCGCCCTGCGGGCGCCGCCTCTGGCGGGCGTATTTCGGGCAAGATGAAGCTGGACGCACCCGATGACGCCGACATTACTAGCCGGGGCGTTCCGACGCGCGAAGCCGAGGTTTCCGTCGACATTCCAGACGGCGTGCAGACCACGCCCTATCACATGCCGGTCGAGGATTTCATCCTGCATGAAATGACCGACCGGCTGGTGGAAAACAGTGACTATTACGGGCGAAAAGCGGCGATTTCTGAGTGGAATGCCCGCAATGACATCCTGAAGAAGGGGATTGCGCTGACGCCTGTGAAGTTCGGGATCAGCTTTACCCTGACGCACCTGAACCAGGCCGGCGCGCTGGTGCATGTCTATCAGGACGGGTCGATCCACATGAACCACGGCGGCACCGAGATGGGACAGGGTCTGTTCCAGAAGGTGGCGCAGGTGGCGGCGGCGCGGCTCGGTGTGGATGTCGGGCGGGTGAAGATCACCGCCACCGATACCGCCAAGGTGCCGAACACGTCGGCGACCGCGGCATCCTCGGGGTCGGATCTGAACGGCATGGCGGTGAAGGCCGCGTGCGACACGATCCGCGACCGGTTGGCCGAGTTCGTGGCCGCGCGCGCCCAGGCAACCGCGGACAGTGTCCGGTTCGAGGACGGCATGGTGCATGTGAGTGGCGAAAGCCTGACCTTCGAAGAGGTCGTGCGGGACGCCTACATGGCGCGGATCAGCCTGTCGGCGACGGGTTTCTATGCGACGCCGAAGATCGTCTGGGACCGGATCAAGGGCCAGGGGCGGCCGTTCTTCTATTTCGCCTATGGCGCGGCCGTGACCGAGGTGGTGATCGACACGCTGACCGGTGAGAACCGGATTCTGCGGACGGATATCCTGCATGATTGCGGCGCGTCGCTGAACCCGTCGATCGACATCGGCCAGATCGAGGGCGGCTATGTGCAGGGCGCGGGCTGGCTGACGACCGAGGAGCTGGTCTGGGACGGCAAGGGGCGGCTGCGCACCCACGCGCCGTCGACCTACAAGATCCCCGCCTGTTCCGACCGGCCGGATGTGTTCAACGTGGCGCTGTGGGACGCAGAGAACCGCGAGGACACCATCTATCGCTCGAAGGCGGTGGGCGAGCCGCCGTTCATGCTGGGAATTTCCGCGCTGATGGCCTTGTCCGATGCCGTTGCGGCCTGCGGCAGCCGCTATCCTTCGCTGGATGCGCCCGCCACGGCCGAAAGGGTGTTGGCAGCTGTTCGGAGGGTCAGGGCATGAGTTTCGATCTGGAGCGGATGAAACGCCTGGCCATTTCCGGTCCGGTTGCGCGTGTCGTCGTGGCCGAGACCCGCGGTTCGGTACCGCGTGAGGTGGGCGCGGCGATGCTGGTCACTGCCCGCGATGTCGAAGGGACGATCGGGGGTGGTGCGCTGGAGTACGAGGCGACTGCCCGTGCGCGGAAGGCGCTGGAAGCCGGGGCGGACCGGTTGGACCGGATGCCGCTGGGACCCGCGCTGGGCCAGTGCTGCGGCGGATCGGTGGCATTGCTGACCGAGGCCTGGGATGCCGAGCGGCTGGCAGGCATCAAGGGCGACGTCGTGGCGCGGCCATTGCCGGGCGGATCGGAAGCGGCGCCCCTGGCGGTTTCGCGCGTACTGGCGGATGCCAGGGCTCGCGGTGATCGCCCGGAACCCGGCATGCTGGAGGGCTGGATGATCGAGCCGGTTCAGCGCGCTACGCGCCAGATCTGGGTCTGGGGCGCCGGGCATGTCGGCCGCGCGATCGTTGGTGTTCTTGCGCCGTTGCCGTCGCTGGATATCCGGTGGGCGGATTGTGACGTGGGCCGCTTCCCCGCCGCGGTTCCTGACCGCGTCGAGACGCTTGTCGCAGAGAATCCCGCCGATCTGGTGACGCTTTCGCCAGCGCATGCCGAGCACCTGGTGCTGACGTTCAGCCACACGCTGGACCTGGAATTGTGCCACCGCATCCTTTGCCGGCCGTTCCGGTCGCTGGGCCTGATCGGCTCGGCGACGAAATGGGCGCGGTTCCGGTCGCGGCTGGCCGCGCTTGGGCACTTGGAGGCCCAGATCAACCGGATCGCCTGTCCGATCGGTGATCCCGCGCTGGGCAAGCATCCCCAGGCGATTGCTTTGGGGGTGGCGGCTGATATCGTGCGCAAGGAACTGGGGGAGAAGACGATGATCGGGCAGAGGGCATGAGCGCCTCGCCGCTGCTGGCGGTGGAGGGCCTGAGAAAGGCTTACCCGGGAGTCGTCGCCAATGACGATGTCAGCTTCACGGTCGGCGCGGGCGAAGTGCACGCGCTTCTGGGCGAGAACGGCGCCGGCAAGTCGACGCTGGTGAAGATGGTCTATGGTCTGGTGAAGCCGGACGAGGGCCGGATGAGCTTTGCCGGTGCGGCCTATGCGCCGGCCTCGCCGCACGAGGCGCGCTCGACCGGGATCGCGATGGTCTTCCAGCACTTCAGCCTGTTCGAGGCGCTGGACGTCGCCGAAAACGTGGCGCTGGGGATGGAAAATCCGCCGCCGATGCGGGAACTGGCGAAGAGTATCCGGGATGTCAGTGAGACCTACGGCCTGCCGCTGGATCCGACGCGGCTGGTCGGCGACCTGTCGGCGGGCGAGCGCCAGCGGGTCGAGATCATCCGTTGCCTGCTGCAGGACCCCAAGCTTCTGATCATGGACGAACCGACCAGCGTGCTGACGCCGCAAGAGGTCGATATCCTGTTCGAGACGCTGCGCAAGCTGCAGGCCGAGGGCACGTCGATCCTTTATATCAGTCACAAACTCGAGGAAATTCGCGCCTTGTGTCAGGGCGCGACGATCCTGCGGCTGGGCAAGGTCGTGGGGTCGTGCGACCCGCGCGAGAAGTCGGCGCGCGAACTGGCGGAGCTGATGGTGGGGACCGAGTTGAAGTCGCCCGCCGCCGCAGCGCACGAACTGGGTGACGTGGCGCTGTCGATCAGCGGCCTTTCCGCCCGGTCGTCCAATCCTTTCGGAACATCGCTGAAGGATGTCTCGCTTGAGGTCCGCAAAGGCGAAGTCCTGGGGGTCGGCGGTGTGGCGGGCAACGGTCAGGACGAATTGCTGGCGGTTTTGTCGGGCGAGATTCGAACGGCAGCCGATGCAGTGAAACTGAACGGCAAGGGGATCGGTTCCCTGGGGCCGAACGAAAGGCGCGCGCTGGGGCTTCTGGCCGCGCCCGAGGAAAGACTGGGTCATGCCGCCGCGCCGGACATGAGTCTTGTCGAGAATGCCGTGCTGTCGGGATGGGTTCGCAAAGGCATCGTGTCGAACGGGTTCGTCGACTGGGGCAAGGCCAGGGACTTTGCCGAGGAGGTGATACGCCAGTTCGATGTGCGCACACCGGGTTCCGGGAACGCGGCCCGGTCGCTGTCGGGCGGCAACCTGCAGAAATTCGTGATCGGGCGCGAGATTCTTCAGAAACCCGACGTTCTGGTCGTGAACCAGCCCACATGGGGCGTCGACGCCAGCGCCGCGGCCGCGATCCGGCAGGCGCTTCTGGATCTTGCCGCCGGGGGCGCGGCAGTGGTCGTCATCAGCCAGGACCTGGACGAGCTGATGGAGATCTCGAACCGGTTCGCGGCACTGAACGAGGGCCGGCTGAGTGCGCCGCGTCCGGCGGCGGGCCTGACGATCGACGAGATCGGGCTGATGCTGGGCGGCGCGCATGGCATGGAAGTGGCGCATATCCACGAGGAGGCGGCGACATGATGCGGCTGGAAAAGCGGCCCCAGCCGTCGCGGGCCTGGGCCTGGGCAACGCCGCTGGTCGCGGTGCTGGCCACGATGCTTGCGGGCGGGCTGCTGTTCGGGGCGCTCGGCACCGATCCGATTGTCGCCATCCGCACCATCTTCTGGGATCCGGTGTTCGGCGAGTTCGCCTTTTATTACAGGGGGCAATTGCTGGTGAAGGCCGGCCCGCTGATCCTGATCGCGGTCGGTCTTGCGCTGGGGTTCCGGGCGGGCATCTGGAACATCGGGGCCGAGGGGCAATACATCATGGGCGCGCTTTTCGGCGCAGCGGTCGGTCTGGCGTTCTATCCGATGGAGGCGCGCTGGCTGATCTTCCCGCTGATGATCCTTGCGGGCGCGTTGGGCGGATACCTTTGGGCGATGATCCCCGGCATCCTGAAGACAAGGTTCAACACGAACGAGATCCTGGTGTCGCTGCTTCTGGTCTACGTGGCCGAGCAGATGCTGGCATGGGCGGCACTGGGGCCGCTTCGCAACCCCGAGGGATCGGGTTTTCCCGGCTCGCGGAACCTGCGTCAGTACGAGAGCGCGGCGAACAACGAGCTGATCGCCGGCTGGGGGATGCACTGGGGCGTGGTGGCGGCCTTAATCGCCGTGATCTTCGGGTATATCCTGCTGTCGCGTCACATCATGGGTTTCAACATCCGCCTTGCCGGTCAAAGCCCGCGCGCGGCGCGGTTCGCAGGCGTCAACCCGACGCGGCTGGTGCTGTTCTGCCTGGGTGTTTCCGGCGCGCTGGCGGGCATGGCCGGAATGTTCGAGGTGGCCGGACCCGCCGGACAGATCAGCATCGACTTCAACGTGGGCTACGGGTTCACGGCGATCATCGTCGCCTTTCTGGGGCGGCTGCACCCGGTGGGCATCCTGCTGGCCGGTCTCTTGATGGCGCTGACCTATATCGGGGGCGAGGCCGCGCAGGCGACGCTTGGGCTGCCTGCCGCTGCGATCCAGGCGTTCCAGGGGATGTTGCTGTTCTTCCTTCTGGCGTTCGACGTGCTGACGAACTTCCGCGTCAAATTCGGGCGGGAGGCGGTCGTATGAATCTGTTTCAAAGGATTCTCGATCATGTGCTTTGGTTTCTGGCGGCCGGTGCCGGATTCTTCGTCGGCCTTTTTGCGCTTTTGATCGCAAAGCTGGTCGGCCTTGGCTCTTGGTGGGTGGCGTTTGGCGTGGTTGTGGTTGCGAGCCTTCTCTTCGTTCTGGACGGCAAGGTCTTCAAATTCACGATGCGCGGCATTGTCGGCGGGCTGAAGGCGCTTGGGGCCGAGACTCGCGAGATCGGGCCGGAGGACGAAGCGCGCAAGCGCTGGCAGGACCGCGCGAGCCGCATTGGCTTCGTCGCCGGCGTCGTGCTGGCCTTCATCGCGGGGTCGATCGTGTCCCCGGAACGGATCATGGATTTCTTCTGATGTTCGACTCGATCAACCCCGTCCTGCTCCTGGCCTCGCTTATGGTGGCCTCCACGCCGATCCTTCTGGCCGCGATGGGCGAGTTGGTGGTGGAACGCTCGGGCGTTCTGAACCTGGGCGTCGAGGGCATGATGATCGTCGGCGCCATCTCGGGTTTCATCGTCGCCGTCGAAAGCGGGTCGCCTGCGCTGGGCTTCGTGGCGGCGGCCGCAGGCTCGGCGATCCTCGCGCTGCTGTTCGGTGTGCTGACGCAGCTTTTCCTGTCGAACCAGGTGGCGACCGGCCTGGGCCTGACCTTGTTCGGCCTGGGCGTCTCGTCGCTGATGGGACAGGGTTATAACGGCATCCGGCCGCCTTCGTCACCGCGCGTCGATATTCCGGTCTTGTCGGATATCCCCGTGATCGGCCCCATCGTCTTCAACCAGCACCCGATGGTCTATCTTTCGCTGGCGCTGGTCGCCGGTGTCTGGTGGTTCCTGCGCTCGACGCGGCCGGGGCTGATCCTGCGCGCGGTGGGCGAAAGCCATGACGCGGCCCATGCGCTGGGCTACTCGGTCGTCGGCACGCGCTTTGCGGCCATCGCCTTTGGCGGTGCCTGCGCGGGACTGGGCGGCGCGTTCCTGTCGCTGGTGATCGTGCCGCAATGGACGGAAGGCATGACCGCCGGGCGTGGCTGGATCGCGCTGGCCATCGTCGTTTTCGCCTCGTGGAAGGCGTGGCGGGTTTTGCTGGGCGCCTATCTTTTCGGCGGGGTCACGGTGTTGCAGTTGAACCTGCAAGCGGCCGGGTTTGCAATTCCCGTCGAACTCTTGTCCATGTCGCCGTACCTGATAACCATTCTGGTGCTGGTCATCATCTCGTCCGACCGAGGCCGTGCGGCACAGGCCGCTCCGGCGTCGCTCGGGCGATCATTCCATGCCTCGAACTGAGGCAGTCTGCTTTTACCAATGGGGAGAACCTGAAAAATGAAAAAACGCACATTCCTGGCAACGGTCGCGGCCGTCGCCCTGGCGACGACCGCCTTCGGCGGCAGCCACGGAGACGGTCCCGTAAAGGTCGGCTTCATCTTTGTCGGGCCGATCGGCGACGGTGGCTGGACCTATGAGCACAACCAGGGCCGGCTGGCCGTTGAAGAGCATTTCGGCGACCAGGTCGAGACGGTCTATCAGGAAAGCGTGCCTGAAGGCGCCGATGCCGAACGCGCGTTGACCCAGATGGCGCTGCAGGGCGCCGACCTGATCTTCACAACGTCCTTCGGCTATATGGACCCGACGATCAACGTCGCCGCCAAGTTCCCGGACGTGAAATTCGAGCACGCGACGGGCTACAAGACGGCCGACAACGTCGCGATCTATTCGGCGCGCTTCTACGAGGGCCGTGCCATTCAGGGTCATATCGCGGGCAAGATGACGAAGACCAACAAGGTTGGTTACATCGCGTCCTTCCCGATTCCCGAGGTGATCCGGGGCATCAACTCGGCCTTTATCCACGCCAAGAAGGCGAACCCCGACGTCGAGTTCAGCGTTGTCTGGGCCTATACCTGGTTCGATCCGGCGAAAGAGGCCGACGCGGCCAAAGCCCTGATCGAGCAGGGCGCCGACGTGATCCTGCAGCACACGGACTCGACCGCGCCACAAGCCGCCGCCGCCGAGGCGGGCAATGTCGCCACCTTCGGTCAGGCGTCCGACATGGGCGAGTACGCGCCTTTCCCGCGTGTGTCGTCGATCATCGACAATTGGGCGCCCTACTATATCGACCGCGTTCAGGCAGTAATGGACGGGACTTGGGAATCGACTGACACCTGGGCTGGAATTGGTGCCGGCATGGTGGGCATCGGAGAGATCACCGACGCGGTTCCCGCCGACGTCAAGGCCGAGGCCGAGGCGCTGCGCGATTCCATCGCGTCGGGTGAGTACCACCCGTTCACGGGCCCGCTGAACAAGCAGGACGGGTCGGCGTGGCTGGCCGAGGGCGAGACCGCAGACGACGGAACGCTTCTGGGCATGAACTTCTATGTCGAAGGCCTGACGGGCGAAATTCCGAACTGATCTTTCGACCGCGCGAGAACAGAAAGGCCGCCTTCGGGCGGCCTTTGACTTTTCCGGATGCGCGTGTGCCTATTCCTGGGAAACATGCAGGGAGATTTCAATGAAGACGATCAGTGGCAAGCCGGTCAGCAGGTTCAGTTTCGGTACGATGCAGTTCGGCGGAAAGGCCGACGAGTCCGAAAGCGCCTCGATGTACGCGGCGTGCCGGGAAGCGGGTGTCAATTTCTTCGATACGGCCTTCGCCTATACCGAAGGACGGTCCGAAGCGATCACCGGCAATCTGGTCAGGCCCGAGCGGGACGATATCTTCGTCGCCACGAAGACGGCGAACCAGAAGACGGCCACGCCGGAAGTGATTCATCGGGAATTCGCCGAAAGCCGCAAGCGACTGGGTCTTGATACCGTCGATCTTCTGTACGTTCACCAGCCGGACCCGGTGACACCGCTCGAGGTGACATTGGGCGCCGTGGCCGAATATGTGCGTTCCGGCGCCGTTCGGTATGTCGGGATCTCGAACTTTTCCGCATGGGCAACCATGAAGGCGCGGCATGTGGCACGCGACCTGGGGATCGACGTGACCTTCCTGCAACCGATGTACAACCTTGCCAAGCGGCAGGCCGAGGTCGAAATTCTGCCGATGGCCGAGTCAGAGGGTTTCTATGTCTTTCCCTATTCGCCACTGGGGGGCGGATTGCTGACGGGCAAGTATGCGGACGGCCAGGGCGGTCGGTTGAAGGACGACGCGATGTACTCGGTGCGCTACGGCGTCGACTGGATGCACCGCACGGCGTCCGATCTTGCCGCGCTTGGCCGCGAACTGGGCGTTGCCCCGGCGACCCTGGCGGTGGCCTGGGTGGCGCGGCATCCCGGTGTCTGGGGGCCGATCGTCTCGGCCCGCTCGGCCGGGCAGTTGGGCGCATCCCTTGCGGCGATCGATTTCGAGATGGACGATGCGCTTTACGCGCGCATTTCGGCGCTGTCGCCGACCCCGCCGCCGGCCAACGACAGGCTTGAAGAGGCCTGATGCGCGTCGCGGTCATCGGGGGCGGCGTCGCGGGGCTGTCGGCGGCCGCCCGGCTTGCGCCGGATGCCGAGGTGAGTGTTTTCGAAGCCGAGGCGCATCTGGGCTATCACGCCAGCGGGCGCTCGGCGGCCATGTTCGAGGAAAACTACGGCAACGCCGCGGTTCGGGCCCTGAACCGGGCCTCGCGCGCGGACCTGGAGCACTGGGGCGTGCTGTCGCCAAGGGGCTTCATGATGGTGGCGCTGGAAGCCGATTTGCCCGTGTTCGAGGCTGATCTTGCGGATATGGCCATGTCCGAAATCGATGTCTCGGATGCGCGTCGGCGGGTTCCGATCCTGTCGGACGGGATCGCACGCGCGGCCCTGCACGAAGGCGCGCAGGACATCGATACCGGACGGTTGCTGGACATCTTTGCGCGCTTGGTCACGGATGCCGGCGGCCGGCTGGTTCGCGATGCGCGGGTCAGCGCGATCAGCCGGTCGAACGGGGGCTGGAAACTGGAGGCGGGTGAAGCGGCTTATCGCGCCGATGTCATCGTCAACGCTGCGGGGGCCTGGGCGGACCAGTTGGCGGCGCTGGCGGGTGCGCGGGGTGTCGGACTGCAACCCTACCGGCGCTCGATGGCGCGGCTTCCCGCACCGGGCGGGCACGACGTGCGGCGCTGGCCGATGCTGTTCGGGCCCGGCGAGACCTGGTACGCCAAGCCGGATGCGGGCGCATGGATCGTGTCGCCGGCAGAAGAGGACCCGGTAGCCCCGATGGACGCCTGGGCCGACGACATGGTCCTGGCAGAGGGGCTGGCCCGATATGAGGCCCACGTCAGCGAGCCGGTAGTCAGGGTCGAGACGAACTGGGCAGGCTTGCGCACCTTCGCGCCTGACAGGACGCTGGTGATCGGCCCTGACCCGAAACTGGACGGTTTCTTCTGGATGGCCGGTCAGGGCGGATACGGGTTTCAAACCGCGCCGGCGGCGTCGGGGCTGCTTGCGGATCTTGTCATGAGCCGGAAGCCGGTTCTGCCGGATAGCGCGGTCAGCGCGCTGTCGCCGTGTCGTTTCGCCTGAGGTCTATGCGAAGTCGGGGGTGTAGCTGACACGCTCGCGCTTCTTGTAGCGCGGTGCGGGATAGTCGGCAAAGCGCGGCGCCAGATCGGGGAACGTCTCCTGAAGTTCCTTCAGGACCGGCTCGGGCGTCTCGGCAATCGTTTCGTCATCGGGCGAGAAGCTTTCGATCGGCAGGCCGTTCGCGCAGAACACCTGCGGCTCGTCGAAGACGATGTTGTAGTAGGTCACGTCGGCTTCGCGACGCTCGACGAAAGCGTTGTCGTTGATGCCGGCCACGTCGCGCGCGGGAACAAGGCAATTCGTCGCGTCGTCTTCGTCCTCCAGCCGCCAGCCGGGGATCAGAAGGCGGTGCGCGCGTCCGACCGCCAGTTCCTTTTGCGGCATCATCGGTCCGATGGCGCGTGGTTTCAGCACCACGGGGGCCAGCGACGGGTCGGCAGCCATCTCGGCCGCGGTGACGGTGCGCGTCCAGATCATGCGGACGGGACGAAGGCCGTTATCGCGCGTGACGATCAGATCGCCCTTGCGAACGAACTCGATCCGGCGTGCGCCGCAGGGGGTGCGGACGTTCGCCCCCGCACAAAGCCCGCGGGTTCCCGCCTTGACGACTGTTCCGTCGGTGATCTTCTTCGCAATGGTCATGTGCTGGCCCTGTGGCAACGCATTCTGAACGTGTCACCAAGCCTGCAACGAAATGTGACGGAATTAGGGACTGGGCGTGGTGAATCCGCGATCCGCGCATAATTTGACGGTCAATTGCTTCCACTTGGTAAACAATGACTGTCGTTCAGTTCGATTGGGCAGACTTTTGTAGCTAAAAGTGCAATCAATCAGCAGGATTGGACCGGATTATCCATTGGCCTTCACCGCCTGGGGTGACCGCATCTCGGCGACAATGTCCCGGACCGCCGCCACGGGGTCGGGGGCCCGGTGGATCGGACGCCCCACCACCACATGATCCGCCCCCGCGGCAATCGCCTGGGCCGGTGTCATGACGCGTTTCTGGTCGCCGCGGTCGGCGCCCACGGGCCTGACCCCGGGCGTGACGATCAGCTTGCCTTCAGCTTCCGGCAAGGCGCGGACCAGTGCTGCCTCGTGGGGCGAGGCGATGACGCCGTGGGCGCCTGCATCGAAGGCCCGTGCGGCACGTTCAGTGACTATTTCAGGGATATTTCCCGGTTTAATCTGCGCAGCGTCCAGATCGGCACGGTCCAGCGAGGTAAGAACGGTTACCGCCAGGATCTTCATGTCGCCGGCACCGGCACCCTCGCGGGCGGCACGAACCACGTGTGGATCGCCGTGAACGGTCAGGAAATCCAGATCGAACTGCGCCAGGCCGCGAACCGCCGCCTCGATGGTGGCGCCGATGTCGAACAGCTTCATGTCCAGGAAGATGCGTTTGCCGTGCTCGTCCTTCAGCTCGCGCGCCAGCGCCAAGCCGCCGCCGGTCAGCATGCCAAGGCCGATCTTGTAGAAACTGACCGCATCCCCCAGGCGCTCGGCCAATGCGTGGCCTTCCAGCGCATTGGGGACGTCAAGGGCCACGATCAGTCGGTCATCTGCGGTCATGGCGGCTGTCTCCGTGGCTGCTTTGGCGTGGGGGGTACTCTGGTCGGAATCCGGATGCAAGCCGGGCCTCGCAGGGCCTTGCAGAGCGGTGCATCAGCACCCAGATAATGGTCAAGGCCTGAAACGGACATGCCGCCAAGCGGGTGTCCTGCGAAACGGGCGCTTTGAAAAGGAGAGAACGATGGACTTGGAGAAGTTCACCGAGCGGTCGCGCGGTTTTCTGCAGGCTGCCCAGACGATCGCAATGCGGGAGAGCCATCAGAAACTGGCCCCCGAACATCTGCTAAAAGCATTGATGGACGATGAACAGGGGCTGGCAAGCAACCTGATCAAACGTGCCGGCGGTTCGCCCGAGCGCGTGGTTGAGGCTGTGGATCAGGCCCTGGCGAAAATTCCCCAGGTCAGCGGAGATGCGGGTCAGACCTATATGGACCAGCAGACCGCCAAGGTTCTGGACGAAGCCCAGAAGATCGCCAAGAAGGCCGGGGACAGTTTCGTTCCGGTCGAGCGGATTCTGACGGCGCTGGCTGTGGTGAAGTCCAAGGCCAAGGACGCACTGGATGCGGGCGCGGTGACAGCACAATCGCTGAACGCGGCGATCAATGACGTTCGAAAGGGCCGCACCGCCGACACCGCGTCGGCCGAGGAAGGTTATGACGCGCTCAAGAAGTATGCCCGCGACCTGACCGAAGCGGCGCGCGAGGGCAAGATCGACCCGATCATCGGGCGCGACGACGAGATCCGACGCACGATGCAGGTTCTGTCACGGCGGACCAAGAACAACCCGGTCCTGATCGGCGAGCCGGGCGTCGGCAAGACCGCGATTGCGGAAGGCCTGGCACTGCGCATCGTCAACGGCGACGTGCCCGAATCCCTGCGCAACAAGAAGCTTTTGGCGCTGGACATGGGTTCTTTGATCGCCGGCGCGAAGTATCGCGGCGAGTTCGAAGAGCGTCTGAAAGCCGTGCTGTCCGAGGTGACGGCCGCGGCTGGCGAGATCATCCTGTTCATCGACGAGATGCACACGCTGGTCGGCGCGGGCAAGAGCGAGGGCGCGATGGATGCGTCCAACCTGCTGAAGCCCGCCCTGGCGCGCGGCGAGTTGCACTGTGTGGGCGCCACGACGCTGGACGAGTACCGCAAGCATGTCGAAAAGGACGCGGCGCTGGCCCGGCGGTTCCAGCCGCTGATGGTGAACGAGCCGACCGAGACCGATACGATCTCGATCCTGCGCGGCATCAAGGAGAAGTACGAACTGCACCACGGTGTGCGCATCTCGGACGCGGCCCTGGTGGCCGCGGCGACCCTGTCGCACCGCTATATCACCGACCGGTTCCTGCCCGACAAGGCCATCGACCTGATGGACGAGGCGGCGTCCCGTCTGCGCATGGAAGTAGACTCTAAACCAGAGGAACTGGACGCCCTGGACCGCGAGATCCTGCAGAAGCAGATCGAGGCCGAGGCGCTGAAGAAAGAGGACGACAAGGCGTCGAAGGACCGGCTTGAAAAGCTGGAGAAAGACCTGTCAGAGCTTCAGCAGAAGTCGGCCGAGATGACCGCCCAGTGGCAGTCCGAGCGTGACAAGCTGGAATCGGCGCGCGGTTTGAAGGAACAGCTGGATCATGCCCGCGCCGAACTGGAGCAGGCCAAGCGGGCCGGCGACCTGCAGCGGGCCGGCGAGCTGTCATACGGCGTGATTCCGGGGCTGGAAAAGCAGATCGCGGGTGCGGAGGCGGCCGGTGAATCGGACGTGATGGTCGAAGAGGCGGTTGGCCCCGAGCAGATCGCCGAAGTGGTCGAGCGCTGGACGGGTATCCCGACCTCGAAGATGCTGGAAGGCGAGCGCGACAAGCTTCTTCGAATGGAAGAAGAGCTTGGCAAGCGGGTCATCGGGCAGCGCCAGGCTGTCACGGCGGTGTCGAACGCGGTCCGCCGCGCAAGGGCCGGCCTGCAGGACGAGAACCGGCCTTTGGGCTCGTTCCTGTTCCTTGGACCGACCGGCGTCGGCAAGACCGAGCTGACGAAGGCGCTGGCCGAGTACCTGTTCGACGACGAAAGCGCGATGGTGCGGATCGACATGAGCGAATTCATGGAGAAGCACAGCGTCGCCCGCCTGATCGGCGCGCCTCCGGGCTACGTCGGATACGACGAAGGCGGCGTGTTGACCGAGGCCGTGCGGCGCCGGCCCTATCAGGTCGTGCTGTTCGACGAGGTCGAAAAGGCGCACCCGGAAGTGTTCAACGTGCTGTTGCAGGTTCTGGACGATGGCGTGCTGACTGATGGCCAGGGCCACCGGGTGGACTTCAAGCAGACGCTGATCATCCTGACGTCGAACCTTGGCAGCCAGGCGCTGAGCCAGTTGCCCGAAGGGTCCGACGCCGCGGAGGCCAAGCGCAACGTCATGGATGCGGTCCGCGCGCACTTCCGGCCCGAGTTCCTGAACCGGCTGGACGACATGGTCGTCTTCGACCGGCTTTCCAGGGATGACATGAGCGGTATCGTCGACATCCAGGTGGCCCGGTTGCGCAAGCGGCTGGCGAAGCAGAACATCTTGCTGGATCTGGACGAGGCGGCGATGAAGTGGCTGGCCGATGAGGGCTATGATCCGGTCTACGGCGCGCGCCCGCTGAAACGGGTGATCCAGCGTTCGTTGCAGGATCAGTTGGCGGAGATGATCCTTGCCGGCGAGGTCGGGGACGGTGAAACAGTCACTGTTACAGCCGGATCCGACGGTCTGATCATCGGCGATCGCGTGGCCTCGTCGAACCGTCAACCGCCGCAGGATGCGGTCGTTCACTGACCTGAGAGCCCCGCTTCGGCGGGGCTTTTCGCTTTCGGAAACAGTACTTCTGATTCCGGCTGTTTTGTTTCCTATTCCGGGCAAAACGTGCGCAAGTTTTCGCCGCCTGCGAATTGTGGCGGACCTTGGCGAAGATCCGCCGCATTCTTTCCACATTCGAAGCAGAGATCTGTAGGCGCTGGAAGGGGGAAACTCCGGAAACGGGCACGAGCAAAAAAATGTCGAAAATACATCGCATAGCAGGGTTGAAGATCTCACGGATCGCTCCGACGGTCGAAGTGGAGACGTTTCGCAGCCGGGACCTATTGCCGGACCTCGAGCCGGCCGAGGAGCGGCTTCGCCGTCACAGAACCCACATATTTTCAGCGGACGGAATTGCGCTGTCCCACAGTTCGGCTGTCGAGGACGTCTTCGAGCCGAGCAAGCGCGCCGAACACCGCGATTTTACCGCGCGGATGACGGTCTATGTCATGAACGCCATCGTCATGGTCTTCGCCTTGCCGGTCGGTCTGGGACTTCTCTGTCTGAATATCCTTGGCGGAGAGAATCTGCGGACCACGGCGCATGTCATGGCGCTGACGGGTCTCTTCATGGCCCTGATGTCAACGGAAGAAGGCGCGCGGCTGCTGTTCTTTATCTGAGGACATCAGCCGGATTTCAGCGTGATACCGGCCAGGCCGGCCTTTTGCGCATCACTCAGGCGGTCGACCTCGATAACCGTCGTATGGATGGTGAAGACGACGGCGCCGGTGCGCGCCAGGCGGCGCAGCGTCTGCCTTTCGGATCGAAGATATTTTCCGCCCGGCGGCCCCCGTCGCATGGACGGCGGGTCGTGTTCGCTGCGCGGATGGAAAAGCGAAGGGTCGTTGTGCAGAACCGCATTGGCGCGCCACAACGGCCGGTCGGGCCGGATGGCGTCGAAAAGCCTTTGAACCCGCATGCCGACGGCTGAATCGTATTCCGGAACCGGGCCGTGAATGGCCATCAAGGGCCGCCCGATCTTCTCGGCCAGTGTCCATGACGCGGGAAAGCACAGGATCGCGCCCGTCAGAACGTGGCCCTCGGCACCTTCCTGCATCAGGCAGACGTCCGATTGTATCAGGCGCCCGATGGTCAGAAGCGGCTGGTCGCGGTCGATCGCGACGACCGCGCCGTCAGGACGCGTGGCCCGGTCATTGCCCAACCGATAACCGGTATCCCCGGCGAGAGTTTCCAGAACGAGATCCAGGCACTCTCCGGCGGCGTCGCGACCGGTCTGCGTCAGCGCATGAACCTTGTCCCGCCGCGTGGCGATCAGGTGCTCGCGCAAGCGCATCTGCGCCTGGAATGTCTCGTCCCGGATCAGCCAGTCGTCCGGATCAAGCGGTTTGACGCCCGGCAGGCGCCACAGCGCCGGGTCCATCCACGGCGCTACCGCCAGCCTGTCGTGCAGAACGATCTCTTCCATGCCTGACGGGTTAGCCGGGGACGTGTCGCAATGGAATAGCTGGCGTGTCGCAATTATGCCTGACCAGCCCGGATCTCTGGCGGAATGTATCGTGCGAGGAGGGCCGCCGATGAACGAGCATTACCGGGATCAACGAAAGATCGATCCCACCCGCGGCGCCATCCTGGGAGACAACACGCCGAACGATGCCGACCGGATCGATATCGGTCCGACGCGCCTGGCATTTCAGGAATGGGCGCACGCGGAGCTGAAGCTGCCCGATCTGCAGGAAATGCGGCACTATCGCTGGAAGCGCCTGACCGACCACGTCGTCGCCCGGGAATATGGCGGGCTGCTGATGTTCGATCCTCTGAACATCCGCTACGCAACGGACTCGACGAACATGCAGCTTTGGAACACGCACAACCCGTTCCGCGCAGTTCTGTTGTGTGCTGACGGCTACATGGTGATCTGGGACTACAAGAACTCGCCATTCCTGTCGGCCTTCAATCCCTTGGTGCGCGAGGCGCGGTCGGGTGCGGATTTCTTCTATTTCGACCGGGGCGACAAGGCCTATGACGCGGCGCTTGTCTTTGCCCGGCAGGTTCGTGACCTGATCGCCCGGCACGGGGGCAACAACCTGCGATTGGCTGCCGACAAACCGATGATGCATGCGGTTCGGGCGCTTCAGTCGCAGGGCTTCGAGATCATGGAAGGCGAAGAGGTCACCGAGAAGGCGCGTTCGGTCAAGGGACCGGACGAGATCAGGGCAATGCGCTGCGCCAGCCATGCCTGTGAAACGGCCGTTCGCAAGATGGAGGATTTCGCGCGGGCGCAGGTGCCCGGCGGCATGGTCAGCGAGGACGATATCTGGGCGGTATTGCACGCCGAGAACATCCGGCGCGGCGGCGAGTGGATCGAGACGCGCCTTTTGACATCCGGTCCGCGCACGAACCCCTGGTTCCAGGAATGCGGCGCGCGGATCGTGCAGAACAACGAGATCGTCGCCTTCGATACCGACCTGATCGGCAGTTACGGCATCTGCGTCGACATCAGCCGGACATGGTGGATCGGCGACCGGCCTCCGCGCGCCGACATGGTCGAGGCCATGCGGCACGCGCACGAGCACATCATGACCAACATGGAGATGATCCGCCCGGGCGCCAGGATCGAGGATCTGAGCCGCAACAGTCACGTCTTGCACGACAGGTACCAGAAGCGGAAATACGGCTGCCTGATGCACGGCGTCGGGCTTTGCGACGAGTGGCCCCTGGTGGCCTATCCCGACATCATGGTTCCCGGCGCCTTCGACTATCAGCTGGAACCCGGCATGGTTCTTTGTGTCGAGGCCCTGGTTGGCGAAGAGGGCGGCGACTTCTCGATCAAGCTGGAGGACCAGGTGCTGGTTACCGAGAGCGGATACGAGAACCTGACGGCCTATCCATTCGACGCGGCATTGATGGGCGCCTAGGCGGCGGGCCGCCCACCTGCGGCAATTCCTTGCCGTAAAGGCATAAACCAAGGGCATACGCCGATCAGCACGGGGACCGAAACCCCCGGTCTATGCCTTTCGGTTAGTTCAAATCACGCCGGGAAGCCGCTTCTTCAACAGGCGACGGGCAGCCACCCCTGCCCGCACAACCCAACGAAGGAGCACACCATGCTTAAGACAATCGCCACCCCCCTCGCCGTCGTCCTGATGCTTTCCGGCGCAGCACATGCATCCGGCAGGGTCGAGCTGACCGACCAGAACACCAACCAGATTCGCACGCTGCTGACCGAGCAGGGCTACGAAGTCGCCAAGATCAAGATCGAGGACGGCATGTACGAGGCCTACGCCAAGAAAGAAGGTCAGCGCTACGAGGTCTTCCTGAATGCGGACTTCGAGGTCGTTAAGACCAAAGAAGACTGATCAGGAAGCGCCGCAGGCCACATTCACCCCGTGGCCTGCGGTCCCCAATTTTCCGGAGGTAGGAACATGCAACGACTGAAAGTCTGGGATCCGTTCGTCAGGCTGTTTCACTGGTCGCTGGTGATCGGCTTCGGGGCGAACGCGCTTGTCGTGGACGACGACGGCAAGCTGCACCAATGGATCGGCTATGTCGTGGTCGCCCTGATCGTCCTGCGAATCCTGTGGGGGATGGTTGGAACGAAGTATGCCCGTTTCGCCTCTTTTCCCCCAAGCGTATCAAGCGCAATCGGCCAGATAAGGGAAACCCTGGCAGGTATCCGGCATATCCATATCGGCCACACGCCGCTTGGGGCGCTGATGATCTACAACCTGCTCGTGTCGATACTCGTGATCGGCGTGTCCGGTTACCTGATGACGACCGACATTTTCTGGGGCGTAGAATGGCCCGAAGAGCTTCACGAAGTGGCCGTGTCCTGGGCCGAGATATCCGTCGTGCTGCATATCGCTGCCGTGATCTTCGAAAGCTGGCGGACAAGCGTGAATCTGCCACGCGCCATGGTGACGGGTTGCAAGGAAATCCCTTCCGGCTAAGAACATGGCCAATGGCCATACGCGAACCGTTGAACGTCCCGAACGGACTGATGATGCTGATGGCGGTGCAGCTGGGCTGTGCCGCCTTCTTCGTTGTCGATGCGGTTCATGACCACCTTGAAGGCGGTAATCTGTGGAGCCTGGATCTGCACCTTGGCATCGAGACCATCGCGACGCTGAGCCTTCTTGTGGCAATCGGAATCGAAGCGCAGTTTCTGAAGAGCCTGCTTAACCGCAAATCCATGCTGGAGCGTAGCCTGGATCATGTCAGCGCCGAGGTGAACGAGGTGATCATCGCGCAGTTCGAGGAATGGCGGCTTTCGCCCGCCGAAAGCGATATCGCGATGTTCCTGGTGAAGGGACTTGGAACGCAGGAGATCGCCGAACTGCGCGGAAGTGCGGAAGGCACGATCAAGGCGCATTTCAACGCGATTTTCCGGAAGGCCGGCGTTCACAGCCGCGCCGAATTGCTGAGCGCGTTGATCGACCGACTTCTCGGCAAGCGTCTGGATGCCGCGCCGAAGGTTTTCCAAGCGCGGAAATCCGGTTAGATCCCTTTCCAAACGGGGAGAGGTTAGATGACGGACAAGGTTGCATTGATCACGGCCGGAGGAAGCGGCATGGGGGCCGACGCGGCCCGGCGTCTGGCCGCCGATGGGTTCCGCGTTGCGGTCCTGTCGTCGTCCGGCAAGGGAGAGGCGCTGGGCGAAGAACTGGGCGGCTTCGGCGTGACGGGGTCGAATCTTGTCGAGGACGATCTGAAACGCCTGGTCGACGGCGCCATCGAGCGCTGGGGACGGATCGACGTGCTGGTGAATTCCGCCGGACACGGGCCGAAGGGCCCGATCCTGGAGATCAGCGACGACGACTGGCACCGGGGGATGGAAGTCTATCTGATGAACGTGATCCGGCCGACGCGCCTGGTCACGCCGATCATGCAGGCTGGCGGCGGTGGCGCGATCATAAACATCTCGACCTTCGCGGTGTTCGAACCCGATCCGCTGTTTCCGACATCGGGCGTGTTCCGGGCCGGGCTGGCATCATTTACAAAGCTGTTCGCAGATCGCTATGCGGCCGACAATATCCGGATGAACAACATCCTGCCCGGCTTCATCGACAGCCTGCCCGAGACGGAAGAACGCCGTTCGCGCATCCCGATGGGGCGGTACGGACGCACCGACGAGGTTTCGTCGCTGGTCTCGTGGCTGGCGTCCGAGGATGGCGGCTATGTCACCGGCCAGAACTGGCGGGTCGACGGCGGGCTGACGCGCTCGGTCTGAGGTATCGCCGCCTTCGGCGCCGACCGGGATCCCCAACCCAACTGTATTTGCGCCAGGAAGAAGTTCAGGCGAGGGCTTCGGGCAGGTCCGTGCCGCGCAGGAATTCATCGGCGGCCATCGGGCGCTTGCCCTGACGCTGGGCTTCGGTGATCTGCACGGCGTCCTCGCCGCAGGCGATGCGGAACCCGCCCAGGTGGGTGCCCGGCGCGCCGTTTCCAGTGGCCAGGCGGCAGCGCAGCAGCTTGACCCGTTCGCCCCGGATATCGCACCAGGCGCCCGGGAAGGGCGAGAGGCCCCGGATCAGGCGGTCTATCTCGGCCGCGGGCCGCGTCCAGTCGATCCGCGCCTCGGCCTTGTCGATCTTCTCGGCATAGGTCACGCCGTCCGCCGGTTGCGGAATTGGCGTCAGGTCGTGCAGTCTGGCAAGGGCCCGAACGATCAGAAGCGCGCCCAGGTCGGACAGCCGGTCGTGCAGGTCGCCGGTCGTCTCTTCGCTGCCGATCGGGGTCGCCTTGCTCAGCAGGACCGGTCCGGTATCCAGACCGGCCTCCATCTGCATGATGCAGACGCCGGTTTCGCTGTCGCCCGCCATGACCGCCCGGTGTATCGGCGCCGCACCGCGCCAGCGCGGCAGAAGTGATGCGTGGATGTTCAAGCAACCGTGCGCCGGGGCGTCCAGCACCGCCTGCGGCAGGATCAGGCCATAGGCGACGACCACGGCGATATCGGCACCCAGTGCCGCGAAATCCGCCTGTGCCTCTTCGGCGCGAAGGGTCCCGGGATGCCGTACCTCGAGGCCGAGTTCTGCCGCGCGCAGGTGAACCGGCGACGGCCTGTCCTTTTTGCCGCGGCCCGCTGGGCGGGGCGGCTGGGTATAAACGGCGGCGATCCGGTGGCCCGCGTCCACCAGCGCGTCGAGCGCCGGGACAGAGAATTCCGGCGTGCCCATGAAGACGATTCTCATCGCGCCATCTTCTTCCATTTCTTCAGCAGCATCTCGCGCCTGGTCCGGCTGAGCCTGTCGAAGTACATCTTGCCGTTCAGGTGGTCGATCTGGTGCTGGACCGAGGTTGCCCACAGATCCTCGAAGTCCTGCCGGATCCTGTTGCCGTTCGCATCGGTAAAAGCGACGGTCACGCGGGCCGGACGCGTGACCCTGGCCGAAAGCCCGGGCAGGTTGGGCGAGCCTTCGTCCCATTCGAACGTCTCTTCGGAAGCGGCCAGGATCTCGGGATCGGCCAGGCGGATGGCGCGGCCGCGATCCTCGGAGCAGTCGACGACGGCAAGGCGCAGCATGACGCCCACCTGGGGCGCGGCCAGACCGTAACCGGGCATGGCGTCCATGGTTTCCACCATGTCTTTCCAGATCGCGCGGTGTTCGTCGGTGATTTCGCCCACGGGGTCGGCCGGGGTGCGCAACCGCTTGTCGGGCCAGGGCAGGAACGGGCGAAGACTCATCCGGCATAGACCTTTTCCAGCTCGGCCCGCACCTCGGCAGCGATACGGTCGAAGGTGACAAGGCCGTTCAGGTGGTCGAACTCGTGCTGGGCGCAGATCGCCTCGAATCCGGTCAGGCCTTCTTCTCGCGTCTCGCCGTCCGGCGTGGTCCAGCGCATGGTCACGGTCTCGGCCCGATCGACGTCCGCGGTCACGCCGGGGATCGAGAGACAGCCTTCGGGTCCGGTCGTGCGCACGGCCGATTCAGTCACTATTTCAGGGTTTATGACGATCTTCGGCGACCGGTCACCATCCTTCCACGTCGTGTCCATCACGAACAGACGCAGCGCCACGCCGATCTGAGGTGCCGCCAGACCGCGTCCGGGGGCGGCGTACATCGTCTCCAGCATGTCGGCGGCCAGTTGGCGGATGTCCTCGTCAATCCGCTCGACCGGGGCGCAGATGGTTGCCAGCACCGGGTCCGGCCAGAGAACGATCTTCCGGATCACGCGCGGGCCCGTTCCCGTTTCAGCTTTTGCATCTTGCGGGTGATCATCTGCCGCCTGAGCGGCTTGAGGTAGTCGATGAACAGCTTGCCGTTCAGGTGGTCGATCTCGTGTTGAACGCAGGTGGCCCAAAGTCCGTCGAAATGCTCTTCCTCTTCTTTCCCGTCCAGCGACATCCATCGCACCTTCACCTCGGCGGGGCGCTCGACGTCGGCGTATTGCTCGGGAATCGAAAGGCAGCCTTCCTCGTACACGTTCGTCTCGTCCGACGACCACGTCACTGCGGGATTGATCAGAACCATCGGGCGGGGCGCCGCGCCTTCTTCCTTGACGCAATCCATGACAAGAAGCCGCTTCATCACGCCCACCTGCGGCGCGGCCAGCCCGATGCCGGGTGCCTCGTACATGGTCTGAAGCATGTCGTCGGCAAGCCGGCGCAAGTCACCGTCGACCCCGGTCACGGGATCTGCAACGGTCTTCAACCGCGGGTCGGGATGAATCAGGATCGGTCTGGTCGTCATATCGTCCATCTAGGATATGGCGCGGCGCCCCGCAAGCACAGGGCCTTGCGGCGGTTTTGAATCTGGATAGGGTGCGCGTGGCAAAAAAACAGGCAAGTTCATGAGTTTCGATTTCGACGATCCGCGCCCCCTGCGCGGAAGACACACCAGCAAGTATGACGCCATCCAGGGCACATTCGGATTCGATGCGCCGGACATGATCGCCATGTGGGTGGCGGACATGGATTTCGCCGCGGCGCCGGCGATCCGGAAGGCGATGCAGGACGAGATCGACTATGGCTACATGGGATATTTCAACCGGCCGCAGGAAGTGAACGCCGCGGTCGCGAACTGGTACCGGGACCGACACGGCTGGAACATGGACCCGGGCTGGGTGCGTTACACGCACGGCGTCATTTCTGGGTTCGCCGACGTGATCGCCACCTATTCAAAGCCGGGCGAGGGCGTGATCCTGTTCTCGCCGGTCTATCACGCGTTCTTCCGCCAGATCGAGGCGATGGGCCGGGATGCCGTGGAAAGCCCGCTGGTCCTGGCCGACGGACGGTATCACATGGATCTTGGTGCGCTGGGCGCGTCGCTTAAGGGCCACGAACGGATCCTGACACTGTGTTCGCCGCATAATCCCGGCGGGCGGATCTGGTCGCGGGACGAAATTCGCGCGGTGGCCGACTTTTGCGCCACCCACGACCTGATCCTGATCTCGGACGAGATCCACATGGACCTGACGTTTCCCGGCGCCGAACAGGTGCCTGCCGTGGTGGCCGCGCCCGAGCATTCGGACCGCATCGCAGTGCTGACGGCGGCTTCGAAGGCGTTCAACATCGCCGGGCTTGAAACCGGCCTGCTGATCGCGCCCGGCTCCGGAATGCGGGCAAAACTGGCGCCGACGATCCTGGACCGCGAGTCTTCGCCCAACCGGATGGGCATGGTCGCGATCCGCGCGGCCTACGAGGAAGGCGGTGACTGGCTGGACGAGGCGCGTGCCTATATCGCCGGGAATTTCGATCTTTTCGCGGAACGCATGAACGCCCTGCCCGGGGTTTCGGTGATGCCGATGCAGGCGACCTATCTTGCCTGGGCGGATTTCACCGGGACCGGCATGGGCGACACCGAACTGATGGACCGGCTGTTGAAGCAGGCCCGCGTGGCGCCCAGCCCCGGCACCCAGTTCCGGACCGGCGGATCAGGGCATTTGCGGTTCAACCTTGCGCTTTCCCGGCCCATGCTGACCGAGGCGCTGGACCGGATCGAGGCGGCTTTCGCGGACCTTCAGTAGGCTCAGGTCCCGGCGGCCTCGGCCCGTGCATCTCGCTCTGCGCGATACCATTCCCAGCCAAGCAGCAGAAGAACCAGCGCGCCGATGGCGAAGGTGGCGATCTTGATCATCGCCTGCGCTGGCGAAAGGATGGCGATCGCCTCGCGGTCCGTGAAGACCACGTCTTTCAGTACGAGTCTTGCGGCGCCTTTCGCCGCGTCGCCTTCCAGGCGGTAGATCGGTATGCCTGCCAGGCTGTCGTTCAGCACCGCGTGCACGGTCGGACCAAGGGTACGGCGGGCTTCGGTGAATTTGGCCAGCGCTTCATCGCCTTCCTTGGAACGGATATCCTCGCCCACCTCGTCCAGAAAGACCTCCCACGCCTTCTTCAGCGCGGCCAGCTTTGCCCTGGTGGCCAGGCTGGGCGTGATCGTCAGATCGTCCAGTTGCAGATCGGTCAGGTAGAACGCGCCATCGTCGTAGAGGACGCGGCTGAACGTATCGACTTCGCCCGACCCGGCGAGGCCCATGCCCGATATGTCGAAGTCGCTGGTGATGCCGATCCCGCCCTTGTCTCCCCTGCCGCTGAAATCGACATCGGCGGCGGTGACATCCATCCGCAGATCGCCTGACGCCTTTTCAAGTGGAAGATGGTCGCGGATGGCGTCGCGGGCCTGATCCTCGGTGAAGCGTACTTCGATGTCGGGAACGAAGGCGACAATGGCCAGGGTCACCGCCACAAGGGCGCCGACACCCCACGCCAGGTACCTCGTGATACGGGCGTTCACCAGGTCAGTCCTCGTTGATGTCTCGTTCCCAGACCTTCATCTGGCCGGGTCGGATGCCAAGAACCCGGCGAAGCACGATCCAGGTCAGAAGCGACAGGATCGCAAAGACCAGAAGCGTCGCGGGCAGCGATCCGGCAAGTCCGGGCACGCCGATCAGCAGCGCGATACCGGTGGCGGCTGCGCCGACGGCGAAGCCAAGGAAAATCTGCGCCGGCGCCAGAACCTCGAGGAAGGCCAGCGCGAACGCGCCGGCGATCCAGATCCACCAGACCGACCACATCAGCCCCGTCCCCTGAGCATCTTGAACGCGTCACCGAAGGCTTCAAGCGCGTTCGCGGGCACGACGATCGTGCTGCTGGAGGGGCTTGCACCAAGCGCGTTCAGCGCCTCGACCTGCTTCAGGGCGACCTGATACTGCGCCGCTTCCAGACCGTTCCTGGCTATTGCCTCGGCCACCACGCCCGTTGCATAGGCTTCGGCGTCGGCCTGCACGCGGCGGGCCTTTGCCGCCTGTTCGGCGGAATAAAGTTCGGCGTCCGCATTCAGTTCGACGGCACGTTTCTGGCCCTCGGCGCGTGTTACCGCCGCGCGGCGCTCGCGTTCGGCGTTCAACTGCTGAAGCATCGCGTCGCGCGTGGCCTGATCCAGGTTCACGTCCAGGATTTCGGCCCGGGTCACTTCGATGCCCCAGTCGTCGACCTGGTCCTCGACGGCCAGCTTGATCGTCGCGATCAGGGTGGAACGGTTCGACTGAACCTCGTCCAGTTCCATCTTGCCGATCTCGGCGCGGACGATACCCGCAACGGTCGTGGCAATGGCGGCGTCCACGTCGCGAATCCGGTAGACGGTCTTTTCGGGCTCGAGAATCCGATAGAAAACGCTGGTTTCCACCTGGACCAGCACGTTGTCAGCCGTGATGGCGTCCTGGCTTGCCGTGGGCAGCTGGCGTTCCAGGATCGAGACCTGGTGCGCCACCCGGTCCAGAAACGGCACGATGAAGTTGATGCCGGGACCCAGCACGGTGCGCAGGCGGCCAAACCGCTCGACCACGTGTTTTTCCGATTGTGAAACGATCCTGACGCCCTTGTAGACGCACAGAATGATGAATGCGGCCAGCAGAAGCGTTGCAATACCGCCTCCGCCAAGCAGGTCGATGATCTCGTCCATACTTGTCCCTTTGAAACGCTCCCCGCAGAAGACATCGGAATTGCAGGGTTCCTTTTCAACGATTTACGCGTGCATGGTCTCCGGTAACGCGCCTTGTGTCACTTGTTGGACACGCCGCCGAACCATGCCCCGGCGCGGGTTTTTCCCTTGAGATCCAGATAGTTTTGCAGCCGTTCGCGATGCCTGGGAATGACCTTTGGCTCGGCCATGAACCAGTCGATATCTGCCAGCCGCCACGCTTGCCCCTCGCTGCCGAAACAGATTGTTTCCACTTGGAAGCCCGGTTGTTCCGACACGAAGAACCAGATCCGATCACCTGCCGAGGTGGCGCTTTGCATGCGCCAGTGCAGGTCCCTGTGCGTCAGGGTGATGCCGAGTTCCTCGTGCAGTTCGCGCAGCACGCATGCTCCGGGCGTCTCGGTGCCCTCGCGGGCCCCGCCGGGCAGATCCCAGTGACCGGGCCAGGGAATTGCGGGGGTGTCGTCGCGAAGGATCGTGACGATCTTCCGGCCGACCAGGATGGCCAGCTTCGCTCCGTGAAATGCCGTCATGGCGCGGATCATGTATTCCGGAACCGGCAACGGCAATAGGCGTCGCGGCGGTTTTCGAGGCGCGGTATACTGCAGGTATGCCCGCCCTTTGCCGCGATTGCCTGACCACCTTCGAAACCGGAACACGTTGTCCGGCCTGCGGTCGTCCGCGCATCGTATCGCATCCCGAACTATTCGAGTTGTCGATCGCGCACATGGATTGCGACGCCTTCTATGCAAGTGTCGAAAAGCGTGACGATCCCTTGCTGCGGGACAAGCCGGTCATCATCGGCGGCGGCCGGCGGGGTGTGGTGTCGACGGCCTGCTATATCGCGCGTATCCGTGGCGTGCGGTCGGCGATGCCGATGTTCCAGGCCCTGAAACTCTGCCCAGACGCGGTGGTCGTGAAGGGGCGGATGAGCGCCTACGCAGAGGCCAGCCGCCAGATCCGCGCGATGATGGACGTCCTGACGCCGGTCGTCGAACCCCTGTCGCTGGACGAAGCGTTCATGGACCTGACCGGGACGGCGAGGCTGCACGGGGCGCCGCCTGCCGTGATGCTGGCGGGGTTGCTGCGGCGCATGGAGACGGAGCTGGGTCTGTCGGGGTCGATCGGTCTTTCCCACAACAAGTTCCTGGCCAAGGTGGCATCCGATCTCGACAAGCCACGCGGGTTCTCGGTGATCGGCAAGGCCGAGACGATGGCGTTCCTGAAGGACAAGCCGGTGCGCATGATCTGGGGGGTCGGTCAGCAGACGCAGAACGCCCTCGAGAAGACCGGAATCCGGACGTTCTCGGACCTGCTTCGGTGGGAGAAGCAAGACCTTGCAGCGCGGTTCGGCGGCATGGGCGAGCGTTTGTGGCATCTTGCCAGGGGGGAAGACCGCCGGCGGGTATCGGCGAACGCCCCGGTGAAGTCGATCTCGAACGAAACGACGTTCGCAGAGGATACTTCGGACGCCGATATCCTGGATGGCCACATCTGGCGGCTTGCCGAGAACGTGGCCGACCGGGCAAAGGCAAAGGACAAGGCGGGGCGGGTCGTCACGCTGAAGCTGAAACGGGCGAACCATTCCAGCCTGACGCGGCGCACCTCGCTGGACGATCCCACGCAGATCGCGGACCGGATCTACCGCACGGCGCGGGCGCTGTTCGACCAGGTCGGTGACGAAGGCCCCTATCGGCTGATCGGCGTCGGCATCTCGCACCTGACGGATGCCGGCGACGCGGATACCTCGGGCGATCTGCTTGATCCCCAGGCGCGGGCGCGCGCGCAAGCGGAGCGGGCATCGGACGCCATTCGCAAGCGTTTCGGGGCGAATGCCATCGTCAAGGGCCGGTCGCTCAGGTGATGGCCGCGTCGCGACGGCCTGTCAGTCCGTCAACGGCTGGGGGCGCGGGCGGGGGCGCACGATGACACCCTTGAGCGCCTGGCGGCGATGACCCGGCATCGCAACCAGGTCCTTCGACAAGGTCAGCGGCTCCACTTCGCCGGTGATACGCGCGCGGTAGACCGGCAGGCTTTCCGCGACACGCATCACGTAATTCCGGGTCTCGTCGAAAGGGATGTGCTCGATCCAGTCGACGATATCGGCCGCACCGCGCCTCGGATCGCCGTACTCGGCCATCCAGCGGATCGGGCGGCCGGGCCCGGCGTTGTAGCCTGCCGAGACCATGACGACGTTGCCGTCGAAGGTCGCCATCAACTCGTCGAGATAGGCGGTGCCCAGCCTCGCGTTGTAGGTCGGGTCGCTGATCAGCCGATCGCGGCTGTAGGGAAGCTCCAGGTACCGGGCGACATCCTGTGCGGTTCCGGGCATCAGCTGCATCAGGCCGCGTGCGCCGACACCGCTCATCACGACCGGATCGAACTCGCTTTCGCGCCGCGCAATGGCCAGAGCCAGTTCACGCGGAACGGGCAGATCCGGCACGCCAAGGTCGACCACGGGGTAATAGGCCGAAGACACGACGATACCGCGGCCCGCCGCTTCCTTGCCGACCATCACGGCAAGGTGAGGCTCGTCGATGGACATCAGGAAATCGCCAAGGCTGCCGATTTCCTCGCGCGGCAGGGATTCGGTCAGATGACGCAGGAACTGCTCGGCCAGGTTGCGTTCGCCCGCCGCGATGAAGAGACGCGCGGCGGCGAAAACCGAACCGTGGCCGAATGTCGTATCGCGCCAGGCGGGATATGTCTCGCGGCCGGTCAGCTCGGGGTCCATCGGCAGACCGGCCTTTTCGGCCGCCAGAAGACCGTAGAAGCTGGTCTGGTATTCCGCTCCGAAAGCATAGGCCAGGCGGGCGTTTTCCTGGTCGCCGCGCAATTCGTGCGCCCGGCCTTCCCAGTATCCGGCACGTCCCAGCGAGATCGGGGTCTCGACCGAGCCTCTGAACCGCAGGAAATGCTGCAGCGCCAGGTCGCCGTCCTTTTTGTAGGTCAACGCGATGTAGCCCGCCAGCCACTCGAGATCGGCAAAGTGCGAACCTTCCGTCAGGCCGTGATTCGCCGCCAGGCGATAGGCCACGTCGGTTCGCCCCGCCCGCATCTCGGCCCGGGCAAGACCGCGGCGCCAGCCCGCCCACCGCGACGGGTCCCCCAGCGCGTCGGGCTTCGCGGCCAGCATCAGCTCGATGGCGTCGGTGTTGCGCCCCTTTCGGGCACGCCACTGCATCCGCTCGAAGGTCAGGCCGGGATGATCCGTCAGCGACGAGGGGACAGCCTCGATAAGCGTGTCGACGCCCTTTGCATTGTCCCTGAGCGCCATGCGCGCCCGCGCCTTCGCCCGCCAGCCCGGGCCGACAAGCGGCAGCATGCGCTCTGCGTCGCCATCCACGCCGCGCCACAACAGCATGTCCAGCCTTTGCTCGTGATGGGATTTCAGGACAGTTCCGAAATCCTGCAGAAGCATGTCTTCGTCGGTCTTTGAAAGCGTGCCGGTCAGCCAGATTCGCACCGCTTCCGCTTCGGCGTCGGCGGAAAGGCCCTTGGCGCGATAGGCGGCGATCAGGCTAAGCGCACCGCCCGAAGTCTGCGGCGGCTCGTCCCGGAAATAGGCGATGACGTCGTCCGCGCGGGCGCCGTAAGGCAGAATGGCCTCGCCGCGGCGGCGCAAAAGCCGAAGCCCGGGCCAGTCAGGCCGGCGCTCGAGGAACCGCAGGACCGAATCGAAGTCGCCCCCGCCATTGCGCAGCCGATGCCATTCGATGATGTCGCGCGCAACCGGGCCGGCGCTATCCGCCATCAGAAGCGCGGCACGCCAGTCCCCCTTCTGCATCGCCGCCACCGCGCGCTGATACGCCATGATCTCCCCGCTGCTTTGCGAGAGAGCAGCCACGGGCATCCAGGCTATCAGGCTTGCGGCGATCAGGGCCTTGATCATGGCAACAGGTCCGTTCGTCATCCGCCCCTCAGCCGGGCGACCATCGCATTTCAGCGGCATCTTGGCAATTCCTGTCTTGCAATATAGGGTCCGCGCGCCGCAATTGGCGGCAGAATGCACACAAAGGAGATGCGTCATGTTCCAGGGCTCCATGCCGGCACTTGTCACTCCGTTCTCGGACGGAAAGCTGGACCTCGACGCACTCAAATCGCTGGTCGAGTGGCAGATCGAATCGGGCTCTTCTGCGCTGGTGCCGGTGGGTACGACGGGCGAAAGCCCGACGCTGACGCACGAGGAACACGAGACCGTCATCGAGGAAGTCGTGAAGGCGGCCGCGGGACGCGTGCCGGTGATCGCCGGCGCCGGCTCGAACAACACGGCCGAGGGCATCCGCTTCATTCAGCATGCCGCAAAGGTGGGGGCCGATGCCGCGCTGGTGGTGACGCCGTACTATAACAAGCCGACGCAGGAAGGCATGTATCAGCACTTCAAGGCGATGCACGATGCGGCGGACATCCCGATCATCATCTACAACATCCCCGGCCGCTCGGTCGTGGATATGACCCCGGACACGATGGGCAGGCTGGCCAGGTTGCCGCGGATCATCGGCGTCAAGGACGCCACCGGCGATATCAGCCGGGTGGCCAAGCAGCGGATTTCCTGCGGCAAGGACTTCGTCCAGATCTCGGGCGAGGATGCGACCGCCATCAGCTTCAACGCGCAGGGCGGCGTGGGCTGCATCAGCGTGACGGCCAATGTCGCGCCCGGGCTTTGTGCCGAGATGCAGGCCGCGACGTTGCGCGGCGACTATGCCACGGCACTGGAAATCACGGATCGTCTGATGCCGCTTCATATCGCGATCTTCCTCGAGCCCGGCCTGGCCGGAGCGAAATACGGCCTGTCCCTGCTTGGCCGTTGCAAGGACGAGGTGCGCCTGCCGCTGGTCGAAGTCAGCGACGGCACCAAGCTGGCGATCAAGGACGCGATGATTCACGCGGGCCTCCTCAACTGAGCGCGACACCAGACACGATCGGCCGCGACAATCTGATCGGTAGCCTGTGGATGACGGCTGCCATGGCCGGTTTCGCTGTCGAGGACGCGCTTTTGAAGGGCGCGGGCCGAGAGATTCCGGCGGGCCAGGTGATGATCTGGTTCGGGTTGGGGGGCATGGCGCTTTTTACCCTTGCGGCCTTGCTGAAAGGTGAAAGCCTGTTTCCCGCCTCGGCCCGGCAGAAGACCATGCTGATCCGGAATGGTTTCGAGCTGTGCGGGCGCCTGTTTTATACTCTGGCGATCATTCTGGCGCCGCTGTCATCGGCAACCGCGATCCTTCAGGCCGCACCGATCGTCGTTGTCGCGGGCGCGGCGCTGTTCTTTCGCGAGCATGTCGGCTGGCGGAGGTGGAGCGCGATTGCCCTTGGCCTGACCGGCGTGCTGGTCATCCTGCGGCCCGGGGCCGATGATTTCACCGTCTTCACGGCGTTCGCCGTCCTGGGGATGCTGGGCTTCGCCCTTCGCGACCTGGCCACGCGGGCCGCGCCCATGACGATGGGCACCTTCACGCTGGGCGTCTACGGCTTCGCGATGATCGTGATCGCGGGCCTGTGCACCTGGGCGTTTCAGGGCGTGCCCTTCGTGCCGCCCACAGGGGCCTCTGCTCTCTACCTTGCGCTGGCCTGTGCCTTCGGCTTCGCGGGCTATACCTCGCTGACCCACGCGATGCGGACGGGCGAGGTCTCGGCGGTGACGCCGTTCCGCTATACGCGGCTTCTGTTTGGGATCGGTCTGGGCATTGCCGTCTTCGGTGAACGCCCCGACCTGCCGACGATCATCGGCAGCCTGATTGTCGTCGCCTCGGGTCTCTACATCCTGATGCGGGGCAGCCGGCGCTAGTGCGGGCCGCCGCGTTGCCGAAGACGGGTGTCGCGCAGGATTTCGACCAGGATCGCGGTCAGCAATCCGAACATCAGCAGGCCGTTGGCCGCGGCCAGGCCGCCCAGCAGCCGCCATTCGGTCGGCAACAGGATGTCGCCGAAGCCCAGCGTCGTGAAGGCCACCAGCGAGAAATAGATGGACGCCTCGAATTCGACGAAGATCTCAAGCTCGTACAGCGCCACGGCCCAGACCCAGACCGACACGGTCATCATGCCAAGAGTCCAGATCAGCGAAAGCGACAGCACGACCATCAGCTTCGGACCATGCGGGGGCCGGACCGCCCAGGGGTGAAGCGTCCGAAGGATCGACTCGAGCGCCCACCACGACACGGCGGCGACAACGATGGTGGCAAGGATCAGAAGGCTGCCGAGGGCGAGTTGCGTAACCATGCGCGCATATTCACAGACGCCCCGCCCGGGTCAACTGCACTGGACAGGCGTGGTGTCCGCGCCTATTTCGGCTGGATCATGGCCAAACCCAAGGACAACCCCAATTACAAGGTCGTCGCCGAGAACCGGCGCGCGCGGTACGACTATGCCATCGAGGATGACATAGAATGCGGCATCATGCTGATGGGCAGCGAAGTGAAGTCGCTGCGGACGGGGCAATCGAACATCGCCGAAAGCTATGCCGCCGTCGAAGACGGAGAGCTCTGGCTGGTGAACAGCTATATCGCACCCTATGATCAGGCGATGTTCGGGCACGAAGACCGGCGCAGGCGCAAACTTCTCGTGTCGAAAAAACAGCTATCCGATCTCTGGAACGCCACGCAGCGCAAGGGCATGACCCTGGTTCCGCTGGTCATGTACTTCAACCATCGCGGCATCGCGAAGGTGAAACTGGGTATCGCGAAAGGCAAGAAGACGCACGACAAGCGCGAGACCGAGGCAAAGCGCGACTGGAACCGGCAGAAGCAGAGGTTGCTGAAAGAGCACGGTTGACACGCCGGCGCGCCGATTTCTTCTTGCCATAATTCTGCCGTTGTTGTGTCAAAGTGTGTCTTTTAGAACGCCCAAGAAACACATGACACGAGTTACCAGGTGCGACGAGCATGCCGTATAATGCCGGGGATCTGAAATGGGGTCAGACGACCCTTGGAACGCCAAGCGGTACGATCACCTGGTCGGCCGACTACGTAGACGCCCTGAACTACAGCACAGCGTTCACGTCGTCTGATTTCGACGCCGCGCTGACGGCCGCGTTCGACACATGGGAAAGCGTCGCGGCCATCGATTTCCAGATGGTCTCGTCGGGAACTCCCGCCGATGTGACCGTGGCTTCCGCTGGGCTGAACGGCGCTGCGGGAACGGCGCAGTACACGTTCGGTTCAAATCCGGGTCTCAGCGAGATTTTCAGCGGAACCGTCACGTTCAATTCCAATTACTCATGGTCTCCCTACGGCGGATCGGGTGGTGTGGATTTCTTTGCCGTGGCCCTTCACGAGATCGGGCACATCATTGGTCTGGGGCATGTGAACGATCCATCCGAGATCATGAATCCCATCATCTCCACCGACACGCTCGGAAGCGGTGATATTGCAGGCGCGCAATTCCTTTATGGCCGCGACCTGAGTGACGTCCCCGCCCCGGCAAATGAAGGTCCGGCAGCGGCGGCGCCCTCGGCCGGCGTGTCCAGCAGCGACGATGGCGGCGGAGGCGGCGCGGGGCTTCTGCTTGGGCTGCTCGCCGCGATAGTCGGACTGCTGTTCGGCGGTGTCGGCGCGGGCGTTGCCATTGCCGCCGGCCGGGTCGCGATGGACGAAGATCAGGATGGGCCGGATACGGATGACGATCATGGGCACGAAAGCGGTGCCGGTGGCATCATGGAACATGTCCACAGCGTCTATGTCGCCGGCATGCCGTTGCCGGGCATTCCGGTGGAAGACTGCGCCAGTTGCTGCGGCTGCTACGGCCCGTGTGATTGCGCAATCGAGCAGGCCTACGGCAACGAAGCCCTGATCTAGTCGAACATCCCTGCAACACGGCCCAGCAGCATGAAGGCGCGCGCCGTGCGGGTTTCGGACATCTCGACGATTTCGGCGTCGGAGAGATCTTCGGCCACGGTCGCAAGCGTCTTGTCGAAGGTTCGCAGGAAATGATGCGAAGTGTCCCGGAATATCGAATCCTGTCGCATCCGGGCCGATGTGAGGGCCAGTGACGACCGGTCGCGAATGCCGCCAAGGCCCGCGATGGTGCGTCCGCGTTCACCGCCGGCAAACCGGCGCCAGATCTCGGGGCGCGCGCGGTCGGGCGTCAGATCGTCCATGTAGATACCGTCCTGGCTGAGCAGTGTCAGAACGTCCTGGCTGGCCTGGATCAGCTTCGAGACCCGCCGATCCTGAAGGGCGCGGCGCAAGGATGCAAAGCCGGCCACGTCGTCCGCGGTTTCGGGGAAATTCATCGCGGAAATCATGTCTTCGACCGACACCGGACTACCGCCCGCCTCGGGCGGGGTCGAAAGGGCCAGCGCGGGCTGATAATCGGCCTCGTGCCGCGAACCTTCCTCGCCAACACCTGCCAGCGGGCGCGCCGCCGATGGCTCGGGAACCGAGCGCGTGCTCACGAAACTTGCAAGGGCGTGTTCGGCCCGCTTCTGCCCTTTCACGATCTCGTCGATCTTGCGCTCGACGTTCGGCCCCATCGTGGTCGCCGCCATCTGGGCCTGGGCGATATAGATCTGACGCATCGCGTCCATCGACGCCTGCAACCTCTCGCTTTCGTCCTGCACGATGCGCGCGCTTTTCAGCGCAATGGCGGCGATCCAGACCAGCGCGACCGGCAGAATGACCGCCAGGACGACGATCAGGAACCGCAGGGGACCAAGGTTCTCGCCGTCGCCCAGGCCGACAAGGGCCAGAAACAGAATGCAGAAGACTACCCAGACACCGCTGACGGCGATGGCGATCTTGTCTGCCGGATCCACGGCGTCCCGCCGGTTCATTCGGCTGTAAATACCAAGATCGACCGGAGGCTCCGGACGGTTTTCAGACATTTTCGAACGCGGCTCCCGCGGCTCAGGAATACTCGATCTTCAGAATTTCGTAGGACTTTTCACCGCCGGGCGTGCGAACTTCGACGCTGTCGCCCTCGTCCTTTCCGATAAGGGCGCGTGCCAGCGGCGACTTGATGTTCAGTTTTCCCGCTTCGATATCCGCCTCGGGCTCGCCGACAATCCGATAGGTTCTCTCTTCGTCCGTGTCCTCATCGACGACCGTGACGATCGCGCCGAACTTCACCGAGCCAGACAGCTTCGAGGTGTCGATGACGTCGGCGCGCGAAAGGACGCCCTCGAGCTCCTTCACGCGCCCTTCGATGAAGCTCTGCTTCTCGCGGGCGGCGTGGTACTCGGCGTTTTCGCTGAGGTCGCCATGCTCGCGCGCCTCGGCAATCGCACGGATGACCGCCGGGCGCTCCTCGGATTTGAGCTTTTTCAATTCTTCATTGAGCGCGGTGTATCCCGCGCGTGTGAGCGGTATCTTTTCCATGGGAACCAACTTTGGACGCAAGTCTGCCCGACTTCTAACGCCCTCGCACGGGGGGGAGTCAAGAGAAGCATGCCGCGTGGGCGGAAAGCTGTAACGTTCCGTCGCAATTGACCCGGAGGCCGCTTCGCGGATAGGCCATTCTTCGAAAAGCGATCGCAGAACAGGGGAGCCGGGGAACATGGCCGAGATCGAGCGCGAAAGCATGGAATTTGACGTGGTCATCGTGGGCGCCGGTCCGGCCGGCCTTTCGGCGGCGATCAGGCTCAAACAGCTGGACGCGGATCTTGAAGTCGTCGTTCTGGAGAAAGGCTCCGAGGTCGGCGCGCATATTCTGTCGGGTGCCGTTCTGGACCCCTGCGGGCTGGATGCCCTGATCCCCGACTGGAAGGAAAGGGGCGCGCCGCTGAACGTGCCCGTGCGCGAGGACAATTTCTACCTTCTTGGCGAGGCCGGTTCGGTGCGCATCCCGAATTTTCCCATGCCGCCACTGATGTCGAACCACGGTAATTACATCGTCTCGATGGGCAATGTCTGCCGCTGGATGGCCGAACAGGCCGAAGAGATGGGCGTCCAGGTCTTCCCCGGGTTCGCCGCCTCGGAACTGATCTACGGCGAGAGCGGCGAGGTTCGCGGTGTCGTCGCGGGGGAAATGGGCAGACAGACCGACGGCACCCCCGGACCGCAGTACGAGCCGGGTATGGAACTGCTCGGCAAGTATGTCTTCCTTGGCGAAGGCGTGCGCGGATCGCTGGCCAAGCAGGTCATCGCGAAATACGAACTCGACCGGAACGCCGAGCCGCAGAAATACGGTCTGGGCATGAAGGAGATCTGGGAGATCGACCCGGACAAGCACCGCGAGGGCAGCGTCACCCACACGATGGGCTGGCCGCTGGGCAAGAATGCCGGCGGCGGGTCTTTCATCTACCACCTTGACAACAATCAGGTTTATGTCGGGTTCGTGGTTCACCTGAACTATCGCAATCCCTACCTGTACCCCTACATGGAGTTCCAGCGCTTCAAGCATCATCCGATGGTCGCGAAGCTGCTGGAGGGCGGAAAGCGCATCGCCTACGGCGCCCGTGCCATCACCGAGGGCGGCTACCAGTCGATGCCCGAAGCGGCTTTCCCCGGCGGCGCTCTGCTTGGTTGCTCGGTCGGGCTGGTCAACGTGCCCCGCATCAAGGGCAACCACAACGCCATGCTGTCCGGAAAGGCCGCGGCCGAGCATGCGTATCGCGCCATCCGGGAAGACCGCTCGGGCGATCTGCTGGAAGGGTACACGAAGGAACTGAAGGAAGGCCCCATCGGCAGGGATCTCAGGAAGGTCAGGAATGTGAAACCGCTCTGGTCCGATCACGGTCTGCTGACGTCGCTGACCCTGGGTGGCCTCGACATGTGGACCAACACGCTCGGTTTCTCTTTTCTCGGCACCCGGAAGCACGGCAAATCAGACGCGGCGGCCACCGGTGAGGCGTCTAAGTTCCAGCCGATCGTCTATCCAAAGCCCGACGGCAAACTGTCGTTCGATCGCCTGACCAATGTCAGCTTCTCGTTCACCAACCACGAGGAAAGCCAGCCCTCGCATCTGAAACTGGTCGACCCCGATATACCGATCGCGGTCAACCTGCCGAAGTATGCCGAACCGGCACAGCGCTATTGCCCCGCAGGGGTCTACGAAGTGGTCGATGACAAGTTCGTCATCAACTTCCAGAATTGCGTTCACTGCAAGACCTGCGACATCAAGGATCCGTCCCAGAACATCAACTGGACAGTGCCACAGGGCGGCGACGGCCCGAACTATCCGAATATGTAACACTCGCTTGAGAAGGGCGGCATTTCCGCCCCCCTCCATTGCTAAGCACCAAGGTGCGGACTAGGTTTTCCGGAAACGGGAAAAGGGCCGTCTCATGTCTCTGCGAAACCTCTTGTTGTCCACCGCCATTGCGGCCGCGATCGTGCTGCCGGCGAAAGCAGAGGATGCCGGCGGTTACCTTGCCGCGCGCTCGGCGATGATCTCCAGCGATTTCGACGAGGCGGCGCAGTACTTCTCGCGCGCCCTTGTCCGTGATCCCGGGAACATGGCGCTTCTGGAAAACGCAGCCACAGCCTATCTGGGGATGGGCGATCTCGATCGTGCCGCACCGGTCGCGCGACGCCTGATCCAATCGGGTGCCTCCAGCCAGGTCGCGGGGCTTATCCTGTTCGGCGATGCGGCCCGTAACGAAAACTGGGACATGATCGAGGCCGACCTCGATGCGGGGCTGACCGTCGGCCCGCTGTTCGATGGCCTGGCGCGGGCATGGGCCCGGGTCGGCGATGGCCGTATGCAGGAAGCGCTGGAAGCGTTCGACGAGGTTGGCGCGAGCCAGGGGGTCGAGGCGTTCGGTCTCTACCACAAGGCGCTGGCCCTTGCATCGGTCGGCGATTTCGAAGGCGCCGCCGAGATCTTCTCGGGCGAGACGGGCAACACCATCCGTCTTACCCGGCGCGGGCTTATCGCCTATGTCGAGGTCCTGAGCCAGCTGGAACGAAACGAGGTTGCGGTCGAACTGATCGAAGCCACCTTCGGCAATGGCCTCGATCCTTATGTCGAAGATCTGCTGACACGGCTCGAAGCCGGAGAAACCCTGCCCTTCACCTCGGTCCGCGGGCCCCAGGATGGCATGGCCGAGATATACTACTCCATCGCCAGCGCCCTTCAGGGAGAGGCGCAGGAAGCCTATACGCTTCTGTACAGCCGAATGGCGATGCGTCTTCGCCCCGACCACATCGACGCCCTGCTGATGACCGCCGAGCTTCTGGAGAATCTGGAGCGTTACGATCTGGCGACCGATGTCTACGACATCGTTCCCCGCGATGACCCGTCCTATCACGCCGCCGAGCTTGGCCGGGCCGAGGCGCTGCGCCGGTCGGGACGCGACGATGCGGCGATCGAGGTTCTGCGGCAACTGGCGGAAAGCCACGGCGACTTGCCGCTGGTGCACGTCACGCTGGGCGACACGCTGAGGGGGTTGGAGCGCTTCGAGGAATCGATCGGACCCTACGACGCCGCTCTCTCCCTGATCGAGACACCGGACGAACAGCACTGGATCATCTATTTCGCCCGCGGCATCAGCTACGAGCGGACCCAGCAGTGGGACAAGGCCGAGGCCGATTTCCGCAAGGCGTTGGAGCTTCGGCCGGAACAGCCGCAGGTGATGAACTACCTGGGCTATTCATTCCTCGAGATGCAGACGAACTACGAAGAGGCGCTTGACCTGATCGAGCGCGCCGTCTCGCTGCGCCCCGATTCCGGCTACATCATCGACTCGCTCGGTTGGGGCCTTTACCGGCTCGGACGCTACGAGGAGGCGGTGGGGCACATGGAAAAGGCCGTGGAATTGATGCCCATCGACCCGGTGGTGAACGATCACCTGGGCGATGTCTACTGGGCCGTGGGCCGCAAGCGCGAAGCCGAGTTCCAGTGGCACCGCGCGCTGTCGTTCATCGACAACGGCGAGGCGTCGGCCGACGTCGATCCTGACCGGATCCGGCGCAAGCTGGAGGTCGGTCTGGACAAGGTGCTCGACGAGGAAGGAGCGCCACCGCTGAAGTTGGCCAATGACAGCAATTGAGGTCTTTGCTCCGGCCAAGATCAACCTGTCGCTTCACGTTACCGGCCAGCGTGCGGACGGGTACCATCTGCTGGACTCGCTTGTCGTCTTCGCCAGGGATGTCGGGGACAGGATCACGGTACAGGATGCGCCGGGCCTCTCTCTGGATGTGAACGGACCCCGGAAGGACGGCGTCCCGACGGATGACGGCAACCTTGTCCTCAGGGCCGCGCGATTGCTGCGGGATGCGCGGAATGTCGGGCGTGGGGCGCATCTGACTGTCGAAAAGCACCTGCCAAGCGGAGGCGGCATCGGTGGCGGGTCGTCGGATGCCGCCGCGACGCTCGCGGCACTCGCACGGCTTTGGCGGGTCGATCCCCTGTCACCCGGCGAGGCTGTCGGTCTTGGCGCGGACCTGCCGGTCTGCATGGCGGCACCGAAACCCGTCCGGATGCGTGGTATCGGCGATGTGATCGACCCCGTGGCCGCCTTGCCGCAACTATTCCTGGTGTTGGTCAACCCGGGTCATCACGTTTCGACTCCACGGGTGTTTGCCCTGCTGGATGAACTCTATGGCGTTGGCCGTCCCGATCCGGAGCCCATGCCGCCCCAATGGGATTTCGAGGACTTCCACGTCTGGCTCTTGGGCCAGTGCAACGATCTGACCAAATGCGCGGTCGAAGATGTGCCCGAGATCGGCGAAGTGCTTGACGCGCTTCGCGGACAGCCGGGATGCATGGATGCCGACATGTCCGGTTCCGGAAGTACCTGCTGGGGCCTGTTCAGCAGTGCGGCAGAGGCAAGCACCGCCGCGGACGCGCTGTCTGGGTCACGGCCGGGCTGGTGGGTTCGCGCAACCGAAGTGACTAGCTGATCCGCGCGACCACGTACTCGGCCAGGTCGACCAGCGTGTCGCGAATTTCGTGTTCGGGCAGCTTCCGCATGGCCGATTTGGCCGTCTCGGCCCAGCCCAGGGCATCGACCCGCGTTGCTTCCATCGTGCCGTGTTTCGCGATCAGCCGCAGGGCCTCGTCAAGATCACCCTCCCGCTGCACGCCCTTCTGGATGGTGCGCTCCCAGAATGCCCGCTCTTCGGAATCCGCTTTCGCGATGGCCTTGATGACCGGCAGCGTCAGCTTCCGCTCGCGGAAATCGTCGCCCACGTTCTTGCCGGTTGCAGCGGCATCGCCGCCGTAATCCAGCAGGTCGTCGGCGATCTGGAACGCGATCCCCAGCGCATCTCCGTAAGTGCGCAGGGCCTCGACCTGGTCTTCCGCCACGCCCGCGATCTCGCCACCCACCTCGCAGGCGGCGGCGAACAGCGCGGCGGTCTTGCCGCGCACGACCTGCAGGTAAATGTCCTCGGTCGTCGACAGGTTCGCAGCAGCGGTCAGTTGCAGCACCTCGCCCTCGGCGATGGTCGCGGCCGCGTTCGAAAGGATCCTGAGCACCGTCAGCGACCCGGTGTCCGTCATCAGCTGAAACGACCGGGCAAAAAGATAGTCGCCCACCAGCACCGACGACTTGTTGTCCCAGAGCAGGTTCGCTGTCGGACGCCCGCGCCGCTGCCGGCTTTCGTCCACGACATCGTCGTGCAGAAGCGTCGCGGTGTGGATGAACTCGACGGTCGCGGCCAGTCGGACATGGTTGTCGCCCTCGTAGCCGCAAAGCCGCGCCGCCGCGAGCGTCAGCATCGGCCGAAGCCGCTTGCCGCCCGCCTCGACCAGATGCGCCGTCACTTCCGGAATGCGGGGCGCGTGCTTGGACGCCATCCGTTCACGGATCAGACCGTTCACACGATCCATGTCGTCTGCCAGGGCAGCTGCAAGCCGCTCGTGCGGCTTCACCGTCGTATCGGTGTCCAGCATCATCACACACTCGTCAGATTGCTCGACAAACCACAGGGTCTGCCCTTAAGTCGTTTCCCATGAGAGAGCTGATCCGCACCAACGATCCGACGATCATCGCCTTTGCGAGTGCCCTGCTTGAAGGCGAGGATATAGACTGCTTTCAGATGGACGTCCACATGAGCGTCCTCGAGGGAAGCATCGGCATTTTGCCGCGCCGGCTGATGGTGCGGGACAAGGACTGGTTTCGCGCGGCCATTGTTCTTCGGGACAACGATATCGTCGTCGAGGAATGACAGGGACCACCGAAGACCAGTTTCTCGGAGGTCGGCTTCGCGTCCGCCAACCGCTGTCGGGGTATCGCGCCGGTGTCGATCCGGTGCTGCTTGCCGCCAGCGTTCCCGCCAAACGCGGCCAGCGTGTACTTGAGCTTGGAACCGGAAGCGGCGTCGGGCTTCTCTGTCTGATGTGCCGCGTGCCGGGTCTGGATGGCGTCGGTCTCGAGCGTGATGCCGGCATGGCCGCCCTGGCCGCGGCCAACATGGCGGCGAACGACGTGGGCGCACGCATCGTCGAGGCCGATCTCCGGCAGATGCCTGCCGATATCCGCGCCACTTCGTTCGACCATGTCCTGGCGAATCCGCCGTTCTTCGACCGGTCCGGCGGCAGCCCCGCCCGAGAGGCCGGACGCGAAGCCGGACGCGGACAGGAAACGCCCCTGTCCGACTGGACGGAGGCTGGTGTGCGCCGCCTGAAACCCGGCGGGTTGCTGAGCGTGATCCAGCGAATGGAGCGCCTGCCCGAGATGCTTGCCAGTCTTGACAGCCGGCTTGGCGGCATCATCGTACTGCCGCTGGCGGCACGGATGAGACGCGAAGCCAAGCTGTTCATTCTTCAGGCAAAAAAAGGGGGGAAAGGCCGATTTCGCCTCTTGCCGCCATTCATCCTGCACGCCGGACCGAAACATGTCGCAGATGGCGACGATTACACCCCCGAAGCCTCGGCGATCCTGAGAGACGGTGCACCTCTTGATCTGACCCAATTAATGAACACGTAAGTTTCATGGCCCTACTCTGAGAGGCCAGAATTAACCGCACGTGACACGAATCGCGTTTCGTGCTGGACTGAAGGCATTGATCATAGAGAGGAGTACGAAAATGAGTCTGAGTTCGCACCTGCAGGAACTCCGGAAGAAGCACGAACATCTCTCAATCGAAGTGGAAGAGGCCCAGCGCAGCCCCGCTGTCGACGATCTTCAGATCACCGCGCTCAAAAAGCAGAAACTCAAGATAAAAGAGGAAATCGAGCGGCTTTCAGCCTCAACGCATTAAGCCCAGAGATCCTTGGCCGGTTGTCACAAGGCGACGTCCGGCCGCAAATCACCGCGCATTGGCGCTTGTGGAAGAACAAGGGCCGATCCACGGATCGGCCCAGCCATTGTTCAGCGATTTGCTTCCGGCATCACACGAAGAACTGCGCCCCGTTGGCGGAGATCGTTGATCCGTTTATGAACCCGGCATCATCCGAGGCCAGGAACACCACGCAGCGCGCGATTTCCTCGGGCTCGCCCAGACGCCCGGCCGGGATCTGCGCAATGATCGATTCTCGCACTTTCTCGGGCACCGCCATGACCATTTCGGTCGCGATGTAGCCGGGGCAAACCGCGTTCGCGGTGATTCCGGCGCGCGCGCCCTCCTGTGCCAGCGACTTGACGATCCCCAGATCGCCGGCCTTGGTCGCGGCATAGTTGACCTGCGCGAACTGGCCTTTCTGGCCGTTGATCGACGAGATCACGATGACGCGGCCGAATTTGCGTTCGCGCATTCCCGGCCAGATCGGATGGACCGTGTTGAAGACGCCGGTAAGGTTCGTGTCGATGACCTCTTTCCACTGCTCTGGCGTCATCTTGTGGAACGGCGCATCGCGCGTGATGCCGGCATTCGCCACGACCACGTCGATCGGCCCCAGGTCGGCCTCGACCTGCGCGATACCGGCCTTCGATGCCTCGTAGTCGGCCACGTTCCATTTATAGGTCTTGATCCCGGTCTCGGCGGTGAAGGCAGCGGCCTTCTCGTCGTTTCCGGCATAGGTTGCGGCAACCTCATAGCCCTCGGCCTTCAGCGCCTTTGAAATCGCCTCGCCAATACCACGCGAGCCTCCGGTGACCAGTGCAACACGGCCCATGTTTTCCTCCTCCAATGTTCTTGGAATATAGTTACTTGGATGGTTCAGGCGACGCAATCATATTGCGCCGCCATCTGGCGCATCAGGGGCGTTCGACGCACATCGCGACGCCCATGCCGCCACCGATACACAGCGTGGCAAGGCCCTTCCTGGCGCCACGGCGTTTCATCTCGAACAAGAGTGTATTCAGAACGCGGCAGCCCGATGCGCCGATCGGGTGACCGATGGCGATGGCGCCGCCGTTCACGTTCACGATCGACGGATCCCAGCCCATGTCCTTGTTCACGGCGCAGGCCTGTGCGGCGAAAGCCTCGTTGGCCTCGACCAGGTCAAGGTCCGACACTTTCCAGCCCGCCTTCTCCAGCGCCTTGCGGCTGGCATGGATCGGGCCGACGCCCATGATCGACGGATCGAGACCGGCGGTCGCGTAAGAGACGATGCGGGCCAGCGGTTCGATCCCGCGCTTCTCGGCCTCGTCGGCGCTCATCAGCAGCGTTCCGGCCGCGCCATCGTTGATGCCGCTGGCGTTCGCCGCGGTGACAGAGCCGTCCTTGGTGAAGGCCGGGCGCAGTTTCTGCATGTTCTCGATGGTCGCGCCGTGGCGGATGTACTCGTCCTTGTCGACCACGATATCGCCCTTGCGGGTCTTCACCGTGAACGCCACGACCTCGTCATCGAACTTGCCGGCCTTCTGCGCGGCCTCGGCCTTGTTCTGGCTGGCCAGCGCGAACTCGTCCTGCTGCTCGCGGCTGATCTGCCATTGCTCGGCCACGTTCTCGGCGGTCTGACCCATGTGATAGCCGTTGAAGGCATCCCACAGACCGTCCTTGATCATCGAGTCGATGAACTTCATGTCACCCATCTTGTGACCCGCCCGCAGGTTCTGCACGTGGGGACTCATCGTCATGTTCTCCTGCCCGCCGGCGGCGACGATCGACGCATCGCCCAGCATGATGTGCTGTGCGCCAAGCGCGACCGCACGCAGGCCCGAACCGCACACCTGGTTGATGCTCCAGGCGGCGCTTTCGACAGGAAGACCGGCGTTGACATGCGCCTGGCGTGCCGGGTTCTGGCCCTGGCCGGCAGTCAGAACCTGCCCCAGGATCGTTTCGCTGACATCGGCTTTCTCGATACCGGCGCGCTCGACAAGCGCTTCCAGAACGGCCGCGCCCAGATCATGGGCAGGTGTATTTGCAAACGAACCGTTGAAGCTGCCGACAGCTGTTCGTGCGGCAGAGGCAATTACGACATTGGTCAAGGGTTTTCCTCCATCTGGCATGACCACGCAGGTGACTCACCTGCGCGGGTTGCGCGGACACTATGCAATTGCAGCATCATAAACAACCGACACGACGTCACCCTTTGTGCATGGCAGGTCTGCGCTTACCGCCCGTAATAAATCCCGACGACGTGGCGGGCCTCGGCGAAGAAAAGCCAGCGTTGGATCAGGACGCCCGTCAGGTGCGACAGCACCGCCAGAATCGCCAGGATGTGATGAAACGGCAGGATCAGCAGCAGAACCGGCAACGCGAAGGCAAGGAACAGCGAGATGACTTTCAGGGTTGCGGCGTGTTTGCGCCCGACACGGAACACCATTTCCTTGGTCAGATAGTTCGACCCTGTATGCGGCGGCTCGAACGCGCGCACCTTGCCGATACCGCCCAGGCCGGTGGCCGTCGCGATATTCGTGTCCGAGGTTCTTTCCCGGCGATCCTGGTCGGCCCAGGCAATGATCTGGACGATCCCGACCAGCGGAAACAGCCAAAGCGCCAGCGAGACGCGCCCGGTCAGCAGCGCGCCGCCTGCAAGCGCGTAACCCAGGAACAGCGCCGGCGGCGACCAGTGGTTCCAGCGCGGCACCGTGCGCATCTGGGTATAGATCATCGAGGTCGAAAAGACGGTGGCCAGGGCCAGCAGGCCCCCCGCAATGCCGAAGATCCGCCAACGCATGTCGAAGAAGACCAGCCCGATGGCATAGAGACCCATCAAGACCAGCGTCAGCACGGCAAGCCAGGCCTCGCGCGACAACCAGGAGGACCGCCACTGCGAGAACGCCTTCAGCGCCCGCTCGGGGTGACCCAGGTGGAAGGCCGATGCGACCAGCCCGCCGCTTGCCAGGGCGAAGGCGATCAGGAAAAACCAGAAGGCCACCCATCCCCGCGGTGCGGGAACGTCTAGCCCAAGGAACGCCAGCATCCCGAAGCCAAGTCCGGACAATGTCGTGAAAAGAATGATCGAAAGCGCCGGATGCATCAGCCAAGTTTCTCCAGCGTACGGTCCAGCCAGCCAAGGAAACCCTTCGGTTCCTCGGCCACGGGTTCCAGGTACGGTGCAAGTATGTCGTATTCCGGCTCTGCGTCGCGCAGGCGCGGCGGCAAGTAGCGGTTGACGGGCGCGGTTCCCTGCTCGGGCATCAGCTCGATGCCGCCGCGCTCGGCCACCAGCTTCGAGACGTCGCTCTCCGGATCGGACAGATCGCCGAAATGCCGCGCACCCACCGGGCAGGTACGCACGCAGGCGGGCTCTCGGTCTTCCTCGGGCAGGTTCTCGTTATAGATCCGGTCGACGCACAGCGTGCACTTCTTCATGACCTTTTCGGACGGGTCCATCTCGCGCGCGCCATAGGGACAGGCCCAGGCGCACAAGCCGCAACCGATGCAGTCGGTCTCGTTCACCAGGACGATGCCGTCCTCGACCCGCTTGTAACTGGCGCCTGTCGGGCAGACCGTGACGCAGGGCGCATCGGCGCAATGCAGGCAGGACTTCGGAAAGTGAAACAGTTGCGCAGGGCCGGCCTCGGGCTGGACCTCGTAGGAATGTATCCGGTTCAGGAAACTGCCGACCGGATCGGCGCCGAAGGCGTCCACGTCGGCCAGCGGCGCGCCGTAATTCTCGGTGTTCCATCCCTTGCAGGCGGTCACGCAGGCGTGGCACCCGACGCAGGTATCAAGGTCGATGACCAGTCCCAGAGTCTTTTCGGTATACGAAGGAAGCGACGTCATGTTTCCACCTTCCTTCTGATTGTCTCGGGTCCCCGGCCGATCGGGCTTTGCTGGGGCGGGTGCGACGGTTGCGTTTCTTCCAGGGCGTCGACCTTCTCGATTTTCACCCGCAGGTCGAACCATGCCGCCTGACCGGTGATCGGGTCGGAGTTGGCCCAGCGCAGGCCGTCGCCCTTGGGCGGCAAAAGCTCGTGGATGATATGGTTCAGCAGAAAGCCCTTGGTCGCTTCCGGCGCTTCTGGCGACAGCGCCCAGGCGCCCTTGCGCTTGCCGATGGCGTTCCAGGTCCAGATCGTGTTCTCGTTCAGCGCCGCCATGTGGGCGACCGGCACCACGATCTCGCCATGCGGAGAGGTCACCCGCGCCCAGTCGCCTTCCGAGAACCTGTTCGCCTCCCAGATCTTCGTCGGCACATAAAGCGGGTTTCGCCCGTGGATTTGCCGCAGCCACGCGTTCTGCGAGCCCCAGCTGTGATACATCGCCATCGGCCGCTGGGTCAGGGCATGGACGGTAAACCGGTCATCGGCATCCGAGAACGGAGGATACCAGACCGGCAGCGGATCCATCGTCCGGGCATACCGCGCCTTCAGATGTTCAGGCGGTGACAGCCGGTGCTTTCCCTCGGCGGCAAGCTGGAACCGGCGCAACGGCTCGCACCAGAGCGTGAAGAGATACGGGGCCGGCTTGTCGAACAAGCCAATCTTCACCGCCCAATCCTGGTAGGCGGCGTTCCAGGGTTTGTAGAACTGCGCCTCTTCCGGGATATGGGAAATCCAGAAGCTGCCGTTCTTCTTGTACTCCTCGATCTGGTTCGGGTTCGGCGCGCCGCGCCCGTGCTCGTCGCCATTCCCACGCCAGCCGGCCAGCGGCCCCACGCCGGGGCGGCGTTCGTGGTTCTGGATATAATCGGCGTAATCCGCGAATTTCTGGTTGCCGTCCTCGGTCACGAACCCAGGCAAGCCCAACCGCGCACCCAGATCGCACAGCACCGACTGGAACCCCCGCACGTCGCGGTCCGGTTCCACCACCGGCCAGCGGATCGCGTCCGCCGCCGCCTCGGCCTCGCAGATCGGGCGGTCCAGAAGCGAAATGCAGTCGTGACGCTCCAGATAGGTCGTGTCGGGCAGGATCAGGTCGGCATAGGCCACCATTTCCGAGGAATAGGCGTCCGAATAGATGATCCGCGGAATGACGTATTCACCATCCTCGTCCGTATCCGTCAGCATCTTCATCACGGCGGACGTGTTCATCGACGAGTTCCACGCCATGTTCGCCATGTAGAGCATCATGGTGTCGATCCGGTAGGGATCGCCCGCATGCGCGTTCGAGATCAGCATGTGCATCAGCCCGTGCGCGCTCATCGGGTTTTCCCACGAAAACGCCTTGTCGATGCGTTTCGGCTGGTTGTTCTCGTCCACCAGCAGATCGTCGGGACCATGCACGAACCCCAGGTGGGGGCCATCCAGCGGCTTGCCCGGCGTCACGCCCGCATGGGGCTTGGGATGCGCTGTCGCGGGTTTGGGGTAGGGCGGTTTGAACCGGAAACCGCCGGGCACCTCGACGCTGCCCAGGATGATCTGCAACAGGTGCAGCGCACGGCAGGTCTGGAACCCGTTCGAATGCGCGCTGATGCCCCGCATCGCGTGGAAGCTGACGGGGCGGCCCACCATTGTCTTGTGCGTCTCGCCCCGGAAATCGGTCCATTCCTGCTCGATCTCGAAGGCCTCGTCGAAGGCGACGCGGGCAAGGTCGGCGGCGATGGCGCGGATGCGTTTGGCCGGAATGCCGATCTTCGGCGCGACCGTCTCGGGGGCATAGTCCTCAGACAGGTATTTCTCGGCCATGTGGTGCAGTACCGGGCGGTACGTCACCCCCGCGTGCCGCCAGAAGGCCGACAGGTCGGGCTTCACGCCGGGTTCGTCGAACGCCATCGGCTTGCCGGTGGCCCGGTCCACGACCAGCTTCTTGCCCGCTTCGTTCGTCAGGATCAGGCCATACTCGTCCGAGGCCTCGTCGCCGTTCACCAGGCAGGGCGCATCCGTGAAGCGCGCCAGGTAATCCAGGTCGATCCTTCCGGCCTTCATCAGGCAATGCACCAGCGACAGGATGAACAGCCCGTCGGTGCCCGGCGTGATCCCTACCCATTCGTCGGCCACGGCGTTATAGCCCGTGCGGATCGGGTTCACGCCGATCACCTTGGCGCCCCGCGCCTTCAGCTTGCCGATCCCCATCTTGATCGGGTTGCTGTCGTGATCCTCGGCCACGCCGAAGATCATGAACAGTTTCGTGCGGTCCCAGTCCGGCTGGCCGAATTCCCAGAACGCGCCGCCCATCGTGTAGATGCCGGCGGCTGCCATGTTGACCGAGCAGAAGCCGCCGTGCGCGGCATAGTTCGGCGTGCCGAAGGCCTGCGCCCACCAGGATGTGAAGCTTTGCGACTGGTCACGGCCCGTGAAGAAGGCCAGCCGCGACTGGTCGGTCTCGCGCAGGGGTTTCAGCCAGGAAACCGCCGTCTCCAGCGCTTCTTCCCAGGTGATCTCCTGGAACTCGCCCGAGCCGCGCGGCCCGACACGTTTCAGCGGCGCGCGCAGGCGCGCGGGCGACAGGTGCTGCATGATCCCGGACGAGCCCTTGGCGCAAAGAACGCCCTTGTTCACCGGGTGGTCGCGGTTGCCCTCGATATAGGCGACCTGCCCGTCCTTCATGTGAACGTTGATCCCGCAACGGCAGGCGCACATGTAACACGTGGTCTTGCGGACCTCGTCCGAGATCTTCGGCGACAGCTCGACATGCGGCTGGTTCATGCGCACCCTTCCTCCGTGAGGTTCTTGTAATCCGCTTTTCCGGGCAGATGCGACCCCTTCGGGACCGGGCGCACCGTATTCTCTGGCGTCTCCGGGGTTTAGGTCCAGTGGATTGCCGACGCTAGGTCCAGACAGGAACCGCAAAGCATTCGCTTTTCGGACATGTCCTGTTCCACGTCCGGGGAACCGGATACACGGGACGGACGTTATTCAATTACCCTTGCCGGAGGACCCTATGAAATACGCATTCATCCTGCCCGCCCTTCTTGCCGTTTCGGCATGTTCAATTCCCGCGCCCAAGACGGATCCCGCCAACGAGTGCATAGCCGAGCTTGCCGCCGAAGGCACCTATCAATGGAACCCGGCCGACCCGGTTCCGACTGTCGTCCCGAAAGAAAACGCGACCCAGCGAACCGCGGACAACATCAATGCCTGCATCCGCGCGAAGACGGGGGCCTGAGCCTCAGCCCGCCTGGTTCACCCGTTCGATATAGGCCCGCAGCTCTTCGCTTTCGCGGCGTACATCGCGCAGCCCGTCCATCGCGGCCACCAGTTCGGCTTCGGTCTGGGCCAGCTTGTTCGTCAGTTCGGCCTCGCGCTGCTGCATGTAGGTCACGGCCTGGTCGCGCGCTTCCTCGGCGTGGTGCAGTTCCTGCGCCATCTTGTCCAGATCGTCCATGTCGGACCGGGTTACGCGGGTAATGCGCGAGACCAGCCAATGCGTGAACCAGCCGGCAAGAAATGCCATGAAGAGGATCGCGGCTGTCGCTGCGATGAACTCGGTTCCGTTCACTGGTCTTCCTCCGTCTCGTCCGCGGGTGCGGCGTCCGAGGCGTCGTCCCCGGGTTGTGTCTCGGCGGCATCTTCATCCGGGGTGTCGGGTGTCACAAGGCGAAATTCGATTCTGCGGTTCGCTTCGCGTCCATCTTCCGTGTCGTTGTCGGCGATGGGCTGGCTTTCACCATACCCCTTTGCCGTCAGGTTCGACGTCAGAACGCGCCGCGACATGATCGCGTTCAGAACCGCGTCGGCGCGGGCCTGGCTAAGCTGCTCGTTCATGATCTCGCGGCCCTGGCTGTCGGTGTGTCCGCTGATCTCGATCTGGACCGTCTGACAGTCCCTCAGGATGTCCGCGATGGCGTCGACCGTGTCGATCGCGTCGGCCTCGATGTCGGACGAGGACGGCGCGAACGTGATCTTCCGCTTGTTCCCGGCTTCGTTGATCATGTCGATGCATTCTTCTGGCGTCGGCAAGGCCGCCAGGGGATCCAGTGTCTCGGAATAGGTCACGTCCAGGTCAAAGGTCGCACCGCTTGCCAGTTTGTCCGACAATATCCTGGCGATATCCGACCGTGCGCCCTTCATCCCCGTGAGGCCCGAGATCACCACGTCCTTCTCGGTGACGACGGCCGAGCCACTGGCCAGGTATGACAGGGCTTCCAGCGCCGCCAGCACACGCGACGGCCAGCCCGCAGGCACATTCTCGTCGACACGCGTCGCCGGATGGACATTCGCGACACCGAACGCGGCCGCGGCATAGCTTTCGACAGCTGCCCGCGTGGTCTCGTCGCCCAGGCGTCCCCGCAATTGCACCTGGCCTTCGGGGGATCTCGTTGCGGTGAACTCGGCCGGCCGGATACCGTCTTCGCTTTCGGCGGTCTCGGTCTTCGGCAGGACGGCAGTCAGCGAAAAGACCGGCGGCAACGCCCCCTCCAGTTCGCCGACCGCCCGGTCGAAGACATTCTGCGGCGTGCCTTCCAGCCCGACCAGCGTGACGTCCGCATTCGACAGCGTCAGCGTTCCGCCATCGATTGCGGCCAGCGCCCGGATGCCCGCCACCGCCGCTTCGCCCCAGCGGATCGAGGGCGTTCCCAAGCCCAGCTCGCAACTGATCTCGCCGGTAAGGCCGGCATCGATCGCCGCGGCAAGGATCGCGTCACGGGCCGCTTCACTGTCGGCGGAACAGGCGTCGAAGCGCGCGCCCTGCTCGTCGATGAGAAACCGCAGCGTGAACGGGGCAATGACCGGGCGCGGAGCCGTGATGTTCAGGTCCAGCGCCAGGCCCGGCGGCGCGTTCCGGTCAAGTTCGCGCTCGATGCGCCGCTTGTCGGCCGGGTCCCTGGCAACGGCGGTGATCGCCACCCGCTCGGACGTGATCGACACCTTGGATCGCGGCAGGGTCTCGAGCGCGTTCAATCCGAAAGACAACGCCCTCTCCCATCCCGCGGGAGGCGCGAAATCGGCGCTTTCAAGCAGGTCGGTGATCTGCGCGTTGCCGGATAACCCGCGCACGCGCTGCAGGATGGTCTCGGGATCGCTCTCGGCGGGAACCAGACCGATCAACGAGATTCCGTCGTCGTTCTTCAGCACTTCGATCGAGAAATCCGGCGTTCTGATGGCAGCGGCGGCCTTGACGTTCATGTCGTCTATGACCCGGCTGGCGTCCACGACGGTTCCCGCTTCGCTCAGGGCCGCGAAACGGGTCGCCTCGGTGTCGGCGGTGCCCGTCAGCCGCACCATCAGCCCGTCGGCGGAAACGTCGACCCAGTCATGCCCCGCCTGGCTCAGCGTAAGCCGGATATCGCGGATAGCGATGGTCTCGACCAGCGACTTCGCCCAGATGGCGACACCCAGACAGCCCGCGCCGGCGAAAACGATCGCCAGTACATGCGGCAGGATCCGGGGCAACTTGAGGGTGACTGACATGGCGACTAGTTAAGGCTCCAACGTTCGGGACGCAATCAGAGGAAATGGGCGACGGCAAGAAACAGCACGGGGATCAGTCCCGCGTTCCGGTTGGACCGGAAAAGCGCAAGGCACCGATCCGCATCGTCGATGTCCAGCCTGCGCAACTGCCACGCCAGGTGCCAGCCGAACGCCCAGACGCCGCCCAGCGCCACGACCAGGACCAGCACGTTCGCGGTCGGGCCAAGGGCAAGGATAATGCCGGCGCCGAAAAGGGAAACGCTGCCCGCCAGGAACCACTTCAGCCAGCGGGCCGTGTTCTCGCCGAACAGCCGCGCCGTCGACTTCACGCCGATCAGCGCGTCGTCCTCCTTGTCCTGGTGGGCATAGATCGTGTCGTAGAACAGCGTCCAGGCAATCCCCGCGAAGTAAAGCATCGCAGCCGGCCAGCCCAGGGTTCCGGTCGCGGCCGTCCACGCCAGCAGCGCGCCCCAGTTGAACGCCAGCCCCAGAAAGATCTGCGGCCACCAGGTAAAGCGCTTGGCGAAGGGATAGATGCAGACCAGCGCCAGCGAGCCGACGCCCAGCCAGATCGCGTTGATGTGAAAGGTCAGCAGGATGCAGAACGCCAAAAGCGACTGGATGACCATCCAGGCCACCGCCTGCATCACACTCACCTGACCCGAGGGAATCGGCCGTGACCGCGTCCGCGCGACCTTGTCGTCGATGTCCCGGTCGGTGATGTCGTTCCAGGTGCAGCCCGCGCCGCGCATCAGCCAGGCGCCGATGCCGCAACCGATACCGATCCAGAGGTGCTGCAACGTGAATTCGCCCAGCGCCAGCGTCGCCGCCCCCAGGCCCCACCAGCAGGGCAAAAGCAGCAGCCAGGTGCCGATCGGTCTGTCCGCGCGGCTCAGGCGCAGATAGGGGCGGGACCACGCGGGCGCCCATGTGTCGACCCAGTTGTCTTTCACTGCGTCGGCAACTTGTCCGTCTGGCGTCGCGCGGCTACCGGTCATATGGTCCCGTCCCATGGGTGATGCGAAAGTCAGGCTCTATGTAGAACAGCCCCTCGGGCAGGGGCAATCGGTCGCTCTGACGCGGGAGCAGGCTCACTACCTTTTCGGCGTGATGCGGCTGGCCGAAGGCGCTGCCCTGACGGTCTTCAACGGGCGGGACGGCGAATGGCGGGCCGGGGTTGCCGAAGCAGGCAAGCGCGGCGGCACGCTGACCTGCGTCACGCAGACCGCACCGCAGGGCGCGCCGCCCGACCTCTGGCTTCTCTTCGCGCCGATCAAGAAGGCGCGCACCGATTTCATCGTCGAGAAGGCCGTCGAGATGGGCGCGGCGCGAATCTGCCCCGTCCAGACCGACTTCACCAATTCCGAGCGCATCCGCCGCGACCGCCTGCAGGCGCACGCCACCGAGGCCGCCGAGCAATGCGGCATCACCTACGTCCCCGAGGTCGCCGATCTGGTCAGGCTCGACCGTCTGCTCGCGGACTGGCCGCCCGACCGGCACCTCTTCTTCTGCGACGAGGCCCTGGCGGGCGAGAAGGCTTCTTCTTTTTCCAAATACTCCGGGGGTCCGGGGGCAGCGCCCCCGGCGGCGGCGATCCTGATCGGTCCCGAAGGCGGGTTCTCCGAGCACGAGCGCGACCGTCTGTCCGCCCTGGCGTTCACGAAACCCGTCGCCCTCGGCCCGCGCATCCTGCGCGCCGATACCGCCGCGGTCGCCGCGCTGGCACTCTGGCAGTCCGGCGCCGGAGACTGGCGATGAATACCGAACCCCTGATCCGCCTCCACCTCTTCTTCGCGACCGAGAACGACCGCGCCCTGATCCTGCGCCAGGGTCCAAGCCGCCAGTTCCGCATGATCCTCTGGCACCGCGATACCGACAGGTTCGAGGACGGCCAGTGGTTCAGACAGAAGGTCTATGTCGAGAGGTGCAGCCTCTCGCCCGACGGCCGCCATTTCATCTACTTCGCGCTGGACGGCCGCTGGTCCAGCGACGCCCGCGGCAGCTTCACCGCGCTCTCGCGCCCTCCCTACTGGACGGCTCTCGCGCTTTTCCCCGAGGGCGACACCTGGGGCGGGGGTGGCGTGTTTCTGGACGACACGCACTATTGGGCCTCCGGCGACACCGACATCATCGGCCGCGACGAAGGTCTGTCGCGCGTCCGGCTGGGAGAGCCGGACAAGGGATGCAGCACCGGAATCCGCCTCATGAACGGACGCCGCGCACCTCTCGGCCGCGCCGTCACGAAGCGGCTTCTGGCCGGATCGCCGCCACGCGACCCGTTGACGCTTTTCCAACGCATGGCCGTGCCCCCCGGCGACGCGCTTGACCGCTACGACACCCAGGGCGGCAGGCTCTATCGCCGCAACGGGGTCGACCTGGACCTGATCCGCGATTTCACCGAGATGGAGTTCCAGCCGATCCGCGCGCCCTACGACTGGCGCGACGAAACCGGGGAACCCGCCCCCTGGCACCCGCTGGACGGAGACGACAGATGAACCTGATCCGCCCCGAAGTGCGCGACGGACTGTTTCGCTGGCGCGAAGTGCTGGTTGGAATCGCCACGCTTCTGATCGGTCTTCGCCTGGCCACGACCAGCTTCGGCGCGGTCTTCATCATCGGCTGCGGGCTCGCGCTGGCGGGTGCTGCGCTGATTTTCGCCGGCATCCAGCGCGCCCGGTTCCGCTCGGGCGGCGGCGGTGCGGGCGTCGTGGACATCGACGAAAGGCAGATCACCTATTTCGGTCCCTACGGCGGCGGCGCGGTTTCCGTCGACGAACTTGTCGAAATCGGGGTCGACCCGTCCCGCTCGTGGCTCATGCGCGATGCCGCCGGCACGCACCTGATGATCCCGATGAACGCCGAGGGCGCCGACGCCCTGTTCGACGCATTCGCCGCCGTGCCGGGGCTGACGCCGGCGCGCCTTGTCGAAGCGGCCCGGTCCGCGCCGCGCCAATACACAACCATATGGGCAAAACCGCAGGGTCGCCTGCATTGACTTCGCGCCGCTTTCGCGCAAGTCACGGAAACCAGTCAGACCACCAAGGCGCGAACCCCCATGTCCATCCCCCAAACCGGCGGCGGCCCGATCGAGCGCCATGAACAAATGGCCGAATACCTGGCCCAGGGCTGCAAGTCGAAGGACGACTGGCGCATCGGGACCGAGCACGAGAAGTTCGGGTATTGCAAGGATACGCTGAAACCGCTGCCCTACGAGGGCGACCGGTCGATCAAGGCCGTGCTGGAAGGTCTGCGCGACCGCTTCGGCTGGAATCCGATCCTCGAGGGCGGGTATATCATCGGGCTTGAGAAGGATGGCGCCAACGTCTCGCTTGAGCCCGGCGGTGCGCTGGAGTTGTCGGGCGCACCGCTCGAGACGATCCACCAGACCTGCGACGAGGTGAACGAGCACCTGCGCGAGGTCAAATCCATCGCGGACGAGATCGGCGTCGGTTTCATCGGCCTTGGCGCCGCGCCGCACTGGGTTCACGAAGAAATGCCGCTGATGCCCAAGGGGCGCTACAAGCTGATGGATGCCTACATGCAAAAGGTAGGCACGATGGGCACCTCGATGATGCGGCGCACCTGCACCGTGCAGGTCAATCTCGATTTCGGCAGCGAAGCCGACATGGTGCAGAAGTTTCGCGTCGCACTGGCGCTGCAACCCGTCGCGACTGCGCTCTTCGCGAACTCTCCCTTCTTCGAGGGCAAGCTGAACGGCCACAAATCCTGGCGCAGCCGCATCTGGCGCTCGCTCGACGAGGACCGGACCGGCATGCTGCCCTTCGTCTTCGAGGACGGCTTCGGCTTCGAGAGTTACGTGGATTACGCGCTCGATGTGCCGATGTATTTCGTCTACCGCGACGGCAAGTACATCAATGCGCTGGGCCAGTCCTTCCGCGACTTCCTGAAAGGCGAACTGCCCGCCTTGCCCGGCGAGAAACCGACATTGTCGGACTGGGCCGACCATCTGACGACGATCTTCCCCGAAGCGCGCCTGAAGAAATTCATCGAGATGCGCGGCGCCGACGGCGGTCCCTGGCGCCGTCTCTGCGCCTTGCCCGCATTCTGGGTCGGTCTGACATATGACCAGTCCGCGCTGGATGCCGCCTGGGATCTGGTAAAGGACTGGGACGCCGAAACACGCGACGCGCTACGCGTTGCCGCCTCGGTCCAGGCGCTGGACGCGAAGGTCGGCAATATCGCGATGAGCGACCTGGCGCGCGAAACGGTGGCGATCGCCGAAGCGGGCCTGAAGGCCCGCGCCTGCGCCGGGGCCGGCGGTCTTTTGCAGGACGAGACGCATTTCCTGAACGCGCTCAAGGATTCGCTGGACAGCGGCGAGGTTCCCGCCGACGAACTGATCCGCCGCTACAACACCGACTGGAACGGCGACGTGACGCGGGTGTTCTCGGAGTACAGCTACTGACCGGGCGTCAGTCCGCCTTCAACCCCATCACGAAGGCAACTACCTTCTCGGCCGGCATCTCGCAGGGTTTCAGCAGCGCGTCGCCGCCGGAAAGGCGGTAGATGTTGAAGCTGACATGGTCCGGGCCGCCCAACTCCTCCGCCTCCAGTTTCTGGGACCGGCCGGCGGCCATCTGCGTCTTCACGACCCGGTATCTGCGCCCCTCGTACGTGCCGCCGTACCCACCTAGGGGAAGGCTGTCGAAACGCTTCAGAAACTCGGGGTCGGGGGTCACTTCCCGGACCGGCCGGACATCGGCTCGGTGCCGTCGATAAGCCGCCGGATGTTGTCTTGGTGCTTCCAGACCAGCAGGACGGCCATGATGACCATCACCGCCGCAATGTCCTGAAACCCGATCATGTACG
>JAVJUV010000103.1:0-56934 GCA_040220415.1 Silicimonas sp.
CCCGCGCCGCATTGGGAGGCGATCCACTTGTCGGCCTCGTCCGCGCCGGCATCCACGAAGACGCTTTCGATCAGCGGGTTGGCCGAGGGCCGGATGCCGCCGTTCGACACCATCGCGACCCGGATCTTGCGGCGGGTCGCCACGGTTTCCACCTCGGCCTTGACCGGGCAGGCGTCGGCGTCGACGTAGATCACGCGTAAAGCGCCTGGGCGTGGAAGGCCAGGTGGTCCTCCATGAAGGTCGAGACGAAGAAATAGCTGTGATCATAGCCTTTCTGCATCCGGATCGTCGCCTCCATCCGCCGCGCGGCAACCGCCTCGGCCAGCGCTTCGGTTTTCAGAAGGTCGCCGAACTGGTCGTCCGTGCCGGTGTCGATCAGCAGGGGCGCGTCCAGCTTGCCGTCCCGGATGAGACAGGTGGCGTCATGCGCCGTACCCGCCTCGACCGATCCCAGGTAGGCCGTGAACTGCTTCTGCCCCCAGTCGCTGCCGGTCGGGTGGCAGATCGGCGCGAAGGCCGAGACCGAGCGGAAGCGCCCGGGCGACTTCGCCGCCAGCGTCAGCGCGCCGTGCCCGCCCATCGAGTGGCCGGTGATGCCCTGCGCGTCCGGGTCCAGCGGGAACTCGGCGAAAAGGAGCTCCGGGAGGTCCGTCAGGATGTAGCTCTGCATCCGGAAATGCGGCGCCCAGGGCGCCTCGGTCGCGTCGACGTAGAACCCCGCCCCCTGGCCAAGGTCATAGGCCTCGTCATCGGCGACGCCCGCGCCGCGCGGCGAGGTGTCGGGAAAGACCAGCGCGATCCCCTGTTCGGCCGCCCAGCGCTGCGCGCCCGCCTTCACCATTGCGTTCTCGTGCGTGCAGGTCAGCCCCGAGAGATACCACAGCACCGGCACCGGGCTGTCCGCCGCCTCGGCGGGCAGGAACAGGCCGAAGGTCATGTCCGTTCCGGTGGCATCCGAGGCGTGGGTATGGACACCCTGCGTGCCCCCGAACGAGCGGTTTTCGGAAATCGTTTTCATTGCGTCTCCTAAAGTGTTTCCAGCCAGGCGATCACGGCGGCCACCGTGACGACCGAGACCGTGGTCGAGACCAGGATCGCCGCCGACACGCGCTGGGGCGCCACACCGTAGTGCTGGGCCAGGATGAAGATGTTGCCTGCCACCGGCAGCGCTGCGGCGGCGACCATGACCTTGGCCGCGAAAGGCTCGACGGGCCAGATCACCATGGCCGTCAGCGCCACGGCTGCGGGATGGACGAACAGCTTGAACGCGCTGATCGTGACCGCCACCGACATCCGCTCGGCCGACTTCGACGCCAGCGACGCGCCGATGGCGAAAAGCGCGCCGGGTGTCGCGGCGGCGCCCAGAAGCGTCAGGAACTCTTCCGCCGGGGCAGGCATCGGCAGGTTCCAGGACGACCAGGCCAGCCCCAGGACGACCGAGACGATCATCGGGTTCTTCACCAGTCCCAGGATCACGGTCTTCAGGATGCCCAGCGACAGCCCGCCGCCCCGCGACCCGGTGATCAGGATCACGATCAGGCTGGAAAACACGATCAGGTCCACCGACAGCATGATGATGATCGGCGCCACGGCACCCGGCCCCATCAGAAGGGCCAGCATCGGAATGCCCAGAAAGCCGATATTGCCGATGACCGAGCACTGCGCCTCGACCGCCGCCTCGGCCACGCTGACGCCCCGCAGCATCGAGACGCCGGTGGCGATCACGTAGACCGTGGCCGTCGCGGCGAGATAGGCCTTGATGAAGGTCCAGTCCAGAAGCTGGCCGATCTCCAGCGACGCCGAAAACCGGAAGATCATCGCCGACAGCGCGAAATAGAAGACGAACTTGGTCAAGTAGGCCGTCGCCTCTTCGGTGAAGAAACGTGTCCGCCCGGCCCAGTAGCCCAGCCCGATCAGCGCGAAGAACGGCAGTGTCTTGAGGAAGATTTCCCACATGCCCGCCCGCCTAGCACGCGGACCGCGCAGGGAAAAGACGCAGCACTTGCCGGCCCCGCGGTCCGGGAGTAGGCGGTGGCGATGAGTGCCGCAGTCTTCTTCGCCGTCCTCGGGGCCGCCGCCCTGCACGCATCCTGGAACGCGATCATCCGCATCGGCGCGTCCAAGGTCACCACCATGTTGGTGATGACGCTGGTCCAGGGCGCGCTGGGCGCGGCGCTGACCACGCGCTTCGCGCTGCCGGCGGCCCAGGTCTGGCCCTGGCTTCTGGCATCCGGCGTCTTCCACGCGGGCTACAAGATCTTCCTCGCCTTCGCCTACGAGCATGGCGACCTCAGCCGGGTCTATCCGATCGCGCGGGGGGCGGCGCCGCTGATCGTTCTCGTGGTCAGCTTCGGGGCGCTCGACGAGGGCCTTCGCGCGCAGGAGATCGCGGCGATCCTGGTCCTGGGCCTCGGAATCCTCCTGATGGGCCGGGGCGTCTTCACCTCGGGCGAAAGCGGCCGGCTGATTCCGCTGGCGCTGGCCTCGGCGGCGATGACGGCCGGCTATTCGCTGGTCGACGGCCTGGGCGCGCGCATCGCGGGCAACGCCGCGATGTTCGTGGCCTGGCTCTTCCTGCTCGACGCGCTTCTCTTCACGCCGGTGATCCTCGCGCTGCGGGGCAGGGCGGTCGTCCGCGCCACGGCGGGCGTCTGGATGCTGGGCGGCGCCGCGGCGCTCTTCTCGTACGCCGCCTACGCCATCGCGGTCTGGGCGATGACCGAAGCGCCGATCGCGCTGGTCACCGCGCTGCGCGAAACCTCGATCCTCTTTGCCGTGCTGATCGGCTGGCTGGCCTTCGGCGAACGCATGGACCGCACCAAGGCCGCGGCCGCCGCGCTGATCCTCGCCGGCGTGGTGCTGACCCGGTTCTGAGGCATTTTCCGCCTCCGGCGACCGTATTTCAGCCAGGAAGAAAGAGAATTCGGGTCAGATTTTCCCGCGGTACAGAAAGCCGTCCCGATGACCGCCCAGAGAGCAGGCGACGTCTCTCGAAGGCGCCCCCCGGAACCGGAGACGCCTTCACCCTTTCTTCTTTTTCGAAATACTCCGGGGGTCCGGGGGCAGCGCCCCCGGCCGGTCGGCGCGCGAAGCGCGGCGACGCAGAAGAGCGGGCACGTCGCCATGCCCGCCCCGCCCGATGCGGCCGAAATCAGTTGCGGGACAATGTCTCGGCCAGCCTCATCAGGGTGACGGCCTCGGCGCGGTAGCCGAAGGCGTCCTCGCCTTTCGCACCGTTCGCCAGCGCGATGGCCTCGTCCCAGGTCCAGGACCCAAGGTATCCGCCGCCCCGCAGCAGCTGCCCGAAACCGGCCATCGCCACCGAGAAACGCACATCCTCGGGCGCCGCACCGGTGCCCTGCCGGATCGGCTCTTCGATCAGGATCGAGGTATCCTCGCCCGGGCGCTTGTAGCGCAGCTTGAAAAAGCCCAGTTCGTCCGAGGCGGCCGGGCGGTCGTCGCGGGCCTGCGAATAGCGCAGCGGCCCGTTCAGGATCGCGTCGGACCCGACCGGCGTCACCTCGTAGATCGCCGTCACCGTGTGGCCCGCGCCGATGTCGCCGGCGTCGACGCGGTCGTTGGCGAAATCCTCGCGGGCAAGCGCGCGGGTCTCGTAGCCGATCAGCCGGTATTCGGCGATCTCTGCCGGGTTGAACTCCACCTGGATCTTCACGTCGTTGGCAATGGGGAAAAGCGCGCCGGTCAGTTGGTCGACCAGCACCTTGCGCGCTTCCGACAGCGTGTCGATATAGGCGGCCTGTCCGTTGCCGTTCTGGGCCAGCGCCTGCATCGTGGCGTCGTCCAGGTTGCCGCGCCCGAAGCCGAGGACGCTGAGGTAGGTCCCGGACTCGCGCTTGTCGGCGATGAAGTCCTTCAGCGCCTGCGGATCCGACAGCCCGACGTTGAAATCGCCGTCGGTGGCCAGGATCACCCGCGTCACCTCGCCGCCTGCGGCCATGCCCTCGGCCACCTGGTAGGCCTGTTGCAGCCCCTCCTGACCGGCGGTCGAGCCGCCCGCCTCCAGCCGGTCGAGCGCGGCCAGGATGGTCGAGCGTTCCGCGGCCCGCGTCGGCTCCAGCACCTGCCCGGCGGAACCCGCGTAGGTCACGATCGAGACCTCGTCGTCGGGGCGCAGTTCCGAGAGCATCAGGCGGAACGACTGTTTCAGCAGCGGCAGCTTGTTGGCGTCCTGCATCGAGCCCGAGGTGTCGATCAGGAAGACCAGGTTCAGGGGCGGGCGATCTTCGATTGCCGGCAACGTGCCCTGGATGCCGATATGCACAAGGTTCGTGCCTGCGTTCCAGGGCGTGTCCATGACCGTGATCGTCGGCTGGAACGGATGTTCGCCGTCGGGCGCCGGATAGGCATAGGGAAAATAGTTCACCATCTCTTCCACGCGCACCGCGTCTCCGGGCGGCAGATCGCCCGCCATCAGCGAGGAACGGACCACCGCGTAGGAGGCCGTGTCGACGTCGATCGAGAAGGTCGAGACCGGGCTCTCGGTCGTGACCTTCAGCGTGTTGTCCGGGGCATTCGCGAAGGCTTCGGTGTCGCTCTCGGGCAGGATCACCGCGTCCGACGGCGGCGCGATGCGCCTCGGCGCAGGCGCGGTGGCCCCGACGATCCCCGTCTGCGGCAAGGCGCGCGACAGCGCCGGGGCTTCGGCGGCGAAGGATTCCTCGGCCAGTTCCATCTGCACAAGCGGTTCGTCGGCGGCCGGTGCCGGCGCGGCATCCGCCAGGCCGCCTTCCGCCGGCGTCTCCAGCCGGCTGCGCGTCTCGGGTGCGGCGTTCTGTTGCCGTGCGCCCGCATCGTCCGAGCGCCCGGCGGCAACCTCGGCCGGCGCGGTCTTTTCCGACACCGCGTCCACCAGAACCGTCTCGGGGGCAGGGGGCGTCAGCAGGGACCGGCCCTGCGGCGTCACCAGGAACGCCCCCACCGCCACAATCGCCGTCGTGGCCACCAGGCCGCCCTTCGTCGTCATCGCGTGCATCATCGCTTTCACTCCGTCCAGAAGCCGGGACATCCGGCCTTTCTGAACTCTCTGACGCAGCCCGTCCCGCGATCCTTGGGCCCGCGCGAAATTTTCCCGGGCCAGCGCGATGTTCTCGCGCTTTTTCAGCGCGTCGGGCGCCGGCGTCGCGGCATCCATCGCGCGCTTCAGATCGTCGAATTCGTCAGCCATCAACGGCCTCCTTCAGCGCCCTCAGGCGCTTTTTCACTTCCGACATGCGCCAGCTTACCGTGCCCTCGCTGACGCCCAGAACCTCTGCCGCCTCGGCATGGGTCACGTCGTCGAGAACCAGCGCCACGGTGTCGCGCAACTCGTCCGGCAGGGCGCGCATCGCGGCGGTCAGCCAGTCCAGCGTCTCGGCCGCCTCGGCCGCTTCGGCGCGGCGGGCCAGTTCCACCTCGCCCCAGCCGTCCGCCGCCCTGGCCCGCGTCGCCGCGCGCCGCCGCCGGTCGCCGGCCGCGTTCACCACCACGCGGTACAGCCAGGTCGTGAACTGGGCCTCGCCCCGGAACGCCGCGATCTTCGCGGGCAGGGCGGCGCAGATGTCCTGGGTCAGATCCTCGGCCTCGGCCCGCGCGCCGGTCAGACGGAAAGACAGCCGGAAGACACGGTCGTAATGCCGCGTGATCAGGGCCGCAAAGGCCTGGGCATCGCCGCCCGCCGCCGCCCGGGCCAGGGCCTCGTCCGAGGTAGTCATACGCATCACGATGGGTAGGACGCGCGTCAAAGGTCAATCCTTGGCGACGCGCCGAAAGAAATTTCCCGCCGGGGATCGCCCCGCCGACAAGGGGCCGGTCCCCGGCCGCACGACCGCAGATCGACCGACCGGCGGGACTTCGCCGGTAGGTGTCGCGGCCGCGAAGTCTTTTTCAGAATCACGTCTTTTCCGTGCTATGGTCCATCAAGAGGACAGTGGGTGTGACATTAACCTTTGTTAACCTTTACAAGGGGTTGCTGCCATGAACCATGTTTCGCTAGTCGAAGGACCGATGCGCTTTCTGCTGGTCGAGGACGATACCGCCGCGTCGATCGATCTTGAATGCATACTCGAGGATCTCGGGCATTCTATTACCGCCGTGGCCGCCACGCGGGTCCGGGCCAACGAGGCCCTGCGCCGCAACCTGAAATGCATAGACGCAGCGATCCTCGACGCCGATCTTGTCGGCAAGTCGTCGCTGCCTGTGGCCAACGCCCTGCGATCGCGCGGGATTCCCTGCGTCATCGCGTCCGATCTGGGCGACGATGCGCTCCGCCGTCTCGGGTTCGAGGGCCTGACTGTCACGAAACCCTACAGGGCGGATCGCGTCGCTTCGGCGGTCGCCCGGATGCGCGCGGCCAGCGCGGCCTGAAGAAAAACGCCCGGCCGGAGCCGGGCGTCGATCAAGGTCTGAAGCCAGCCTTTCAGAAAGTGCCGGCGCGGAAGAACATCGTCTCGCCCGAATGGTCGTCGACACCGTCGTTGTCGGTCGAGATCCAGGCCGTGCCGTCTTCCATGATCGCCAGCCCCTCGACCTTGTCCAGGACATAGCCCCCGGTCGATTTCAGGTCAGGCAGAAGGTCGCGCACTTCCTCTTTGGAGACCACGGGCAACGCGCCGCCAAGCGGCGCGGGAACCATCTCGGACAGCGGCACCCGGTACACCATCTTGGTCACCGCCGCGTCGCCGATCAGGTTGTCGCGCTCGATGATGTAGACGTGATCGCCGTGGGCCACGATCTCGGACAGACCCACCCAGCCGGTATCCGGCTCGGCCTTCGGATAATGCACCGCGCCCCATTCCCCGGTCTCGATGTTGTAGGCGACAAGCTTGGCGTGGTTCTTCGGATCGTCGTCCCATTCGCGCTGAACGGCCATCCAAAGCGTGTCACCGACCTTGGTGATGCCCTCGAAGCCGAACCGGCGCTCGGCGTTCATCAGCTCCTTGGGCAGCCCGATCTCATCCCCGATCTCGCCATCCGCGCCGACGTGGTAGATCGCGTGCGGGATCAGCCGGTCGGTCCGGCCTTCCGAGGCCACCCAGAACCCGCCTTCGCCGTCCAGCGTGATGCCTTCCATGTCCAGTTTCTGCGCCGGCTGGCCGTCACGCGTGACGCGGATCACGTCGACGATGCGGGCCGGGCTTTGGCTGGGGTCGATCTTGAAGATAGAGGGCTGCATCCCGTAGAAACTGTCGTTCACCGCCCAGATGAAAGCACCATCGGCCACCATGCCCGAATTGGCGCCCCAGCCGACCGGCGCGCCGCTCGGCGTGGCGATCCCGTCCGAGGTCAGGTGCGGATAGACCGGCGCGCCGTCCTGAAGCGCGTAGATCATGACATGCGCGCGCGCCGCCCCGTCCTCGCCAAGGTCGGTCTCGTTCGCGCTGACCAGCAGGTTGCGCCCGGGAAGGGTTACATAGCCTTCCGGTCCGATGCCCGAGGGCAGAAGCTGTTTCAGGGCCGGCTCGGCGGGATTGGTCGCGTCATAGACGCCGATGACCGAGCCGCGTTCCGAACCGATGAAGATCATCGGCGTGCCGCCGAAGGTGTCGAAGCCCACCGATTCCGGCTCGACGCCCTTGTTGCCCGAGCGGCCTTCGGGATAGTGGCCGATCTTCGCCACGGCATGTTCGAACGACAGGCCAGCGTCGTAGACCACCGTTCCGTCCTGATTGAAGACCGTCCAGCCGCGCGACCCGCCGTCCATGTCGCCCTCGTTGGCGGTGGCGAAATGATCGTTGTCGATCCATTTGACCGAGTCCGGCTCGCGCACGACACCCGTCAGCGTGTCGTCGAACGTCAGCGCACCCTCTTCCCCGGTATCGACGTTCACCAGGTCGACGGCACCTGCGGAAAAATGGTTCAGAACCGACCCGTCGCGGCCCAGGACCACGATGTGGTTGTTCTCCTGCATCGTCACGACGATCTCGTTTTCGCCGTTGATGTCCACGAACTCGGGTTCCGGGTCTTCGGGCGCGACCGCCGCCAGACCGGTCAGGTCGATCTTCCTCAGCGTTCCGCACTGCGCCGTGTCGTCCGCGAGATCCAGCATCGCCAGGTATCCGGCGGGCATCTGGCCCACGCGCCCGTCGCCCGCATCCTCGTCACGCTCGTTCTCGATGGCCACGGCGACGAAACTGCCGGCCCCGTCGACCGCGACGCTGTCGGGCTGGCCGCCCAGGTCGCAGGTCGCCTCGATCGTCTTTCCGGCGATGTCGATCACCGCCAGATGGCCCGACGGCTGTGTGAAGCTGGCCGAGGTGTTCACGCCGACATAGGCTTTCGACCCCACCACGGCGACCGATGTCGGCTCGCCTTCCATCGCGATATTGCCCAGCGGCTGCGGATTGGCAGGATCGGTGATGTCGACCATCCCGACCACGCCCAGCGGGCTGTCGGTATAGACCAGCGTCATGCCGTCCGCCGTCGCGGCGATGATCTCGGGCGAGGTTTCGCGCCCCCGGTCCTCGCCGTCGGCCATGTTCTTGACGACCGGAAAGCTGGCGATACGGTTGAACGACTGCTCGGCCCCGGCCGCGCCCGCGGCAAGGGCCAGGACGGAAACCGCCCCGAATAAGGTTCGTGTCATTTCTTCTTTCCCCAAGGATTACCCGACACCACTCGTGCCCCGGCGACATGTCCGCCGTTTGAAGCTTTTGTATCAGTTTCATGAAGTCCGACGCGGCTTTGACGCATTGCCGCCCCGGGCCCGAATTGGTAACAGCGGCTGACCACCAAAGGGGACCCCGCCCATGCCCGTCATCACGGAAATCGCCGACCTCAAGCGCCTCTACAGGCGCCGGGTTCCAAAGATGTTCTACGACTACGCCGAGACGGGATCGTGGACCGAACAGACCTTCCGCGACAACACCAGCGATTTCCAGCAGATCCGCCTGCGCCAGAAGATCGCCGTCGACATGGCGAACCGCACGACCGCGACCCAGATGGTGGGCCAGGAAGTGGCGATGCCGGTGGCGCTGGCCCCCGTCGGCCTGACCGGCATGCAGAACGCCGACGGCGAGATCAAGGCGGCCCGCGCGGCCGAGAAGTTCGGCGTGCCGTTCTGCCTGTCGACCATGTCCATCTGTTCGATCGAGGATGTGGCCCAGCACACGACAAAACCCTTCTGGTTCCAGGTCTACACCCTGAAGGACGACGATTTCATGCGCCGCCTGATGGAGAGGGCGCACAACGCCAACTGCTCGGCCATCGTCATCACCGTCGATCTTCAGGTGCTGGGCCAGCGCCACAAGGATCTGAAGAACGGCCTTTCCGCCCCGCCCAAACTGACCCCGGCCTCCATCGCCAACATGATGACCAAGATCCCCTGGGGGCTCGAAATGCTGCAAACCAAGCGGCGCTTCTTCGGCAATATCGTCGGTCATGCGCAGGGCGTCTCGGACCCGACCTCGCTGTCGTCCTGGACCGCCGAGGCCTTCGACCCCTCGCTGAACTGGGAGCGGATCAAGCAGTTGATGGACATGTGGGGCGGCAAGGTGATCCTGAAGGGGATCATGGAGGTGGACGACGCCATCAAGGCCGCCGAACTGGGCGCCGACGCGATCGTCGTCTCGAACCACGGCGGGCGCCAGCTTGACGGCGCGCTGTCCTCGATCCGGGCGCTCGAGCCGATCGTCAAGGCGGTGGGCGACAAGACCGAGGTCTGGTTCGATTCCGGCATTCGCACCGGACAGGACGTGCTGAAGGCCGTGGCACTCGGCGCCAGGGGCACGATGAGCGGCCGGGCCTGGGTCTACGGCCTGGGCGCGATGGGCGAGAAGGGCGTGACCCGCGCGCTCGAGGTGCTGCACCGGGAACTCGATCTCTCGATGGCGTTCTGCGGCAAGCGTGACATCAAGGACGTGAACCGCGACATCCTCTTGGTGCCGAAGGGCTTTTCGGGCGAGTGGTCCTAAGTCGCGCAGAGCGACCGATTCGCAACAATCCGGCGTGAACCGGGTCTTGGTTTCCAATTGGTGCAAAGATGCCGCGAGTGTGACCTTATTGCAGCCAGTTTCGTGCCATGTTCTTGCCGTATTTGCGCTTTGAGCGTACATTTTGTGGATGACCAGTGCCCATGATCAAAAGTTCAGAACATCTCTTGCGGCCGCAGCCCTGCTGTCGGCCGCCTTCGTGCTGCCTGCCAGCGCGCAGATGCCGGCCAGCCTTGGCACGGCCGTCGAGTTTCCGGCCGAAACCGCCGCAATCGTCCAGGCCACGTCGCGCCTCTTCGACGCGGTCGAGGCGGGGGCCGAACCGCGCCCCGCGCGTCCGGTCATCTCGGCACCGCTGACGGCCACGCCCGCCAGCCTGCAACTCGGCGATACCCGGGCGGACGTGCTCACGTCCCACGGCCCGGTCGATCACCTGACCGGCTACCGCATCAGCTGGTACCCGGTGGACCGCTTCCTGGGCTCGGTCGATTTCATGGGAACCTGGGACGGCAACCGCAACCTGGTCTGCGGCTTCGTCACCTGGGATCTCAGCGATCCCGACGCGCCGGTTCTGGACTCGGTGACCGCCACGTTCCTCGACGTCTCCGAGTTGTCGCAGGACGGCGACGGCGACATTCACGCGGCCCTGCTGGATGCCAATTGCGCCCACGGCGCGATCGACGCGAATTACGCCTACTTCGACTGAACCTCAGCTGAACAGCGCCAGTACCAGCGGTGCGACGAGCGCCGCGATCAGCGCGTTCAGCGCCATGCCCAACCCGGCGAAGGCCCCGGCGGTCGGATGCACCTGGAAGGCGCGCGCCGTTCCGATCCCGTGACTGGCCACGCCGGCGGCCAGTCCCCGCGCGCGCCAGTCCCTGATCCGCATCAGGTTCAACAGCGGCGTCGCCACGATGGCGCCCGTGATCCCCGTCAGGATGACCAGAACCGCCGTCAGCGTCGGCGCGCCGCCCAGCCGCTCCGAGATGCCGATGGCCACCGGAGCGGTCGCGGATTTCGGCGCAAGCGAGGCCATGCTGACATCGCCCGCGCCAAGCGCCCAGGCGATCCCCACCGCCGAGCCTGCCGCCACCACCGAGCCTGCCGCCACCGCTGCCAGCACCGGCAGGACCGAGCGCTTCAGGCGGTCCCGGTTGTCGTAAAGCGGCAGCGCCAGCGACACCGTCGCGGGGCCGAGCATGAAATGAACGAACTGCGCGCCGTCGAAATAGACGTCGTAGGGCGTGCCGGTCGCCAGCAGCACGCCGGCCAGCAGGATCACCGCCACCAGCACCGAGTTCACCCAGGGCTTGCGGCCAGACGCGCGATAGGCAGCGTCGCCCGCCGCATAGGCCAGCAGCGTCAGCGTCAGCCACAGAAGCGGCTCCTGTGCGAGATAGGACCAGAAGCGCGTGACGTCACTCATCGGTGTTCCCCGTCACGCGGGCGACCGCCACGAAGGCCAGCGCGGCAGCCATCATGCTCAGCACCGTCGAGACGACCACCGCCAGGATCAGGACCGCGGCCTCGTTGCCCAGCACCGCGATCTGTCCCACCACGCCGACACCGGCGGGCACGAACAGAAGCGACAGGTGCGACAGGAACCCCTGGGCGACGGGCCGCACCGTTTCGGTGGCCCGCGGCAGGGCCAGGAACAGCACCAGAAGAAAGACCATCCCGATCACCGGCCCCGGCAGCGGCAGGTTCAGCGCCGTGGTGATCGCCTCGCCGGCCAGCTGGCAGAGAAGCAGCGCAAGCAATGCGTTTATCATGTTGCCTCCGGTCATCGCGCCGCCCCCGTGACCCGGGCGGCTTCGGGGTCGAGTGTCTGTCCGTCCGGGCCTGCGCACAAGATGCGCCGTGTCATCGGGCGGGACAGCCGGGCAGGGGGGGCGCGAACGGTCGATTAACCTTTCGGGCGCGCCACACCACATCTTGGGGTTCCATTCCCCCGGACCGCTGGTGGCACCGACGCGATACCGACGTAATACCGACGTGATACCGACGTTGCGATTTCGTCCGTTTGTGCTTGTTTCAAAGGGTAAAGCGCGTATGCGGTGTTGCGCAACGCGACGCGTGGCGATCCTTGCGGTCAGACTTCGGAAACCCGGTCACTTTTCCCTTTCCAACCGCCCCGTCCCCCGCTATACGCCGCTCCTCATGGGCGGACACCCTTGGAGGCCGCCCGAAACTTGAAAATTTGGAGAATTGACCATGGCTGGTGAGATCCCTGATCTTAACGCCACGGTACGGACGGGGACAGGCAAGGGGGCCGCTCGTCAAGCTCGTAGAGACGGGCTCGTACCTGGCATCGTTTACGGCGGCGGCACCGATCCGCTTCCGATCAACATCCCCTACAACGTGCTGTACAAGCAACTGAAAGCAGGCCGTTTTCTGGCGACCCTGTTCAATCTGAAAGTCGACGGCCACGACGACGTCCGCGTCATCTGCCGCAACGTTCAGCGCGACGTGGTCAAGGACCTGCCGACCCATCTGGACCTGATGCGGCTCAAGCGCACGTCGAAGATCGCGCTCTACATCCCGGTCGAGATCGAGGGCCACGAGAACTGCCCCGGCATCCGCAAGGGTGGCGTGCTGACGATGGTTCGTCCCGAGGTCGAACTGAAGGTCACCGCCGGCGACATCCCCGAGAAGATCGTCGGCAGCATCGAAGGCCTTCAGATCGGTGACACGCTGACCATCTCGATGGTCGACCTGCCCGCAGGCGCCGTCCCCACCATCGACCGCGACTTCGTCATCGCCAACATCCAGGCCCCCTCGGGTCTGGCAAGTCAGGCCGACGAGGAAGAGGCCGAAATGGAAGCACCCGCCGCCGACGAGGTCCCGACGACCGATCAGGGCGACGAAGAGTAGGTTTTCACTATCGAATTCCGGAAACGCGGCGTCTCGGCGCCGCGTTTTTTTTGGCCTTCAAGCCAGTGTCGAACCTTGGGCGACCTGGCATGCGCCGAAGCCCCGGCACCCTTCGCCCGACCGGAAAACCCTTGCCGTTCCTGTGGCGAAAGGCCCTGTCCCCTAGACCTCTGGCACGCCGCCCTGCATCACGGTCAGGAACCACTCGGTGTCGATGTTTCCGCCGCAGAGTATGACGGCCACCTCGCGGCCCTGCATCCTGTCGGCCTCCTGCATCAGCGCGGCCAGGGGCGCCGCTCCCGCACCCTCGGCCAGGTTGTGGATGTCCCGAAAATAGACCCGGATCGCTTCGGCCACTTCGGCATCGCTGACGGTGACGATCCGCTCTGCACCCGGACCGTAGATATCCAGCGCCTCCTGTACCGGTATCCGCACCGCCATGCCGTCGGCAAACGTGCGGGGCGGACCGGTCTCGATCAGCCTCCCGGCTTCGGCCGACAGCTTGGCGGTCTGAGCGTTCTCGCTCACGACGCCGACGATCTTCGTCTTCAGTCCCAGGGCGTCCCGCGCGGTGATGCATCCGCAGATGCCCGAACCGCAGCCGATCGGGACATAGAGCGTATCGATCTGCGGTTGGGCCGACAGAAGTTCGAAAGCATAGGTCGCCACCCCCCGCACCAGTTCGCGGTGGAACGGCGGAACAAACGCCAGCCCTTCCGCATCGGCCACCCGAAACACTTCCTCGCGCGCCTCGTCGAAGTCGTCGCCGAATTCGATGAGTTCCGCGCCGAAAGCCCGCATCGCGGCGTTCTTTTCAACCGAGTTGCCCCGCGGCACGTAAACAACCGCCCGCATTCCCGCCGCCGTAGCGGCCAGCGCCTGACCCTGTCCGTGATTGCCGCGCGTTGCGGTAATGATACCGGGACAGTCCGGGCGCGTGCGCTTCAGCCAGTCGATGAAGGTGAAGGCGCCGCGGACCTTGAACGAGCCTGTGGGCGTGTGGTTTTCGTGTTTGACCCAGACCTTTGTTTCCAGCCGCGCCTCCAGCTGAGGCCAGGCGTATTGCGGGCTGCCGGGCATGTGCGAATGAACAAGGTTCCGGGCGTCCTCGAGCTCTGATGCGGTGAACACGTGCGTCCTTTCCTGTTGCTGTTTCTGCCGCGCGGGCGACGCGGTGGCCGTCTCACATGGCAGAGGCTATCCGCGCCCGGGCGTCCGCGAAACCCGCAAGTGTCCGTTGCCCCGTCGCACGGGCGGCGCGGAAACGAAAAGCCCCCCGCCGATGCCGGTGGGGGGCTTGGCGGCACCACTGCCGCAAATCGGAACTTGACCCCGTCAGAACCCGAAAGCGATGTCCCGCTGAACGTTGAAGAAGACCGTGTTGGAGCTTTCGACCGGTCCACCATCCGAAATCTCGCGGACATGCTGGAAACCGGTATTCATCTGCCACTCGGGGGTCAGATTGCGTGAATAGGTAATGCGAGCGGTCGCACGGCTGTCATCCAGACTGCTGCCAAGCTGGTTCGCGGCATCATACGACAGCGCCGCCGACCAACCGGAGGTCGCATTGATCTGCTCGGTATATCCGACGGCAATGCTGGTGTTGCTGTAGATCGTTCCGGCGTCGATCGAGGGATCCTGGCTGAGGCTGGCCGTAAGGTCGCCGCGCGGCGTGTTGCGCGTATAGGCGATGCTTCCGCTCGGACGCAGCGATGAATCGCCTTCCTGATCGACGACGCCCAGGGCGAAGCTCAGGTCACCGGTCGGAAGCAGGAAACTGCGGTTCACCGTCGCTTGTGTCCGCCGGCCATCATCGCTTGTGCGGCTCGTCAGATTGACGCCCACCGAGCCGTCGGGCCGCGCCTGCGTCACCGCGACGTCGAAACCCAGGCCGTCATTTGTCACGGCCCCGTTGGTTTCGCTTCGGTCGTAGATGATGTCGCCGGAATAGGTCAACTGACCACGGGTCTGACCGGAAATGCCAAGGCCGAGGTAATAGTCGTCAGTGTCGTTCAGGACGCCGATCTCATCCGTTGTCGCATAGCCGGCCAGAACACGGACCGTCCGTGACGGGTTCAGACGAAAACTCGCAAGCGCGTCCACGTTGATCCGCTCGTTGTCGACAAGGCTCGGGTCGGTCGTGCCGCTGAAGTCCTCGTTGAAGTAGCCCGTCGAAAGCCTGAGACCGAACGGTTCGTTGATCCCGGTTTCAAGGGTCACATTCAATGTGGTGATGTCTGCGGTCCCGTCGTCGATAACCAGCGTGCCGGTACCGCCGGATGTTGGTCCGAGAGTGATGACCGAGTCGCCGAGGTCAACCTCGGAATACTGGGCAGAAAAGTTGAGCCGGGCACTTGCGCCCGTCCGGGTGTAGTCGAACGCGGCGTTCGTATTCTCGATGTCGAAGCTGTCGCTGGCGCCGCCGCCGTACTGGCCGACGACCTGTGTGCCGATCTGCAACTGCAGCGTTTCAGCTCGCGTCTGGCTTTGCACGCCAAAACCAAGACCGGTCCGCGACGTGAATGTCGCGCCGCTTGTGGTACTGTCTAGATCCTCGTTGTCGCTTAGCTCGAAGCCCTGCGAGAACGTGAACGTCCCCGACAAGCCAGGAGCCCCCTGTGCGAACGCAGGGGGAAGGCTGATTGCCGAAAGCGCTAGGGTAGCTGAAAGAGATAGACCCGTTCGCAAATATGTCATCCGCACTACTCGAAGAGGCGGCGCTCGGGCACGATGATGACGTCACCGCTACGAAGAACGATGTCTCCCCCAATCGCTGCCCCGTCCGCGATTGCTTTATAGTTGATCGTTGACACGGATTGCTGACCCGTGCGTGTGTCCGTGCGGCGAAGGACGATACGTTTCGTCGCCGCAAAGGCGGTGAAACCGCCGGTTTCGGCCAGTGCCTGAATAAGCGTGATGCCGCGGCGCAGTTTCTTTTCGCCCGGCGTCGCTATCTCGCCCATCATGTAAATGCTGACCGTGGCCGCACCAGTACCGGTGGCGGTCGCCCGCGCCGGATTGAGCGACGCAACCGTCACGAACACGTTCGGCTCGGATGCGAAGTTGCCCGCTATACCGGACGTGATGGCCGCATCGACCTGATCGGCCGTAAGGCCTGCTGCACGGACCGTTCCTGCAAACGGGAACGATATCGTGCCGTCCGGAAGCACCAGCGCCGACCTGTTCAGCGTGCTGTCTTCAAGAACTTCGATCGACAAGGTATCGCCCGGACGAATCTGGTATCCGGACTGGGCAATTGCAGCCGTGGTGAAAATCATCGCGGTCACGGCGAGCAAGAACGTCTTCATTTTTCCCACTTTCATAACTTCACTTCCCCCAAAGTGAGTACAACACTTTCGCTCATACTATTGCCTATCGGATTGTGCGAAAGAAAGCCTTTTCTTTAATTTTCGTAACGTTGCGTGATGTCCTTGCGCCACAAGTGCAACATTCCGCGCTTCACTGCGATCCGCCGTCGCTGCCATTTTCGGCAAGAAAGTCCCTTGCCTGGGCGATTTGCGGTCGCGGATCGTTTTCCGGTGCCGCATCGATCGCGCGCCGGAACGATGCACGTGCGTCAGCGGTGCGTCCCAGGGCCTGATAGGCCTTGCCAAGATGGAGTTGCACGACCGGATCGTCGGACAGGGCCTCGGCGGCGGGTTCGAGATATTTGATCGCCTCCTGAAGCTGGCCCTGGCGATACAGGATCCAGCCATAGGTGTCCTGGAACGGCGGTACGTCCGTTTCCCGTAGGCGCTGCGCCACGGCGATGGCGCGTTGCAGGCTTTCGTCGTCTTCCCGATAGGTCGCCAGCAGGCTTGCCAGGTTGTTGGCGATGACCAGCGAGCGCGAATCCCGCGCGTACAGGCTCTCGTAGATGCCGATTGCGCCCTCGATGTCGTTGGCCTGCTCCAGGAACGATGCCTTCACCCATAGAAGGTTCATGTCTTCCGGCGTGTTCTCAAGCGCGTCATCCAGAGCGACGCGGGCTTCATCGACCCGCGCCTGTGCTCCCAGTACGCGAACCAGTTGCAGCGCGGCGGCGGGGTCGTCGCTTTCCTGCATCGTGTCGCGGATGACGTCCTCGGCTCTCTCGTAATCCTTTAGTGCGATCAGGGTGTTGCCAAGCACCAGTTTTGCGCGGGGATTGTCCGGGAACTCCTCGACCAGGTCTTCGGCGACCATGACGGCCTCGTCGCCCTGGCCTTCCTCGAGCTTCGCGCGGATCAGGGCGATCTTGGCGGCGGAATTGCCGTTGTCGCTGGCGATCAGGTTTTCGAGGTACGCGATCGCACGATCGCGGCCTTCGCGGCGTCCGAAAATCTGGAACTGAAGCTCTTCGGCGCGGGCCTCGGCCTGCTCGGTCTCGATCCGGCGCAGCGTTGACTCGACCTGCTCGGCGCGCGCCCAATCCTCGGTCGCGATGTGAACCTGGCCCAGCAGGACCAGAAGGTCGATGTTGTCCGGCGACCGGCGCAGCGCCCGAACCAGCACGTCTTCGGCGGGCCGGAACCGGTTCTGAATGAACAGGCTCGATGCGAACTCCAGACTCTCGTCAGGCGCGTACCCCGACGTTTCGACGGCAAGAGCCATAAGGTCCTGCCCCAGTTCGGGGTTGCCGCTTCGCAGGTGCGCCTCGGACATCAGCATCATGGCTTCCGCATCCTCGGGATTGCGGTCAAGAGCGCTGCGCAGCGCCCGCAGCGCTTCCTCGGGTTTGTCGGCCTCGATGTTCCAGCGGGCCGACATTTTCAGCGCGTCGACCTGACCGGGATCGTTCCGCAGGACTTCGTCGACCAGTTGCCGCGCCTCGGGAACGTTGCCCGTCGATACCAGCATCCGCGCAAGCGTCACCTTGAAACGATCGGTCTCTTCACCGGGCTCGGCGCCTTCGATGGCATCCCGCATCGCCGATATGCCGCCCTCGGGGTCGCCCTGGTCGAAGACGATACCGGCACGCAGGGCGCGGAAAAGGCGGTTGTCTTCATAGGTCGAGATGGCCGTTTCAAGTTCGGCAAGCGCCGCATCGTTTCCGCGCGCCTGTCTCAGGAACGTTACCAGCGTGACATGCGCGGATTCCGCGAGATCGGCCTTGGACAACTGTTCGCGAAGAAAGGCCTCGGCCGAATCCAGTCGGCCCCGGCTGGCCAGATGCCTGATCAGCAATATCTTGGTGTCGTCGTCATCGGGAAAGCGTTCCGCCGTCTCGCGAAGATGTTGCTCGACCGCGTCCTGGTCGCCTTTGAGATCCAGCAAACGGGCACGCACCATGTAGAGGCCGCGGTTTCTGGGTTGTTGCCGAAGCGCGATATCAAGAATCGCCAGCGCATCGTCGTTGTTGCCCTCGCGGGCGTAGCCCTCGATCAGAAGTCTGTGCAGGATCGGGTCGCCCGGACGGGATTCGAAAAGATCGGCGGCGCTTCGGGTCAACGCGCGCATCCGGGCAGCGTCCTCGTCCGTCGCCGCCTTGTGGAACTCCAATGCCAGTTTGACGGTTTCCAGTCCTTCGATGTCTTCGCCGGACGCGATCAGGGCCTCGGCGTGCCGCTTGGCCTCGTCCCAGTTTTGCGCTTCGATCGCCATTTCGCTCAGCGCAAGCCGCGCTTCCAGATTGTCCGGCCGGCTTTCGACGACCCGAAGGAAATGCGAATAGCTTTCGGGAAGGTTTCCGATCGACCGCGCGGCCCTTGCATACACCAGCCTGGCGTCGATATTGCCCGGGTCCAGCACGAAGACGTTGCGAAGCTCGACCAGGGCCCGTTGAACATCGCCGGCGTCAAGCAATTCCAGGCCGTTCTCGTAGTGCTTCCGGGCACGCTCCTCGGCGCTGTCGCAAGCCGTCAACAGGCATGCCAGGAAAAGCGCGGCTGCTATCCTGACAAATGAAGATGGGAACATGTGCTACTCCAAGACCGTCATGCCGCGCTCAAGGTATTAACATACCAAGGCGCGGCAACCAGTCCGGGCGGTGACAGAACTTCAGGAAACTGCGAGAGTGAGGCTTAGACGCCCGTTCCGCGGCAAACCACGACAACGGTTCCGAACAGGATGCGAAGGTCCGTCACAAGCGAAAGTTCGCGGTCGTAGATGTCGTCATACATGGCGCGCTCGGCAAAGTCGCTCGTGTGACGTGCCGAAATCTGCCAGCTGCCGGTCATGCCGGGACGAAGGTGATAATAGGCATGCCCCGGATACAGCGCCTGCTGGGAGGGCATCATCGGGCGCGGTCCGATAAGCGACATGTCACCCTTCAGAACGTTGAATATCTGCGGCAGTTCATCAAGCGACGTGCGGCGCAGCAGGCGGCCGATCCTGGTGACCCGAGGATCGATGCTGAGCTTCTGCTTGGTTTCCCATTCGCAGCGGGCGGTTTCGTTATCCGCCAGGTGACGGTCCAGCATCTTCTCGGCGTCGGGCACCATGGTGCGGAACTTCCACATGACGAACCGGCGGCCGTCCTTGCCGACGCGCTCCTGACGAAACACGGGAGAATGGCCATCAAGCGAGATCAAGAACGACAGAAGCGCCATGAAAGGGAGCACGATGGGAAAGGAAATCAAAACGGCAAGCACGTCGATAACGCGCTTCAGAAATGAACGATAAAACCCCTTGCGCGGAGCAACGGAGTTGGAAGAAACCGAACCTATGTCGGACGACCGGCGAATACTCGTCGCATGTACTGTCATAAACCTTTGCCGAGGCATCCTCGGCCCCCTAAAACACAAGAAACCACGAACCAGTTACACTTGCAGCAGCAATATCCAACCGGTCACGGTCGATTTCGTTAGTAGCATTTGCGCTCGCAGAATCAAATAAAGACAGCGGTGTTCATGGAAAATTCACGGTCTCTCACACCTTGAAGCTTTGCAATACTTGGGCCCACGCAGGCCGACCGGCAGATTTTCCACAGGTTTTTGCCACAATTTGACCACTTTCTCTAACACCGACTTGATTTCGACGTTGTGGGCAGCACTCATCGGTTCGTAAACGATACACTCGGATCCGCCTTTCTGTTTCCTTTTTGGAAACGCGAGTTCTGGCGCGCCCCGGACAACCCCTTGGCGATTCGGATTTTTGCACACATATGAATTGCAGAAATGCCGCAACAGCGACATGATGTAGCCCTTAGGAAAGTGTCTACAGACTCTCGTGGCAGCGCGGCCTATATCAGGCTCGAAACTTAGTGAGACCATGACGAGTACCGATCTTTATATGGAGTATTTCGGGTTTTCCGAGCGGCCGTTCACGCTGCTTCCGGACCCCGATTTCCTGTTCTGGTCCCGGGCTCACCGCAGGGCCTTTTCCGTGCTGGAATACGGCGTCATCACGCGGGCACCGATCACCATCGTGACCGGTGAAGTCGGGGTGGGTAAGACGACGCTCATTCAGAAACTTCTGCAGACACTTGAAGACGACGTGACGCTTGGCTTGATCTCGAATGCGCAGGGCGGGCGCGGCGAACTTCTGCAGTGGGTTCTGAACTCGCTCGGCGTCGAGACCGACTTTTCCGCGGCCTACGTCACGCTCTTTCAGCAGTTGCAGGATTTCGTGATCGAGGAATACGCCTCGGGGCGCCGGGTGATCCTGCTGATCGACGAGGCTCAGAACCTCTCGATCGAGGGTCTGGAAGAGCTTCGGATGCTGACCAACATCAACTCGAACAAGGACGAGTTGCTTCAGTTGATACTCGTTGGGCAGCCGGAGCTCAGACAGATGATCATGCGGCCCGAGTTGCGCCAGTTCGCGCAACGCGTGACGGCGACGTATCATATCGGGTCGCTCGATCGCGCCGCCGTGGCCGGGTACATCCAGCACCGCCTGACCCATGTCGGTGGCACCGGATCCGAGTTTACGGCCGAGGCGATCGACCTGGTGCACAAACACACCCACGGAATTCCGCGACTTGTGAACAAGCTCTGCGATTTTTCCATGGTCTACGCTGCTACAGAGGAAAGACGAGTTGTCGATGCCGCGATAGTCGAGGAGGTGCTCGATGACGGCATCTTCCTGCCGGCCTTAACGATTACCGGAGAAGCTGCAGAATGAATTCGGATGTGAAGTTTTATCTAGCGCTCTTCATGAAGCGCATGCCGGTCATGCTGGTCCTCGTGCTTCTTGGCACCGCGATCGGCATCGCCATGGCCCTTACCATCCCGCCACGGTATTCGGCGGGTGCCAGACTGCTTGTCGAAAACGCCCAAATCCCCGGAGAAATGGTCGTATCGACGGTCCAGACTTCGGCGGACAAGCAACTTCAGATCATCGAAGAGCGCCTGATGACCCGCGCCAACATGATCGACGTCGCCAACAAGTACGGGGTTTTCAAAGGCGAGGAGATGAGGCCCGACCAAATCTTCGACGCCATGCAGAAAAGGACCGGCATCTTCGTGTGGTCCGGTGACCGTCAGCGCAACACGGTCATGGAGATTACCTTCGAAGACGAGTCTCCGGAGATCGCGGCGGACATCGTCAACGAGTTCGTGACACTGGTCGAAAGCGAGAGCGCCGAGATCCGGCAGAACGAGGCGATGGAAACCGCGGAGTTCTTCGAATCCGAGGTGGCGCGCCTCAGCGAGGACCTCTCCCGCAAGAGCGCCGCCATCGTGGCCTTCAAGGAAGCGAACAAGGATGCGCTTCCTGAGGAACAGCTTTACCGTCTCAATCGCCAGACCCAGCTTCTGGAGCGTCTCAGCCTGAACTCGCGTGATCTTGCCACCCTTCGCGAGCAAAGGAACCGCCTGGTTTCCGTGGGCACCGCGAGTGGGGTCAACCAGCCCGCGCTGACGCCCGAGCAACAGCAGCTTGCGACCCTGCGCAGCCAGTTGAACGGCGCGCTTTCGGTCTATTCCGAGAGTAATCCGCGCGTGAAAATGCTGCGTGCGCAAATCGAGCAGCTTGAAGAATCCATGAGACCGGCGGGAGATGCGGCAAAATCCGATCCCATGCAGAACATGCTGGATATCCAGATTGCCGACATCGACGCGCGCATCAGCTTCCTCGAGGGCGATATCGCCAAGATCGAAGACGAACTGGAAGTCCTGCAGAAAGCGATCGAGAAGACCCCCGAAAACGCCATCCGCCTGGATGCCCTGACCCGTGACTACGACAACGTCCAGACCCAGTACAATCAGGCTGTCGCGTCGCTTGGTACGGCCAAGGTGGGTGAAAGCATCGAGGTACAGGGCCGCGGCGAGCGGGTTTCGGTGATCGAGCGCGCCATCGCGCCGAACCGCCCCAGCGGACCGAACCGCAAGCTGATTGCGGGCGGTGGCTTCTTCGCCGGAGCCGCACTGGCGGCTGTATTCTTCGTTCTCACGGAATTGCTGAACCGCGCGGTTCGCCGGCCGGTCGATCTGACCCGCGGTCTTGGCGTCCAGCCTCTTGCAACGATTCCGTTCATCGAAAAAGAGGCGGACATCAAACGCCGCCGCACCATGAACACGATCCTCGTCCTTGGTGCGATCCTGGCAATACCCTTGGGGATTTGGGCGTTGCACACATACTATCTTCCGCTCGATCTGCTTGCGGAACGCGCGCTGGAAGCAATGGGGCTCTGATAGGTAGACTGGTCGTTAGCTATGGAAAAGTTGCAGGCAGCCCTGGCACGGGCACGTGAACAAAGAGATGGCACCGATGGCTCGCGCCCGGTGCGCCCCGAACTGACGGCGCGAAACCGGTCGCGCCGCATGGCCCAGGCCGAGGCCGTCGAGGCGGCGTGGGCAGCCGTGCCGCTGTTCGATCCTTCGATGCAGCGCCTCGAGGCGTCCCGGATCTATGCTGTCGAAGCCACCGGCAACGCCCAGTATTTCGATATTCTGCGGACCAAGCTGATGCTCGAGATGCGCCGGAACAACTGGACGCGAATCGCGATCACGTCGGCGACGCCAAGCTGCGGGAAGACGACCATTGCCTGCAATCTGATTGCCGGCGTCGGCCGTCAGCCCGAAATTCGCGGCATACTTTTCGACATGGATTTTCGCCGTCCCTCGATTTTCAAGATGTTCGGCGCAAGCCCGGCAGCAAGTTTCGAGGACGTCCTGAAAGACACCGTCTCTTTCGAAGAGCAGGCGATGCGACTGCACGACAACACGATGGTGTCGATGACGACCAGCTCGGTCAGCGATCCTTCACAGCTGATCAACCGGGCGCGGACCTCGGATCTTCTTGACGATATTCAGAATACCTACAAGCCGGACATCATGCTGTTCGACTTGCCGCCGGTCCTCGTCAGCGATGAAACCCGCGCCTTCCTCAAGCTTGTGGATGCCGTGCTGATCGTCGCGGGTGCCGAAAGCACCACGGTCTCGCAACTCGACGAGGTCGAGCGCGAAGTTGCCCAATACACCAATGTCGCCGGCATCATTCTGAACAAGTGCCGTTACATGGAAGAGGGCTACGGATACTCCTACTGACCTGCTGATAGTGCGGCGCCGGATGAAACCGGCGTCCGCGCTCAGTCCATCGAGGCAGGAAACGGGCGTCTTCCCACCGACACGTAGGCGTCGAAACCGGCCTCTTCGGCGTCGGCTGCCGTGTAGATGTTCCTCAGGTCCGCCATCCGTGCGTTGCGCATGGAACCGGCGACCCGTGACAGGTCCAGGGCCCGGAACTCGTTCCATTCCGTAAGTAGCACCAGAAGATCCGAATCCCTGGCCGCGTCGTAGACGTCGTCTTCCCAGATCACGTGCGGCAGCAGGTCTTCCCCTTCGTGGCGGCCCTGCGGGTCAACGGCATGCACCTTCGCTCCGCCACCGACAAGCGCGGGAATGATCGTCAGCGATGGCGCGTCGCGCATGTCATCGGTGTTGGGTTTGAACGTGACGCCAAGCACCGTGATCTTGCGATCCTTGAACGAACCGCCGCACAGGTCGCGCAGTTTCTCGATCATCCGCCGCTTGACGTGATCGTTGACCTGGATCACCGCCTCGGTGATGATCATGGGCGAGGCGTATTCCTGTCCCATCCGCGCCAAGGCACTGGTATCCTTTGGAAAACACGACCCCCCATACCCAGGGCCCGCGTGCAGGAACTTGTTGCCGATCCGGCCGTCCAACCCCATGCCCTTGGCCACTTCACGCACGTCCGCGCCCGTCTTCTCGCAGAGCGCGGCGATCTCGTTGATGAAGGTGATCTTGGTCGCCAGGAAGGCGTTCGCGGCGTATTTGATCATTTCCGCGGATTCGAGATCGGTGGTCACGATGGGGAATTCGCGCAGGAAGAGCGGCCGGTAGACATCGGCCATGACCTCGGCCGCCCGGTCGCTCTCGACGCCGACCACGACGCGGTCGGGGCGCATGAAATCCTCGATCGCGGCGCCTTCCCGCAGAAACTCGGGGTTCGATGCGACGTCGAATTCCAGATCGGGGTTTGCCGCGCGCACCACCTCGGCCACCTTGCGGTTGGTGCCGACCGGAACCGTCGATTTCGTGACGATCACGATGTAGCCCTTGGCGGTCCGCGCGATCTCTTCCGCGGCTGCCATCACGTAGGTAAGGTCGGCATGTCCGTCGCCACGGCGCGTCGGCGTGCCGACGGCGATGAAAACCGCATCGACATCATCAAGCGCGAGCGCCAGGTCGGTGGTGAACGTCAGCCTGCCGGCCTTGACGTTCTTCTCCAGGAGGGCCTCCAGCCCCGGCTCGTAGATCGGGACTTCGCCCCTTTCCAGCCGCTCGATCTTCGAGACGTCCTTGTCCACGCAGACGATCTCGTGTCCGAAATCCGAAAAACAGACCCCCGAGACAAGACCGACATAGCCGGTTCCGATCATGGCGATACGCATGTGACTCGTTCCTTTCCTCAGACGTCAGCGGACGCCGTAGTAATCCTTGTACCATTCCACAAAGGCAGGCACCCCTTGCGACAGGGGCGTTTTGGGGGATTTCCCCGTCAACGCCGCCAGAAGCGTCGTGTCCGACCAGGTCGCCGGCACATCGCCGGGCTGCATGTCCATCAGGTTCTGTTGCGCCTTTCGCCCAAGCGCGGTCTCGATCGCGGCGATGAAGGTGCCCAACTCGTCCGGTTCCGACTTGCCGATGTTCACGATCCGGAACGGCGCCACCGGGCTCAGGCTGTCGAAATCGCCAGCGGTCGTGTCAGGCACGCAGTCCGCCAATCCCCGAACGGCGTCGACCAGGTCGTCGATGTAGGTAAAATCGCGCTTCATCCTGCCGTGGTTGTAGACGTCGATGGGAAGACCTTCGAGGATGGCCTTGACGAACTTGAAATAGGCCATGTCCGGGCGGCCCCAGGGACCATAGACGGTAAAGAACCGGAACATCGTCACCGGCAGCCGGTAGAGATGCGCATAGGAATGCGCCATCGCCTCGGTCGCTTTCTTGGTCGCGGCGTAGAACGACATCTGGCTGTCCGCCTTGTCGGTCTCGGCATAGGGCATGTGCGTGTTCGCGCCATACACGGACGAGGTCGAGGCCAGCAGCATGTGGCGCGGCGGACGGGCCCGCGCGGCCTCGAGCAACTCGAACGTGCCGGCGATATTCGAGTCGAGATATGTTCTTGGTGCTTCGATCGAATAACGAACCCCCGCCTGGGCGGCCAGGTGGATCACGGTGTCCGGCCGGTGAGCCTCGAACAGCTCCGCCAGAAGGCCCGGACGCTCGATCCGGTCTTCTACCTCGACATAATCCGTGAAGCTCGCCAACCGCCTGGCGCGATCGCGCTTCAGATCCGGGTCGTAGTATTCGCTGAAGCAATCGACACCGACCACGCGCCAGCCTTCGGACAGCCAGCGCTCGGCAACCTGGGCGCCAATGAAGCCCGCCGAGCCTGTGACCAGCGCCGTCTTCATTCGGTCTCGCCCGCGATCTGGTGCAGATAGGCCCCGTAGGCGTTCTTGCCCAGCGGCTTGGCTGCGGCCAAAAGATCGTCCTTGCTGATCCAGCCCTGTTCATACGCGATTTCTTCGGGCGAGCCGGTCTGAAGACCCTGGCGGGCGGTCAGGGTGCGGACGAAATTGCCGGCGTCCAGCAGCGAGGCATGTGTCCCCGTGTCCAGCCAGGCATAACCGCGCCCCATGCGTTCGACGTTCAACAGCCCGTCGCGCAGATAGGTCTCAAGAAGATCGGTTATCTCCAGCTCGCCCCTGGCCGAGGGCTGTACCTGCGACGCCCGTTCCGAGGCCGTTCCATCAAGAAAATAAAGGCCCGTGACCGCGTAGTTCGACGGTGGCCTGGCGGGCTTTTCGATGATCCGGGTCACCTGGTCGCCGTCGTAGGCCAGCACGCCGTAGCGTTCCGGGTCGGCGACGCGATAGCCGAAAACGGTGCCCCCGGTCTCCTTGCTGTCGGCGCGGGACAGGATCGTCGGCAAGGCGTGACCGAAGAAGATGTTGTCGCCCAGAACCATCGCCGAGGGTGCGCCGGCAAGAAAACTCTCCGCCAGGATATAGGCCTGTGCCAGGCCTTCGGGGGCCGGCTGCACGATCCACTCGAAGGAGAGTCCCCATTGCGATCCGTCGCCCATCAGGCGCTGGAACTGCGACTGGTCCTCGGGCGTCGTGATGATCGCGATCTCGCGGATGCCTGTCAGCATCAGCACCGACAGCGGATAATAGATCATCGGCTTGTCGTAGATCGGCAGAAGCTGCTTCGATACGCCGATGGTGATCGGGTAAAGTCTGGTGCCCGAGCCTCCGGCCAGAATGATGCCCTTGCGGTTGGTCATGCTTGCAGCTCCTTCAGCACGTCCGACAGACCGGCTTTCCAGTCCGGTCGCCCGATGCCGAAGTCGCGCTCGAGCGACGAACAGTCAAGACGAGAGTTCAGGGGCCGCACCGCCGGCCGCGGGAACTCGGTTGTCGGAATGTCCCTGACACTGGCGCACATGCCCGCCTGACGAAAGATCTCGCGGGCGAAGTCGGCCCAGCTTGCGTCCGGCAGCCCTGCAAAATGGTAGACCCCGCCTTCATGCCCGTCCGCCATCGCGCGGCCGATGTCGTAAAGCGCGTCGGCAATCGCGGCGGCAGGCGTTGGCCCGCCGACCTGATCCGAGACGATCGCAAGCTCGTTGCCGGATGTGCCGAGCCGCAGCATCGTCTTCACGAAATTTCCCCCGTGCGCGCTGAAGACCCACGAGGTCCGCAACACCACGTGGCGCGCACCGGATTCCCGGATGCCTATCTCGCCCGCTTCCTTGCTGATACCGTACGCGGACAGCGGCGCGGTTGTCTCTTCCGGACGTTTGGGGGCGCTTCCCGAGCCGTCGAACACATAATCGGAGGATACATGGATGATCGGTGTCCCCGTCTCGGCGGCGGCCTCGGCCAGCGCTGTCACCGAAGCGCCGTTCACCGTGTTCGCGACATCGGGCTCTGTCTCGGCCCGATCGACGGCGGTATAGGCAGCGGCATTGATGATGAGATCCGCACGCACCTTGCGGGCAACCTCACTCACCAGGTCCGGCATCATGAATTCCGCGCGCGCCCGTCCGTGGACATCCAGCGTTATTCCGTCCGGAACGCGCCTGATGAGCTCGGATGCGACCTGCCCGGTTTCTCCGAAAATCGCGATCTTCACGTGCCTGTACCCAGTCTTTTCCCGACGCCCTGACGGTCGAGAAGGGGACGCCACCAGTCCTCGTTCGCCAGATACCAGTCGACCGTTCGCGCCAGCCCCTGTTCCAGCGTCACCGAGGGCCGCCAGCCCAGCTCTTCGCGGATGCGGGTCGGGTCGATCGCATATCGCAGATCGTGCCCGGGGCGGTCGGTGACGAACGCGATAAGGCGGTCGTGGGGCGCGCCCTCCAGTTTCCGTTCGTCCAGAAGCCGGCAGATCGTGCGCACAAGATCGATGTTCCTGGCCTCGTTCTCGCCGCCGATATTGTAGCTTCGGCCAATGGCGCCTTTCTGCAGCACCAGAAGCAGGGCTTCGGCGTGGTCTTCGACATAAAGCCAGTCCCGCACGTTCTCGCCCGCACCGTACACCGGGATTGGTTGGCCGTGCAGGGCATTCAGGATGACCACCGGGATCAGCTTTTCCGGGAAATGATAGGGGCCGTAGTTGTTCGAGCAATTCGTCAGGACAACGGGCAATCCGTAGGTCTCGTGCCAGGCGCGGACCAGGTGATCGCTCGACGCCTTCGAGGCCGAGTAGGGGCTTCGGGGATCGTAGGGCGTGTCTTCGGTGAACTTGCCCTCGGCGCCGAGCGAACCGAAGACCTCGTCCGTCGAAATGTGGTGAAACCGGAACGAGGCCGGCTTGCCCTCTTTGGTCCAGAAGTCGCGCGTCGCTTCCAGAAGCGTGTAGGTGCCTGTGACGTTCGTCTCGATGAAGGCCGCGGGACCGTCGATCGAGCGGTCGACATGGCTTTCGGCGGCAAGGTGCATCACGGCGTCGGGCCGGTGTTCCGCGAACACCCGGTCAAGGCCGGGGCGGTCGGTGATCGAAACCCTCTCGAAGGCATAGCCGGGGGTGTTCGCCACCGGTGCCACGTTCGCGAGGTTCGCCGCGTAGGTCAGGCAGTCCAGGTTGACCACCTCGTGCCCACCCCGCACGGCCTGCCGGATCACCGCCGAACCGATGAAGCCCGCTCCTCCGGTCACCAGGATTTTCATGCGGTCTCCCACCTGAAGGGGCTGTCGAAATCCTCGAACCGCGGAGCGACGGTGTCCTTGTCCGACAGAAGCGGCGCGTCGCCGATATCCCAGTCGATACCGCAGCTGTCCCACCGCACGGCGCCGTCGCACGCCTGGCTGTAGTAGTCGTCCACCTTGTAGCTGATGACCGTGTTCGGCTCGCGCGTCACGAAGCCATGAAGAAAGCCGGCGGGAACAAAAAGCTGCAACCCGTTCTCGAAACTCAGATCGATGGCGAAGTGCTGTCCGTAGGTCGGCGATCCGCGGCGCGCATCCACCACCACGTCGTGAAGGCTGCCGTGCACGCATCCGACAAGTTTGGTCTGCGCATGAGGAGGTGACTGATAATGCATGCCCCGCAAGGTACCCGCATCGGCCGACAATGACATGTTGTCCTGAACGAAATCGACATCCAGGCCCGCGTCCCGCATTCGGTTCCGATTCCAGAATTCACAAAAAAAGCCCCGGGTATCGCCATGACGCTTCGGTTCCAGAACAAGAACACCCGGCAGCGTGGTCTCGCGGACCTCCATGAAACCTCCATCACCAATTATCGGGGGGTCGATAGCAGGTGCGAAACGCCCCGTCACTATTGCGTTCGGAAAAGCTGTGTCGACGGGTGCTCGAGTGGCGTTTGGGAAACATGTGCCCGCGCGCCGTAACTCCCTAGCGGAAAAGATTTTTCCGTGACGAGGTTGCCTTGCCACAAGGCCAGGAAGGACATCCCCGACCGCCTGTGCCCGCAAGAATGCGGCATCGTTAGCGGGTTCATCGCGGCGATGCGGAGTACGTGTGTCCCTGAAGCCAAAGTGGTACGTCTGCGGCGTCATATTTGTGGCGGATTCGGCCAATAGCCTCATCTAACTCAGACCTTCGAGCCCAGACCGAGAAAAAAATTTGCTTCGATTTGTATTTCGCATCCTCTTTAAGAGCAGACCAACCGGCCACCAATCCCGACCGCCCGACGGATATGTCCCACCCACGCATCGCCCCGCGGTTGGACGTCGACCAAGTCTCGTGGTCGTCCAATCAATGGAACCAAGGCCCGCCGAACCGCATCCACCAAAGCATTCCACTCTGACTGGCAAATGCTATGTTGTTGATGGCGACACAATCCGAATTGGGAAAGTTGTCCTCCGCTTGGCCGGCATTGACGCACCCGAACTTGATCATCCCTGGGGCCAGAAGGCCAAGTGGGCGTTGGTTCAGCTTTGCAGAGGTCAGGAAATCAGAGCGGAACTTGAACCGGACATCTCCTATGATCGCGTCGTTGCGACCTGCTATCTTCCAGATGGAAGGGATTTGAGTGCAGAAATGGTCAAGCTTGGGCTTGCGCTAGACTGGCCTAAGTTCTCAGGCGGAAAATACGCGCACCTGGAACCAGATGGTGCACGAAAGAAGCACTGGAAAGCCGCCGCTCGTCAGCGCGGCCACATGCGAATATTCAACAAATAATGGTTGTTTTGGGGCAGACCGAACCTGCGCGGACGCATCACATGCCGCTCCTCGACGAGCCGAACATACCTGTTGATGGTTGGTGGGGTGTAGTTGGCAGTCCCAAACGATAGCTATCGACGTCCACGAACTGAGCAAGACCGATAACGGGAACAAACGGAAGAGTCATTGGTGGGTCTGGTTGCTCGGGTTTTTTCTTCTGCTCGTCTTTTGTGATGACGACGACAACCGCCCGCGGCAGCATTGCTACATGTTCGGAGAAGACCGCCTGTGTTTCCATGAGCGGCTTCCGAGGAACGAGTTCTGTTACTTCGAAGCCGACGGGCAGGTCCGTTGCTACGATCAGGAGTCGTAGTCTTCTGTGCTCGGTCGCTACAGAGACTCGCAATTTCCAGAGGACAGATTTTCGACCTGCCTAAAGGCGGACATTTGCGAACAGAACAAAAACAGAATCTTTAGGCGCGTCGTCCGACGATTCTCGAAGTCTGCTAAGCTATTGAAAATAAATGGAGGCGAGTACCGGAATCGAACCGGTGTACACGGATTTGCAATCCGCTGCGTCACCACTCCGCCAACTCGCCGAAGGGACCTTTCTCCTACCAGCTTCGTCGCGGGTTGCAAGGGCCAAGATCGGCAATGTCCGTTCCGGAAACCGGCTCCTGCGGCCAATTGGCCCTCGTTCCGTGGCTTGCCGCCGCTTGCCCGGAGCGGTCTTCTGTGGTTGAACCGAATGAACCAGACTGAACGAAAGAGTTTAGCACGATGGCCGACTACGCCCGCCGCCGCACGACGATGGTAGATACACAGGTCCGTCCCTCCGATGTGACCCGGTTCCCGATCATCGAAGCCATGCTGAAAATCCCGCGCGAGCTTTTCGTGCCGGTCGACCGGCGCGAGGCGGCCTATGTGGGCGAGAACATGGACCTCGGCGGCGGCCGGGTCGTGCTGGAGCCGCGGACCCTGGCCAAGATGCTCGAGGCCGTCGATATCCAGCCCGACGAACTGGTTCTCGATATCGGCTCGGGCTACGGATATTCGGCGGCGCTGGCCGCACATCTGGCCGACGCGGTCATCGCGCTCGAGGAAGCTCCCGAACTGGCGCGCGAGGCCGAGCGTGCCCTGACAGAGGCCGGCGCGGACAACGCGGCCGTCGTGGAAGGGCCGCTTGCGCAGGGCGCGGCCAGGCACGGACCTTACGACGTCATCATGGTGCAGGGCGCGGTGCAGCACATGCCCGAAGCGATCACCGACCAGCTGAAGGACGGCGGCAGGATAGCGGCGATCTTCCAGGAAGGTGCACTGGGTGTGGTCCGCGTCGGTTACAGGATCGATGGTCAGATGACCTGGCGGTTCGCATTCAACGCCGGCGCCCCGGTGCTGCCCGGCTTCGAGGCCAATCGTGCGTTCGTACTTTGACAAGAAACATCTGCCACAGGGGATCGTCATGAGGTTCTTGGTTAGGAATGCGGCCATTGCGGGGATTGCTCTTGCCGCTTTGACCGGTCCCGCGGCTTCCGAAACGCTGACGGACGCATTCGTCACGTCCTACCGCAACAGCGGGCTGATTGCGCAGAACCGGGCGGTTCTTCGCGCCACGGATGAAGACGTGGCACAGGCCGTCGCATCGTTGCGGCCCGCGATTTCCTACGCGCTGGGGGCCAATTACGCCAACCCGGCGCCTTCGGATGAACTTACCGGTTCGCTGTCCGTCACCGCCAACATGCTGTTGTATGACTTCGGCCGGTCGAACCTGGCGATCGAGGCGGCAAAGGAGACGGTGCTTGCCACGCGCGCCGCGCTGGTCGACATCGAGAACACGGTGCTTCTGAACACCGTGAACGCCTACATGAATGTCCGGCGTTCCGAGGCTTTCGTGAACCTCCGCCAGAACAACGTGCGCCTGCTTACCGAACAGCTTCGCGCCACGCGCGACCGGTTCGAGGTCGGCGAGGTGACGCGCACCGACGTCTCGCTCGCCGAGGCCCGCCTGGCCGCCGCCCGCAGCGGGCTTGCCGCCGAGCAGGGTGGTCTGGCCCGTGCGCGTGAACAGTACAAGGCCGTAGTCGGCCAGTATCCCGGCACGCTGGCACCGCCGCCGTCGCCGCCGGCCATTCCGGGAACCGAGGACGCGGCGCGCGCGATTGCCCGCCAGCAGAATCCGCAGATCAATCAGGTGCAGCACCAGGTCAAGGCGACCGAGCTTGTCGTCGAACAGGCCGCGCGGGGCATGTATCCCTCGCTGAATGCGACGGGACGTGCCGCGCTGGACGATAACGGCGACGACAGTCTCTCCCTTGGCATCAACCTGTCCGGGCCGATCTACCAGGGCGGAGCCATCGCATCGGGTCTCCGCAAGGCGCAGGCCCAGAAGGACCAGGTTCGGGCGCAACTTTATACCACCGGCCTTCTCGTCGATCAGCAGGTGGGCAACGCCTATGCGAACCTGGCCGTCGCCATTGCCAGTATCGACGCATCCGAACGGCAGGTCCGTGCGGCGCAACTTGCGCTGGAAGGCGTTCGCGAAGAGTTGCAGCTTGGCGCGCGCACCACGCTCGAGGTTCTGGACCAGGAGCAGGAACTTCTGGATGCGCAGACCAACCGTGTCTCCGCCGAGGTTGACCGTTACGTCGCGGTCTATGAAGTTCTTGATTCGATGGGGCTTCTTACGGCCGAACGGCTTGGTCTGAACGTTCCCATCTACGATCCGGCCGCCTACTACAACGCCGTCAAGGATGCCCCGGGCCACCTTGTCAGCCCCGAGGGGCGCAAGCTGGACCGTGTCCTCAGGGCCATCGGCAAAGAGTAACCGTTTCTTAATCCTTCGGTTGTCTGCGGCGCGGGCAGGGGATACCCTGTCAGTCACCGGGGCAGGAGTGGTGTGTTTATGTCTGATTCCGCGTCAAGAAAGGACGTCGAAGACGTCCTTACATCCGTCAGGAGGCTTGTGTCGAACGAGCAGCCGCGCAAACGCCGTCCCGACCTTCCGAAGGGTCCGGGCGCCCTTGTTCTGACCGATGCACAGCGTGTCGAAAGGCCCGTTTCCAGAGGGTTGGCCGCCAAGTCGCTCGAGGACCGCATTGCAGAACTCGAAGCCGCGGTCTCTTCGCGCGATGACGACTACGAACCCGACGGAAGCGAGGATCAGGCACAGCATCGCCCCGACCGAATCGTCTACACCCGCCCTCCCGGTGACGCCGAAGAGGCCGAGGCGCGCAGCGCTACACTGAAGCTCAGCCGGCTGACCCTTGTCGAGGCCGAGGGACACGGAGAGCGCACCGGCGACGACTTCAAGACCGTCGAAACCGAAGCCGTGGCGTTCCGCCATATGCGGGTGAACGACAACAACGACGCACCGGAAGACTCCGAGGCGGTTCAGGAGGCCCCAATGGCCGAAGACGTAGCCGATCCGCCACGCGAGAAAGCCGAGGTGCGGTCGTTCCAGAGCCCGGACGCGATGCTCGACCGGTTCGAGGCGCGCATGGACGGCGGCGAACCGCGACCGGGTCCAGGTCACAATGGATTCTTCGAGCGGCTGGAACCCTATCAGGCGGACGAGACCGGCGCAGAGGCCGATCAGGTCGAGGCAGAAGACCGCATGGACCTGGGCGCCGAAGGGCCGCAGACGGTTGCCGCCGCGGAACAGCCGGTCGACGAATTGGACGAGGATTTCGAAGCTGCCCTGAGCGCGGCGATTACGCAGCCGGTGGACGACTATTCCGGCGATGTGCAATCTGCCCCCGAAGACGACCTGCAGACCTTCGCGACGACCCCGTCTCAGGTTGCTTCCGTCAGCGTTGCCGCACCCGCAATGACAGTCGCAGCGCTCGACACCATAGACGAAGATGTTCTGCGGCCGATCGTTGCCAGGCTGATCCGCGAGGAATTGCAGGGAGAACTGGGCGAGCGTATCACCCGGAACGTCCGGAAACTCGTTCGCCGCGAGATTCTCCGCGCCGTGCAATCCCGCGAATTCGAATAGACTTTCCGGATTAGGCCGCTCGTCGAAATCGGGCGTCAGCCGTGATAGCGACCGGCGATTGCATGGTGTCCGGTCTTGCGGCGCACCTTGTCCGCGACGGATTTCGGAAGTGGCGCGGAGAGTTCCAGCCCCGCAATTCCATTCCGTCGCCAGCGCAACCGGCAGATCACGCGATGGTTCAGTATGCCAAGCGTCAGCGTGTCGCCCCGAGCCGCATTCTCGAAGGCACCTTCTGGAAGGCCCGAGATTCTCAGGCCCGTTCGGCTGACCTCGCGTATTTCGATATCGCACCTGTTGCCATCCACGAAGATGACGGCCGGGAAATCTGTCGGGCGTCTGGTATCACGATACCGCATGGACCCTCTGCATGTTGCTGCAACGAGGGGAATGTGAGGCATCGGCGTTAACGAACGGTGATCCGCTCAGACTTCCTCGATCCGGATCGCCACCGGGTGCGAAGCAAGAACACCGGTGCCTTGCATCGCCTCGATCGCGCGGTCCAGCGCCTCGCGGCCCGTCTTGTGCGTCACGATCAGGACCGGTGCGCTCGGGTCCGTGTGCCCGTACTGGCGCATCCGGTCGATGGAAATTCCGGCATCCCCCAGAACGGTGGCTATCTTCGCCAGCACGCCGGGTTTGTCGATAAGCGCCATCCGCAGATAGAATGCGGCTGGCGCCGATGCCGCCGCCGGCTCGGGTGCTGCCAACCGATCCGCCGGAATTCCGAACACGGGCAGGGTGTTGCCGCGCGCGATATCCAGGACGTCGGACATCACCGCGCTGGCGGTCGGCCCTTCGCCTGCACCGGGGCCGCGCAGCACGATCTGGCCGACGCTGTCGCCTTCCAGGACGACCATGTTCGTGCCGCCCTCCAGTTGCCCCAGCGGCGAGGACATGGGCACCAGACAGGGCGACATGCGCGCTTCCAGTCCCCGCCCGGTCTTCTGCGCCACGCCCAGCAGCTTGACGCGATATCCCATGTCGGCCGCCTGTTCGATGTCCTCGATCGTGATCCGTTCGATCCCCTCGATCTGAAGCGTCCCGAAATCCACCCGCGTCCCGAAGGCAATGGCGGTCAGGATGGCCAGCTTGTGGCCGGCGTCTATCCCGCCCACGTCCAGCGTCGGATCTGCTTCGAGGTACCCCAGCACATCGGCTTCGGCGAAGACGGTCTGATAATCCAGGCCTGCGTCCTGCATCCGGGTCAGGATGTAATTGCAGGTGCCGTTCATCACGCCCATGATCCGGCTGATCCGGTTGCCGGCCAGCCCCTCGGTCAAGGTCTTGATGACCGGAATACCTCCGGCGACGGCAGCTTCGTATCGCAGGGAAACGCCTTTTTTCTCAGCCGCTTCCGCCAACTCCTGCCCGTGGATAGCCAGCATCGCCTTGTTCGCGGTCACGACGTGTTTGCCCGCCGCGATCGCCGCCGAGGTCGCAGCCTTCGCGGGGCCGTCTTCACCGCCCATCAGTTCCAAGAAGATATCGACATCATCGCGGACCGCCAGGGCGACCGGGTCGTCTTCCCAGGCATAGTCGTTCAGGCGAACGCCGCGATCCTTGCCCCGGCTTCGTGCCGAAATGGCCGAGATGGTCACCTGGCGTCCTGTCCGGTCCTGCATCAGTTCCCGGTGACGCTGAACGATCTTGACGACGCCGACACCGACGGTGCCAAGTCCCGCGATACCAAGACGAAGGGGATTGGACATGAGCTGGTTTCCGTTCGTTGACCCGCGCGCGTGTTAGCCTGTCAGAAGCCGGGGGGCAATGCAGGTTCAGCCGCCGATCCGCGCCCTCATCGCTTCGAAGTCGTCCTCGTCGGCAACCGGCGTCCGCAGCAGGGCCGCCCGCCGCCTCAGGCCGTCGGCCCGCGCGGCAAGGCGAAGGGCGTCCTCTTCACCGGCGATCTCCGTGTCTTCCGGGGCAATCAGGTCCGACAGGGGCTTCAGTTCGGGCCAGGGCGCGTTCCGGCTTTGCTGGTCGGGCAGGGCCTCATCGGGCCACTGGCCACAGCCGGCCAGACAAAGAAACAATATTGCCAACGATACCCGCATCATGTCGCGACCCTAAGCCCGGGTCCCTGATTTGGCCAGACGGCATGATGCGGGATTGATATGAACAGACGTTCAGTTACAAGGAACGCATGGCACGCAAGGCTGGCTCACACGCCGACATCACCGGTCCCGCGATACAGGAAGCAGCACTCAGGTTGTTCTCCCGTTCGGGCTATGCGGCCGTATCGATGCGTGAAATCGCGGCCGAAGTCGGCGTGCGGGCAGGCGCGCTCTATCTCTACACCCCCGACAAGCAAACGTTGCTTTTCGAAATGATGAAAGACCATCTCGAGGCGCTTCTCGCCGCGTGGGACGCGGCCAGGTCGGGCGAGACGCCACTAGAACGGCTTCGCGTCTTCGTCGAATTCCATGTCGAGTATCATTTCGACCTGCGCGACGAGGTTTTCGTGTCCTACATGGAACTCCGCAACCTCAGCGAAGAAAACTTCAGGTCGATTCAGAAACTCAGGCGCATTTACGAGGGCCACCTCGAGAACATCCTTGCCGACGGGCTGGATAGCGGCGATTTCCGGTTCGAGGATGTGAGGGTGACGACAATGGCGCTACTGGCGATGCTTTTGGGATATATCACCTGGTTCCGGGGGGGCGGCCGGCTCGACAAGGACGACATCAAGCGGATTCACTGGAACCTGGCGCGCGCGATGGTTGGCGCATGAGCGGCAAGTCCGGATCGGGGGACGAAGTCACGCTGATGATCCTCGGCGCCTCGGCGCCGCGTCTCTGGCTTGGCGTGATCTGCACCGCCGGCCTGGCCTTTGTGCTGCTGTGGGTCGTTTTCACGGGCCGGCCCGCGATGATCTACCAGGTAAGTTTCATCGCGGGCGCGGCCGTCTGCCTCTGGCTCGCAGACAAGCTGCGCCGGGCGGGGCAGGACCGGATCGTTCTGACGAACCGGGTCCTGAAGACCGAGAGCGGACGCGTCCTTACCCACGTGGACAACGTCTGCTCTGTCGAGCGCGGGGCTTTTTCCTTCAAGCCGCCGAACGGATTTCTCGTCAGGTTGAACGAGCCGTCGGGGCATGGGTGGGTGCCTGGCCTCTGGTGGCAACGCGGACGCGTGATCGGTGTCGGAGGAGTTGTCTCCGCGGGTCAATCGCGTGCGATGGCCGAGGCCCTTACCGCGCTGACACTCGGCGTCCTTCCGGACATCCGAGTGCCGTAGCAACTGGTTGGAATTGGTTAGACGCTCCCACCTATGGCCGTTGCCGGGTTTGCCCAGACAAGTTGCGGCGCGAAACGCGGGCGCGAGATCGCCACTTCACGGAAACGGTAAGACGCCAGACCGACCGAAAAGGCCGGAGACCACTCCTGTTCGCTTTCCACGACGATCATCTGATCGCCCGGCGCCATGTCCGGCAGACGCGACTGGATAACGCTCAGGTCACTGTACCCGGCGATGCCGCCCACTCCTTGCGACCAGACCAGATCGTAGGATTTCACGCCCGTGGCCTGGTCAAGCTGCATCCGCACCACCGAAACCCGCAATGCGTTGTCGCCCGGCGATGTCGACAGATAGTCGAACAGCTCGTGCATCGAGGTCAGGTAACTGCCATCGATGGCCTGGGTCTCGCGCGACAGCATGTCGGCAACGGTGTAGGTGGCCTTCTGCGTGATGTTCAGCGTCTTGAACGCATCCCAGAACACGAAGGTGGCGGTGATGGCCCAGACCAGCATCGGAACGGCAAAGACCGCTTCGATTGACAGACTGCCTTTCTCGGACCGCGAAAATCGGTTCATGAACGAAACTCTCATCAGTTGGACCCTCCGCCACTGATCCCGCCGCCGCCGCCGGAACTGGAGACGATCGTCCGGTTTCCGGGCTCGTTGACGAACGCGGTGGTGGCGACGATCGCATAGTTGCCCTGCCCATCCACCTTCATGCCCACGCCGATACCGGTCGTCGGGAACAGCGGCTGGCTCAGCGCGCAAACGCGCATCAGCATCAACTGGTTCTGCACACCGACATTGAAGTCGCCCGTCTGATCCACGTCGGGCGGGGCGGCCTTGTCGATGCAGCGCACCACGGGACCGGCCGCCGCAGCGACGCCGCCCGGCGTCTTGTTGATCGGTTCAAGCTCGATTTGCACCGAGGCCATGCAATCGGGGATGATCGAGGCCTCGTCGCATATCCGCTGCTTCAGCCCCTGAAGGTCCGGGACACTGCCGTTCGACAGTCGGACGTCCCGTACCGCGACATCCACGGCGCGTTCGAGCATCACGTTGCGAACCATGTAGTAACCGGCCTCGAAGCCCGTCAGAAAGAGAAAGATGAATGCCGGGAACAGTATGACGAACTCGATCGTCGCGTTCCCGTCTTCCTTGCCGCGAAATCTGCGGTACTCGTTCAACAAAAACATCAACTTCACTCCGTAAGCCGCAGCATGGTGATCTGGCCGGCAATTGATTTGAAGGCATCGCTGATCTGGGTGCCTTCGACGTCGAAATAGTGGCCGATGGTCGTTGCACAGTTGCGCATGGCATCCAGCCCTTCCTGCGGCGCCTCGAAGCCGATGGCGAACACCGTGATGCGGTTGTTGCTCTTGGCGGCATCGCAGATGTCTTCAAGGCGCGCATCGATCGAGCCGTAGCCTTCCGTCTGGACCACCGCGTCCTCGTGGTCGTCTTCTGCACCCGGGTCGGCGTTGCGGAAGAAGAACCGGGCCACGTCCCGAACCGAGAAGCGTTTGTAGACTTCGATGTAATCCAGTTGAACGGCGTCCGCCGGGATCGACGTTTCCGCGGCATAGGCATTGTCGCCGTTGGTCGTGGGAAGACCCGGGACGAACCAGCGGCTTGTGGCTGGATTGCCGGGCATTTCGACGAAGTATCCGTCGAAATGGTTCAGCTGCCGGCTTTCGGTCGGATGAGGCCCGGAAGTCCGGCTTTCCGCGTACCAGATGCGCGACGGGCCGTTCTTGAACGGTTCGTCCAGGTCGCGCTGGATGGTGTTGGCGCCGTCGGTCATCAGAACGACGTACTTCAGGGTCGAGGCGTTGTTGTAGACGCCCGGCCGGTCCCGCACATCTTCAGACAACACGCCGTCATCCACCAGGTCGGTGATGACCGGTGCAATCGCCGGATCCAGAAGTGCGACGCCCCATTTCATGCCGTTGTCGATGCCGGTCCAGCCTGCAGCGACAAGCGAGTCGATGTGGTCTTTCAGCTCTTCGGGATCATTCGAAAGCGGCAGGATCGACGCGCGATCTTCGTTGCACCAGCGGCTGTTCATCGACGGCGTTGCGTATGAGTTCCCGCCCTCTTTGAAATGAGACACGCGGCGCAACGGGGTGTCGGGACCGATCGCCCGTGAATCGAAGTCATCGTCCCCGAACCTGACGCATGTCGAATAGGCGTGCTCGGTTCCATAGGACGTCAGCGCACCGGGATAGCCGGGGGTGTCGTCGATCGTGACCGTTTCGCCATCGGCATTCAGGCGCGAAAGCAGATCGTCGCCGACAACCACGGTGGCGTTGTACGGGATGATCGAAATCGAGGTCCGTGTCATGCCGGTCTCGTCGGCCAGCACGGTGTCGATGAATTCCTTCGCGGCGGTCTTCAGGTTGGTCAGGCGCGAGTTGCTTCCCATCGAACCGGAAATATCGACGATCAGCGAGATTTCGACGTTCTGGACCGACTCGAAAGCGCTGCCGCCCGCACCGCCCTGCAACGACGAAATCCCCATCATGTCCATGAACATCGTGTCGACGGACAACTGCGTTGTGGCGCTGACGCTTCGGCCCACGACGTTGGTGCCGTCAGCGGCATAGTCGTTCACGGCGACGACAGTCACGGCATCCGGATCGAAACCCGCCTTGCTCATATAGTCTTTCACCAGTGTCTCGGCATCCTGATCCTGGTTCAGGCTGGACGCCGACAGGATCGCACTGTCCAGCGTGTTCTGCATGGCCACGCGTTCGGTTTCGAACCGCAGGACGTCCACGGCCAGACCCGTGATCAGCAGAAGCAACACGAAGATGAACAGGCTGAATATGGTCAGAGAACCGCGCTCATCTGTGCGGAACTCGACGGGATCATTGCCGGGGAGGAGGTCGCGTTCATCGGATGCACGCGCAAACAGTTCATAGGTCCGCATTGGACAACACTCACTAACACGTGCGCTCTGACCCAGCATCATTCGCGCAAAAACAATTACAGGTTTATCTTGAATTCAAATTGTGTCCGAAATGGGGCAGCCTGACTTCAACAGAATGGAAATAAAGGGTAAAATTCTCGCCAATCTCGGTCCGAATTCATCGATTGATCACGCATTCGGGATGATCCGAACCCATCGGTCCCTTGCACCTTTGCACCCGTGCCGTGTTAGGCTTCGCTAAAGAAATAGGCAGTAACCGGAATTAGGCACGATTCGAAACGGGACCAAGGGGAGGATCTCATGGACGGAACGACTCTGAAAGAGCCGTCATTTCGCGAAAGCGTGGATCTCATGTTCAACCGCGCGGCGGCGCTCATGGATCTGCCGCCCGGTCTCGAGGACAAGATCAGGGTCTGCAACTCCACGTACACGGTGCGCTTCGGCGTCAAGCTTCGCGGCCAGATCCAGACGTTCACCGGCTATCGCTCGGTTCATTCCGAACATATGGAACCGGTGAAGGGCGGAATCCGCTATGCCCTCAACGTCAACCAGGACGAGGTCGAGGCGCTGGCGGCGCTGATGACCTACAAGTGCGCCCTGGTCGAAACGCCGTTTGGCGGATCGAAGGGCGGTCTTTGCATCGATCCCCGCGAATACGACGAAGACGAACTGGAAAGGATCACGCGCCGCTTCGCGTATGAACTGGCAAAGCGCGACCTGATCAATCCCAGCCAGAACGTCCCCGCCCCGGACATGGGCACGGGCGAGCGCGAGATGGCCTGGATCGCCGACCAGTACGCCCGGATGAACACCACCGACATCAACGCGCGCGCCTGCGTAACCGGTAAACCGCCCCACGCCGGCGGTATCCAGGGCCGGGTCGAGGCGACGGGCCGGGGCGTGCAATATGCCCTGCAAGAGTTCTTTCGCCACCCCGACGACATCGCCAAGGCCGGTCTGGCGGGGTCGCTGGACGGCAAGAAGATCATCGTCCAGGGCCTTGGCAACGTGGGCTACCATGCCGCCAAGTTCCTTTCGGAAGAGGATGGCTCGAAGGTCATCGGCATCATCGAACGCGACGGCGCGCTTCTCGACGAGGATGGCCTGCACGTCGAAGAGGTGCGCAACTGGATCATCCAGCATGGCGGTGTCACCGGCTATCCCAATGCGACGCGGGTCGAGAATGGCGCGGAACTGCTGGAACACCCCTGCGACATCCTTATCCCGGCCGCGCTGGAAGGTGTCATCAACCTCGGAAACGCCGAGCGCGTGCAGGCGCCGCTCATCATCGAGGCCGCAAACGGTCCCGTGACGGCGGGCGCGGATGACGTGCTTCGAAAGAAAGGGACGGTGATCATCCCGGATCTCTACGCCAACGCCGGCGGTGTGACCGTTTCCTATTTCGAATGGGTCAAGAACCTCAGCCACATCCGCTTCGGCCGCATGCAGCGCCGCCAGGAGGAATCCCGCCACCAGCTCATCGTCGACGAGCTGGAGCGGCTGTCCCGTGATACCGGCGTCGGCTGGACACTGTCGCCGGGCTTCAAGGACAAGTATCTGCGCGGCGCGGGAGAACTGGAACTGGTGCGTTCGGGGCTCGACGACACGATGCGCGGCGCCTACCAGGCAATGCGCAGAACCTGGTGGTCCCGCGATGACGTGACGGACCTTCGAACCGCGGGCTATATCGTGGCGATCGAGCGCGTGGCGGCAAGCTATCGCGCGAAAGGCCTCTGAACGCCGGCACGCACAGTTTTTCAACTCTGGAAACAGAGTTAAGCCCTCCGCCATCATTGAACGGAATGGGGAAACAAAGTGCTGCCATAAACCCGATTTTGCACCACTTTCTTCACAAAAATCGTCTCAAACCCCCTGAATTCCGCCCAATTCGCATGGCTTGTTGGAGAAGATGAATTCAACGAGTGAACGAATGACGAGTTGTGCAAGGGTAACGGTATTGCGGCGTGTGGCGGTGTTCCTGCGCAACGAACGCGGGGCCGTCACCGTCGAGGGGGTATCTGCCTTTCGGTCTGCCAATTCGTCTTCTCGCCCGGCGACGGTATGGTAACCGCCTTCGTCCGCCCGGCCGGCCCATGAAAACGCCGAATGGGCAGGATCATGCGATCCGGCCCTTCGATTTTTCGGAAACCGTCCGAAAATGTCGCAAAACTGCTTTGCTTCCGAACGCTGTCGTTGTTTCCATCAACACGGAAGGGAATGCAGAATGCGGTACTCTGGATGGCGGGTGTTCGTTGAAGGATTGCGGGGGCAATCCGGATGGAAACCCGTATGGCGCGATCCCGACCCCAAGCCCGAATATGACGCCATCATCATCGGCGGCGGCGGGCATGGGCTGGCGACCGCCTATTATCTGGCCAGGGAACACGGCCTGACCAAGGTCGCGGTGCTGGAAAAGGGCTATCTCGGCGGCGGAAACGTCGGCCGGAACACGACGATCGTCCGGGCGAATTACGCGCTTCCCGGAAACTCCGAGTTCTACAGCCATTCCCTGAAGTTGTGGGAGGGTCTTGAAGCGGATCTGAACTTCAACGTCATGCATTCGCAGCGCGGCGTCATCAATCTCTTCCACTCCGACGGGCAGCGCGACTATGCCGCCCGGCGCGGCAATGCGATGATCAACCAGGGCGACGACGCGATCCTGCTGGACCGCGAGGGCGTCCGGAAACGGCTGCCTTTCCTCGACTTCGACAACATCCGCTTCCCCGTCTACGGCGGTCTCTACCACCCCCGCGGCGGCACCGCCCGTCACGACGCCGTCGCCTGGGGCTTTGCGCGCGGCGCCGACCGGCGCGGCGTCGACCTGATCCAGCAATGCGAGGTCACGGGAATCGACGTGGAAAACGGCCGCGTGACCGGCGTGCAAACCTCGCGCGGCCCGATACGGGCAAGAAAGGTCGCGATGGCCGCAGCGGGCCGCTCGGGCCAGGTGGCGGCGATGGCCGGAATGCGCCTGCCGATCGAATCCCATATCCTCCAAGCCTTTGTCACCGAAGGATTAAAGCCCTGTCTCGATACGGTCGTGACCTTCGGCATGGGGCATTTCTATATCAGCCAATCCGACAAGGGCGGCCTTGTCTTCGGCGGCGATCTCGACTTCTACGCCTCCTACGCGCAGCGCGGCAACCTGCCGATGGCCGAGCACGTGGTCGAGGCCGCGATGACACTGATGCCGATGATCGGTCACGCCCGCGTCCTGCGGTCCTGGGGCGGGATCATGGACATGTCGCCCGACGGATCGCCGATCATCGACAAGACCCATATCGAGGGGCTCTATCTGAATTGCGGCTGGTGTTACGGTGGCTTCAAGGCCATCCCCGGCTCGGGCTTCGCCTTCGCGCATCTGATCGCGCAGGACCGCCCGCACGAGACCGCCAAACGCTTCCGCCTCGACCGGTTCGCCACCGGCCACGGCCTGATGGACGAGGAGGGGACGGGTGCCCAGCACAACCTGCACTAAGGGGGCGATGTCATGCGCCTGACCTGCCCCCATTGCGGCGAAAGGGACCTCCGAGAGTTCACCTATCGCGGCCACGCGCTTGCCCTTTCCCGACCTTCGGTCGATGCGGACCCGCAGGAATGGGACGACTACTTGCACAATCGCGACAATCCCGCCGGTGACACCCGCGACCTCTGGTATCACGGCCCCTGCGGCGGCTGGATGGTGGTCGAACGCAGTACCGTGACCCACGAAATCCACGCCACGACCCCCGCGCGCGAGGCCAGGAGATGAGGATCGACGGCAAGGGCCTTGTCGACCGCAACCACCCGGTCCGTTTCACCTTCGACGGCGAAACCGTCGACGGCTTCAGGGGCGACACCGTAGCCTCCGCGCTCCTGGGCAGCGGCATCCGCTTGATGGGCCGGTCCTTCAAGTACCACCGCCCGCGCGGTGTCGTCTCGGCAGGTTCGGATGAGCCGAACGCCTTGATGACCATCGGGCGCGGTCGCGACCAGCGCCCCAACACCCGCGCGACGGTGCAGGAAATCTTCGACGGCCTCGAGGTGCGAAGCCAGAACCGCTGGCCCTCGCTTCGGCATGACGTGATGGCGGTCAATGATCTCCTGTCGCCGTTTTTCGCCGCGGGTTTCTACTACAAGACGTTCATGTGGCCGCGCGCTTTCTGGGAACGGGTCTACGAACCGATCATCCGCCGTGCGGCCGGTCTCGGCGCGCTCTCCGGCGAAGATGCCCCCGACACCTCCGAGCGCGCTTTCGCCCATTGCGACGTGCTTGTGATCGGCGCCGGTCCGACCGGACTGATGGCCGCGCTGGCGGCTGGCCGGGCCGGGGCGGACGTGATCCTGGTCGAAGAGGACAGCCGCGCGGGCGGCCGACTTCTCTGCGAGACGGAAGAAGTCGCAGGCATGCCTGGGGTCCGGTGGGTGGGCTCGATCCTCGCGAAACTCGCCGATCTGCCCAACGTCCGGATCATGGAAAGAACAACGGTGACAGGTGCTTACGATGGCTGCACCTTCGGTGCGATCGAGCGCGTCGCGCTTCATCATGGCCCATCCGACGCGCCGCCCGAATGTTTCTGGCGCATCGCCGCGAAACGCGCGGTGCTGGCCACCGGCGCGCTGGAGCGAACCATCGCTTTCCCGATGAACGACCGGCCCGGCGTGATGCAGGCAGGTGCCGTCCGCGCCTACCTCAATCGCTGGGGCGTCGCGCCCGGAAAACGCATCGCGGTCTTCGCCAACAACGATGACGCGCATCGCACCGCCGCCGACCTGGCCACCGCGGGTCTCGGCATCGCTGCCGTGATCGACAGCCGTCCGGATGCCAAGCCGACCGGCGACTGGCCGTTTTTCGCGGGCGCCCAGGTGATCGGTACGAAAGGCAGGCGCGGTATCGAGCAGATCACGCTTCGCACCAACGGAACCACACGAGAGGTCCGGACCGATTGTCTTGCCGTCTCGGGCGGCTGGAACCCTGCGGTTCACCTGACCTGCCACATGAACGGCCGGCCGGTCTGGCGCGAGGATATCGCCGCCTTCGTTCCGGTCGGGAACGCCGTGCCCGGGCTCCGGGCCGCCGGAGCCGCCAACGGTGCCTTCTCGACTGCCGCCTGTCTCTCCGAAGGTGCCAACGCCGGAGCCGAGGCCGCAAAGGCGCTTGGTTTCAAAAAGAAAAGAACTGACCTTCCTCAAGCGGATGATACCGCCTACGCGCTGAAACCGCTCTGGGCCGTCGACGCGCCGGGCAGCGCCTGGCTGGACCTTCAGAACGACGTCACCACCAAGGACGTCAAACTCGCCGCCCGCGAAAACTACCGCTCGGTCGAGCATATGAAGCGCTACACCACGCAAGGCATGGCGACCGATCAGGGCAAGGGCTCGAACGTCGCCGCGCTGGCGGTGCTCGCCGATGCGACGGGCCGAACCATTCCCAAGACCGGGACAACCACCTTCCGTCCGCCATATGTGCCTGTCAGCATCTCCGCGATGGGGGCAGGGGCCGGCGGCAAGGGTTTCGCGCCTCAGCGCTTCACCACGTCGCACGACGCCAGCACCGGGCGGAATGCGCCCATGATCGAGGCCGGTCTCTGGTATCGACCGTCCTATTTCCCGAAGTCGGGTGAAGACACCTGGCGGCAATCCTGCGACCGCGAAGTGCGGATGGTGCGCAGCGCCGTCGGCATCGCCGATGTCTCGACCCTGGGCAAGATCGACATCCAGGGCGCCGACGCCGCGGCTTTTCTCGATTTCGTCTACACCAACACCTTCTCAACCCTTCCCGAAGGCCGCGTGCGCTATGGCCTGATGCTGCGCGAAGACGGCCACGTGATGGACGACGGCACCACAGCGCGCCTTGGTCCGAACCGCTTCCTGATGACCACCACCACCGCCGCCGCGGGGCTGGTCATGCAGCACCTCGATTTCGTCGCGCAATGCCTGCGCCCCGATCTGGACGTTCGCTTCACGTCCGTCACCGAGCATTGGGCGCAGTTCGCCATCGCCGGGCCAAGGGCGCTGGAGGTCGTGAATTCCGTTCTGGATCAGCCGGTTGACGACAGCGCCTTCCCCTTCATGGCGTGCGGCGAAGTCTCGGTTTCCGGTGTGTCCGGGCGTCTTTTCCGCATCTCTTTCTCGGGCGAACGCGGCTACGAAGTCGCGGTGCCCGCAGCCTATGGCGAATCGCTGTTCCGACTGCTGGTCGCCCAGGCCGAGACCTTCGGTGGCGGCCCCTACGGCATCGAGGCGCTGAACGTTCTCAGGATCGAGAAGGGATTCATCACCCATTCCGAGATCCACGGCCGCACCACCGCCTTCGATATCGGGATGCAGGGGATGCTGTCGAAGAAGAAGGATTTCATCGGCAAGGCCGCCGCCCACCGCCCCGGTCTTCTGGACGCGGCGCGCGAACAACTCGTCGGCCTTCGGCCGGTCGGCGCATCGCGGCAGCTTGTCGCCGGTGCGCACCTTTTTCGCGAAGGCGATCCCCGGACGCGTGAGAACGACCAGGGCTATGTCACCTCGGTCGGCTGGTCCCCGACATACGAGACCTACCTGGGTCTTGGGTTCCTCGGGAACGGGCGCGCGCGCATCGGCGAGACAATGAAAATGGTCGACCACCTTCGCGACGTCCACACCACGGTCCAGATCACCGACCCGGTTGTCTACGACCCCGAAGGAGGGCGGATGCGTGGCTAGGCTCATCGCAAAGACGCCCGCCGAGGGCATGCTTCCGATCCAGATCGGCGACTGCAGGCTGGAAGAGCGCCTGTATGAAGCGATCACCTGGGTCGCGCCCTTCGACGGCCACGAGACAGCCGTCGGCAAAGAGATCGGGCTGGCCCTCCCCGGTCCCGGCCAGATGACGGACGGGGGCAATCGCCTGGCGCTCTGGACCGGTCCCGGGCAGGCGCTTGTTCTGGGTCCCCCGGTCGCGCCGCGGAATGCCGCCGTCGCAGATCAGTCCTCGGCCTGGGTCGTGCTGACACTCTCGGGCGCGGCCGCCCGCGATGTTCTGGCACGTCTGACGCCTCTCGATGTGCGCGACACGGCCTTCCCCGAAGCCTCTACCGCGCGTACGCTCGTCGGTCACATGACCGCCAGTCTTTCGCGGATCGGTCCCCGGACCTACGAGATCATGGTCTTTCGCTCGATGACCCGTACCGCCATCCACGAGATCGCCCGCGCCATGAAAGGCGTCACCGCCCGCGCGGCGCTCTGAAACGCCGCGCGGCGCTGGTCGCCCGCCCAGGGATTTTCCGCCGGCGAAGCGGGACGGGTTCTTTACTCTGGCGGGGTCAGGCCCGATATTCACGACCATCATGAGTCTCCCGAACGGATTCCTCGACGAACTGAAATCCCGCACCTCGATGGCTGCCGTCGCAGGCCGCAAGGTCATGTGGGATCAGCGGAAATCCAATCAGGGCAAGGGCGACATGTGGGCGCCTTGCCCGTTCCATCAGGAAAAAACCGCTTCTTTTCATGTGGATGACCGGAAGGGATTCTACTACTGCTTCGGGTGTCACGCCAAGGGCGATCTCTTCAGCTTCGTGCAGGAAACCGAGAACGTGTCTTTCATGGAGGCCGTCGAGATCCTTGCCCGCGAGGCCGGGATGCCGATCCCCGAGCGTGACCCAAAGGCGCAAGAGAAAGCCGACCGCAAGACGCAGTTGATCGAAGTCATGGAAGAGGCTGTAAAGTTCTTCCGTCTGCAACTGCGAACCGGTGCTGCGGGTCAGGCCCGCGACTATCTGGCGGGCAGGGGTCTTTCCGATCAGGCGCAGGCGCGCTGGGAGATCGGGTTCGCCCCGCCCGGCTGGCAGGCGCTTTGGGATCACCTGATCGCCAAGGGCATCGACGAGCAGTTGATCCTGGCTGCCGGTCTCGCCAAACCGTCGAACCAGGGCAAGAAGCCCTACGATACGTTCCGCAACCGGATCATCTTTCCGATACGCGACGCGCGCAGCCGTTGTATCGCCTTCGGCGGCCGGGCGATGGATCCGGCGGACAACGCCAAGTATCTGAATTCTCCGGAAACCGAGATCTTCGACAAGGGGCGCAGCCTTTACAACCAGGCGCCCGCGCGCGAAGCCGCAGGCAAGGGCAGGCCGCTGATCGTGGCCGAAGGCTACATGGACGTGATCGCGCTGTCCGAGGCCGGGTTCACCTCCACCGTCGCGCCTCTTGGCACCGCCGTCACCGAAGACCAGCTTCAGCTTCTCTGGCGCATCCACGACGAACCGATCATCGCGCTTGACGGCGACACCGCCGGCCTTCGCGCGGCCATGCGCGTCGTCGACCTGGCGCTGCCGCTGATCGAGGCCGGCAAATCGCTGCGCTTCTGCCTGATGCCGGAAGGGCTTGACCCCGACGACCTGATCCGCGCCCAGGGGGCAGGGGCGATGCAAAAGCACCTCGACGCCTCGATCCCGCTGGTCCAGCTTCTCTGGCGGCGCGAGACCGAGGGCAAGAGCTTCGACAGCCCCGAGCGCAAGGCCGCGCTCGACCGGTCATTGCGCGACGCGATCAAGCAGGTCCGCGATCCGTCGCTTCGCCGCCACTATGCCGACGAGGTGAACCGTCTCCGGCAGACGCTTTTCGGCGGCAACCGCGACCGCGCCGGCACCACCGGGTTCCGCGCCCGGGGCCCCCGCTTCGCTCCGCCCGCCCGTCCGATGACCGAAACCAAGGCAAGCGCGCTGGCCGCCGCCGGGGCGCCCTTCGAGGAACAACTGCGCGAGGCGGTGATTCTTGCCACGCTCGTGCGCCGCCCCTCCCTGATCGGTAATTTCGTCGCCGATCTGGAGCGGCTGGAAACCTCGCAGCCCGAGCACGAGACCGTGCGCCAGGTTCTTCTGGCCGCCGACAGCACGGATCCCGCGGAAATCGAGAGCCTCTGCGGTGCGATTGCCCTTGAAAAACTGATGGCGCCGCGCCATGTGCAGATCTCGCCCGGTATGCGTGAAGAGATTTCAGATGACATGGCTGCAATGTCCGTTGCCGAGGAAATGGCCAAGCTGACGGCCCGCCGCGGAGCGCGGCGCGAAGTCGAAGAGGCCCTTCGCGATGTCGAGGGGCTGGCGGACGAGGGTCTGACATGGCGGCTCGGCCAGGCGGCAGCAGCCGTGAACCTTTCGTCCCGCAGCGGACAGGAAGATCGAGCGGAATACGATCTGGGTCCCAATGGCGCCCGGGTTAATCGGGACGAGAAAAGCGCGTTCGATGCGCTGGTCGACCGAATCAATTACTCCAAGGGCAGTGGGCGCGACGCGTAGCCTCAATGCCAGTTTGGTGAGAAAAAACAGGGGCGCGGGTTGCGATTCCCTGATTCGCGCTAAATGATTCGGTTTGATGCCGAATCAGTGAATTTGTCGGGAGTGCCGGATGGCTGCCAAGGATACGGACGAGCAGAAAACTGACGAACAAGAGGGGGAAGTCGTCCTCGACATGAGTCAGGCAGCGGTCAAGAAGATGATCGCCGATGCCCGTGAGAAAGGCTACATCACCTACGATCAGCTGAATCGCGTGCTGCCGCCCGACCAGGTTTCCTCCGAGCAGATCGAAGACGTGATGTCGATGCTGTCCGAAATGGGCATCAACATCATCGAAGACGAGGAAGCCGAGGACGAGGACGGCGAAGGCAAGGGTTCGACCGACGTGGTCACGGCCTCTTCGTCCCGCGAAGTCGCCATTTCCCAGACCGAGACCGAGAAACTCGATCGCACCGACGACCCCGTGCGGATGTATCTGCGCGAAATGGGCTCGGTCGAGCTTTTGTCGCGCGAGGGCGAGATCGCCATTGCGAAGCGCATCGAGGCGGGCCGCAACACGATGATCGCGGGCCTCTGCGAATCTCCGCTGACCTTCCAGGCCATCACCATCTGGCGCGACGAACTTCTGTCCGAAGACATCCTTCTGCGGGACGTCATCGATCTGGAAACCACCTTCGGCCGCTCGATGGGCGAGGATGACGACGACACACCCGTGGTCGACACCACGAACGTCGAGACATCCAGCTCGAAGAAAAGCGACGAGCCGGAACTCGACGCCGACGGCAATCCGATCAAGACGGACGACGACGACGACGACGATGATCAGGCCAACATGTCGCTGGCCGCGATGGAAGGCGCGCTGAAACCGCGCGTCCTGGAAATTCTCGACCGCATCGCCCAGGACTACGCCATGCTGTCCGACATGCAGGATCTGCGCATGTCGGCCACGTTGAACGAGGACGGATCGTTCAGCGAAAAGGCCGAGGGCGACTACCAGAAACTGCGCTCGGAAATCGTGGTTCTGGTGAACGAGCTGCACCTGCACAACAACCGGATCGAGGCCCTGATCGACCAGCTTTACGGCATCAACCGCCGTATCATGTCGATCGACTCCTCGATGGTGAAGCTGGCCGACCAGGCCCGCATCAACCGCCGCGAATTCATCGAGGAATATCGCGGGTACGAGCTTGATCCGACCTGGCTGGAACGCATGGGCGACAAGGACGGCCGGGGCTGGAAGACGCTGCTCGAGCGCTCGACGCCCAAGATCGAGGAGCTGCGTTCCGAAATGGCGCAGGTCGGCCAGTATGTCGGCGTCGACATCGGCGAATTCCGCCGCATCGTGCAGCAGGTCCAGAAGGGCGAGAAAGAGGCGCGTCAGGCCAAGAAGGAAATGGTCGAGGCGAACCTGCGCCTGGTGATCTCCATCGCCAAGAAATACACCAACCGCGGCCTGCAATTCCTTGATCTCATTCAGGAAGGCAACATCGGCCTGATGAAGGCCGTGGACAAGTTCGAATACCGCCGCGGCTACAAGTTCTCGACCTACGCCACCTGGTGGATCCGCCAGGCCATCACCCGCTCCATCGCCGACCAGGCCCGCACGATCCGTATTCCGGTCCACATGATCGAGACGATCAACAAGCTGGTCCGCACCGGCCGCCAGATGCTGCACGAAATCGGCCGCGAGCCGACGCCCGAGGAACTGGCCGAGAAGCTGCAGATGCCGCTCGAAAAGGTCCGCAAGGTGATGAAGATCGCCAAGGAGCCGATCTCTCTCGAAACGCCCATCGGCGACGAGGAGGATTCGCAACTCGGCGACTTCATCGAGGACAAGAACGCCGTCCTGCCGCTGGATTCGGCCATTCAGGAGAACCTGAAGGAAACCACGACCCGCGTGCTGGCGTCGCTGACCCCCCGCGAAGAGCGGGTGCTGCGCATGCGCTTCGGCATCGGCATGAACACCGACCATACTTTGGAAGAGGTGGGCCAGCAGTTCAGCGTGACGCGGGAACGGATCCGCCAGATCGAGGCGAAGGCGCTGCGGAAGCTGAAGCATCCGAGCCGGAGCCGGAAGTTGCGGAGTTTCCTGGATCAGTAGGGAAGGGCCGCACAAGTGGATTTGGCGCTTCAGTTTCTTGGAATACTGGTTTTCTTCTTCTTGAAGTACGTCATCTATAAGCCAGAGCCTGCGGGTGCCCTAATTAAAAACCTGCTTGGAATTCCTGTTGATGTTGCATTGATTGGCTTCATGCTCTCTTTGGTGACAATCTCGCAGAATTCTGCGCCAGATCATACTATTCCCTATTCAATTCTTTTTTCCGTTTTTTTGGTTGCTTTGAGTATCTATTGCTCGAAAAGAGCCGCTGAACTGATCGAAGAGAACTCCGTTGGAGTTTCCATTCCTCACTCCCGAGCGTTCTGGGCTCTTGCCCTACTGAGCGCTTTGAGTGGTTTAGGCTCTGTGTTGAACCCCATTGTGATCTTGGGGGCCTCAGCATGATCGCAAACATTGATCAGATTTCAGGCTTAGTTAGTGCCACTGTAGCGATACTAGGACTTTTTATTGCGGTTGTTGCATTGTTGTTTGTTCGGCAGCAACGTCGTGAAAGTGATCTTTTGTCTGAGTTGCGGGAAAGAGATTATCACTCGCAGGTTCGCAACGAGGCGATCATTGATCGTATACGGGATTTGGAGAGGGAACTCGTTCGAAACTCAAAGGATTTCAGAGAAGTAAATCACTTGTTGATTGACGCGCAGAAAGAACGGTCTGTGGAGGCGGATGCTAGGCCACGTCGAAATACCTTTTTGAGTGAGTTAGGTATTGAAACTTCTAATGTCGCGGTCGATCCGAAGTATGTATTTGTTCTTACGCCATTCTTAGAGAGTGAAAAGAATGTTTACGCTTTGGTCGTTAGAGTGCTGAGTGCATATGGGCTGCGAGTCAGCCGAGGAGACGAACTTCAAGCGTCTGGTGAAATATTACCGCATATAGTAGAAAATATTCTACGTGCCCGTTTAGTAATCGCGAATGTCGAGGGAAGGAATCCCAACGTGATGTACGAGTTGGGTATCGCACACGCGCTTGGTAAAGATGTAGTTTTGATTGCAGGTTCGCAGGACAATGTTCCGTTTGACCTCAGAAATAAAAGAATAATTTTGTACTCAAATCCGACGCAGCTTTCAGAAGGGCTCAGACGTTCGATAATTGGACGGTATTTTTCAGAGAGCGAAACTTAGTTTGGGGTATGAGCTTTTGATTTGGTCAGACTGATTTCACCCCGTCACACCGGCCCGCTCCCGCAACCACTCCGCCAAGTCCCCATCCTCGACCAGCCCCTGCGCACACCGGACGATCACCGGCCCGACCTCCTCCACCACCCATTCCAACACCACCCCGTTCATGTCGAGGCACACCTGCATCGACCGGAACGCCGTTCGCTTGTTGGCATCGTTGAAGCAATGCCCCCGCGAAATCGCCATCGCATAGGCCGCCGCCAGCTCGAACACGTCCCCCACCATCCCGAAGGCCAGCCGGTTCTCCACCCGCGCGAGCGCCCGCTCCAGCGACTTGTCCCGCGCTCGGCCCGCCAACTCGCCCGGGTACAGTACCGCGTCATGGATCGCCTCGACCAGTTCGGCCGACAGAAGCCTCATTTGTCCTTCAGGTAGTCGAGAACAGGCTGGTTCACCTCACGCCGCCGCGCCAGGCTCTCCATCACTTCCTCCATCGTCGCCACCTGGTGCTCGCCGACCGCTTCGACCGCCTCCTGCGGCACGAGATAGCCGACCACCTGCGAATTCTTCAGGATCGCCACCGGCTTGCCGCCCGCGCGTTCCAGCACCTTGTGGGGTTCGCGAAGTTCGGTGATCGTCGCAATGTGGTTGGTCAGCAGGCGTGGCATGATGATCTCCGGAGAAAATACACGTTGAAATGTATATCGTAATACACATTTCCGCAAGCTCTTCCGGTTTGGCACCCTTCACACCAGCCCGGCAGCGGGCTACCCTTGTGCAAACCCACCAACCGGGAGACACCCCATGTCCCTCCTTTCCAGGCTTTTCGGCGGCGGCGGCGCTTCGGCGCCAGAGGTCAAGTCCGAGACCTACGAAGGTTTCACCATCACCCCGACGCCGGTCCCCGAAGGGGCCCGCTTTCGCATCTCGGCGCAGATCGAAAAGGAGATCGGCGGCGAGATGAAATCCCACACCCTGATCCGCGCCGACGTGCTGGAAGACCGGCAGGCCGCCAACGAGGCCTCGGTCAACAAGGCCAGGCAGATGATCGACGAACAGGGCGACCGGCTTTTCGGCTAGGCGCAACAGACGATCCCCTTGGCAAGTCGGCGCCGCCTGCGGCGCTTCCGGCCTTGTGTCCCTCTCCGCCTTGCCCCTGCGGCTCCAGCGGCTAGGCTGTCGCCAACCAGCAAAAGGAGGACCCGCCGATGACCCACCCCGCCCTGACATCCGACTCTGTTGCCGTCGTCACCGGTGGCGTGGCAGGGATCGGACTTGCCGTCGCCCGACGCTTCGCGGGGCTTGGTATGACCGTCGTTCTGGCGGACGTTCGTGAAAACCTGTTCACGGCCGCCGCCGCGGATGTCCGCGCGGCCGGCGCCCGCGAGGTCCTGACCGCCGAGATCGACGTGGCCGACCGCGCCCAACTCGAATGGCTGGAAAAGGATGTGGCCGCCCGCTTCGGCGGCACCGACATTCTCGTCAACAACGCGGGCATCCAGCCCGGTTCGACCATGTTCGGCGACGACGCCACATGGCACCGCATCCTCGACGTGAACCTCTGGGGCATCATCAACGGGTCTCGCGTCTTCGCGCCCCGCATGATCGAGCGCGGCCGCCCCGGCGCCATCGTCAACACCGGCTCCAAGCAGGGCATCACGACGCCCCCCGGCGATCCGGCCTACAATGTCTCGAAGGCGGGGGTGAAGGCCTTCACCGAGGCGCTGGAGCATGAACTTCGCAACACGAAGGGCTGCGCGATCAAGGCGCACCTCCTGATCCCCGGGTTCGTCTTCACGGATCTCACCAAGGGCGACCGCACCGAAAGACCCGCGGGCGCCTGGACGCCGGACCAGACCGCCGGTTTCATGATCGAAAGCCTGAACAAGGGCGATTTCTACATTCTCTGCCCCGACAACGACGTCGACCGCGCGACGGACGAGAAACGCATGGCCTGGGCCATCGGCGACATCATCGAGAACCGCCCGCCGTTGTCGCGCTGGCACCCCGAATACGGCGACGCGTTCAAGGCCTTCGTCGAGAAGGGCTGACCGCGCGGTGGCACGCTTCACCCTTACCGTCGCAACCTCCGCCGACGCGTTCATCTCGCGCGCCACGGACCAGCCGCCGCAAGCCTGGGCCTCACCCGAAGAGCAGGCCCTCTTCTTCCGCGATGTCGAGGCAGCGGATTGGGCGATCATGGGCCGGAATACCCATCTTGCGGCCGACCGTCCTGACCGACGGCGAATAGTTTTCTCCACAAGAACAAGCGGATGGCAGCGACCTACCCAAGTCTGGCTCGACCCCGGCAACCTTGTGCCACAGGACCTGCCGACCCTGGTGAGAGAGGTCCATCGCCTGACCGACGGCCTGATCCTGGGCGGCACCCGGGTTCACGACTGGTTTCTGAAACACCGCGCCATCGACGCGGTCCACCTGACGATCGAACCCGTCGCCTTCAGCGAAGGTCTTCCGATCTTCACCGGCCAGACCGACAAGGACCCTGTCACCACCTTCACCCGGCGCGGCTTTCACATCCTCTCCGAGGAGACGCTGAACGCCATCGGAACGCGCTATCTGGAACTCGCACCCGACGCCCCTTGATCGGACCGCGGGCGAGGCGCACATAAGAACGTGAAAGGAGACCGTCATGTTCCGCTCCGCCGCAGCCCTATGCGCCACGCTGGCCCTCGCACTTCCCGCCAATGCCTTCATGGCCAGGAACAGCCTCGTCGTGGAGCCCCGCGCCGACGGCACGTTCGAGGTGCCCTACAGGGGTCTTTCCGGCGCCTCCGATTTCTGGTGCGCCGCCGGCGACTACGTGTTCCGCGAACTTGGCCTGCCGCCCGAGACCCGCATATTCCGCGTCTCCGGCCCGCCGCGCCGCAGCGGCCAGGGGATCACCTTCAGCCTCTCGCCCGAAGGCGCGACGAAGACCGGTCTCTTCATCCTGGGCGACAACCGCAGCGTAAGCGCCGCACATGCCCGCCAGCTCTGCGAGGTAAAGACCCTGATCGCGGATTGATGCCGTGGCCAAGGTGATCGAAATCGCTACGTCGGGCCCCGGGCTCTACGAGTTTACCGACCGGCTGCATCCTCTTGCGCAGGGGAACGGCGTCATGACGCTGTTTGTCCGCCATACATCATGCTCGCTGCTCGTTCAGGAAAACGCAGACCCCGACGTGCAGTGTGACCTGCAGGCGTTCTTTCAAAGGCTGGTTCCGCCCGCCGATGACGCCTCGATGTCATGGCTGACCCACACACTCGAGGGTCCGGACGACATGCCCGCTCATATCAAGGCCGCGATGATGCCGGTCAGCTTGACCATTCCGGTCATTTCCGGGCGCCTTGCCCTTGGAACGTGGCAAGGCGTTTACCTTTTCGAACATCGCGCGCGCCCGCACCGCCGGCAGGTGGCGATCGCCCTCACCGACGCTTCCTGACGGCGATCCGGCCTGTGCAACGAGGCAACGCATTCGGCGACCCGCATCTGGTGTGCCGAAATCGCCCCTACCCAAAATGCAGGCGCTCCCCTATAAAGCCTGTGGGGCGGGCCGATGCTGGCCCAAGAAGGCAGGGAGAAGTGGCAGATGCGCTGCCCGTTTTGCGGAAATATCGATACCCAGGTGAAAGATTCGCGGCCGGCCGAGGATCACGTCGCGATCAGGCGGCGGCGGTTCTGCCCGGCCTGCGGCGGACGGTTCACGACCTACGAGCGCGTCCAGCTCAGGGATCTCGTCGTCATCAAGACCAACGGCAGGCGCGAAGACTTCGACCGTGACAAGCTGGAACGCTCGATCCGCATCGCGCTGCAGAAACGTCCCGTCGACCCCGAGCGTATGGACCAGATGATCTCCGGCATCGTGCGGCGTCTGGAATCGCTGGGCGAAACCGATATCCCAAGCCACACGATAGGCGAGATCGTGATGGAATCCCTGGCCCGGATCGACACCGTTGCATACGTGCGTTTCGCCAGCGTTTACAAGAATTTCCAGGCCGCCGACGACTTCGACAAATTCGTGAGCGAGCTGCGCCCACCGCAGAAGGACGAGTGACGGCAGAAGACCGCCGCCACATGGCTCATGCGCTGGCGCTCGGCCGGCGCGGTCTTGGGCGCGTCTGGCCGAACCCGGCCGTGGGCTGCGTCATCGTTCGTGAGGGCCGCGTCGTCGGGCGCGGCCGCACCGCCGACGGCGGCAGGCCGCATGCCGAAACCCGGGCGCTTGGCATGGCGGGTGACGCCGCCCGCGGTGCCACCGCCTATGTCACGCTCGAACCCTGTTCGCACCACGGCCGGACACCACCCTGCGCCGAGGCCCTGATCGCGTCGGGCATCTCCCGCGTGGTCGTCGGGGCAGGGGACCCGGACCCGAAGGTGAACGGGCGCGGCATCGACATGCTGCGGGCAGCCGGGGTCGAGGTGACCGCCGGCGTGATGGATGCCGAAGCCCGGGA
>JAVJUV010000104.1:0-23880 GCA_040220415.1 Silicimonas sp.
CCGGATCCTCGAACAGGACGGGGTTCCAGAGGAAGCGAGGGCGCTTTTGATCGAGCGTCTCAAGAGAGCGGATCGCGCCTATCCGTGGATGGAACTTTTTCTGTCTGTCGCCAACCGATTGGGGGAACAGGTCGGAGAGACCCCTGTCACTCTAGCTGATTTAATTCCGGATCCACAGGACGCACGGGGCCCCCGTGCGGTCGATATCGAGGCCGCCCAAGATATGTCAGTCGAGGAGCGCAGCACTTTTGTCCGCTCCATGGTTGACCGCTTGGCGGCGCGATTGTTGAATGACCCAGCCAATCTTGAAGGATGGCTTCGGCTAGCGGAGGCGTACAGTGTGTTGGGTGACTTTGATGCTGCCCAGAACGCCGCCGGCAAAGCGCGCAGCTTGGCCGAAAGCCTTCCGGAAACCGACCCGACGCGTGCCGCCGCCACGGCCCGATTGGATCGGATCAAAAAATAAATTGAGGCTGCGAATTCTCAGATACATAACAGCTTCCCTTCACCTGAAACTGAACCATTGCAGGTTCTGCCTCTCTTGAGCGATGCAACGGCACTATTTCATCGTTTTCGGACAGCGCTGAGATCGGCAGCCGACAGCGCTTCGAGAACCGCATCCACGGATAGCAATTCAGATAGAATGATACCTTCAGGCGCATCTGGACCGTAGACGATGTTGAACGGAATTGCGTATCTGCCGTGTGTCTCGAGATAGGATTGGATTCTCGCGTCCGGTCGCGTCCAATCCGCGCGCATCGCAATCACCGCTTCCTCGCCAAGTGCTCCCAAAACTGGTTCACGATCTAGGACCAGGGTTTTGTTTGCTTTACAAGTGATGCACCAATCCGCAGTAACGTCCACGAATACGGTTTTGCCTTGCGACACTTCACGCGCGATCCGGGACCGGTCGAACTCGACCCAGTAAGAATTGATCGAGTCTGTTACATCATCGGAGCCTTTTGGCAGCAGTGCAGGGGCCGCCAACGTCATGCCCAAAACCGCAGTCATTCCCCACAGCAAACCGTTATTGGGCTGGGCCTGATAGGCTCTCGTAGCCAGTACGATGAACCCAAGACCCAGCAGCACCAAGCCTGTGAGGGTTGGCGACGTCACACCAATCAAGACCCAGCATAGCCATGCAACGGTTCCGGCAAGCAGCAATCCGAGAACAATTTTCAAGCTTATCATCCAAGGTCCCGGTTTGGGCAGTCGGGACAGAAAACCAGGCCAAGCGGCAACCAGAATATATGGCAGTGCAAGCCCAATCCCCATCGCTGTGAAAACCGCAAGTATATCGCCTGTCGTGCCGGAAAGCGCGAAGGCAATGGCTGTCCCCAGCAACGGGGCGGAACAAGGCGTTGCAAGTATCGCAGCCAGAGCGCCGGTGGAGAAGTCTTCGGCATACCCCCGCCCAAAGCGGCCAGATAGCCTCGCCATCCAACTGCTGGGCAAAGAAATTTCAAAAACTCCAAACAAATTAGTCGCGAAGAGTCCGACAACGAGAATGAGTGCTGTCAAGAAATATGCATTCTGAAATTGCATACCCCATCCAACGGCATATCCGAGCATCTGCAGCGCTATGACCGCAAAGGCCAGTACCCACATGAAAGCAACAGTTCCCCCAGCCGTAGCGACAAACCCCGCGCGCAATTGTGAAACGGAGCGATTCTTCATTCGAAGCGCCGATCCGAATTTGATCGATAGAACTGGCAAGACGCATGGCATTACGTTCACTATCAACCCTCCCAGGAAGGACAGCAAGAGAATCGGGAAAAACTGACCCCTATCTTGGCCGGTTTCGGATGCGTAAGGTGGAGCAGGTACAATGTCGGTGGTGTTCACATCATCGAATGTAACCGCGACATCGTCGTCCACGACAGTAATTCGAAGGGAGGATTGTTCCTCGCTTAACGCGAGAATCGGAATACTTGCCCAAAGACCGGTACGATCATTTGTAAGGCGGATATCGGGCGCACCGAATGCAGAGCCTGCATCAGACTCCGGAAAAATATCGGGATTGTTCCAGCCAGAAGGCCGCGTCATGTGAATAACCAAAGATTGACCCTGCTTCAGCGCTGCGCCCGAGATCGCTATTGCGCTTTCTGTTCCTACGACAGGTACGCGAGCGGCCCATGTCGCGATTTCGGTCGCGGCTCTAGCGTCGACGCCGGATCCCAATGGAACAGGGAGAGTCAGTTCAAACCTTTCCGGGACGCACACATTGGAGCAGATCAGCAGATTGACGATTGCCTTCAGCTCGGCTGACCTATCAGAATCCATAAGCTGCAATTGTAACGGAAATGTAACTTTCTTGCCGTAGCCAAAGTTTTCAATTCCGAAGGCGCGAAAACGCGTGGGTGCGGGCCAAAGCATGTCGACGGATTCAAGGTTTGTGGACCCTTCCCAGTCGATCTCCGGCGGCAGGCCAACCTCGCCGGGTGACCGCCAGTACGCTTTCCATCCTTCCTCCAATTCAATCTTCAAACCCGCCGAAAGAAACAGCGATCCCGGGGCGATTCCCGCTTCCGCGACGATCAAGCGCGCCGTCAGTGCTTCGGACCGATACGCATTGGACTCCAAGGCGCGAACAGGACTTGCCACTAAAACCAGAAAGATTGCAAAACTCACAAGCAACCCGCGATACCAAGCCAAGGCTATACGCATTCTCTGACCTCTTTATCTAAGCGTTCTGTCTGGGCAAGATGACGCACTGTGCAATGTCCTGACGCCTTGCGATGCCTTCAACCTGTCAAGCAGGGAGCATAGCCAATTGTCCAACCGACTGGTCAACAGCGATGCCTGTTCGGGCTTCGTGCAAAACAGCAGTTCTTTCGAATACAGATTTGGCCCGCGTCCCATGATGCCGCAGTTATTGGCTAGTGCCTTGCAAAAATTGATCCTGTTCCGGATCCTCACCACGCGCCAAGACCCCAAAATAAACTCTGAAGACTTGAAAATCTAGCGCTACTCCTTGAGTTCCGATTCTTGATATCTAACATGCGTACATCCTCTAGCCGCTGTAGGTGCAAGCATCATTGGCACTTCTCGATTGGTCACTCACCGGTCTGCGAGACCCAGTTGGAGCTTGCGATACGCGCCGCGTAAATCTACACTGACTGTAGGTAACATGGGGAACCTGCAATGCTGACAATAGGGACGCTCGCGAAGAAGACTGGAACGAAAGTGCAGACCATCAGATACTACGAGCAGATCGGCCTTATGCCTGAACCCGGCAGGTCCCAAGGCGGCCAACGGCGCTATGGCCTCGACGAACTCGACCGTCTATCTTTCGTCCGGCACGCACGGCAACTAGGATTTTCTCTGGACGCGATCCGTGAACTCCTCGATCTCAGCGATCATCCGGAAAAGTCCTGCGCGGAAGCCGATGCAATCGCCCGCCGGCAGCTAAAGCAAGTCGAGCAAAGATTAGCCCGTCTAGAGGCTCTTCGTACTGAATTAAAAAGAATGGTGCGCGAATGCAGCGGCGGGCAAATGTCGGATTGTCGCGTGCTGGAGGTGCTTCGAGACCATTCCGAGTGCTTAACCGATCACCAAGAAATTGGCGCTTGATATTCCCGCCGCAAAAGCCCATCCGCTAACGATTTTGGCCTGAATTTTAGGTTGTTTTACGACGTGCGCTTGAGTGCTACTTGGGGGTTCGACACTTGAAAATTTTACTGAGCGCGTGCAACACGCTAGTTGGATGGCAGCTAGCAAAGATGGTGTTCGGCGAGGAGCTATTTGACGCTCGATCTGCTGGTGCAGGAACCGCTGACACCCACGGCATCTGGAAGAACTGCTCCGCGACCTGTTGACCGTTATTTAGCATGCGGCTGACGCGAAAAAGGCCTGCAGGGGGGTATACTGTCCAGCCCTTGTGTGGGGCCGAGAAGTGGAAGACTTTGCAGCTGCACAGGCCAGCATCAATAGTTGAAAAAGTCGAACGGTCCTGAACCTCCCCCTCTAAATTGGTCCACCGTTATGTTTAGGAAACGGAGGACAGAGAATGGCAAACAAGTGACACAAGCCCGACGAAATAGTTCAGCTGTTGCGGCAGGTTGACGTTCTTGTCGGAAAAGGGATGCCGCGTGCGGATGCGATCCACGAGGTGCGCATAGGTTTGGGGTTGAAGCTATAGCCACTGTAGCAACTATTATTCCCGACATGTTAGTCTTGGAGAGATTCTATGACGAAGGTCGAGCCTTATCTAAAAAAAACGCGATTGCTGAATTATGACGCAACTTCAATTCGGCAGTTGACCAACGGCCGCCACTGGAAAGCTCTTGCAGAACATGATCGCATTGGCGCTGCCTACAACTTCGTCAGGGACGAAATTGCCTTTGGTTATAACCGTTCTGACGACATTCAAGCCTCCGAGGTGCTGGAGGATGGCTACGGTCAGTGCAACACCAAGGGTACACTCCTCATGGCTTTGCTTCGCAGTGTCGGCATACGTTGCAGGCTTCATGGGTTTACCATTCACAAGGCACTTCAGAGGGGCATCGTGCCAGAACTTGTCTACCCGCTCGCACCTTCTGAAATTTTACATTCTTGGGTCGAGGTCGAAACAGTTGAGGGTTGGGTAAATCTTGAGGGTTTCATTCTAGACACTTCTTTTTTGCAAACGCTTCAACGGAAATTCGGCGATGAGGAGGCGCTATGCGGTTTCGGTGTTGCGACGGAATGCCTGAGTGCACCGCCTATCGGTTGGAACGGTACCGACACTTACATCCAGGACAATGGTATTGTCCGTGATCTAGGCACGTTCGATGAGCCAGACGAGTTTTTCTCAGAGTATCGTCAAGACTTCGGTTTTTTGCGCAACTGGCTCTTTCGCCGCTTCATACGGCACTGGATGAACGCGCGAGTACGTGCGATTCGGAGCGGAAAACTACCAAGAGACTCCCAGTCCAGTCGACGAAATCACAGTCACGAGGAGGCAGACCGTGCCGCATGATCACGGCCACGCGCAAACTGACCCAGCAACAGGCGACCGACGCGTATTTATTGCCATCTGGGCTAATGGCCTTCTGACATTCGCGCAGATTATCGGCGGGATACTATCCGGAAGCCTCGCGTTGATTGCGGATGCGCTGCACAATTTCTCAGACATGGCATCGTTGGTTATTGCCTTCGCCGCGCGAAAGATTGCTCGTCGGCCCGCAGACGATCGCATGACATTCGGCTACGGAAGAGTCGAGATCGTCGCGGCTTTAATCAACTATACAACCCTTATCTTGATTGGATTGTATCTCATCTATGAAGGTGGCATACGTTTGATTGATCCCACAGAAGTCCAAGGCTGGACAGTGGTAGTTCTGGGTGGTGTGGCACTGGTGGTCGACACTTTGACAGCGCTGCTCACCTATTCGATGCAAAAGGGCAGCGTGAACATTCGTGCGCTCTTTTTGCACAACCTGTCCGACGCCTTGGCTTCTGTAGCGGTAGTCATTGGCGGCTCTTTAATCATTATTTACGACATGCGATGGGTCGATCCGGCGATCACCATCGGCATCGCTTTTTATATCCTCTATCTGGCTATTATCGAGATAGGCGAACCTATCCGGACATTGATGCTCGGTAGCCCACCCAGCATCGACAACAACGCTGTCCTCGAGGCTTTGCGGAGTGCGGAAGGTGTCGAGGACGTGCACCATGTTCATTTATGGCAGATGCAAGAGCACGAAGTGGCACTCGATTGTCACATCGTTTTGACGGCAGATGGATGGAGCAAGACAGAAAATGTCAAGGCCACACTCAAAAGCCTTCTGAGAGGTGATTTTGGCATTCGTCATTCTAGCCTGGAGTTCGAGCATGTGGATCGCGCACATAAAAACGCCGCCCTTTATGGCCACGGCAACGTCGCAGAAGCAGAGTAGATTAAGAGTCACCGAAACGCACGTAACTGGGACGGATTTCTTAGTTTCCGCCGAAGTTGGCACGCGGGTCAAAAACGAATTGTGCCGGTTCTTGTGACCTCAGACCCGACTCTCCCGCGTCTCTGTGAGACCCTTGATCCGCCTCTCGACGGCATCCAAATCCGTTCGCCGGGCACGTGTCAAAGCAGATGGCCCCTTCAGACTTCCGGATCGACACACTTCAAACTACGTACATCCCGGTAACAACCTCGCGTAAACAGCGAGGCTGCAAAGCTTTCGGCCAATGACATCCTGAAGCTTTTTCGATCCAGTGTCAGGTCCGTCACGATCTTCTTCAGGCGGGTGTTTTCGTGCTCAAGTGCCTTCAACCGGCGCATCTCTGTAACCGCCGGACGTAATTTGCCCAAAACCGCCGTTTGAATTTTCCCCGGACGTAAGGGTCAGGGCCAATTCCGAACCTCATATATTCGGAATTGGCGCTGACCCGGGACACAGGCCTGATGCTCCGAACAGAAAGCGCCGGGGGCAGGCAGGTGAAGGGACTGAGGGAGATCGTGGTGGCGTCGCCGTGCAGGCGCTCGGGCGCCAGAGAATGGGTCCGGATCAGGGCGTGGATCGGCTCGAGCGCGGCAGCACAGGCCCCGACCTTATCATCCAGGGTCGATAGACTGAGATCTACACCCTGCCAGGCGTAGCGCTCGGCCTAGCGGATGAGCGGTTGGTGCGGTCGGAACTTCTCGAACAGAACCATCGCCGGCAGGTTCGGCTCAGCCCATACCCATGGCGTCGGATGGAATGGGGCGGGTAGCTGATTGATCTTCTCGCGGACGGTCCGGGCCACCTTCCATTGCCGGGGGATGACCTCAAGCGTCTCGGTGATGCCTTCGCCCAATTTCACGATGCGGTCCGACCCGCAGAAGGAGCAGGTGGTAGGCGCTTCGATGACCATGCGCTCGCGCGGTAGATGGTTCAGTGAATGCTTGCGCGTCGGGCGTCGGCGTTCGAGGCCGTCGACGGTCGAGGTCTTCGCCACATTCAGGGCTTCAATCTCGTCTTCGGTGGTGGCCGCCTCGAGCTCTTCGAGCTGCAGCTCCAACTGGTCGATCAGCCGGGCTCGGCGTTCCGAGCTGTGGCCAAATTGCTCTCTCCTGAGTTTGGCGAGTCCAGCTTCAGATGCTTGATCATCGCTTTCGAGGTCGAGACCACGGCCCAGATCTACGCCAGCTCGCTCCCGGCAGCCTCGGCGCGGGGCTCCGAAGCGGCAAGCGCGGCGTACAGCCTGGCGATCTCGGTGGCGGCATCTGGCATGGCTAAAGCGTACCGTGCGAGCAAGTATACTCCCAAAAATATGGGTTTGGAGGCGGCCTATCCGGCTTTTTTCGTGCTCAAACTCACGTTTTCTTGAGTTGAACCTAAAGCAACTAGAGCATGCAAAACTGTCTTATGGAAGCGGCAAAGGAACGCTTAAGAAATGGTACGATTCCTCAATAGAAGAATGGCTTTGCGTTCGATCATGGGAGCTGGATTATCAATTTCGGCCGGCCCCGGCTTGTCTCAGAACAATGCAGAGCCGGATACAGTTAAACGGAATATCTCTTCATTTTCGATAGACGAGTGGCAAGATCACTTCGACAATCTTCAGAACGGAGCGATATTGTGCGATACGGTTTCCAGAGCGCTGCAGTTCTGGTCTGAAGACGAAAGCATTTACAAACTTTATCCAACGAGCGTACCCATGAGCGAAGAGCTCACACGCCGCGGGTATACTCGCGTAGTCTACAAGGATCCTGCGCCCGATTGGCGACCAACACCTTCAATGCTTGAGCGCGACCCAACCTTACCAAAATATGTGGCGCCAGGGCCAGAGAATCCGCTAGGTATCAGGGCGCTGCGTCTTAGTTGGCAATATTATAGAATCCATGGCACCCAAGACACACGAAAAATTGGCAGGAGGTCCTCCAGCGGATGCATTGGTCTTTATAACGAACATATCGTGGAATTGTTTGATTTAGCCAAAGTCGGCACGCAGGTAAAAATAATCTAACTTGCATCTCTGAAATTAACATAAGATACATTATGCGACATTATACTTAACGTTGCGTAAGTATATTTTCGTATGTATGTTGATTTGGACTTGTCGAGGTTCCCAGCATGCACAATCCTTTCCGGAAGATCCTGCCCCCTTTCGCAATCGCCTTAGCATTGACCAGTCTTTGGCTGCCCACCAAAACGCGCGCGCAAACGTATCCAATTGACTGCGCGATCCTCCTTTGTCTGTCCGGTGGCTGGCCGGCTTCGGCGCCTTGTGCGCGAGCACGCGCCGAATTTATCCGACGGATTACACCTTGGCCGGTCGAGCCGCCGCTGCAAATCTGGCGCTGTCCAATGGGTGCATCCCATGAGACCGACCGTCAGTCCGGCCGAGCGGAGCGGGTCATTGACGTCTTGTTCCATGAGGACGACTTTCAGCAAAGCCAATCTTTGCCAGATCTAGAGCGCAGCTTCGACGCAAACTCATCAGACGCTTTTCGGCACTCAGGCAAAGCACAGACAGACCTTGTGCAGAAGGTTTTGACGCTGCGTCTCACAGCCGATCGCGCGGACATCGATATCAGCGGACCTGAGTTTAATTTTGTGCGCTCCATTCGAGTGTTCGACGTGCGTTACGCATCCCAGAGAAAAGTCGGAGAAAACGAGCAATGCAGGCGCGACGCTCTGGTCTATTTGGGCACATATGGTACGCAGGGTGAGTTCGCTTGGGCAATTTCTAAACCAACCGCCCTACCCGATGCACATGTTGGACTTGAAGATTGGGGTTTGAATTGCCCAAGCCTTTATAATCGGTCGGTATTTGTCGACTGGCAAGACTATGATGGCAACTACGGGTTCGAGCAGGTTAACTACTAGTTCGACGCTCAGACTGGGACACGGAGCAAGTACACCATTCGATCAAATCCGCGCCCGAGTTCCTTTCCTGGCCTCTCTCTCGAACGCATACAGTCCCGCCGAAACGATGAGCCCGATACCAAATAGTGTAAGCGCGTCAACGCGTTCACCAAAGACAATGGTGCCAACCAAAATTGCGAACAGGATGCGGCTATATCGGAAGGGTGCAACCACTGAGGCTTCTCCCAAGCGCATACCATGAACGATACAGTAGTAACCGATGGCGCCAAACACTACGCCCCCAACTGTGAAGACTAGATGATATCGAGAAACTGGAACCAAAGCCTCCCCCATCCCATAGTGCCAAAGTACTCCTGTAGGAATAAGTACTAGGAAGCCTTGAAACGATATCAGGATAGAGGACAGGCGTTTCTGCACTTTCCGAGTAACCAAATCCCTGCCAGCTACAAACAGCATAGATACAACGGCCCAAAGTGAATTCGGATCGAACTCTGCGAGTCCAGGTTGCGTTATGAGCATTACTCCAGCCAATCCGATAAGCACTGCGAACCACCTTCGCCATCCGACCTGCTCCCGGAGAAACAAAAATGCCCCGAGCACGATCACAAGTGGTACAGCTTGATAAACAGCTGCCACAAGGGTCAGATCAACTTTCGAAAGGGCCAAGTAAAATGTTGAAGCAGCTCCGGCCTCGCAGAGCGTTCGCGCAAGTGGTACCTTTTCCCACGCGCCCGGTTCATCAATCCGAATTCCTCTGAACCACATAATGCCCGCAAAAAGTGAAGCTGTTCCAAGCCCGAACATGCAGAGCAATTGACCAACGGGTATATGGCTCGACAACAACTTAATGAACATGTCCTCGAGCGTGAACGTAGCCATAGATACGACAACGAAAGCAATGCCCTGCTTATTGCTCATGTAATCCACCGACTTCACACCTACTTCTCCACACTAGGTTGAAGCTCAGGGTGTTTCTCGGGCCGGCAGATGGCCACGATGGCGATGAGTAGTGATGCGCATAACAAGAGCGTGAAACCTACAAATCGGCCTAGCAAAGCAAAGTTGAAACACAAAAGGCCCAAAATGCAAAGCTGTACGAGCGGCGTGTCATGACGCATCCTCCTGCGCTCGCTACTCTCGTTGCCCACCACGCGTTCTGCTCCAAGGTTTCGCATGTGCGTTGCACGCACGGCTGACCGAACTTTCGTTGTGCAGATACCGTACAAAGCCACATGAAAAAGCAGCAGTATCGAACTGGTTAGCGAGGATACCGAAGACTGATCAAGAAATGACCACTCTGCGGAACGCCAATCCACTGCTACGGCTAAGTCGTTAATCAGCCAACTTAAGCTGGTTGAGCCGTCAGACTTCAAATAGATCGCGTTGAGTTGGATTGCTGTGGCGGCGAAAATGCCAATGACAGTGCAGCGGAAGATGCCCCTCTGGAGTTTCTCACCAATGAATTCCGAAGAACCGGCACTTAGCGCTGGATCAGATGACGTGGTCCTTTTGTTGTAATCGTGACAGACAGCAAACAACAAAAGAAATCCTGTAAAATAGAACCAATAGATCAGACCAGAGTATGAGAATGCAAAAAGGGAGGCGACCAGCGCTTCCCAAAACGAAACGACGTCAGGGCGAACCCGGGCGACGAGCACCCAATCAATGAGGCCTGGCCTGTCGCTTTGTGTAAGGCCGCGCAGGTAAACGCCGCTCCACTGAACCAAAAACACCAAGCCGAATGACACGAAGGCCACGATCCAAAAAGGCAATCGCAAGCTGATTATTAGTTCGTTCCAGTTGGAAAATTGTTTTTCATCGTTTGACGTGGCTCGGCACGCCCGTTTCCAGAAAGCCACAAGGTGCGCAATGAGCAAGAACGACGTGGGATATAGCAAAAGACATTCTACCGGCCAACTAAGAGACCAGAAAAAACCGACCTGTTTAATAAGGTCAGGCCGCGCGGCGTACGTTATATCATGGTTTTCGAAGACAAATGTCATCAGGCACAGAAGGAAAAAACCGGCCCAGACGACGACAGCGACGCCAAAGCCTTCTGTGTTTGTGAACATTCTTTCTGACAGTTCGGCCAAGCCGCCTCGTCGGCCCTGCGACCGATCGTCCTCGCCAAAGGTGGAAATGATGCCGTTTGGGTCCTCACTTGTCACCGAGACATCGTCGCTACCGCGGCGCGCTCTGCGCTTCGAAGCCAGTCGCTTGTTGGCCGCTCTGAGTTCTGTTCTCCATGCTGCAACCGCGTCCGGATCGCCCTTGCCAAAAACGCGGGCCAGACAAGCAATGTTCTCGGAGCTGATCCCCCTATCATTGTCTTGAAACCAATTCTGTACCGTCCGCACATCCACTCCGCGACCTTCTGGATCTGCCTCCAAGATCGCATCCGCCAACTTACTTGGTGTCCACTCTGGGCTTGTTTCACCTGGTCTCGAGGGAGAAAGACCTGCGCGGGCAGATATTGCCGCTTGAAAGAGCTCCTTGAAATCAAGGGCTCTGCCGAGCGGCCTCGTCACGAAATTCTCGTCGATGTGAACCATCTTCGGACCTTCGTTTAGGTTTTCGCGAAAAAACTTTCGAGAAACGGACTGCTGATAAAAATTTTAGCTCTCTATTTCAGTAGCTTATCGAGCTCGGATTCGCCTTGATCGTTTATTTCGCGTTTAGGGAGAAGCCTACACTTAGACTCTCTCTTAGCGGGATTTTGGGAGTCCAGCAAGGCATGCAGATCTTGAATAGCCGGGAGAAAATGATGCGCTCGTTTGACGATACGTCACTTGAAGCTGAAGCTGTCTGCCGATTGGTCTGCAGGCTGACAGGACGCACGGTCGGAGTCGAATACTTGTGGGATACGGGCGACAGGTCAACTTTGTGGTTTGACAGGCCCGGCACGGATATTGAGCGACACCCTTTTATCACCATTAGATCGAACAACGATTGAGCTTAATCTTCGCCTAAATCTCTCAAAAACTTCCCGTACTCCTGACTTACTTCCCTTGCCTCCTCAAATGCACGAGCTCGTTCCAAATCGAGGCAGCGAAAGTACCCCTGAATGTCTGAGATATAGGTTTCGAAGTCCCGTCGGATGATGTCGGCGTAGTCGCGCGCTGCTTGCGAATCATTTGGAAGATAAGGGCGAACCGGAGCACTGCAGGTGGCCGCAGTACCTGCTCCAGGACAGAAAGCCACGAAGATAAGCGCTTTCGTCGAGAGCTTGACGTTCAACAGTCGGGTTCTCAAAGCTCTAGTTTCCTTGATACACATATGGCGGCAGGCCTAGTGTCTGTGTAGGCGAGATACAGCCGTATCTACTGCAATATATCTTGCGGCTAATAATATACTATCGTAACCTTAGGCTTCAAGTAGGAATGCCGGGGGTTGCGCCTTTGTAGAGAGCGTGAGCCGGGCCATGGACTGGGACATAGAAGCACCAAATGTGGTTACGGAGGCACGTTTCCGCGAACTCGTGGAAAGTGGCTACAGCGCTGAACTCCTCTGCCAGGAGTCGGCACACAAGAAGGGCCCCAGCTACTATGGGGTCTGGATCATGCGCGTTGTGTCTGACGAGGGCGTTGAGAAGCTGCTGGTTACAGCTCGTACCCGGACGACCTATAACGACATCAAGATCCGCGAGTTCAAGACGATCACCGGCGTGGTGTCCTTCCTCATCGGCATCGGCTTCTCCCACGCCGATGTGCCACTCGAAAAAGGTCAGCGGACTACGCAAAAGCTGGCTGCGACCGACAAAGGCAGCAGCTAGTAGCCTCTTCCTTTTCTGGTTTCTGGCGGGTCCCGCCACTGCGCAGATGGTACTGGTTATGGAGAACGATGGCTCTCTGACCCCGTCGCGTTCCCAAGACAGCTTTGCCCGCAATTACAATGACGGCATCGGTCAGGGGTCAGCATCCGACGATCTGGCAATCTTTGGCGAACGGGACGCTGAGCCAGATGACGTTCAGCTAGCAGCCTTCTCGCGGCCTGCTCCCCTGCCCCGCGCCGATGTTCTCACGGCCATTGAGGTCACCGCCCTTCGCTACGCAGGGCATCCCGGGCTGCGCCGCGCGGAGCTCTCGATCCGAGCTTGGCTGACCCTCTACCGCGCCAATATCGAGGTCGAGAGCGCCTACCGGCAGAATGTGATCTCACATGCGGGTGCCATCGGCCTTGGTCAATTGATGCCCGCAATGGCGCGCGTTCTGAACGTTGACCCGCATGACCCGCTTCAGAATCTCGACGGGTCTGCCCGCTACCTCGCGATGATGCTGGAAACGTTCGGCGATCCTCGGCTCGCGCTCGCAGCCTACAACGCGGGCCCAGACGCGGTTCGCCAGCACGGCGGCATTCCCCCCTACCGAGAAACCCAGAACCACGTGGCCCGTGTCATGGCCGTCGTGGTCCGATTGGAAGGATCAAATTCATGAGACATACATCTAACGGGTTTATTGCCTCGCTTGCGCTCTTCCTGCTCATTGCAGAACCGGCCCTCGCGCAGAGCATCGATCTCGCCCCGATCCAGAGCCTCTTACAAGGTATCGTCGATGCGCTGACCGGGCCGCTCGGCGTTGTTATCGCCACGCTCGCCGTTCTAGGCGTCTTCCTAAGCTGGTTCTTCAACATCATCGATCTGCGCCAGGCGCTCTGGGTGCTTGTCGGGATCGCCGGTGTTGCCGCCGCTCCTACCATCGTTGCCGCGGTCTTTGGCGGTGGCTGAACGGTCACCCCTTTTTCTCGGCCTCGTGCGGCCGCCGAAGCTTCTGGGCCTGCCCATCATGTATGCGATGGTCTGGCTCTTCGGCTCGGTGCTCCTGTTCGTCTGGGTCCAGCATATCGCGATACTGGGCGTGGCCGCTCTGCTCTACCCGGTGCTCTGGAAGGCCGCCGATTGGGATCCGCGTTTTATCGACGTGATGATGACGGCACTGCAGGAGACGCCGCCGACGCGGAACCGCTCCATCCATGGCGGGGACAGCTATGCGCCATAGTGAAGTTCTCGACGAAGCCCTCGATACCCGGACCATGACGCCAGACTGGTATGCCCGCGAAACCCGCCTCGCGCATATGCTTCCTTACGTCAGTCTGGTCGATGACCGAACGGTGCGGACGCGGGTCAACGAGCTCTTCCAGTGCATCCGGCTCGATGGGGTCAACAGCTATACGACGGATGATGCCTATCTCGACAAGGTGACCGCGCTCTTTGCCCGGATCATCGCGCAGCTGGGGCCGGAGTTCAGCTACTATGTCCACAAGGTCTCCAAGGCGATCACGCCGGACCTCGAGCCAGTGCGCGAGGACAGTTTTGCTGGAGAAGTTGACCGCCTCTGGCACGCGAAACTCGAAACCAGCGGCCTGCGCGACAAGACCCTGACCCTCACGGTGATCCATCGCCCGCCTCCGAAAAGCGTCCTGCCGTTCCTGAACCGCAGCGCGCCGGATCGCCTCAAGGAAGCAACCGAGAAGCGCCTGCGCCGTCTGGGCGAGGCCGTGAGTGTCTTCCTGGCAGGCCTGACGGAGCTGAATCCGCGCGTGCTAACCGCCAAAAGCGGCGAACTCATCGGCTTTCTGGGAGCCCTCAACACCGGCCAGGAACTGCCGCTTTATCCGGCGAACACCTTCGGCTTCCTGTCCTTCAACGTCGCCAATACCCGCGTGACGTTTCAGGGGGATCACTTCGAGCTCTCCGAAGGCGTCGTGGGGCATCGTTACGGCAAGAGTTTCACCATCGGGGAATATTCGGAAGTCACCTCCTGCACCATGTTCGACATGCTGAACCTGCCCGTCGACATGATCGTCACGCATTCCTTCACACCGATCAATTCGAACCTGATGGCGGGTCGCATCAAGCGGCAAAAACGCCAGATGCAGGCCAGCCAGGACGCGGCCCTCTCGCTCATGGAAGCCCTCGACATCGCCACCGACGATCTCGAGGCCAAACGCCAGAGCTTCGGCGAGCACCACATGGTCGTGACGATCTTCTGCGATACACTAGACGAGCTGCAGACCCTCAGCGCCGAGATCGTCAACGCCGCCGCCGCTGAAGGCGTAAAAATGATCGGCGAGCGCGTGGCCGCCAAAGCGCATTATCTCAGCCAGCATCCCGGCAACCAGCCCAAGCGCGTGCGTGCCAGTGCGATCACCAATCGCAATTTCGCGGATTTCGCGGCATTCCACCGGACCCAGCTCGGCAAGCCTGCGGAGAAAACCCCTTGGGGCAAGGTCATCACCTATCTGCCCACCCCAGAACAGAGCGCCTATCGGTTTTCCTATCACGAACAAGGCAGCCCCGACAAAGAACCGACCAGCGGGCATACCCTGATCATGGGGCGACCCGGGTCAGGCAAGTCGGTCCTCTCGGCCTTCCTCATGACGCAAGCCCGTCGCGCAGAGGCGCGGATCTTCGTCTTCGATTACCGTCTCGGCATGGAGATGGCGGTGCGCGCCAATGGCGGGCGCTACGCATCGCTCAAAGCTGGGCAGCCCACAGGCCTCAACCCACTCTGGACTGAAACCGATAGTCGCGGCACTGCCTGGCTCTCGGACTGGCTCGCCACGCTGCTCTACCGTGCCGACAAGCCGCTGACGCCTGCGCAGACCAACCGCATCCAGGAAGTGGTGCGCCAGAACGCACAGGCCACGAACCCCGCCTTGCGGAACTGGCGTGATTTCGCATCGCTGTTCGTTTCGACCGACGATGGCGGCGATCTACACCAGCGATTGCTCGAATGGACCGAAGAGGGCCGCTACGGCTGGATCTTCGGGCAGACGCTGGAAGATACGTTTTCGCTCGAGGGCGATGTGGTGGGCTTCGATCTCACCGGCATTCTCGACAGCGAGGCCGAGAAGGAACGCATGGCCGTCCTCTCCTATCTATTCCGACGGGTCGAGCGCGAGATCGAAGACCGCCGCCCCACGATCATCGTGATCGACGAGGCCTGGAAGGCGCTCGACAACGCCTACTTCGCCGAACGGCTGTCGAACTGGCTCGTGACCGCACGCAAGCAAAACACCGTCGCGGTCATGATGACGCAATACGCCAGCCAGCTCGAGCGCACGCGCACCGGCAAGACCATCGTCGAAGCGGTGCCGACGCAAATCCTGCTCCCGAACATCCGTGCCCATGCCGCCGACTACGCGATGCTCAATCTCTATGAGAAGGAACTCGACGTGCTTCTTAACACCGGCAGCGACAGCCGCCTTGCGCTCATCCGTGACGACCAGGGCTCCATCGTCGTCGATGCCGATTTGAGCGCCCTCGGGCCCAATCTCACCATCCTCGGCGGCATGGAGAAAGGTGAGACGCTCGTCGGCGCCGATTACCGCGACCGTCCTGATTTCTGGAGGCTTTCATGACACGCATTTTGTTGCTGCTCGCTGCGCTCAGCGCCTTGGCCTCCTGCGCCCAGTACCAGGAACCGCAGGCCAATTGCTTCACCTTCCAGGCCTCGACGGCCGCCGTCGCGCCGGGCTGCAGTTTCACGCCGCTTGGCGCTCTGGAGGGTGAAGTTGAGGTCTAAGCTGAGTCATATCCTCGCGCTTTGCCTACTGCCCAGTCTCGCCCTGTCCCAAGGCGTGCCGACCAATGACACCGGGCTGACTGCGCGCGATATCGTCGAAACAGGCGATCGCGAGGCCGACTTGGCCCTGCAGGCCGACAAGCTCGCCGTGCGCGAACTCATCGCCGAGATCGAACGCGAGCAGCTGGATACCCTGCAGCGCATCCTCGATGCCCAGACCAGCTTTGGCGGTCAGGGCCTGCCGGCTATGGTCTCGGGGCTGGAGAACGGCAGCGGTGATCCCGCACGTTCTGTCGAAGCCGTCTATGGAAATGCCGAGATCGATCCCAATCCCGGCGGCGCGCAGATGTTCGGGGATGCCGCCGAGAATATCGAGCAGCTCATCATCCGCGTGGCCCAGGAGACCGGCGGGTTTGCAGGCGTGGCGCGCGCGGGTCTCTCGCCGGTCCAATGGCGCGCCCTGCTGCAGGCGTTGATCTGGCAGGAAAGCCGCTTCACCATCAGCGCCCGGTCTCCGGTCGGCGCCTTCGGCCTCACCCAGATCATGCCCGGCACCGCGAGCGATCTCGGCATCAATCCAGAATACTATAATAGCCCCTACCTGCAGGTGCATGGTGGCGCGCGCTATCTCGCGACCCAACTCAACACCTTCGACGGAAATATCATCAACGCGCTCGCGGCCTACAACGCCGGACCCGGTCGCGTGTTCGAATATGGTGGGGTGCCGCCTTTCGCTGAGACCCAGAACTACGTCACGGTCATCCCCGAACGCTACAACCTCTACCTGAGCCGCATCGGTGGGATCGAAGCGCTCGGCACGATCGATCCCGCGCTTCTCGCCAATGCCAACCTCTCGTTTACCGGGCATGGCGCGGCCTTCTATGGAAGCAATTCCCCTGCGGCGATCCGGCAGGCCGCCCTGCGCATTGCGGACATCGTCGAGCGGATTTCCACAACCGAAGATGTGCAGGAAAGCATCGCGCTCAACACCTACGCCCGCGCCGAACTCGTGCGTCTCGTCGCTGCCCGCATCCGGCTGCAGGCGGCGCGAACCCGCGTGCTCTCGGCAGCGGAGCTGGCGCAGGCCAGCGCCCGCATGGCCGAAGACGCGTTCATGGATTTTAAGATCAGGGAGATTGACTGATGGGACGTTTGCTCATGAGAACGGCCTTGGCCACGACACTCGGGATTGGCCTGCATCTCGGCAGCCTGTCCCCTTCCCTGGCGCAAGGCGTGCCAGTCGTCGACACCCAGAACATCGCGCAAAATATCCAGCAGCTCCGGCAGATGATCGAAGACGAGATCCTGCAAAATGAGCAGCTGACGCAGCTCCGCGAACAGCTTGCGACACTCACGGACCAACTTGGCGAATTGCAACGCACCTATGAAGCGCTCACCCGGCTTGCCGAACTGCCGGAAATCATCCGCACCGAGATGGAGGACGAGCTGAACGGCCTGCTCGACCAGGAGTTCGGCGACATCCTTGCCACCATCGAGGCCATCAAGACGGGGGATTTCTCGGGGCTCTCCGGCTCAGGCGCGGGCGAGATCGAAACCCAGATGGATCGAGTGCTGGCCGATCTCGGCTTTGACGAAGATACACTTTCTGAAATGGCGACCAGCGGCAATCCCGGGGCCAATCGCGTGGCGACGCAAGCCACGACCGGCGCGCTCGTCTCGGCGGCGGCCCAGAACAGTTACGAGGATGCTGGCCAATCGCTCGAACGGGTCGACCGTCTCGTCGGGCTGATCGATGACATGGATGAACTGAAGGAAAGCGTCGATCTTAACACGCGCGTGACGGCGGAACTGGCGATCGCGCTCGTTGCCATGTGGCAGCTCGAAGCGGTGCAAACCGTGGGCGACGGCACGGGCGGCATCATCGATGCCGCCACAATTGCCGAGGAGCAGCGCTTCATGGATTTCACCTTGCCGGACCTGCGGGCAGACTGATCAAGGGTTGTGACGCGTGGCGAGTGAACAGGACATCATCGAAGAAGAGCTGGTCTATGGTGCCCTGCGCCGCGAACGGCTCTGGCAGCGGCTTGGGCTCATCGGCTTGATCTTCGGCATCCTCGGATGCCTGAGCGCGGCGGCTGTAGCGATCCTCGATGTCGATCCTCCCCCGGTGGTTGTGCCCTATGATCCTGAAACGGGCTTTGCCCTGCCCGAAGCCTCAGTGGGCGCGACTTCTGTCACAGCTAATCAAGCCATCATTGAAGCAGAAGTCTTCCGCTACGTGACCGACCGTGAGGTCTACAACCAGCTCGATAACGATCTGCGCATCCGCAGTGTTCTGCGCCGGTCGGACGGGGCGGCCGAGAGCGGGTTACGCCAGATCTGGAACAGCGCCAATGAGACCTATCCACCGACGGTCTATGGCCCCAATGCCCGGCTCGATGTGGAAATCCTCAGCATCAACCGCATCGGAACCAACCGCGCGACGGTCCGCCTGCGCAAGCGTCTGACCTCCATCAACGGCACCCAGACCGGGCTCTTCACCGCCACGCTTCTCTTCGAGTTCCGTCCCGAGACCCGCCGCTCCATCGATGAGGTCTGGACCAATCCCTTCGGCTTCACCGTGCTCGAATATTCCATCCGCTCCGACAGATTGGAGAATTGACCGTGTTTCGCTTCAGCCTGTTCGCTTTCTGGATGGCCCTCCTGCCGGACCTCGCCTTCGCCGAAGCCATCCCGCGCGGCGGGCCCAATGACAACCGGGTGCGCTTGGCCACCTACCAGGAAGCCCAGGTTTACCGTCTGAGCGTTTCGCTCACCCATGTCACCACGGTCGAGTTCGGCGAAGGCGAGAGCATCCGCTCGATCATTGCGGGCGACACGGAAGGCTTCGAGATCGATGGCGTGCCGGGCGGTCAGGCCTTCGCGATCAAACCCGTCGCGCGCGAGGTTCATACCAACGTAACGGTCTACACGAACCGGCGAAGCTATTACTTCAACGTCCAGGAGACCCGCAGCCCGACCTTCTACGTGGTACAGTTCCGCTATCCCGACGACCACACGCGCAAGGGCCGTGCCATCGCGGCACAAGCGCCGAACTACAATTACGGGGCCAGCGCGCGCACCGAATTCACACCCATCCGTGTCTGGGATGATGGAACCTTTACGTATTTCGAATTCCCGCGGAACGCGCCGGCGCCCGCGATCTTCCGTTACGCAAATGGCCGTGAGCGGACGGTCAACACGCAGGCCACTGAGGATGGCGTGATCCGGGTCTCGGGGCTGAACCGGCAATGGGTGCTGCGGATCGGGGAAGAGGTGGTCTGTATCGAGGCCACACCGCCGGCGGGGGTTGGATCATGAGCGACGCCGGAAACACAGATCTCGAAAAACGTCTCGCTGCTCTCGAACAAGGCAAAGGAACAGGTCGACTCGCTGCCCCGCGGCGCTCACTGCTGCTCGCTTTGGTCGTCATCCTCGTGATCGGCGCGGGCGGTGCCCTATTCTATCTCCTCTCCCAACCCGAAGAAGAGGAAGCCCTGCCCACGGCCACGCCGGACGTGTTCCAAAACGAAGGCGACGGGTTTGGCGCGATCGAAACCCTGCTCCCTCCGGAAACTGAAGAGGTCGTTGTTGCACCGGAACCGGGGGAGCCGAATTCCGAGCTTCTAGCGCAGCTCGCCGCCCTTCAGGCCCAGATCGAGGAATTGCGCAACGCGCCAGAACCAGTGGTCGAAGAAGACACGACTGCCGCCGAAGCCATCGATGCGCTGACCGCCCAGATTGCCGCCCTGCAGTCCGCCTCGGAAGCCGCGCAACAGCAGTTTCGCGACGAGCTCACAGCGCGCGATCGCGAGCTGGAGCAACTCCGCATGGATCTCGAGCTGGCCCAGCTCGAAGCCAACCGCCCCCTTCCGGCACCCGTCGGTCCCACCGAGGACGAGTTGCGGGCGCGGGAAGAAGAACGCATGCTCCTCGAGGAGGAAGCAAGACGGCTTGCGGACCTCGAGCGCCGCGCAGCCGAGGAACGCGCATTTCAGCAAAGCCGCATCACCTCGCCCACCATCGCCTTTGGCGGTACTTCGGGCGCTAATGAGACGGCTCTGTCCGAACGCACTTTCGGAGAGGTGACGGATTTCGTGCTGAACGGCGCGCTGCCCACGTCGGTCACGCAGGCCGAGGTTATCGCCAATCCGTCGAACACCATTGTCCAGGGCACGATGATCCAGGCCGTCATGGAAACCGCTCTCGACAGCTCTCTGCCCGGCCAGACCCGCGCCGTGGTCTCCGAAGACGTCTTCAGCTTCGACGGTTCCCGGCTCCTGATCCCACGCGGCTCCCGTCTTATCGGGCGCTATCGATCCGGCGTTGATATCGCACAACGTCGGGTCACGATCGCCTGGGATCGGATCGTCCTGCCCGACAACCAGACCGTCCAGATCAGTTCCTTCGGAGGAGACGAACTTGGCCGCTCCGGTGTGACCGGCTTTGTCGATACCAGATTTGACGAGCGTTTTGGCTCTGCCGCGCTGATCTCTCTGATATCCGCCGCGCCGAACGCCGCCGCCTCCAATGTCGAAGGCGAGACTGCCGCCGACGTTCTCGAAGACTTGGGCGATGATCTCGCCGATGCCACCGACAGCGTCATTGGCGACTACCTTTCGATCGGACCCGTCATCTATGTCGACCAGGGCGCGCGCGTCACGGTGATGGTCGACCGCGATTTGGAGATATTCTGAGCCCATGTCGCTGAGCTATCTCCAGACCTCGCTTGATCGGATCGACGCCGCCGCCCGCGACGATGTCATCGAGATCTGCATCAATCCCGACGGGACCTGTTGGGGCGAATTCCAGGGCGATCACTTCATGCGGAAACTAGACCAGATGCTGACCGCAACCGACGTGAAGGACCTCGGCAACCAGATCGCCTCCTCCGCCAACACCACGATGAGCAAGGACCGCCCCATCGTCTCGGTCTCGATCACCTACAAGGGTCGCCCGATCCGCGCACAGGTCATCACCCCGCCCGCCGTGCTCTCAGCCATGTCGATCAGCTTGCGGTTCTTTTCCAGCCTGCCGCTCGACGGGATCGCGCTCGATTTCCTCTACGGCAAGGAACGCAAACTCGAGGAACTGCGCCTCGAGAAAACCCAGGAACTGCGCGAGGTCGTGACGGCGGGCGTCATCGACGATGCCCTGGCCTTCTGCGTCGACAACAAGCTCAACATGATCGTCTCCGGCGGCACCTCCACCGGCAAGACGGTCGCTGCGCGGAAGATCCTCTCCCACGTGCCGTCCGAGGAACGCATCGTCACCATCGAGGAAGCGGCTGAGCTTCTGCCGACTCAGCCAAATGCCGTGACTCTCATCGCCAATCGCGACGCGGAGTTCCAGACCGCCGATGTGCTGCTCACCGCAACGCTGCGGATGCGCCCCGACCGGATCATCCTCGGCGAGGTGCGCGGCGAGGAGGCCATGACCTTTCTCGAAGCCATCAACACCGGCCATGGCGGGTCCATGACCACGCTGCACGCTGAGACCCCGCAACTGGCCGTGCAGCGGCTCGCGATCGCGGCACTCAAGACCGAGATCCCGATGACCTATTCGGACATGATCCAGTACATCAAGAACTCCATCGATGTGATCATCCAGGCCGGTCGCCACGACGGCAAGCGCGGCATCACCGAATTCTACCTCCCCGGTTCAACTGAGATTGGAGCTTCCCAATGAAGACCTTTGAATATGACATCCTGTTCTTCCAGGTGAAGAAGCAAAAGGACTACGACGCGATGCGAAGTGCCTTAAATGAGCGCGGCGCGGTGGGGTGGGAAGTCATCACCGCCGAGGCCGGTGACTACGGCTACACCACGTTCTTGAAGCGCGAGACTGCTGGTACGAAGGCGGCATCAGAATGATGCGGGTCGTTGCGACGGCAGGCCTGCTCGTCGTTCTCGGCGCGACCGCTGGCGTCGCCGAACGGAACCTGATCCCAACGCTCGACAACCCGCCAGATGTCTGTCCCGATCAGCCTCCAGAACCGCAGTGGATGCGAGACATCGATGTACGCGAGTCCCACAAGCGGCTTCTGATCCAACAAATCTATCGTGCGCAGAGTATGCAACGCATCGTGGAAGCCCAAAGCTGTGAATGTCCCACGCGGTATCCGTCTTGGGAGGCCGCTGAAGGCGTCTTCGTCGAGCATTTCGCCGCATCTGAATACTGGGACATCGTGGAAGCGACGTCAGAATTTCGACGCCAGGCAAATGAGCTTCGGCGTGAAGCCATGCCAATCTGCAAAGCCGCCGGAAACTGGTAGGATTCCATGAGCGTCGTCACCTACTTCGTGGAAACGGCTGAAGGTTATCTCAATACCGCTGCCGAGACGCAATTCGGCGCGGTTGCCGCAACAGTCGGAACGATGCTCGTACTCGGTACCACGCTCATTGTTATTCTGGTTTTTATCAACACGATCTACCAGTATCGCGCCATGGACGGGCGCACGGCCTTTTGGCTCGCCGTGAAGATCGGACTGATAGGCGCATTTGCAACCAACTGGGTGCAGTTCAACATCGTTTCTGCGGCGATCCTGAATGGGATCGACAGCATTGCCGGATCGCTCGTGGCCTCAGTCGGCGGCGGATCACCCGGCCCATCCGGCACCTTTGCAGAGGAGTTCGATGACCTGATCGCGGCGCTCGGAGACTATTTGAATGCTGCGGGGTCTGAACTAAACTGGATGGCCGGTGCCCTGTTGGACACCCTTGGGGTTTTGCTGCTATCGATCCTCGGTGGCTTGGCGGCGTTTATCGTCGTTGCGTCCAGGCTCATGATCGCTCTGCTGATCGGGATTGCACCGATCATGATCTTCCTGACACTGTTTGAAGTGACCAAGGATTATTTCGCGCGTTGGCTTTCGGCGCTGATTTCCTTTGCGATGTACCCCATCGTCGTTGCCGGCGTATTTGCGACTATCACGGGTGTCTCGCGTGCGCTTCTTGCTGAGTTGGGCGACCCGGAAGGCGCCTCCAACATCGGCGCGCTCATTCCGTTCTTCATGATGGTGCTGATGGCAAAGGGATTCATCATAGCAACGCCGTTCCTGGTTCGGGCGATTTCCGGAAACATCATGATGCCAGCGCTCTCAGCTGGATTCGGAGGCAGCTATGCCTTTGCCCGCGGGCTTGCAGGAAGCCAGCAAGTCTACAACCGATACGCCATCGGTGGCGCGACTGGCGCGGAGTACGCAGCTCTGCGCGCGCGGCAATTCTTTGGCGTGCAAGCGTTGCCAAGCAAACCAAACTCAGCAGGTGGGGCAATTTCAGCGGCTCCCGGCGGCGCCGCCGGAACGGGCGCACGGATGCTTGCACAGCTTTCGAGACTAGGTCGTCTTGGACGGCGATAGCGGCATTTGGTCATCGCTCAAAATGAACGACTATACTGCAATGCGGATTTTTCAAAGCGAACCGTCAAAGATGGCTCAAAGCTTGTGATCATTGAAGATAGGATAATTCTCAGTAATCGTTGGTCGAATCTGTGATATGGATCGCTTCTGCTCAATCTGCTTCTCGACCTTTACATCAGATTACCAATTTCGCACATTGGCTGTTAAA
>JAVJUV010000105.1:0-16835 GCA_040220415.1 Silicimonas sp.
TGTGCAGCTTGTATAGCCAGTGCACTTCGACCACCGTGACCCAGGCGATGATGTTCCATGTGACCACGCTTTGCGACCAGGTCATGAAGCGGACCATTTCGGAGCCGTCCATGTGCTGGAGCGTCTGGGTGATCGTCAGCAGGCCGATGGCAAGCTGAAGCCAGATCAGGACCATGATCAGGACGTCGGGAACAGTCGAGGTGACGCGGATACGCGGATCGAAGAGACGACGGTGCAGCAGCATCGTCGAACCGATCAGGGCGGCGATACCGGCTGGCCCGCCGATCAGCACCGCCATCCACTGCTTCAGCCCATAGGGAACGCCCAGCGTGTCCAGCACCCAGACCGGCGTGAAAAGCCCGACCAGGTGGCCGAAGAACACCGTCAGGATGCCGACGTGGAACAGGATCGACCCCCAGATCAGCTGCTTGCGGCGCAAGAGCTGGCTGGACGAGCTTTTCCAGGTGAAGGGATCGCGCTCGTAACGCGCGATCGACCCCAGAAGGAACACCGTCAGCGCGACATAGGGCATGACCCCGAAGATGACGAAGTTGATGTCGAAAGTGCCGAACATGTCATGCGCTCCTGTTCAGGGGGGTGGATGCGGGGACGTCCATTCCGGCCAGCATGTCGCGGACCTGCGGGCAGCCCGCGTTCGGATCGGGACCGAATGTGACCTCGGTTTCCTCCCAGACAGCATCCAGGGCGGCGAGATCGGTCGGATCGTCGTCGGGCTGTGCCAGCATTTCGGCCACTGCCCCGGCGTCCGCCTGGCTGCCCGAAAGCTGCAACAGGGCGGCGAAGGCGGCGGCATAGCCGCTTTCGCGCCGTTGCAGCCGGGAACTGAGGGCGTCGAGGATATGCGCCGCGTCCGCGAGGATTTCCTCTGCCTCGGGCGACGGGCGCGTCGACAGGAATTCCAGCAGTACCGGAAGGTGATCGGGCAGCTCCGAGGTGGCGGGCTCGTACCCGCCCTGGCGGTAGGTCTCGATCAGGCTGACCATCGCTCCGCCCCTGTCCCGGCTTTCGCCGTGGACATGCTCGAAAAGGTTCAGCGACAGCGTGCGCGACCGGTCGAAGAGCATAACATAGCGTTCTTGCAGGTCGTAAAGGTCGCCCTGCCCCAGTTCGAGTGCCAGCGCATCGAGCGCCTTGTGCAGAGCGGGGGCGATGCGTCGATCGTTGGCCAGAATGGCCGCGATCTCGGTCATCGCGCCCTGAAGTTCAGCCGTCGGATAGCTGAGGATCAGCGACAGGGCCTTGAGTGTGCGGTCCATCATCAGAATGTCTCCGTCGGAAGGGCAAAGGACTTCTTCTTGCCGCCGAACAGGCTGGTCTTGCCCGTCTCGCCGGTGGAACAGCCGTTGCCGTCGGTGAAACCGCAGCCGCCCCGGATATCGGCGCCCTCTTCGTTCTGTTCGCGGTGCGCCGTGGGGATCGCGAAACGATCCTCGTAGTCGGCGATGGCCATGATCTTGTACATGTCCTCGATCATCCGGCCCGACATGCCGACGCGGGCGGCGATACCCTCGTCGCGCACGCCGTCCACGCTGAGCGCCCGCATGTAGAGCCGCATCGCAGACATGCGTTCCAGCGCGTGGACGATGGGTTCCTCGTCCCCCGCCGTCAGCATGTTGGCGAGGTACTTCACCGGGATGCGCAGGGACCGAACGTCGGGCATCTGGTCGCTCATCGCGATCTGTCCGGCCTGCGCGGCGTTCTGGATCGGCGACAGCGGCGGGATGTACCAGACCATCGGCAGCGTCCGGTATTCGGGATGCAGCGGGAAGGCGACCTTCCAGTCCATCGCCATCTTCCAGATCGGGCTGATCTTCGCCGCCTCGATCCAGTCCTCGGGCACGCCGTCGCGGCGGGCCGCTTCGATCACCTCGGGGTCGTTGGGATCGAGGAAGACGTCCAGTTGCGCGCCGTAAAGATCGGTTTCGCGTTCCGCGCTCGCCGCCGCCTCGATCTTGTCGGCGTCATAGAGGATGACCCCCAGGTACCGGATGCGGCCCACGCAAGTTTCGGAACAGACCGTGGGCTGGCCGGACTCGATCCGGGGATAGCAGAAGGTGCATTTCTCGGATTTGCCGGTTTCCCAGTTGTAATAGACTTTCTTGTAGGGGCAGCCCGAGATGCACATCCGCCAGCCGCGGCATTTCTCCTGGTCGATCAGGACGATGCCGTCCTCTTCGCGCTTGTAGATCGCGCCCGAGGGGCACGAGGCCGAGCAAGTGGGGTTGAGGCAGTGCTCGCAGAGACGCGGCAGGTACATCATGAAGGTATTTTCATACTCTCCGTAGATCTCCTTCTGCACGTTCTCGAAGTTGTAGTCCTGCGACCGCTTCGCGAATTCGCCGCCCAGGATCTCCTCCCAGTTCGGGCCCTTCTCGATCTTCTCCATGCGCTCGCCCGTGATCTTCGACCGGGGCCGCGCGGTGGGAAAGGCATTCATGTCGGGCGCCGATTTCAGGTGGTCGTAGTCGAAATCGAACGGCTCGTAGTAATCGTCGATCTCGGGCATCGACGGGTTGGCGAAGATATTCGCCAGGATGCGCCACTTCGACCCCTGCGTGGGGTGCAGCTTGCCCGAGGCCGACCGCGTCCAGCCGCCGTTCCAGCGTTTCTGGTTTTCCCAGTCGGTCGGATAGCCGGTGCCCGGCTTGGTTTCCACGTTGTTGAACCACGCGTATTCCACGCCCTCGCGGCTGGTCCACACGTTCTTGCAGGTGACCGAGCAAGTGTGACACCCGATGCATTTGTCCAGGTTCAGAACCTTGCCGATTTGCGCGCGAACTTTCATTCCGCTGCCTCCACTTGTCCAGTTGCAGGCTGATCCAGCCAGTCGATCTTCTTCATCTTGCGCACGATGACGAACTCGTCGCGGTTGCTGCCGACGGTGCCGTAGTAGTTGAAGCCGTAGGACAGCTGCGCGTAGCCGCCGATCATGTGCGTGGGCTTCAGCGTGGCGCGGGTGACCGAGTTGTGGATGCCCCCGCGATGGCCGGTCTTTTCCGAACCGGGCGTATTCACGATCTTTTCCTGCGCGTGGTACATGAACAGCGTGCCTTGCTTGATCCGCTGGCTCACCACCACACGCGCGGTCAGCGCGCCGTTGATGTTGTAGGCCTCGACCCAGTCGTTATCGACCAGCCCCGCCTTCCTGGCGTCGACCTCGGACATCCACACGACCGGCCCGCCCCTGTTCAGCGTCAGCATCAGAAGATTGTCGGTATAGGTGCTGTGGATGCCCCACTTCTGGTGGGGCGTGATGAAGTTCAGCACCACGTGTGGACTACCCTCGGCCGCGTCGTTGTTGACCGCCGCCGTGATGGTTTTCAGGTCCACCGGCGGGCGGTAGCTGACGAAGCCCTCGCCGAAGGCGCGCATCCACAGGTGATCCTGGTAGAGTTGCTGGCGCCCCGTCAGCGTCCGCCACGGGATCAGTTCGTGGACGTTGGTGTAGCCCGCGTTATAGCAGACCTCCTCGCTCTCGATGCCCGACCATGTCGGGCTTGAGATGATCTTGCGCGGTTGCGCCGCGATATCGCGAAAGCGGATCTTGGTGTGGTGCGCGCCCTCGGCCAGGTGGGCGTGGTGGCGTCCTGTCGGCTTTTCCAGTTCCTCCCACGCCTTGACGGCCACTTCACCGTTGGTCTCGGGCGCAAGCATCAGGATCATCTCGGCCGCATCGATCGCGGTTTCGAGCTTGGCGTGCCCCTTCGACACGCCCTCGTCCAGAACCACTCCGTTCAAGTCGCGCAGATGCCCGACCTCGACCTTGGTGTCCCAGGTGATGCCCTTGCCGCCGTTGCCCAGCTTTTCGAGAAGCGGCCCCACGGACGTGAACTTCTTGTAAAGATTCGGATAATCCCGCTCGACCGCGATATAATTCGGCGCAGTCTTGCCCGGGATCAGGTCGCATTCGCCCTTCTTCCAGTCCTTCACATGGGCCTGCGCCAACTCACCGGGGGTGTCGTGCAGCAGCGGAAGCTGGACGATATCGGTCTCGACCCCCAGCACCTCGGGCGCCACCTCGGAGAACTTCCGGGCGATGGACTTGAAGATTTCCCAATCCGACTTCGACTCGTAGGCCGGGTCCACCGCCGCCTGAAGCGGGTGGATGAAGGGGTGCATGTCCGACGTGTTCAGGTCGTCCTTTTCGTACCAGCTGGCCGTGGGCAGCACGATGTCGGAATAGACAGCCGTGGTGGACATCCGGAAGTCGATGCAAACCAGCAGGTCCAGCTTGCCCTTCGGCGCTTCGTCGTGCCAGACCGCCTCTTTCGGCATGACGCCGCCTTCCTCGCCCAGGTCCTTGCCCATGACGCCGTGATCGGTGCCCAGGAGGTGCTTGAGAAAATACTCGTGGCCCTTGCCCGACGAGCCCAGCAGGTTCGAGCGCCAGACGAACAGGTTGCGCGGCCAGTTTTCCGGTGCATCCGGATCTTCGCAGGACATTTGCAGATCACCGGACTTCAGTTGCTCTGCGACATAGTCCTTGATCTCCTTGCCCGCCTCCTTCGCCGCTTTCGATACCTCCAGCGGGTTGGTCTTGAGTTGCGGGGCCGACGGCAGCCAGCCCATCCTCTCGGCGCGGATGTTGTAGTCGATGAGGGATATGTCCCAATCGCCCTCGGGCGCCGTGGGCGACAGGATCTCGCCCGCGCGCAGCGTCTCGTACCGCCACTGATCGGTGTGGGCGTACCAGCAGGACGTGGAGTTCATGTGCCGGGGCGGACGGTTCCAGTCCAGCGCGAAGGCCAGCGGTTGCCAGCCGGTCTGCGGGCGCAGCTTCTCCTGGCCCACGTAGTGCGACCAGCCGCCGCCCTCCTGCCCGATGCACCCGCACATCACCAGCATGTTGATGATGCCGCGATAGTTCATGTCCATGTGGTACCAGTGGTTCAGGCCGGCCCCGAGGATGACCATGGACTTGCCGTGCGTCTTCTCGGCGTTACCCGCGAATTCCCGCGCGACCGCGATGATCTTTTCGCGCGCCACGCCGGTGATCTTTTCGGCCCAGGCGGGGGTGTAGGGGCTGTCGTCGTCGAAATCCTTCGACACCCAGTCGCCGCCAAGCCCCCGGTCGAGGCCGTAGTTCGCGCAGAAGAGGTCGAACACCGTGGCGACAAGCGTCTCCGTGCCATCGGCCAGGGCGACGCGCCGTGCGGGAATGTTCCGGGTCAGCACCTCGGGGTGATCGCATTTCACGAAATCTCCCGTCGCGACCCCGCCGAAATACGGGAAATCGACGCCTACGACCTCGTCGTGGTCCCCCTCTCGAATCTGGCTCAGGCGGAGCTGGACCTCGGCCCCCTTCGCCTGCTCCTCGAGGTTCCATTTACCCTCTTCACCCCAGCGGAAGCCGATCGAGCCGTTGGGCGCCACGATCCGGCCACTGGCCGCATCATATGCGACCGTCTTCCAGTCGGGGTTGTTGGTCTCACCCAGCTTGTCGTCGAAATCCTCGGCCCGCAGCATCCGGCCCGGCACCAGGTGCCCGTCTTTTTCATCGAGCCGGACCAGCATCGGCATGTCGGTGTACTTGCGCGCGTATTCCTCGAAATACTCGGCTTGCCGGTCAAGGTGGTACTCGCGCAGGATGACATGGCCCATCGCCATCGCCAGCGCGGCATCGGTGCCGGCCTGCGGGTTCAGCCAGATGTCACCGAACTTGGCCGCCTCGGAATAATCCGGGCTGACCACGGCGGACTTGGTGCCGCGGTAGCGGACCTCGGTATAGAAATGCGCATCCGGCGTCCGGGTCTGCGGCACGTTCGAGCCCCAGAGCATCAGGAAGCCCGCGTTGTACCAGTCGGCCGATTCCGGCACGTCGGTCTGCTCGCCCCAGGTCTGGGGGCTGGCGGGCGGCAGGTCGCAGTACCAGTCGTAGAACGACATGCAGGTGCCGCCCAGAAGCGACAGGTAGCGCGAGCCCGCGGCATAGCTGACCATCGACATCGCCGGGATTGGCGAGAAGCCGAACACCCGGTCCGGCCCATAGGTCTTGGCAGTGTAGGCGTTCGCGGCGGCGATGATCTCGGTCGCCTCGTCCCAGCTTGCCCGCACGAACCCGCCCTTGCCTCGTGTCCTGGTGTACGAGGCGCGCAAGGCGGGATCGTTCTGGATCGCTGCCCAGGCGGCCACCGGCGTCATCGTCTCGCGCATGCGGCGCCAGGCGCGCATCAGGCTGCCCCGGATGAGCGGATTCTTCACGCGGTTGGCGGAATAGAGATACCAGCTGTAGGACGCCCCCCGTGCGCAGCCGCGCGGCTCGTGGTTGGGCAGGCCCGCGCGGGTGCGGGGGTAGTCGGTGTGCTGGGTCTCCCAGGTGACGATGCCGGATTTGACGTAGATCTTCCACGAGCACGACCCGGTGCAGTTCACGCCGTGGGTCGAGCGGACAATCTTGTCGTGCCGCCAGCGGTTCCTGTAAGTGTCCTCCCAGCCTCGATCCTCGCGGGTGGTCTGACCCCAACCGTCCGAGAATTGCTCCAGTTCCTTGCTCTGGAAGAAGTTCAGTTTGTCGAGCAGATGGCTCATCTTGGCTTCCTTTCGGATGTCTGGTTCCGGGCGGCAGCGTCGGCCGCCCAGGCGTTCGGTTGGGTCATTGCGCGGGCTGCGCGGCGGCGTCGGCGGGGCCGCGGCGGTGTTCGATATCGTGCAGCAGGCCGCCGGGGCGCGTGTAGACGGCCCAGGTGATCACCACGCAGAGCGCGTAGAAGATCAGGAAGGCCCAAAGCGCGCCCACGGCAGAGCCGGTCATCGCGATGGATGTGCCATAGGCCTTGGGGATGAAGAACGCGCCATAGGCAGCGATGGCCGATGTGAAGGCCGTGATCGCGCCGGATTCCATCGCGATCTGCCGCTTGCGCTCGTCGACGCCAAGGTGCGGCATCAGGCGCGGCACCTCACGTCCCATGATCACCGGGATCATCTGGAACGTCGAGGCGTTGCCGACCCCTGTCAGGAAGAACAGCGCCATGAAGCAGGCAAAGAAGCCGACGAAGGATCCGAGCCCGAGAAACGAGATCACGCCGAACGTGGCCGCGATCATGCCCACGAAGGTCCAGAAGGTCACGCGCCCCCCGCCGAAGCGGTCACTGATCCAGCCCGTCGCGGCCCGCGACAGCGCCCCAACCAGCGGGCCGAGGAACACGTAGTTCAGCGCGTTGATCTCGGGGAAGGCCAGTTTCGTCAATAGCGGGAAGCCCGCCGAGTAGCCGATGAAGCTGCCGAACGTGCCGGTGTAGAGAATGCACATCAGCCAGTTGTGCGTGCGCCCGAAGATCACCGCCTGGTCGGCGAAGCTGGCGCGCGCGTCGGCGATGTCGTTCATGCCCAGCCATGCGGCGATCGTGGCAGCCAGGATGAACGGCACCCAGACGAAGCCCGCGTTCTGCATCCAAAGCTGTCCGCCGTCTGACATGGTCTGCGGCTGCCCGCCCAGCGCCCCGAAGACCCCCGCCGTGATGACGATGGGCACCAGGAACTGCATCACCGATACGCCCAGGTTGCCGAGCCCCGCGTTCAGCGCCAGCGCGTTGCCCTTTTCGGCCTTCGGGAAGAAGTAGCCGATGTTGGCCATGCTCGACGCGAAGTTGCCGCCGCCGAACCCGCACAGAAGGGCGAGAACGAGGAAGATCAGGTAAGGTGTCTCGGGATTCTGCACCGCGTAACCGATGCCCATCGCGGGCAACAGCAGCGATGCGGTGGAAAGCGTGGTCCAGAGCCGCCCGCCGAAGATCGGCACCATGAAGCTGTAGAAGATGCGCAATGTCGCGCCCGACAGGCCGGGAAGCGCTGCCAGCCAGAACAGCTGGCCCGGCGTGAAGTCGAACCCGATGGCGGGCAGACGTGCGACGACCACCGACCAGACCATCCAGACCGAAAAGGCCAGAAGCAGCGCAGGGATCGAGATCCAGAGGTTGCGGCGCGCGACGGCCCGTCCCTTGTCTTCCCAGAATTGCGCATCTTCCGGCTGCCAGTCCTCCAGCACACGCGGCATCGCCGTGCGCTGAGGGTGATGAATGTCCTGCATCTCGGGCAGTTGCGGCAGGAGGTCGAGTTCCTCTCCATGCGCCGCGCGTTCCATCGCCCGGATCGACAGGTGCATCCAGGTCAGCGCGATGGCGACCAGCGCGAACAGCAGCGCGAAGCACGAGGTGTAGATGCCGGTGAGGTCCAGTAGCGCCCCGAAGGCGATCGGCAGGACAAAGCCGCCAAGGCCGCCGATCATGCCAACCAGTCCTCCGACCGCGCCGACGTGGTTGGGGTAATAGACAGGGATGTGCTTGAACACCGCCGCCTTCCCCAGGCTCATGAAGAAGCCCAGCGCGAAAAGTGTTCCGATGAAGGGCCAGAGCCCCATTTGCGTCGAAAAGGCGATCGGGCCTTCCTTGCCCTGGATGATGTAATCCGTGGGCGGGTAGGACAGCATGAACAGGAACACGAGGCTGAAACCGAACGTCCAGTACATGACCGAACGCGCGCCGAACTTGTCGGACAGGTGCCCGCCGTAGGCGCGGAACAGCGAAGCCGAAAGGCTGAAGGACGCGGCCGCCATGCCCGCGAAGCGGACGTCGATCCCGTAGACGTCGATCAGGTAATGCGGCATCCACAACGCCAGCGCCACGAAGGCGCCGAACACGAAGAAGTAGTAAAGCGAAAAACGCCAGACCTGCAGATTCTTCAGCGGCGCGAACTGCTGCGCCAGCGACGGCGCCTTTGTCCCGGCCCTGCGGCGTTCGACCAACTCGGGGTCGTCCTTGGCCAGAAGGAAGAACAGAACGCCGATGACGGCCAGACCCGCCGCCCAGGCGTAGGCCACGCCATGCCAGCCATAGGCGACCATGACGAAGGGGGCGACGAACTTGGTGACTGCGGCACCCACGTTGCCTGCGCCGAAGATCCCCAGCGCCGTGCCCTGGTGGCCAGCGTCATACCAGCGGCTGACATAAGCCACGCCGATGATGAACGACCCGCCGGCCAGCCCGATGCCCAGCGCCGCGATCAGGTACATGATGTAGCTGTCGGCCAGCGTCAGCGCCCAGGTCGCCAACGCGGTCAGGATCATCTGCGCAGAGAAGACCAGCCGGCCGCCGTATTTCTCGGTCCAGACGCCCAGAAAAAGGCGGGTGACCGAGCCGGTCAGGATCGGCGTCGCCACCAGCAGACCGAACTGCGTGTCGTTGAGACCCAACTCGGTCTTGATGGCGACACCGATAATTGAAAAGATCGTCCAGACCGCAAAACAGGCGGTGAAGGCAATCGTGCTCAGGCTCAGAGCGCGCGTCTGATCGGCGCGAGAGGCTACTGCTACGGACTGCATGGCGGGGTCTCCGGTAAGAATGGCGCATTCACCCCGGCGAGGGGATCAATGCCAGACCTGAGGCCGGAATGGCCCAAAAAGTTTGATCTAGATCATGAAACGAGGAAAAGTGTAACGAAATAAATGGCTTGCACAATAAAGTCATCTCTCTGCGGTGGACGGATCAAGCCCCCGAGCGCGCAGATCAACCAATGTATTGACATTTATCAATTTAAGAATTGATGATTATCAATGATAATGGCCGGGAGCTAAACCATGCCCGATCCAGAATACCGGGACATTCGGAACCTCGATCTTTTTTCGCAAATGGCAGACGAGAATTTCCTGTCGCTTATGCGGGGGGCCTATGTGCAGAATTTCCCCGCGCAGATCGAATTGATCACCGAGGGAGAGCCGAGCGATTTTCTTCATATCGTCCTGTCCGGGTCGGTCGATCTGTTCTCGACCTGGAACGGCAGGGAGACCAGCATGGCAACCGTGCGGCCGATCTCGACCTTCATCCTCGCCGCCACGATCCGGGACGCGCCTTACCTGATGTCGGCCCGCACGCTGGAGAAAAGCCGCATCGCTCTCATTCCCAGCCAGGATGTCCGCGCGATCTTCGATGCCGACAGCAACTTCGCCCGCGCGATCGTGACCGAGCTTGCGCAGTGCTACCGCTCGGTCATCAAGTCGCAGAAGGATCTCAAGCTGCGAACTTCGCTCGAGCGTCTCGCGAACTACCTTTTGCGGCAGCAAAGGCACTCGGGCGGTGGGGCGACATTCGAAATCGACTTCGAAAAGCGCCGCCTTGCTTCTGTGCTGGGCATGACGCCGGAGAATCTCAGCCGCGCCTTCAAGGGCCTCCAGCCTTACGGCGTCACTGTGAAAGGCACCCGCATCACCATCGGCGATCAGGCGGAGCTGGAGCGGTTCGCCAAGCCCAATCCGCTTATCGACAACTTCTCGACCTGAAGCCGGATCACGGTATCGGGCTGACCCCGAACAGGAACGGGTGTGCCCACAGCAGCGCCGAATAAAGCGCCGCACCCGTCACGAGACGCATCAGGGCAGCGCCCGATATCGGCAGCGAAACCTTCGGTGCGCGTGCGACAGCCGCCTGCAGTTGGTGCCAGTCCGCGCCCATCTCGCGCCGCTTGCGGCGGTCGACGAGGCGCCCACCCAGAATGGCGAACCCCGTGAAGCTGCCGAACAGGATCACATGCGCCAGGTCCCCGTTCGGCACGACATGGGCCGCGGCCCACAGAGCCAGCGCAAGCAGCAGGGGATGCCGCGCCCAACGAACAATCCCGGGGCGCGACGGATCGAACCGATCGTTCCTCGCGCCACCGAAGGAGAACGGATTCGGCCGCGCCATGCTCAGCGCGAGGATCAGGCAGACCGGCAGCATGGCGGACAGAGGCACATACGCCTGCCAGGGCGCCCAACCCCAGAGTTGGACGTAGGGCGCGCGCCCCGCTGCCCCGATCAACCAGGCAAGGGCCGCCACGGACAGCAGGGAATACGCCAGAGTGAACCCTCCACGACCCAGCCGCGCCTGCAGCCATGTCCGGATCGGGGGACGCACCGGAACGCGGTGCGACAGGAAAAACGCAGCATAAGCCGCGGCGAATTCGAACCACCCCAAGTGCCTGTCCTCAGCCGCGCCTGGCCGCGGGTAGCCGCAGCAGATAGCCGCCGTAAATCACGGCAAATCCGCCGAACGCCGTGATCCATCCAAGACCCGCAACGATGTGCAGCGGCCCGGACAGGTCAGGCCAGAACCCTGCCGCGCCCCGTGCCAGCACCGACAGGATCAGCGCTGCATAGATGGTGATCGTGCCGCTGCCCGCTGTCAGCGCCTGCCCGGTATGCCCCAGCGTGGCCCGTGTCATCACCGCCAGCGTCATCAGTCCGATCGCACCGGCCATCCACAGATGCTGTGCGCCCGCCATTCCGAAAGAGCCCGGGACCAGTATCTCCACCGCCAGCGCCAGAGCGCCGAGCGGCACGAAGGCGTAGCCCGCGTGCAGCACCGTCACCAGCGGTTCTGCCAGCGTCCTGTGGCCCGCCCAGCGGGCCAGCCGCAGGACATGCAGCGCGCCGGCCAGCGCAAGGGCCACCCCCGTCAGCACATGCAGCGGCACGACGACCCAAAGTGCCAACGCCGCGAGAAGCGCGGCCAGCGCGGCCTTGTCGAACGCCTGCATCGGCGGCGTCGGCAGAGTGCCGCTGCGCCGTTTCGCCAGCCAGTTCCGGGTAAAGGACGGCACGATCCGTCCGCCGATGACGGAGATCATCATGATGCCCGCGCCAAGGCCCAGTCTCAGCCCGGCGCCCTGTGCGGCGTAGTCCCCGCGCGCGGCCTCGAAATGGAACGTCGCGTTACCCAGAATGAAGATGCCAAGCATTCCCAGAACGATCAGGTTACGCCAGTTCCGGCCCGCCACGATCTCGCGTCCTATGGCCAGCGCGAAGAGCACCGGAAACGCCAGATCGGCGGCGGCGACAAGCCCCGGAGGCAATCCTTCCGAAACCCCGATCGCGACACGCCCGGCGAGCCAGAGCAGCGCCAGCGCCCCAAGCCGCCAGCCGACGATAGGCAGGCGCCCCGTCCAGTTCGGCACCGCCGTCAGCAGGAAGCCCGCGACAACGGCGCCGAGGTAACCGTAGAGGAATTCGTGCGCGTGCCAACTGACCGGATCGAAGGCCGTGGGCAAGGCCAGGTGCCCCGACAGCATCGGCACCCAAAGCGCCATCGCCATCGCGGCCCAGACGGCCGCCCCGAAAAAGAACGGGCGAAACCCGTAGGTCAGGATCGCGGGGCCGGTCCAGGCGCGCATCTGTTCAGCGGTGGTGGCGGTCATCTGGGGTCTGTCCTTTCAGCGGCAACCCCGTCCTCGGTCAGGATCAGGTCCAGCGGGATGTCATGGGGTTGCGGATAGATCGTGGGCAAGCACGCACCGGCGAGCGCTACGCCGATCGTTATGGGCTTTGGGTCCAGAACGGCAAGCGTGCGGTCGAAATATCCCCCACCCCAGCCCAGCCGATAACAATCGGCGTCCCAGCCAAGGCAGGGGGCCAGCGCAAAATCGGGAATCAGGACGTCGGCCTCGGGCGGGGGCACGGGTATGTTCCAGTCGCCGCGCACCATCCGGTTTCCGGGGGTCCAATGGCGAAACACCAGCGGCGCCCCACGCGTTTCGACGACCGGCAGCGCGATGGTGAAACCCGCCAAGTGAAGATCGTTCAAGACTGGCCGCAGGTCGGGTTCCCCTTTGATCGGCCAATAGCCGGACAGGACGGTCCCGCGAACCGCCCCACGCGCGGCCAGCACCTTTTCCAGATACCGGCATATCCGATCCGAGACCTGTGCCCGCCCCGCCTGGCCCAGAGCTTCCCTCAACCCGGCCAGGCGCGTCCGTTCGGCCCGCCGCCAGCGCGCGACGTCCCGCGCCTGTCGGGGATCGACCGCCAGCGGGTCGAAATAGGCGGGATCGACCTCGGACGCCATGCATGGGGACGAGGTATATTTCCCGGGCTTGCTCATGTTGCGGGCCCGAACCGGGGGAACAGCACGTCGTTTTCCAGCGCGATATGGGCGGCCAGTTCTTCCAGCAGCGTCGCCGTTCCCGCATAAAGCGAGCGCCACGATCCGCAGGCATGATCCGGCGGCGTCAGGTCGTGGGTCAGTTGTCGGATCAGTACCATGCTTTCCGTGTGTTCATCGTGGTCGGCGCGCATTACGGCGATGGGATGCAGGCTGCCCATTCCGCCGCCAGAGCGCATGGCCGGGAACAGGATCGTCTCTTCTCTGGCCATGTGATCCTCCATTTCGCGCGCCAGCGTGGCCAGGGCCTGCGCAAGGCCTTTCGGAGCCTCCGGGTCGGCTGAATGAACTCGCTCGACGCGTTCGGCCAGCGGCACCAGCGAGGCAAGGTCCGCTCTGTGCACCTCGTGGTACCGGGTCAGGATGTGGTCGATCAGGTCGCTCGTTTCCGTGGACGCGAAGATTTCGGCGCTGTCTTTCATGGCTGACCCTTTCAAGGTTGTTCGCCTCGCCCAAGCGAATTAGTATTTGATTTACCGATTACGACAGCTTAATACGCATTGTAAATACCAAATCAGGAGCGCGACCTTGCGCCTCACCTCGTTCACCGACTATGGGCTGCGCGTGCTCATGCGCATCGCGGGCGAGCCCGCCCGCGCCTTTACCGCCGCCGACCTTGCAGCGGAATTCCAGGTATCCCGCAACCATCTGGCCAAGGTGATCTCGACCCTTGCCGCCGCCGGGCTCCTGGAAACCCGGCGCGGCGGCGGGGGTGGCGCGATGCTGGCGCGACGGCCCGAGGAGATCCGACTGGGAGATGTCGTGGCGCTGCTCGAAGCCGATCAGTCGCTGGTGGAGTGCTTCGCGGCCAGCGGCAATTCCTGCACGCTGACCCCGAAGTGCCGGCTGAAGGCACGGCTGGCGCATGCCGAGACTGCCTTTCTCGCCGATCTGAACCGCAGCACACTGGCGGATTGCGTCTACAGGCCCGAAAGCGCCTGACGCGCTGCGGCACTGGCCGGCATCCCGGCCGCGCTTACATCAGAAAGAATATCGGCAGCAACAAAGCCAGCATCTCAAGGCCCAGGCCGTCTTCCCCATCATCTTCGGAACCGTAATGGGGGACCCCGGGTGCGCTATAATCGATTGTATCAACGACCGGGTCCGTCGTCGGAAGGCTATCGTCTGCGGCAAGTGTCGTAAGATCGATTTCGTCGCCCGACGAGATGGCCTGCAGAGCGTCGGCGCCTTCTGACGTCTTGGCGAAAGACAACCGGATCACTTCGTAGGCGGCAAGGCTCAGCCGGACACCGCCCTCGATGACCTCAACGTTCGCTGCACTGCGCTGGCCCGGCAGGAAGGTCGCAGCCTCGGGGGATTCGTCTACCTCGGGGTTGTCGGGTATCGCGAAGGTCTCCATCCAGTCTGGGTCGTCGATCGCCCGCAGGCTGTCGGCCCAAAGCGACGTCAGTTCAGAGCCAAGGCCTTCGACGTCAAGCGTGATCTCGCCCGAAGCCTGCGCGCCCGCCGCCAGAAAAACGACGACCCGGTCGGCGCCTTCGAAGGCGTAGGGCGTGACGGCGTCGTCGGAATCGTACGGGCCGTTCGATGCCAGCGCGCGGGTGCCTTCCAGCGACTCGTATATCATCCGGATGGTCTCGCCGCCCACGAAGGTGTGGTCGGCCTGTTGATCATCTCTCCATGACAGTCGACCGGGATGCACGACGTCGGTGCCGAACACCGCGCCGGCGGACATGCCTGCCTCTGCATAGCTGGAGAACATTTCGAGGATCAGTCCGGGATGTCTCTCGCCATACGCGTGGCTGTCCAGCGACGCCTGCCAGAACTGCTCGAAACTGGCGTTCGTGCGCCTGTCCAGATCGACGTCGTCGGCCGTCAGCGACGGGTTCAGTTCAAGGAAATCGTCCAGAGCGTCCGAACGCGTGTATTGCGCCACGTTCCAGGCCGATACGAACAGCTCGGGGACCGTACCGCCGGCGTCCACCACCTCGGTTTCCCAGTTACCGATGATCTGCTCGACGTCAAGAATACGCGGGTCTATCGCCTCGGGTCCGGGCGAAAACCGGTGATGGATCACCATCTCGACGTTGGACAGGGCAAAGTCGCTCAACCCGTCCCGGATCACCTCGTCGTCACCAAGGGTTTTTCCTGCCTGCACCGCGATCGTGACATCGGCGCCGACAAGATTGACCGTGGGGTCATTCAACGCCAGGGCCAGTTCGGTCACCATGAGATCGGCGATGCCGGCATACTGGGCTGCGGCCGCGGTCGCGCCATCGGTGAAATGCGCGTAATACTCGCTGCCGACCTCCAGGATCAGTTCCTTTGGCAATGGGCCGTAGCCCCCCGAAAGCAAGTCGCCCAGAAAGCCGCGCAGGTCGTCCGCCAGTGCGGATTCCCGGCCCAGGTAACGCAATGTCGGCAGCGTCACCGAAAGGGCGGCATCGCGTGCGATCGCGGCGGCCATCATCTCGTCGAGACCGGGCCGGTCGATTACGGGGTTGCTCAGATCATCGTATTCCAACCCGTAGCGATCTGTCCGGGTTTCGGCCAGATGGCCGCCCGGCCAGACGATCAGGCCCGGGTCCGACGGATCGATCTGTGACTCGAAGCGTCCGAAATTCCGGTAGCTGTCGAAGCGTACGCCGAAGGCGCTGTCGTCCAGGAAATGCGCAGCGGGCGCCGCCGCGTCATCGCCGGTCGCGATGTCGAGCGTTATCATGCTCTCAATTCCGTCGAAGCGGAAGATCGCCGGAGCACGGAACCGGACAATTCGACGCGGAAAAGCCCGGTTAACGGATATTGCCTTTCAACACGCATTCGACATCCCGCAATTCTGGAAATACGGGTGTCTGATACCTCTAAATCTGGTTTAAGTCGTTATAATATATGTGTTTTTTACAATTTTTCAAATCCCGCGTACGTAATCGAAAAGAATTGCACATTATTGGACACTTTTCGGCGGTAGGGGTCACATCCCTCTATCACCATCTTTCATCCTGCCCGCAGGATGCTTCGCGGTTTTGGCTCGTAGACAGGCACCTTCCGTGCATTTATTATGGACGGAATAGCTGCCTCGATGGCTTTGAGGTCGCTTTCGAACGTAGCGACAAGTTCTTTGCGAGCCATCGATTTCGAAGTGTCCGGGCTGGCAGAGCGGTACTTCCCAAAGACCGGCCAGGCCAGTGTGATGTATGGCTTGCGGTCGTGTCGAGTGGTCACGGTTCTTACGCCTCCATCTACAAGATCTCCGAACCGTACAGATTCTGGAATCGGAGATTCCGTCAGCAGTTGATACCGTTCCTTAATACATTCTGTTTTTCGTCATAATTTGGTCATGTTCCCGAAACCTGTTCAGGTTTGTGTCGACTTGTGCAAACTCCACTTTCTGTATCGTCTGCCTTTCGGCATGCATTTCCTCTGATGCCGTAGATCGGTCGTATGTCAGCGGATACTGTCAGTGATTTCGGGCGAACAGACGCGGGGTTTGAAACGCGATGATAGAATCGGTTCAGCGCTCACACCTTCAACCAGCGCCATGCAGGCACCGGCTGGTGAAGCGCTTTCAATACATTTCACATTCCGCCTTTTTGGACGGAAACCCGCCATGCATTGTACGCGCGTGAAGCGATTGGCGTACTGGATCGGCTCAGTGGCTAACCACGCAAAGGTTGCATGCTGTCCGACAGATGCTATCATTGCGGGAGATGCGAAAGGAAGGCACTCATGCTGACTCGTCCTGTCGTTATCGCCGTCGATGATGAGCCCGATATTCTTACGCTCGTCCGGGAAGCTCTTGAACGCGAAGGGATCGAAGTGCATTCCGCCGGGTCTGTGAGCGAGTGCCTGAGCCTTTCAGAAAAAGTCAAACCGGACGTTTACGTGATCGATCTGACTCTTCCCGATGGCAACGGGTTCGACCTTGTCCGCAACCTGCGCGAGCGGCAC
>JAVJUV010000106.1:0-6746 GCA_040220415.1 Silicimonas sp.
CCGCGATTTCCCCAATGCGCTGTCCTTGACCGGCATTGCCATCATTATTGGCGCAGGTTTGTATATGATACACCGCGAAAGGGTCACTTCCCGACATTTGATCACCGAGCGCGCGGCTCCACCGATCTGAGACTTCAGTCACTCACGTCCCTTAGCAGACATTCGAGTTCGATGGCACGAACGTCGGCTCAGAGCCCGTGGGCGACGTTTTGGCCGGACCCAAATCCAACGAAACTGCGGGAAGCGGACACTGCACCCGGATGATATGGTCAGGCATTACGCTGCTTCAGCAGCGTAACCGACATATCTACCACGTCGCAAGGGCGCCTTCGCCGGACGGTCACACCCCACAAACGCCACGTGATCGGTGGTACGTTCTTGTGCGGCCTTGGTCTTCTCGTCATCATCTCGGGGTCGATTTCCGACGGTGCATCTGGGGTCGACTCAGATGGCCGAACCCAGAGATCACAACACCCGACTCAAACCCCTTGATGGGTATGCGCCAGCGCCTTTTGGACGTTTGGCCGCTTTTTCATAGCCTCGTAATGCGTTGTGCAGTTGCTGAACTCTGATAGGTCGAAGTCCTCACGCAGGGCACGGTCATAGACCCAGAAAAAATATGCGTCGCATGCCGTGTTGTGGTCAAAGAACCAAGCGCGGCCTTCGAGTTCCTGCTCGACAAGAGCCATCTGCTCAAAGAACATCGCCTTCGCTTTGGCTTTGATGTCTTCATGCGCACTCTCGATGTCGCAGAATTTGGCTGTCCGGAAATGGCGGGTGATATGCGGGTGCATCCCCGAAGAAAACCAGTTCATGTGTGAAATGGCGCGCGCCCGTTCAAACCTGTCTTGTGGCAACAGATTGGCTTCGGGATAGGCACTAGCGATCCAGGTTTGAATTGCAGTGTTTTCACTCAAACCCTTTCCATCGACGATCAAATAGGGAACCTTTTGCTTCGGATTCAGCGCCTTATAGCTCTCAGCGTTTTGTTCCTTTTTAGCCAGGCTGATCAACACAACGTCGAATTCGGCGCCAGCCTCTAAGAGAGAAACATAGGCGGCGATCGAGCATGCGCCCGGCGCATGATAAAGCGTGATAGTCATTGTCTTTCCTTTTGAGGGGTCAAAGCTCGGGTGCATCGTGCGCATCGACGACGGGGCTGAACACTAGCAGATATCCATGTCCGTCCAAGGTGCGTTGCTATTTCTTGCCATTATGTAAGCGTGCGGGCTTGTGACCTCCTCGTGCGGCGTTGCGTTCGTACTGGTCCGAGGATAGGGAAACTGCTTGAGGACCTGTTATCTGAAGGAACACACCGCGTGATTGCACGCAGGTGCACGTTAGAGAGCCGCCCCCAAAACATGAACTGCGCTAGAGCGTCGGGTCGTCGTGCGCTCGCCGACGGCGATGCACGAGTGCCTGAGTCGAAGTACAGCTGGCTGCACAGGTAGAGCGATGAGATCTAGCCGACGCGCGCCGGCTGGCGCGCGAGATGGTCGCACGGCCACTGGTTGATGCGCTCCGGACATGGCTCGAGCTTCAGCTGCAACACGTTCCGCTGCGCGGCGGTCTGGCCGAGGCCATCCGCTATGCTCTTGCCCGCTGGCTGGCACTTTGCCGCTTCCTCGAGGACGGACGGGTCGAACTCGACAACAATCCCGTCGAGCGCGCCATCCGTCCGGTAGCTCTGGGTCGCAAGAACCTTCTCTTCGCCGGCTCCGATGGCGGCGCCCATCGCGAGGCAATCGCCACCACGCTGATTACCACCGCCAAATTGAACGACGTCGAGCCATTCGCCTACATCAAGGACGTTCTCGAGCGCATGACAGTCGGTCATCCGATCAACCGCCTTGATGAACTCCTGCCATTGAACTGGCGCGCTTCCGACATCGTCAACTGACCACACGTATCAGAAACGGTCGCCTACGGAATTTCCGTTTGCGTGCGGGCAGTGCGTAAGCGATCAGGAACACCTCGCCGGCAAAGAGCATTGCCCAGAAGGACCCGGGATCGTAGCGGCGAAGGCAGTGGCAGCTCATCCTCTGTTTTCCTAAATATGGGGGCGGACCAGTTCAGTGGGGGAGGATCACCTTGCGTGGATACTTGGCGCCGGGCGTTCTTTCGGCCGAATTGAATGAAACCCAAAAGTTCGCACGCAGAACGAACCAGAACCGGGGTGCACGAGGAAAGTACGAGAAACAGTCTGAAGGCTAAGATCACTTTTCGGGTGGCTGGTCATCAAGCACTTCGCGAATTTTTCTGGCCAGGTGTTCGCGCCTGTATGGCTTGCTCAACAGTTTGACACCTTTGTCCAGTCTTCCGTTGTGGACAATCGAATTCTCAGTATACCCCGAAGTGAACAGGATTTTCAGGCTTGGGTGCAACTTTCGCGCTGCTTCAGCAAGCTCTCGCCCGCCCATGCCTCCGGGCATAACAACGTCCGTGAACAGAAGGTCGATCGCCTCTTTGTCTAATATTTTCAGTGCTTCGATACCGGCTGATGCCTCCAGCACGTGGTAGCCCAACGCTCTGATCTGAGCGGTCACATATTCGCGGACAGAACCATCATCCTCAACCACCAGAATGGTCTCGGTACCTCCGTAGATCTTGAGCCCAGTTCGCTCAGTCGTCGTCCGCTCCGATCGTGCTCGCGAGCGCGGGAAATACATCTTAATTGAGGTTCCTTCACCCACCTCCGAATAAACCCGGATGTGACCTCCAGACTGTTTGACAAACCCAAAGACCATGCTCAGGCCCAACCCCGAACCTTTTCCTTCCTCCTTCGTGGTGAAGAATGGCTCAAAAACGCTGCCCAGGACATCCGCGGGGATCCCGTGACCCGTGTCGGTGACAACAATGACCACGTATTGCCCCGGTTTCACGTCCACCTCGGCAGCTACGTAGTCGTCGTCCAGCATGGCATTAGCTACTTCGATGGTCAGGCACCCCCCGTTCGGCATCGCGTCGCGAGCGTTCACGGCAAGGTTAAGAATCGCTGACTCGAGTTGCGCCGCGTCCACCTCAATTGTCCACAGGCCGCCTGACCGAACGATCTCGATATCGATATTCTCGGGGAGCGTTCGACGCATCAGCTCGTCCAGGCCCTGGATCAGCTGCGCGACGTCGAGAACCTTGGGTTCCAAAGCCTGCTTGCGCGAGAATGCAAGCAAGCGGTTAGTGAGATCTGCCCCCCGGTCGGCGGCGTCAAGAGCCATTTTTGCCAATCTCTGCAGATGCGGCACATCGCTCAACTCAACTTCAAGTATTTCTGCATTGCCAATAATGATTGTCAGCAGGTTGTTGAAGTCATGTGCGACGCCGCCGGTCAGTTGGCCGACCGCTTCCATTTTCTGGGCTTGCAGCAGGCGTTCTTCGAGGAGCTTCTGCTCCGTGATATCGGTCATCGAACCCAGAACACGACGCACATTGCCCGCATCATCGTGCAGGGCAAAGCCACTGTCCTGGACGGTCGCCCAGCTGCCATCGGCACGCTGAAAGCGATACTGCTCGTGCAGGACATTATCCTGACCCGTCATCAGCCGTTCGAAAGCCGCATCGACCTGTGATGCGTCATCGGGATGGACGTGCCTGCGCCAGACTGTCGGCACCGATCCGGATGGGTCGATCTCATGCCCGAAAATGTCGCGCAGGCCCTCGCTCCACCATTGCCGGCCGGCTGCCACATCCCAGTCCCAAATGGCACTGCCCGCCGCCTTGGTGACCAGGCGGAATCGCTCTTCGTTGGCTTCTAGCGCCAGATCGGCCTGTTTGCGCGCAGTGATGTCCCGCTCGACTGAGATCCAATGGGTGAACCATCCCGTCTCGTCAGCCAGCGGTACGATGTCCAGTTCAAGCCAGAACTCCTCGCCCGATTTGGTGTAATTGATGAGTTCGGACCGAACTGGTTGCCATTTTTCCATCGCTTGTCGGATCCGATCGAGTTCTGCTCGCTGGGTCTTCGGGCCCTGCAAGATGCGCGGGGTCTGACCGATCACCTCCTCGCGCGAAAAGCCGGTGCGCCTCTCGAAGGCGTCGTTGACATAGACGATGCTTGGGCCTTCCGGACCGTCAATTGGCCCCGCCTCGGTAATCAGCAGGATGTCATTCTGGCGCGAGATTGCGGCTTCGAGCAGGCGCAGTTGCGTGTCTCGGGCGCGTTGCTGGGTCACATCCTCGAAATAAACGGCCAGCCCTCCGGGCGTCGGATCGGCGCTGATCTCGAACCACGTGTCCAATGGAGGATAGTATTCCTCAAATCGAACCAACCGCTTCTCGCTGATGGCACGCTCATATTGCTTCTTGATGTTCCCTGCTGCTTCAGGGAACTCGTGCCACACCACATGGCCAATGACATCCTCACGCCTACGCTTGAGTAGAAGCTCGGCCCTTTCGTTGAGGAAGGTGAAACGCCATTCGTTATCCACCAAGTAGAAGGCATCGCTCATGCCTTCCAGCGTCTGTTGCAAACGCGCGGACAGTTCCGCAACCTCATCCCGCGCGGCGATCAGGTCGGTGATATCCTGCAACGCACCTTCAACGGCGATGATCTGGTCTGCCTCGTTGCGTATCGGTTCGCCGAGGGCGTGCACCCAGACGCGCTGACCCTTGGCGGTTTCGATCTGAAGAGTATCGTCAAATGGGTGCCCTTCCTTGGCGCAGGCCTCGAATTGCACGCGAACGCGCTGGCGGTGCTCCGGGATGTAGTAGGCAATTGCCTGATCCAGCGTCGGCGAGGTGCCTTCGGGCTCATCATGAATTCGCGCTGTTTCATCCGTCCATTCGAGGCGGTTTGAACCGACATCATACCGCCAGCCTCCGATCTTGCCGATTTTGCCGGCTACCCTGACCAGCCTCGCTTGGCGCGCAACCTCAAGCTCGGCCTGGTCCCGTGCAAGCTCGGCCTGCTTGAGATCGGTCACGTCCTGCACCGTACCGGTGGTAAACTGGGGCTGGCCGCCCTCGTCGACCAGAATTTCGGCGCGTTCCACCACCCACTTGATTTTTCCCGCCGGGGTAACGATCCGGTGCTCGAACAAGAAAGGGCCGCCGTGTACAAGCCAGTCCTCGCGCGCTTTCAGGAAATCGGGGCGATCTTCGGAGTGTATGAGGGCGAAGAACGCTTCCTCAGTTCCGCCAAAATCCTCGCGCTCGACCTCGAATATGGAAAAAACCATGTCGCTCCAAGTCAGTACGTTCTGGCCGAGATCCACTTCCCAACTGCCAAGTTTGCCGACTTGTTGCGCACGCACGAGTTGCTGTTTCGCGTTGTGTTCGGAGAAGTCGTGCTCATCGATCATCGCAAACATCCTCTGCAGCGGTCAGCAGGTCGGCCACCGGCGACGTCAGCTTCTGACTCTGCCGGATCGATCAGGAACAGGTCCGAAGGCCGGTGGTCAGGAAATGGCGCGCGTTCCAGCATTTCGGCCGGCGCGTGCTGACACGTGGCTGTCACGATTTTGTTTTCGCCTGGTGTCAGAGCAGGCATCGTCTCCGACAGGCCATTGCATTTCCCCCACAGGCGCGCAGTCAAGGAACGCGATTTTCGGACCGGTCCCAGATTATCCTCACTAAGGATTTCGACCCGCAACGCGATACGCGCAGTCTGTGTGAGATCACAAATACCCAACCCATCTGACCCGATACCCTCGAATATCGCCTTGCCTCGATTGAAATGCGCAGTACGACAACCTTTGGATTTTCGGACGGTGTTCAAGGTTCTCGAACCGGCACTCGTTCCATCGAACCAGCGTACGTGATCGACTACCCGCGCCCTGTCGGCTTTGGGACGAAGATCGGAGATGGGGGTGGCCTGAACAGTCAGCGCGTCATACCCCAACCATCCTCGCGCCCCCGCGCTCGCGTTTAGAATCCGAAGGGTTTCGACAGGAAATGTCCGGACCTGCAACGAGATGTGATTATAGGATTCAAGGGCCGCGCGAGACTGCATTTGAATACTTGTCATGACATTCTTTCGTGACGAGTCAAGCAAGGTTCCCATTGAGCTTACAGGCAAAGACAATTTGTGCAGAATCTTATGTGTATCGAGCACTCCGACGACGGCAAAAGGGCCGGTCCTTCACCGGTCCTCACTTGGTGCCTTTGCCTCTTTGCGGATGAGCGGGTCACGCCGAGTTGGAATCATCCGGGCCGCGTGCATTGGCCAATGCCAGTTTGGTGTTCCATTCGTACCTCGTCTGACTTCGTCTGCCCGACTATTGGTTCGATTTCCGAAGCGATACGCGATCTTGGAGCGGTTTGTTCCCAGATTGACGTTGAAAACCATCGAATTTCAGCCTGACGTCAAAATTCAGCCCGTATTTTCCGACACTCTGGGCGCGTTTCGTTTTTCAGCTCTTATCCATGTTGGAAGAGCAGTAACGAGTGAGGTGAAGTATGGCGAGCTACCTAAATGGTTCGACTCCGGCCCATTTAGTTGTCCTTAGCAATCAGCTGTCTGATCTCGAGGGAATTCCATGCAAAGTCTCCGAAGCCACATTGGGACAAACGGCGAAAATTGGTCGCGCGTACTGACGCGTCCTGTCGTTATCGCCGTCGATGATGAGCCCCATATTCTCATGCTCGTCCGGGAGGCTCTTGAACGTGGGGGGATCGAAGTGCATTCCGCCGGGTCTGTGAGCGAGTGCCTGAGCCTTTCAGAAAAAGTCAAACCGGACGTTTACGTGATCGATCTGACTCTTCCCGATGGCAACGGGTTCGACCTTGTCCGCAACCTGCGCGAGCGGCAC
>JAVJUV010000107.1:0-6266 GCA_040220415.1 Silicimonas sp.
ACGCAAGGTGCCGACCCGGCCCGACGGGTCGACCTGGTACGTCTGAGCGATGGTTGCGGCCCCTGATATCCTGCGCGGCGAGCTTCGCAAACTGCTGGCGCTGCCGGACCGGATCGCCCCGGCGGAAGGCGCGCGTGCCGAGGGCGCGTTGCGGCTGAACGATCACCCGGCGACCTTTCTGGTCCCCGAAAGCGAGGGGCCTTTTCCTGCGGTGCTCTATTGCCACGCCCACGGTGGCGTCTACGCGCTGGGCAGGCGCGAACTGACCGAAGGCGCGCGCTGGCTGGCGCGGCCCTATGCGGGCGACCTTCCGGCGCTCGGGATCGCCGTTCTGGCCATCGACATGCCCGGCTTCGGCGCGCGGGCAGGCGAAGGCTCCGAAGCAGGGCTGGCCAGGGCGGGTCTTTGGCGCGGCCGGCCGCTCTTCGGCCGGATGGTGGCGGATCACATGGCAGCGCTTCGGTGGCTGCAGATGCAACCCGAGATCGACGCGACACGGATCGCCACGCTGGGTATCTCGATGGGGGCGGCGCATGCCTTCTGGCTGGCGGCGCTGGATCCGGGGGTGGCGGCGGTCGCGCATATCTGCATGCTGGCCGACATGGCGCCCCTGATCGAGAGCGGCACCCACACGCGTCACGGCGACTATCTGACCGTGCCCGGACTTCTGCGGCACGCCGAGATCGGGGACGTGGCGGCACTTGTCGCGCCGCGGCCGCAATTCGTCGGGGCAGGGGCCGCCGACCACCTTGCGCCGCAGTTGGCGCGCGATGCAGCGCTTGCCCGGCTGCTGGCGGCTTACGGCGGGGACTGCGCGCTGGAGATACTGGTCGACCCCGAAGGCGGCCACGGCGAGACACTGAACATTCGGGAAGCGGTGCTGGACTTTCTGGTCCGCGTCCTGATCGCAGGAAAGGAAAAGGAACAATGATGAAACGATTGCTGATCACGGGGGCCAATGGCGGCCTCGGCTCGGTCTGCCGACAGCGGCTGGGCCACCTTGCCGACACGATCCGGCTCTCGGCCCGCAAAGGTCTGGGCGAGGCCGGGCCGAACGAGGAGATCGTCTATTGCGACCTGGGCGACAAGGCGGCGGTCGAGGCGCTGGTCGAGGGCTGCGACGGCATTGTCCACATGGGCGGGCAGGCCACCGAAGCGCCGTGGGAGACGATCCGCAACGCCAATATCGACGGCATGTTCCACCTGTATGAAGCGGCGCGGAAATCCAGCACGACGCCGCGCATCATCTTCGCCAGTTCCAACCACGCCATCGGTTACTATGAACAGACCCAGCGCCTGGACGCGAATTCGCCGACGAAACCCGACGGGCTTTATGGCCTGTCCAAGGTCTTCGGCGAGGCGATGGCAAGCATGTATTACCACAAGTTCGGGATCGAGACCGCCAGCATCCGCATCGGCTCGTGCTTCCCCGAGCCCAAGAACCACAGGATGCTGTCGACCTGGATGAGCTACGACGACTTCGTCCTCTTGATCGAGCGCATCTTCACCGTGCCGCGCCTGGGCTGTCCGATCGTATATGGCGCGTCGGCCAACGACGCCAGTTGGTGGGACAACCGCGAGGTGGCGTATCTCGGCTGGCAGCCGAAGGACAATGCCGAGGTTTTCCGGGCGAAGATCGACGGCGAAATGGACCCGCCGCCGAAAGACGACGTGAACGCGGTCTACCAGGGTGGCGGTTTCGCAGGCGACGGCATCCACGAGGAGTAAGGGCGGAAAGGACTCGTGCGCGCGTCAAGTTGTATGATAACAAATTGACTATCTATACGACATAAATTAACGATACATCAGACTGTTTTAGGCGGAGGCGCAAATGACACCCGAAACTCTTAAAACCGCTCTCGGCTCCGGCCTTTTGTCGTTTCCCGTCACGCCTTTCGACGCCGAAGGCCGATTTGCGCCGGACGTCTACCGGGCGCATGTAGAATGGCTTGCCGGATACGACGCGCCCGTGCTCTTCGCGGCGGGTGGAACCGGCGAGTTCTTTTCGCTCTCGCCCGACGAAATCCCCGAGATCGTGGCGGCTGCCAAGGACGTCGCGGGCAAGACGGCCATTGTCTCGGGCTGCGGCTATGGCACCGAGATGGCGGTGCGCATCGCCCGTTCCGCGGAAAAGGCGGGGGCGGACGGTATCCTGCTCCTGCCGCACTACCTGATCGACGCGCCGCAAGAGGGTATCCTTGCCCATGTCAAGACGGTTTGCCAATCCGTCGGGATCGGCGTCATGGTCTACAACCGCGACAACTCGATCATCATGCCGGATACGCTGGCGCGTCTGTGCGACGCCTGTCCCAACCTGATCGGCTTCAAGGACGGGTCGGGCGATATCGGACTGGTGCGCCAGATCACGGCGATGATGGGCGACAGGCTGACCTATCTTGGGGGCATGCCGACGGCGGAACTCTTCGCCGAAGCCTATCTCGGCGCCGGGTTCACGACATACTCATCGGCCGTCTTCAACTTTGTTCCGTCTCTTTCGAACCGGTTCTACAAAGCGCTGCGAAGCGGCGACCGCGCCACCTGTGAGGATATCCTCAAGTCGTTCTTCTACCCCTTCATGGCGCTGCGGGGCCGGCAGAAGGGATACGCCGTTTCGGCTGTGAAGGCCGGGGTTCGTCTGCAGGGGTTCGATGCCGGGAGGGTGCGTGCGCCATTGACCGACCTTACGCGCCAGGAAGAAGGTATCCTGCAGGCGCTGATCGACGCGCACCCGAACAAGCCGGCTCAGGTCGCGGCCTGAGCACTTTCGGGCGGCGCGGCGCTGGCGCTTCGCAACAGCCGGCGATACCGCGACAAACTGCCTTCCAGGTGATCCCGCATCCGCTGGCGCGCGCGTTCGGCGTCGCCGTCAAGGATGGCATCGACGATCATCTGGTGTTCGTCGGCGATACCGGACAGGTAGCCGGTGTTTATCTTGTGGTCCGATCCCTCGGGTCTGAGCGCGCGGCGGGGTATCACGTTGACACCCAGCAGCCGCAGGAACTCTCCGAAACGCGGGTTGTTCGAAGCATCGGCAATCGCAAGGTGCAGCGCGAAGTCCTCCTGCGAGGTCGATCGCTCGCTCTGGCTGGCCTCCATGAAGGCTTGCAGGCATTCGAGAATCTGTTCTTCCTGCGTTGGCGAGCGGCGTATGGCGGCAAGCGCGGCCGCCTCGGACTCGACCGCCGTCCGCAGTTCCAGCAACTCGACTACCGATGAGACCCGAGCGAAATCCACATTCTGGAATGGCGCCACGTCGCTTTGCTTGCCTTCCAGCACGTAGACGCCCGAGCCCTGGCGCGGCTCTACCAATCCATCCGCCCGAAGCGATGCGATGGCCTCGCGGATGACCGTCCGGCTGACGCCGTAGGTCTCGCTCAGCAGCGCTTCGCTTGGCAGCCGGTCGCCCGGATTGAACTCGCCCTGCGCGATGCGCGTCCGCAGAGTCTCGACAAGATCCGTGACCATGTGCCCGCGTCGGGATTTCTGTTCGGTCACTTTGATACCCGCCCCGGATTGATCTCAGGTTTGTATTAACACTGTTCAAATTTGTCACACAGATCGGCGTCGCGTCAAGCGGCATGTCCCCCTCGGGCGCCAGGCGCGATCAATCCGGCGGTGGTCCGAGCGAGTCCCTGAGGCAGATCCGGGCATCCAGTTCCAGCGTCTTGCCGGGTCCCTTTTTCTCGACCATGTCCACCAGAGCCCTTGCGGCCTGGGTGCCCATCTCTTGGTGCGGGACGTGAACGGTCGTCAGGGCAGGGGTGACGATCCGTGCCAGTTCGAGGTCGTCGAAGCCGGTTACCGATACATCCCCGGGAACATCGAGGCCCATGTCGCGCGCCTGACGAAGGGCGCCGGCGGCCAGGACGTCGTTGCCGCAAAGCACCGCGGTGGGTCTGGGTTCGGTCGCCATCAGGTCTGCGAAAGCCTTTGCGCCCGCGTCGATCTCGTACACCGTTTCGATGATCCGGTGATCGTCGAGTTCCAGGCCTGCCGCTTGCAGGGCGTCCCTGATGCCCATCACACGAAGGCGGGCGCGATCGTTCCCTTTCGTGTCTGCGCTGATCACGCCGATCCGGCGATGTCCGAAGTCCAGTACCTTTTCGGCCAGTGCCCGCATCGACGTGCGGTTGTTGAAGCCGATCGACGCCAGGCCCGAGTCGTCTCCGTGCGTCCACGTCACAAGCGTCGGCACGCCCTGGGTTTCGAGGAACCGGTAGATCGACGGGTCACGGTCCAGTCCGATCAGCATCAGGCCGTCCGCGCCCCGGGCGACAAGCGCCCGAATCTGCTCCTCCTCGATGTCGGCGCGATAGGAAGAGCTGGCGACAAGCAGGGTGTAGCCATGCGCGCGAAGCTCTTCCTGAAAGGCCTGCACGCCGCGCGCGAACATCGCGTTCTCCATCGTCGGGATGATCGCGCCGATGGTGTTGGTCCGCTTCGCCGCCATGACGCGCGCGCCGAAGTGCGGGGAATAACCAAGGTCCCGCACGGCGTTCATGACCCTTGTTCTGGTGCTTTCGATCACCCTGTCGGGCGAGTTCAGGCAGCGCGATACCGTCGCCGTCGAGACACCGGCCTGCCGGGCGACATCGTTGAGGGTCGGCGCAGTTCTCTGGGCGGTCATGATTTTCTACTTGGATGGCAACGACTTGTTACGGGACTAAGCCCTAATGAGCCGACTATGCATGGCGGCAGGCTCGATGTAAACGCTTGCATTTAATATATGTAAACGCTTACATCAGAGTTGAGAACTGATTCTCACCGGGAGGAACAGCCGGATGTGGCTGACGGGATCGATCCTGATTTTCGCCGTATTCATAGCGAACGTCGCCATGGGCGCGTTTGCGGGATCGGCGTTTCTGGGGGACGTGGGTGAGATGCTGGTTCTCTTTGCCGCCTCGGCTTTGTTCGTCGTGGCCATCCTCAAGAAAGAAGCCGACCGGAGGAACAGAAACGGCGGCTGAAAGTCCAATGGGAGGACAAGTTTTGGACATCGAACGCAAAGAACTGGAATCGGCCGAGCGCCGCAATTTTCTCAAGCTGGCCACGACGGGCAGCTTTACCGCAGCGCTGGTCGCAGGCGCGGGCGGAATGCTCTGGTCTTCCGAGGCCGCGGCACAGACCGCCCAGGAAGAGCGCGAGCGCGAAGCGGCGGCTGATCATGTGATGACGCTCGCCACCGAGTACGTCATCGGCACAACGCGCAGCTATCCGATGATGCAGCTGGATGTGAAAGAGAACCTCCAGAACGCCTCGAACGGCAAGATCTATGTCAAGCTCGCGCCGGGCGGCCAGCTGGGCGTCGGCTCGGCCCTGGCGCAGAAGGTGCAGGGCGGAACCATCGACGCGGGCCAGTTCTCGCTGTCCAACTTCGCGCCCTTTGCCCCGGCGGTCGACCTGATCAACATGCCGTATTTCTGCGGCGCAAATCAGCGCTTCGTGAACCTTGTGACGTCCGACATCTGGAAGAAGGAAGTGGATGCGCTGGTCGAGGCGCGCGGCTTCAAGCCGATGTTCTACTTCTGCATCGACCCGCGCGTGATGGCGGTACGCCAGGGTGGCAACGCGATCATCACGCCCGCCGACCTGCGGGGCGTCAAGTTCCGGGTTCCCGGTTCGCAGATGCTTCAGCAGTTCTACCGCATGGGCGGCGCGAACCCGACCCCGGTGGCCTGGGGCGAAACGCCCTCGGCGATCAAGCAGGGTGTCGCCGACGCGCTGGACCCCGCAGTGGGCGCGCTTTACGCCTTCGGCTTCAAGGATATCCTCAGCCACGTCACCTTCACCCAGGCCGTGCCGGACAGCCAGACCTACGCCTGTAACCTGGAGTGGTACAACAGCCTGCCCGGCGACGTGCAGGAGGCGATCGAATGGGCCTCCGAGATGAGCTTCCACCAGAACCTTGCCAAGGTGCCGTCGGCGCGGACCTTCGCGATGGCCGAAATGAACAAGTCGGGTGTCGAGTTCCATTCGCTGACGGAAGACCAGCTGAACGAGTGGAAAGATACCGTGGGCTATCAGCGCTCGGAATGGGACAGCTTCAAGACCGAGCTCGCCGGATCGATGGACACGTTCGAAAAGCTGGTCGAAGCGGCCGGCACGCAGGGCAGATACTACGTCCACGACGCCTGAGACAGGCCAGAACCGGGCGTGCGTCAAGAGCACGCCCGGCTTTCCCCCTACCGAACGGACTGTAGAACGGACAGGGGATCCCCTAACCGGAAGGGTTTGACATGCTCAGGACACTGGACCGCAATCTGGAG
>JAVJUV010000108.1:0-55666 GCA_040220415.1 Silicimonas sp.
CTCTTGTCTCCTGCGGAGCCAATTCACCCCCGAGAGTATTTCCGAAAAGAAGAAGCGAGAATTTGACTCGATACCGTTTCTTCTTTTTCCAAATACTCCCGCCGGAGGCAACGCGAAGCAGCGCACACGGCGGTCGCCGTGCTGTCAGGAAGGCCCGTCCGCGTCGTAGGCCTCGATGATCTTCGCCACCAGCGGGTGGCGCACCACGTCCTTGGACGTGAAATAGTTGAACGCGATCTTGTCGATCCCCTTCAGCAACCGCTCGGCATCCCGCAGTCCCGACGGCACGCCTTTCGGCAAATCCACCTGCGTCCGGTCGCCGGTGATCACCATCCGGCTGCCCTCGCCCAGGCGCGTCAGGAACATCTTCATCTGCATTGTCGTCGCGTTCTGCGCCTCGTCCAGCACGACGAAGGCATTCGACAGCGTCCGTCCCCGCATGAAGGCCAGCGGCGCGATCTCGATCCGCTTCTCCTCGATCAGCTTGGCGACCTGCTTGCCCGGCAGGAAGTCGCCCAGCGCGTCGTAGAGCGGCTGCATGTAGGGATCGACCTTGTCCTTCATGTCGCCCGGCAGAAAGCCAAGGCGCTCGCCCGCTTCCACCGCGGGACGGCTGAGGATGATCTTGTCCACGTGCCCGCCGATGAACATGTTCACGCCCACGGCCACCGCCAGATAGGTCTTGCCGGTGCCGGCCGGGCCGATCCCGAAAGCCAGTTCGTTCTTGAACAGCGCCCGCACATAGGCCTTCTGCGCCTCGGTCCGGGGCTCGACCAGCTTCTTGCGCGTCATGATCTCGACGCGCCCGCCCTGGAACAGTTCCATCTGGTCGGCGGGGCTGCCGCCCACGTCCTGCGTCGTGCCGCCCATGCGGATCTCGGCGTCGATATCGCCCGGCGTCAGGTCACGCCCCGCTTCCAGGCGGGTGTAAAGCGCCTGCAGAACCTCGGCCGCCTTGGCGACCGAACCGGCCTCACCGAACAGTGCCAACTGGTTGCCCTGGTGCACGATCTGCACACCAAGCGCTTCCTCGATCTGGACGAGGTTGCGGTTGAACTCTCCGAAAAGGTCGATGAGCAGGCGGTTGTCGGGAAATTCGAGACGCGTTTCCTGAACGTCGTCGGACATGGTTGGCGGGGTCAGCGCGCTGATGGCCAAATAACAGAACTCCGGGATTCGAATGCTGCTTACAAGACCATGCTGCCAAGGGAATCGCGCAGGCGCAAGCATATCTCGTCGGATTTCACCAAAGTGTCACGAGATGTTGCGACACAAGGTCGGAACCGGCGGCCCTGACGTCAGAAAATGACGAGCGGACGCGTTTCCAGTTCGGTGCCCGTGCCGGCGGCAAGGTCCGCCACGCCGCCGCTGATCGACGACAGCGCGATGATGGCGAAAGCCACCACGCCTGCAACGACGGCGACCCACTCGACCGTGACGTTGCCGGATTCATCGGCCAGCCAGTCCGCGACACGTTCTTTCAGGTTCGATTGTATAATGTACATCACTTCAACCTCGGCGAACCCCAAGAAAGTTCTTCCCAACGGAATCGACGCTATTGAGGTTATGAGCCTTAATTGAGATGCGAAATTGACAAGATCTTGGCGACTGTCGCCAACGAGCACTAAATCTGGCCCTTCAGCGAGTTACTGTTCGACTCGACGATACGTATGGGCAAGATTTCGCCGCGACCGATACCGTCTTTCTGCACATGAACGGCATGCAAATACTCCGATTTGCCCACCATCTGGCCGGGCTGGCGGCCCGGTTTCTCGAACAGGACCTTCACCTCTCGCCCCACCATCGCATCCTGCGCGGCGCGTTGCTGGCGGGTCAGAAGCGCCTGCAACTCCTGCAGACGGGCGTCGCTCACCGCCTCCGCCACCGGCTCCTTCTCGGCCGCGGGCGTGCCGGGACGCGCGGAATACTTGAAGCTGTAGGCCTGCCCGTAGAACACCGCGTCCACCAGCGCCATCGTGTCGGCGAAATCCTCGTCCGTCTCGCCCGGAAACCCGACGATGAAATCGCCCGACAGCAGGATGTCCGGCCGCGCCGCGCGAATGCGCTCGATCAGGCGCAGGTACTGCTCGGCGGTATGCTTGCGGTTCATCGCCTTCAGGATGCGGTCCGACCCCGACTGCACCGGCAGGTGCAGATAGGGCATCAGCTTGTCCACCTCACCATGCGCCGCGATCAGCGCGTCGTCCATATCGTTGGGATGGCTGGTCGTGAAGCGGATGCGCTCCAGCCCGTCGACCCCGGCCAGGTCGCGGATCAGCCCGGCCAACCCACCCTCGTGCCCGTGATAGGCGTTCACGTTCTGACCCAAAAGCGTGATCTCGCGCACGCCGCGCTCGACCAGGTCGCGCGCCTCGGCCAGCACCCGGGCGGCCGGCCGCGATACCTCGGCGCCGCGCGTATAGGGCACCACGCAGAAGGCGCAGAACTTGTCGCAACCCTCCTGCACGGTCAGGAAAGCGGTCGGCCCCCGCGCCGCCTTCGTGCGGCCCGACAGGTGCTCGAACTTGTCCTCTTCGGGAAAATCCGTATCCAGCGCCTTCTCGCCCGCCCGCGCCCGGCGCTCCAGTTCGGGCAGCCGGTGATAGCTCTGCGGTCCCACCACCAGGTCCACCAGCGGCTGGCGCGCCATGATCTCGGCCCCTTCGGCCTGCGCTACGCAGCCCGCGACGCCGATCTTCAGATCCGGGTTCGCCTCTTTCAGCGGGCGCATCCGGCCCAGTTCGGAATAGACCTTCTCGGCCGCCTTCTCGCGGATGTGGCAGGTGTTCAGAAGGATCATGTCGGCGTCGTCCGCCGTTTCGGTGCGCACGTACCCCTCGCCGCCCAGATGCTCGGCCATACGCTCGCTGTCGTAGACGTTCATCTGGCAGCCATAGGTCTTGATGAAGAGCTTTTTCGGCGCGGTCATCGCTTGGGCTTCCGTCTTCGGGATCAGCGCGCGTCCTACACGCAAGGGGCCTGCTTGCCAAGGGCGGACCGGGCGTGGCATCGTTCCCCTCCAGGGCAATCGGCGGGGAAGACATGCGGTTCGAAGGGCTGCGGCAGCTTGTGTCATCGGGCACATTGAAAAGCGCCCAAGGGCCCGCGGCGGCGATCATCGCGGAAGACGAGGCCGAGGTTCCCGCGACCGTCCGCCATCACGCCGACCGGGGCTTTCGCAGCCTTTTCCTCTTCGCCCCGGCCGAGATGGAGGTCGACGAAGACACGGCGGGCATGGTCACCCGCATCGATTTCCCCACGCTGACGCCCGGCACCGCACCGGCAATCGTGAACGCGCTCGTCGACGCCCTGCCGCCCGGCACATGGCTCTACTACTGCTACAACGCCGAATTCCTGTTCCATCCCTTCGCCGAGGACCGCACCGCAGGCGAAATGCTGGCGTTCCATGCCGAGGAACGCCGCTCCGCCATGCTGACCTACGTGATCGACGTCTACGCCGGCGACCTGCAAGACGCCGACAATGCCGTGTCGCTGGCAGACGCCTGGCTCGACAGGTCTGGCTACTACGCCCGTGCGCGCACGGACGAAAACGGTCCGCTCGACCGGCAGCTCGATTTCCACGGTGGCCTTCGCTGGCGGTTCGAGGAACACATCGACCCGGACCGCCGGCGCATCGACCGTGTCGCCATCGTCCGGACGAAACCGGGCCTGCGCCTTCGCGACGACCACACCTGGTCCGAGGCCGAGCTGAACACATATGCCTGCCCCTGGCACAACAACCTGACCGCCGCGATCGTGTCTTTCCGAACCGCCAAGGCGCTGCGCACCAACCCGGCCAGCCGGTTCCACATCGACACCTTCCGCTGGCACAACTCGCTCCGGTTCGAGTGGCGGTCGCAGCAGCTCATGGACCTCGGCCTGATGGAACCGGGCCAGTGGTTCTGAACGCGCTCACGCCCCGACAAGTTCGCCCAGCAGCGGATGCGGGAAATTGCGGCGCACCGTGACGGCATAGAAGCTCTCGACGATACCCAGATCGAACGCGGCCGCCGCGATCCGCCCCGCTGCGATCTCGTCGGCGAAGACGATGCCGGGCGCCACCGCCACGCCGGCGCCTTCGCGCGCCAGCAGGCGCACCATCGCCATGTCGTCCACGTCGGCCACGATTCGCGGCTGCACGGCAAGCCTGGCGACAAGGCTGTCGAACCCGGTCCGGATCGAGCTTTCCGTGGGCACGATCACAGGTTCGCTGGCCAGAAGCGCGCGCAGACTGCCGTGCCGCAATCGGTCCGGAACCCCGTGAAGCGCCACCTTCCGCTCGTCCAGCCTGTGCGCGAAGAAGTCCGCTCCATACGCGCTGCCCGGTGGCTCGGTCGTCAGGACCACGTCCAGGGCCAGCGACTTCAGCCCCGTCATCAGCACATCGATGCTGCCCGACTTGAGAATGACGTCCACATCGCCACGGCGCAGGACCGGGGAAAGAAACTGCAACTGGAAATTCCGCGACAGCGTGGACAGAGACCCGACGCGCAAAGGCGTCCGCGCTTCGCCGGTCCGCCGAAGCGTGGCCAGCAGTTCCTCGCCCGTCCCGAAAATCCGGTCGGCGTAGTCCAGGGTGATCCGCCCCACCTCGGTAAGTTCCAGCTTGCGCCCGACACGATTGAACAGCGCGTGACCCAGCCGATCCTCCAAGTTGCGGATCTGCGACGAAAGCGCCGATTGCGACAGGTTCATGCGCTCGGCCGCGCGGGTCAGGTGCCCTTCGCGGGCAACCTCGCGGAAATAGCGAAGATGATGATAGTTCATCTGCTCCATAGTTCTATTAAATAGAACATTATCATCACAAAGATATATTTTATTCCACGAACGTCCCGTCGTAGGTCCCTGTCGCACCCAGACAGGAGGTCACGTCATGGACATCGCAGCCGACATCATCTCGACTATTCTATCCCAGCTTCAGAAACCCACGCTCGCTTTCCTGATCGGCGGCATGATGCTTGCCGCGCTGAACAGCAGGCTCGAAGTCCCCGAGCCGGTCTACAAGTTCATCGTCCTGCTTCTTCTTCTGAAGGTCGGGCTTGGAGCGGGGATATCCGTGCGACAGGCCGACCTTGTCGACCTCATGGTGCCCGCCGCCTGCGCCACGATCCTTGGTGTCGCCATCGTGCTTCTGGGCAAGTGGACGCTGGCCCGGCGCGCTGGTGTGGCCCACGTCGACGGCATGGCGACCGCCGGATTGTTCGGCGCGGTCTCGGCCTCGACCCTGGCCGCCGGCATGGCCACGCTCGACAGCGAGGGCATCGCCTACGAAGGCTTCATCGCCGCCCTCTATCCTTTCATGGATATCGCCGCATTGGTCACAGCCATCGTGCTGGCGAAGCTCGCCGCGCAAAGACGCACCGCAGACTCGCTCGCGGGCGGCGGCGCGGCCGCCCTGACGCTGGGCGGCGCCCCGGGCAAGGCGGCGATGGAATCCGGCATGATCCGCGAGATCCTGTCCGACACGTTCCGCAGCCCGGCGATCTCGGCCCTTGTCCTCGGCCTCGCCATCGGAATCCTGGCGCATCCCGATGCCATCTTCGAAAGCTTCTACCAGCCCCTGTTCTACGGCCTTCTCTCGATCCTGATGCTGATCATGGGCATGGAAGCCTGGGCACGGCTGGCCGAACTGAAGAAGGTGGCGCACGCCTATGTTCTCTACGGCATCGCGGCACCTTTCGTTCATGGACTGATGGGTTTCGGCATGGGACTTGTGGCGTATCACCTCACGGGCTTCTCGGCAGGCGGGGTGGTGCTTCTGGCGGTCATGGCGGCCTCCAGCTCCGACATCTCGGGTCCGCCGACGCTGCGCGGTGCCCTGCCCGAGGCCAACCCCTCGTCCTATGTGGGAACCTCCACGGGTCTTGGAACGCCGGTGGCGATCCTCAGCATCCCGCTATGGGTGGCCCTGGCCGATGCCGTCCTTGGCTTCTGACCCGGCCCGACAGGCGCGCCGCCGGCGATGGCGGCGCGCGTTCGTTTGGGGTAGGCCGGAAGTCCGATCAAGAAACAGGACTTCGCAATGCAGCCTTGGATACACTTGGCCACGGCGACCGCTCCGCAAGGGGACACCCTCAGACTTCTGCGGCGCGGCGACGAATTCTCGATCCGCCTCGAAGGCGGCAACGAGCTGATGAACAGCCGGCTCGGCGGATCGGAAGAAGCGCTGGCGACCTTCGCCCTCGATCGCCTTGCCGCACACCCCGCGCCCCGGGTGCTGATCGGCGGCCTCGGTATGGGCTTTACCCTGCGGGCGGCTCAATCGGCCGCTCCCGCCGACGCCCGGTTCGTCGTCTCGGAAATCGTGCCCGACCTGATCGGCTGGGCGTCGGAACACATGGCGGGCGTTTTCCAGGACTGCCTCGCCGACCCCAGGGTCGAGGTCCGCACCGGCGACGTCGCCACCGAGATACGCGGGGCGGCCAGCGCCTACGACGCCATCCTTCTGGATGTCGACAACGGCCCGGACGGGCTTACGCGGTCAGGCAACGATGCGCTTTACGGCAGGTCCGGCCTGCAAGCGGCGCACCGGGCCCTGACCCCCGGCGGTGTCCTTGCCGTCTGGTCGGCGACACCCGACCGGAACTTCACCGAACGGCTGTCCGACTGCGGCTTCGACGCCCGGGCGCACACGGTTCGCGCCACGCGCAACAAACGCGGCAGCCGGCACACGATCTGGACAGCGGTCCGATCCGGCGGCTGAAATCCGCCCCGTGCGGCGCCCTCTACCGCCCGACCGCCGCCTCGAATTCCGCCACCGGCAGCACCGGCTCCAGTATCTCGCGCAGTTCGGCGCGGCGCGGATGGCCGGGGTTGGCGATGGTGAAGCAGACGAAATCCTCAACCAGCGCCGCCTGCTGCTCGTATCCGAAGGCGTGGAAGGCAGGTCTCTCCCCCGGTGCGGCGTAATAGGGATCGGCCAGCCGCCAGCTTTCGGCCACGGCGCGCCCCGGCGTATAACCCGTGACCGACCGGTTCTGCCATTGCCAGACATGGGTCAGCTCGTGCGCCAGGATGATCGCATTGGGAAACCGCAGGCCCGCAGGCCAGCCAAGCGCCATGTCCGAGGAATACAGATCGCTGTCGAAATGCAGCCGGTTCCACAGCGCGAAAGCCTGCGGCGGCTGATCGCCGCGCGGCTGAGGCGTGCGCACGCAGGCCTGATCGGTGCCCTGCACGACCGTCAGCGACGCAGGCACGGTCTTGTAGGGCGGCGTCAGGCCAAGCCCCTGGCTGACCGAGACCCGCGAGGTATCCAGCCCCTGCCCGAAAAGGTCCTGCGCGAACGTCTCCTCCGCCTCCGTCAACGGACGGCCACAGGCGGCAACGACAAGCAGCGCAAGAAGCGCGAAGGTCCGCATCACACCATCGACGGCACCACCAGGTCGGGCGGCCGGTGTCCGTCGTCGAATGTCTTGATGTTGATGATCACCTTCTCGCCCATCTCGGTGCGGCCCTCGACGGTGGCGGAACCCATATGCGGCAGAAGCACCACGTTCGGCAGCGCGCGCAGCCTCGGGTTGATCTCGTGGCCATGCTCGAACACATCCAGCCCCGCGCCCGCGATCTCGCCCGCGCGCAGCATCCGCGTCACCGCGTTCTCGTCGATCACCTCGCCCCGGCTGGTGTTCACGATCACGGCGGACGGTTTCATCAGCTTCAGCCGCCGCGCGTTCAGCAAGTGAAAGGTCGAGGGCGTGTGCGGGCAGTTGATCGACAGAACGTCCACCCGGCTGACCATCTGGTCCAGGCTCTCCCAGTAGGTCGCGTCCAGCTCTTCCTCGATCTCGGGACGCAGCCGCTTGCGGTTGTGGTAATGCACCTGCATCCCGAACGCCGCCGCGCGCCGCGCGACCGCCTGCCCGATCCGGCCCATGCCCAGGATGCCCAGCCGCCGCCCGCCGACGCGTCCGCCCAGAAAGGCGGTCGGCGCCCAACCGGCCCATTCGCCTTTCTGCATCACCGCCAGGCCCTCGGGAATCCGCCGGATCACCGCCAGGATCAGCGCCATCGTCATGTCCGCGGTGTCCTCGGTCACCACGCCGGGCGTGTTCGACACCAGGATGCCCCGCTGCCGCGCGGTCTGCACGTCGATATGATCCACACCCGCCCCGAAATTCGCGATCAGCTTCAGCCGGTCGCCGGCCTGCGCCAGCAGTGCGGCGTCGATCTGGTCGGTCACCGTCGGCACCAGGACATCCGCGGTTTTCATCAGGGCCACCAGCTCGTCCCGCGACAGCTTGGTGTCCTCGGACCGCAGGCGCACGTCGAACAATTCCGACATCCGCGTTTCCACGACCTCGGGCAGGCGTCGCGTGACCACCACACTCAGGCGCTTGTCGGGCATGTACTCGTCTCCTCGTGTCTTCCCTTGGGCCGCGGTTGCTGGCAAAGTGACAAGGAACCGGACGGCATACAAGAGACGTGACAGCCAGGGCCGCCGGAACCGTTGAGAAAGCGGGCAGTGAGGATGAACAGGACAGCACTTCTGGCGGGCGCGGTCATCGCGGCCCTCGCGATCGCCGCGCCGGCGGCGCCGGCCGAGCGCGGGCCGGTCACCAACCTGCCGATGCCGCGCTTCGTTTCGCTGAAAGCCTCCGAGGGCAACGCCCGCCGCGGCCCCTCGCTCAGCCATCGGATCGACTGGGTCTTCACCCGCCGCGACATGCCGCTCGAAGTCACCGCCGAGTATGGCCACTGGCGTCGCGTCCAGGACCGCGACGGCCAGGGCGGATGGGTGCATTATTCGCTTCTCTCGGGGGTCAGGACCGTGATCGTCGAATCGGACCTGACACCGATGCGCGTCAAACCCGACCCCGAGGCCCCGGTGAACGCCTATGCCGAAGTGGGCGTCGTCGCGCGGCTCGAGGACTGCTCGCTCGACTGGTGCCGGATCGACGCGGGCAGCTCCGGCGGATGGGTCCGCAAGAGCGCGCTCTGGGGCGTCAGACCGGAAGAAATCCGCGACTGATCCTTCCGGCGTCTATTTCACCACCGGAATCCCGGTCTGCTTGGCCTTGTGCTCGGGCTCGACGTGGATGGTTATGTTGGCGTCCGGCACCGCCCGCTTCAGCGCCGCCTCGACCCGGTCGCAGACCTCGTGGGCGTCCAGCACCGATGTCTCGCCCGGCACGACAAGATGGAAATCGATGAACGTGACCTTCCCCGCATGGCGCGTGCGCAGGTCATGCGCCTCGACCGCGCCGCCGGCTTCGGTCGAAATCACCTCGCGGATCACATTCATGGTCTCGTCGGAAACCGACTCGTCCATCAGCCCGCCGACCGATTCCCTGATGACCTTCCATCCCGACCACAGGATGTTCAGCGCCACCAGCGCCGCCATCGCCGGGTCAAGCAGCCACCAGCCCGTCGCGACCGCCATGACCAGTCCCAACGCAACCCCGGCCGAGGTCACGACGTCGGCCAGAAGATGCTTGCCATCGGCCACCAGCGCGGGCGATCTCAGCCGCCGGCCCCGCGTCAGCAGGACATAGCACCAGACCGCGTTGATCGCCGTGGCCACGGCGTTCACCGCGATGCCCTCGAAAGGCGCGTCGATCGGCTGCGGGGCGAGAAAGGCAAAGAACGATTCCCGCAGGATCAGAAGCGCGGCGATCACGATCATCACGCCTTCCAGCACCGCGCTGAAGAATTCGGCCTTGTGATGGCCGTAAGGATGGTTCGCGTCCGCCGGCCGCTCCGCGACGCGGATCGCGATCAGCGCGGCGATCGCGGTGGCCACGTTCACCGTGCTTTCCAGCGCATCCGAGAACAGCGCAACCGATCCGGTCATCCACCACGCCAGCGCCTTCAGCAGCAGTACCGCCACGCCGACCACAAGGCTGCCTATCGCGATTTTGACGGCGGTCGTCACGTCTTCAGGTTCCCCGGCTGCTCGCCGAACGCCTTAACAGGGCCGGGCAAGGCATGGCAACCTGTTGAATTTGCTAATGATAATGGTTCGCATTTACGCCGTCCAACCCACCGGCAGCATCCCGCACATCTCTCTGTTCCGGCAAGATTTTTTGAAACTATCGGGTCGCCTTGCACGTATATTCACCAAATCGGAAGGAACGCCCCCATGATCCGCACACCCGCCATCGCCGCCGCCGCCCTTGCCTTCGCCTCCGCCGCCTCCGCCGCGCCCCTGACCGGCACGTTCGCCTCGATCGACGGCGGCGAGGTGTCGATCGAGGCTTGGCGCGGCCAGCCCGTCCTCGTCGTCAACACCGCCTCGCTGTGCGGCTTCACGCCTCAGTACGAAGGGCTCCAGGCGCTTTACGACGAACACCGCGACCGCGGCCTCGTCGTTCTTGCCGTGCCCTCGGGCGATTTCCGCCAGGAACTCGGCACCGAGGCCGAGGTAAAGGATTTCTGCGAAGTGAATTTCGACCTCGACATCCCGATGACCGAGATCACCCCCGTCCGCGGCGACGCGGCCCATCCGTTCTTCCGCGCCGTCAGGGATCAGACCGGATTCGAGCCCGCCTGGAACTTCAACAAGATCCTCGTCGGCCCCGAAGGCGACGTCGTCGGCACCTGGGGCTCGCTTGCCAGGCCCCAGGGCCCCGAGATCGTCCGCGCCATCGAACCGTTCCTGAAATAGCCGGCCCGACCGCGAAAAAGCCACTTGACCTCAAGTCTACTTGAGGAATTACGACCATGCGGCAACCATCCTCAAGGAGTCGCCACATGGCAACCGCACGTCTCGAACACCTGAACATGACCGTCACCGATCCCAGGACAACCGCCGCCTGGATCGAACGGGTCTTCGGCTGGAAAATCCGCTGGGAAGGCCCCGGCATGACGACCGGCTACACCATCCACATCGGCAACGACGACACCTACCTGGCGCTCTTCTCTTTTCCCGAAACTCCGAAGCCCGCGACCGACAGCTACCATACGAGGGGCGGCCTCAATCACTGGGCGGTCGTCGTCGACGACCTCGACGCGGTCGAGGAAAAGGTCAGGGCCGAGGGCTTCACCCCCCAGAAGCACGCCGACTACGAACCCGGCCGGCGGTTCTACTTCGACGACGCCGACGGCATCGAAGTCGAGGTTGTGCAGTACGGATGATTTCCGTTGCCCGCCCGGCCAGAGCGGGGCTATAGGCACGGCATGCACACCGATGCCGTCCCTCCCGCGCCGCGCGCCAGCGTCGGCGGACAGACCCGCGCTCTGCTGAGCCTGGGTCTGCCGCTTGTCGCCAGCCATGTCGCGCAGATGCTGATCGGTGTCACCGACACGCTGATGCTGGGCTGGTACGACGTGACCGACCTTGCGGCGCTGTCAGTCTCCGGCCCGATCTTCTTCATCATCTTCATTTTCGGCTCGGGTTTCGCGTGGGCGGTGACCCCGATGGTCGCCAGCGCGCTCTCGCAGGACGACGAACGCCAGGTCCGCCGCGTCACCCGCATGGGCCTCTGGCTGTCGATCCTCTTCGGCCTGCTCGTCGTGCCGTTCTTCTTCTTCGCCGAGCCGATCTTCCTCGCCATCGGCCAGGAGCCGGACGTCGCGCGGCAGGCCGGGCTCTACATGCCCTGGCTCGGGATCGGCATCATCCCCGCGCTTCTGGTCCAGGTGCTGAAAAGCTATCTCTCGGCGCTCGAACTGACGCGCGCGATCCTGCTCGCCGTCATCGGCGCGGCCATCCTGAATGCGGGCGTCAACTATCTCCTGATCTTCGGCAACCTCGGTGCGCCCGAACTTGGCATCACCGGCGCCGGCATCGCCTCGCTCGTCAGCCACATGACCAGCCTCGTCGCGCTCTGCGTCTACGCTGTGCTGAAACGGCCCGATCATTCGCTCTTCCGCAACCTGCACCGCCCGGACCCCGAAATCCTGCGCACCGTCTTCGCCCTTGGCCTGCCCATCGGCCTGACCCTTCTGGCCGAGGTCGGACTCTTCGCCGCCTCCAGCGTGATGATGGGCTGGCTCGGCAAGGTGCCGCTGGCGGCCCACGGCATCGCGCTCCAGATCGCCAGCCTCACCTTCATGATCCCGCTCGGCCTCAGCCAGGCGGTCACGGTGCGCGTCGGCCGCGCCTGGGGCCGCAACGACGCCGCAGAACTGCGCGCAGCGGCCCTGGCCGGCATGCTGCTGGCCGGCATCGCCGTCGTCGCCACGATCGCCGCCTTCCTCATCATCCCCGAGATCCTGATCGGCATCTTCGTCGATCCCGACGATCCCGCACGCCCCGAGATCATCGCCACCGGCGTCGCGCTTCTGGCGATGGCCGCGCTGTTCCAGCTTGTCGACTTCGGGCAGGTCATGGGCCTCGGCATGCTGCGCGGCGTGCACGACACGCGCGTTCCGATGATCATGGCGATCATCAGCTACTGGCTGATCGGCCTGCCCGTCAGCTATGTCATGGGGTTCACGCTGGGTTGGGGCGGCGTCGGCGTCTGGCTTGGCCTCTCGGTCGGCCTTGCCGCGGCCTGCATCGGCATGCAGTACCGGTTCTGGCGCCGCTACGGCAGCGTGTCCCCCGCCCCCGCGTCCCTCGCCTGAACCGGCAACGGCGCCGCGCGAAAATTCCGACCCTTCCGGAATAATCCCCCGGTCAATGCGTAGACACTCCGAAGCCCCGACACGCGGGCTTTGCACAAGAAGAGGAGAAACGCATGAGCACCGACAAGAAATCCGCCAAGATCACGCGCCGCGCGGCCCTGACCCGCCTCGGCCTTGCCGCCGGTGCGGCCTACGCCGCCCCCACAATGGTCGGCTTCAACGCCGCCCGCGCCAGCGGCGCCTCGGGATCCAGCGGCGCCTCGTCCAACAGCGGCCCTTCGTACAACAGCGGACCTTCGTCCAGCAGCGGCCCGTCGCGCAGCAGCGGCCCCTCGCGCAGCAGCCGGCCCTCCTATGCAGGCCGCGGCAACTCGGGTCCTTCCCGCCCCCACTCGGGCCGCCGGATGACACCGGCCGAGGCCGACATGATGCGTTTCTTCCGCAACATCTTCGGCGCATGACCGTGAACGCCAACCAGGCACCGCCCCGCGACGGGGTCGCGGCGCACGGCTGGCTCGAACTGCGCTTCGCGGGCATACCGCGAAGCGTGCTCCTGCCCGACAGCCCCGACCTTCTCGCCGCCCTGACCGGCATTCTGAACGGCTGGACCTGCCAGACACGGCCACTCGCCAGGCCCGAGGATCTGTCCGGCAGGGCGCTTGCGGGTCTCTTTCCCAAACCCGCCAAACCCGCCACCTACGACCTCGTCTCGGCGCATCTCGACGAACCGCTGCGGAACCTGCCTCGCGCCAGCGCGCTCTGCGGTATCGTCGCCGACCTGTCGCAGGCCTACGCCGACGCCGCGCAGGACGGTCTGGCGCTGCATTGCGGCGCCTTCCTGATCCGCGACCGGCTGGTGGCGCTGACCGGTCCGCACCGCGCGGGCAAAAGCACCCTGATCGCGCGCCTGACGGCGGAACCCGGACTGACCGTCTTCTGCGACGACGTCCTTCCCGTGACGCACGGCGGCGAAGGGCTGGCGCTTGGGGTCGCACCGCGCCTGCGCCTGCCGGTTCCCGCAACGGCCTCGCCCGAATTCCGCGCGCATGTCGATGCCCATCTCGGGCTGCGCGACGACCGCTACGGCTACCTCTGCGCCCCCGGTATCGCACCGCACGGAACCCGCGCCGGCCTCTCGGCCTTCGTCGTGCTCGACCGGCGCGACGCGGCACCGGCGCGGCTGCACCGTCTGGACGCCGGCGAAGCGCTGCATCACCTTCTGTCGCGCAACATCGCCGCCCCGGGTTCTCCCGAAGCCGCGCTCGACAGCGTCGCCGGCATCGTGCGCCGGGCACCCTGCCTCAAGCTCGTCTATTCCGACATGGACCAGGCCGTGGCGCTTCTCCGGCGGGCGTTCGGCGGCGCGGCGCCGCTCGATCCCGCCGTGCCGATTGAACCCGCCCTGCCCTTCCAGCCGGAAACCGCCGAGCGGATTTCGCCCGTCGACCCGTTCACCGCGTGGCGGCGCGCACGCGGCACGGCGCTTCGCAATATCGCGGGCTCGGTTTTTCTCTGGCGGCCGGGTGAAGACACGTTCTGGCACCTCAACGAGATCGCGCGGGCCGTCTGGGCGCTGCTCGCCACCCCCGGCTCCGCCAGCGAGCTTGCCGCGACGCTCGGCGAAGTGTTCCCGGACATTCCCCGCGACCGGCTGACCGGCGACGTCGCCCGGCTTCTGGCCCGGATGGCAGAGAACGGCCTGATCGAAGCGTCCCGCACCTAGTTGTCGTTGCGAAGCCACTCCATCACGTCGCCGCGCACCGACTGCACGCCGCTATCCCGCGCCCGGTCGATGACCCGCTTGGCCTCGGACAGGTCCACGCGCCGGATCAGATGCTTCACCGGGCCGACCGACGCGGGCCGCATCGACAGCGCCCGCAGCCCCATCGCCGCCAGGCACATCGCCTCGATCGGACGCCCGGCATCCTCGCCGCAGAAACTCACCGGCACGCCGGTGTCGTCGCAGCGCCGCACAATCTGTTCGATGAAGGTCAGGTAGCTGACGTTCAGCGAATCGTACCGCCGCCGCACCCGCTCGTTCTCGCGGTCGGCGGCGAAGAAGAACTGCTTCAGATCGTTGCCGCCGATCGAGATGAAATCCGCCATCTCGAAGAACTGCTTCGGCGCGAAGGCCAGGCTCGGCGTCTCCAGCATCGCGCCGATTTCGACCTTCTCGGGCAGGGCATGACCCAGCTTGCGCTCGCGCTCGATCTCGTCCAGCAGATGCTGCCGCGCGGCCTTGAACTCCTCGAACTGCGCGACGAAGGGAAACATCACCGTCAGCGGCCGGCCGTTCGCGGCGCGGATCAGCGCCTGAAGCTGCATCCGCATGACGCCCTTCTTGTCCAGGCCCACCCGGATCGCGCGCCAGCCCAGGGCCGGGTTCGGCTCGTCCTCGCGCTTCATGTAGGGCAGCACCTTGTCCGACCCGATATCCAGCGTGCGGAAGACCACGCGCTTGCCTTTCGCGGCATCCAGAACCCGCGAATAGATCGCGGCCAGTTCGGCCCGGCGCGGCACCGTGCTGCGCGCCAGGAACTGCAACTCGGTCCGGAACAGGCCCACACCCTCGGCGCCCGAGTTCTCCAGCGACGGCAGCTCGGCGATCAGTCCGGCGTTCATCTGCAACGACACGACTTCGCCGTCCTTCGATTCGGCAGGCAGGTTCCGCAGCCCCGCATAGCGCTCCTGCGCCTTGGCCTGCATCGCGATCTTGTCGCGGAAAGCGGATACGACCGTATCGTCCGGACGCAGGTGAACGACACCCTGATCGCCGTCGACCATGACGTGATCGCCGTTCAGCGATTCCGACGTCACGCCCGCCGCATGCACCACCAGCGGCACCGCCCAGGCCCGCGCCACGATGGCGGCGTGACTGCCGACCGACCCCTGCTCCAGCACGATGCCCCGCAGCTTGCCGCGCCCGTATTCCAGCAGCTCGGCCGGACCGATGTTGCGCGCCACAAGGATCGGGTCCACGGGCATCATCGCTCCGGTGTCCGCGCCTTGCCCCGTCAGGATGCGAAGCAGGCGGTTCGACAGGTCGTCCAGATCCTGAAGCCGCTCGCGCAGATAGGCGTCGCCGGCCTGCTCCAGCCGCCGCCGCGCGGTCGACTGTTCCTTCTCCACGGCCGCCTCGGCGGAAAGCCCGGCGCGGATGTCCTCTTCCATCCGCCTCAGCCAGCTGCGCGAGTTGGCCATCATCTGATAGGCTTCCAGCACCTCGCGGTGATCCCGGTCGGCCGCATCGTTGCCCACCGTATCCAGCATGTCGCCGACCGACACGCGAAGCTGATCGACGGCGTGCCGCAGCCGCTCGGCCTCGGCGTCCGGATCGTCCGCAACCGGGTTCGCCACCACGACGCGCGGCTCGTGAAGCCAGACGTGACCCTCGGCCACCCCTTCCTGCCCGACGCCGCCGCGGAACATGCGCGGGTTCGTGTGCCGCGCGCGCAGCGCCTCGCCCTCGCCGACGAAGGCGCCCAGCTCGGTCATCTCGGCCAGCACCATCGCCACGACTTCCAGCGCATAGACCTCGTCTTCGGAAAACGCGCGCGCCTCATGCGACTGCACCACCAGCACGCCCAGCTTGTCACCCAGCCGCTGGATCGGCACGCCGCAGAACGACGAGAACACCTCTTCGCCCGTCTCCGGCATGAACCGGAACCCCCTGGCCGACGGCGCATCGGCCTCGTTCACGACACGGCCATCCCGCGCCACGCGGCCGACCAGGCCCTCGCCCAGACGCATCCGGGTCTTGTGGACGGCCTCGGCCTTCAGCCCTTCGGTGGCGCAAAGCTCCAGCGTATCGGAATCCCGGAACAGGTAGATCGAGCACACCTCGGTCTGCATCGAACTGGCGATCAGCTGGGTGATGCGGTCAAGACGGGCCTGGCCAGCGCTCGATTCGGCCAGCGTTTCCTTCAGCCGCTTCAGAAGCTTGCGGCTCTCGCTTTCGCCTGTCTCCAGCATTCTGTCCGCTCTGTTCCCGCCAGCGCGTTCTGCGCCGTTACGTTCACTAGATCACAACCGTAACAGAAGCAAAACGCGAATCCCGCCCGCTTCACGGTTCCGGACGTTCAGCGATCACCAAGAAAGCGCGCCAGCACGCTCTTGCGCGAAATCTGCCCGATGCGCTGACCGCCCTCGACCACCGCGACCGGCACGCCGCTGTCCAGAACCGAGCGGATCACCTCGTCGATCTCGTCGTCCGGCCCGATCCCGCCCGTGGCGCGATCCTCGGCCGGCTCCATCACGTCGCGGGCGCACAGCACGCCCAAAGGGTTCATGTTGGCCACGAAATCCGCGACGTACTCGTTCGCCGGATTGGTATAGATGTCCCGCGGCGTGCCCCATTGCACGATCCGCCCGCCTTCCATGATGGCGATCTTGTCGCCAAGCTTGAACGCCTCGTCCAGGTCGTGGCTGACGAAGATGATCGTCCGGTTCAGGCTTTCCTGCAACTCCAGCAACTCGTCCTGCAAACGGGTGCGGATCAGCGGGTCCAGCGCCGAGAACGGCTCGTCCATCAGAAGGATCGGCGCGTCGGTCACGAAGGCCCGCGCCAGGCCGACGCGCTGCTGCATCCCGCCCGACAGGTCCCCCACCTTGCGGTCGGCCCAGTCCGACAGGCCGACCAGCTTCAGTTGCTTTTCAACCTTCGCGTCGCGCTCGGCCCGCGGCATCCCGCCCAGTTCCAGCCCCAGGCCCACGTTGTCGCGCACCGTCCGCCACGGCAGCAGGCCGAACTGCTGGAACACCATCGCGATGTCCTTCAGCCGGATGCTGCGAAGCGTCCTGGCGTCCGCATGGGTAACGTCCACCTCGCCGTCGCCGCTGGCCACCAGCACGCGGCCCCGCGCCACCGGGTTCAGACCGTTGACGGCCCGCAGCAGCGTCGACTTGCCCGACCCTGACAATCCCATCAACACCAGGATCTCCCCCGGCTCGACGCTCAGCGAGCAGTCGTGCACGCCCAGAACCTGCCCCGTCTCCTGCTGGATCTCGCCCCGCTCCTTGCCCGCGTCCATCAGCGGCAGGGCAACCTCGGGCCGGTCCCCGAAGACGATCGAGACGTTGTCGAACGTGACCGCGCTCATTTCTTTTCCACCCGCAGCATCCGGTCCAGCACGATGGCGACCACCACGATGATGAACCCCGATTCAAAGCCCAGCGACGTGTTCACCTGGTTCAGGGCCCGCACCACCGGCACGCCCAGGCCGTCGGCGCCCACCAGCGCCGCGATCACCACCATCGACAGCGACAGCATGATCGTCTGGTTCAGCCCCGCCATGATCTGCGGAAAGGCATAGGGCAGCTCGACCTTCCACAGCGTCTGGCTTCCCGTCGCCCCGAACGCCTGCGCCGCCTCCAGCAGCGGCTGCGGCGTCGACGACACGCCCAGATGCGTCAGCCGGATCGGTGCGGGCAGCACGAAGATCACCGTCGCGATCAGCCCCGGCACCAGCCCGATGCCGAAGAACACGATGGCCGGGATCAGGTAGACGAAGGTGGGCAGCGTCTGCATCAGGTCCAGCACCGGCCGCATCCAGGCGTAAAGCCTTGGCCGGTGTGCCGCCGCGATGCCGATCGGCACGCCGACCCCCATGCAGACCACGCAGGCCGACAAGACCAGCGTCAGGCTCTCGGTGGTCTCCTCCCAGTAGTCCTGGTTCAGGATGAACAGAAACCCGAGAAAGGTCAGCAGCGCCGGCTTCCAGCTTCGCTGCAGGAAAAAAGTCAACGCCGTGAAGGCCAGCACCACGACCAGCGGGTGCGGCGTCTGAAACACCCACAGGATGCCGTCGATCAGGGCCTCCATGAAATCCGACAGCGCGTCGAAGAAGAACGCCCCGTTGGTTTGAAGCCAGTCGAAAACCCGCTCGGCCACGTCGCCCACGGGTATCTTGTTCTCGGTCAGCCAGTTCATTTGCGTGAAATCCGTCCCCTGTCCCGTGAATGCAGCGTGCAAGACCGGGTCCGCCGCCACATTTCAGGATCTATCCTGTGGTATTCCCGACATTGGGTCCACCCACGAATTTTCAGGGCCCGCGGGCATTATTTTGCCCGGCAGCTTTTCAATTGATAGGACGTCAAGATGTTGGATTTGAAACAAAATACCGTTCAACAGAACCGCAGGATCAAGATCGCCACCATGCGCGACCAGGCGCTGGGGCCGCTCCAGCTCCTGCCGGGCACCTGGGCGAACGTCATTCCCTCGGAACGCGACGGCAGCAATTTCAAGGGCAAGGGCACGCTCGAAGGCCAGGGCAAAAGCCCCTTCGACGGGCGCGGCTGGAACCTGATCGCGCTGCCCTTCGCGGAAGAGAACCAGTTCCGCAACTACCGGCTTCTGTTCAACCAGTACAACGAGGTTCTGACCTTCACCAAGGTAGACGAGGCCGTGCCGAACCGCGGCATCAATGGCCCGCAACCGGCCGCGCAGGCCGACCAGAAACTCGCGGCACTCGATTATGAACAGACCATCGCCCAGATCGCGGCCAGGGACGTGGGCCAAAGCACGGTGGCCGGCCCGCCCGAACTGCCGATCCACCACGAGCCGGGCTTCTTCCTGCACATGAAAGAGCAGAACATCGAGGGCATCGACATCGGACGGCTCGCCACCATCCCGCACGGCAACGCCGCAACGGCCCTCGGCACCGCCCGATCCTTCGACGGGCCGCCGACGGTCGAGGATATCCACGCCTTCCCCGAGGGCGTCACGACTGAAGATATCGTCGCCGCCGTCGATGCCGCGACGGACGAGCAGGCCTACCTGTTCCCCTACAACTTCTTCAGGAACAATCCGTTCAAGGGGGTGCTGGACGGCACGCCATTCCCGGGCTTCGGCCCATCGAACGCCAACGCCCTTCTGCAGGCGGGAATGCCCGGAAACGTCATCCGCACGACCGAACTGCCGATGGACACGACCCGGCTTGAAGCCGGCATCGTCAACATCCCCTTCATCGAGCGGCAGGCCGACGCCGCCGAGATGCGTTCCACCTTCTGGATCATGGAGCTGGACGAACCGGGGCTTGGCGGCCGCAACAAACTGGTCCTCGCCTATACCCAGTTCATCTTCCTCGATTTCTTCCCGCGCCGCGACGGGGTCGAGGGACTGATCCGCTGGCCGCACATCTCGATCAACATGATGGAAAAGATCGAGGAGCCGCCCGAAATCGAGACCGAGGACATGATCATCGCCTACGCGAAGTCCTGACCGGAAAACCGCAGCGCAGCGCCGGGATCATCCCCCGGCGCTGCAACCCTGACGCCCGGCGAACGGCCCCCACCGGCCCTTCGCTACAAGAAATGGACCGCTCGTTGCCCAGATCCGGTCATTCCAAGGCCCGCCTTTGCTTGTATCCTTTCGCCAGCGCACCCAGAGAGGAAGCCGGAGAAACCCGATCCCGGCCAAGGCAATGCACGAAACCGAACCGCCCATTGATCTGCCCACCTGGTACGACGAGGTAGGCGCATCGCTCGCCTACTCGGATCATCTCGTGATGTCCGGAAACCTGGGTGACGTCTATCCCGCGCCCCATGCGCCGCACGCGGCATTCCGGCCGCTCGACGCCACGCTCTGGAACCTGCTTCAGGCGGCGGGGATCAGGGTACTGCTGCGCTTCGATCCCGTCGGCGGTCTCACGATCCTGAATGCGGCCGGCGATGCCGAGCGGGACCAGGTCGCCGCCTGCCTGCCGCAGGTTTCCGCACCGCCCGCGCTCTCCGATCTCGCCCGCGTTCACGCAGCGGTAGCCGCCTTCTCGCGGTTCCGCATCGCGCTTCTGATCGACCACGCGTCGCACCTCCGGCAAACCGCCGGCGACAGTCTCGAGGACTGCTTCCTCGCCGTCGACCAGGCCTCGCTCTCCCAGCGCCGCGCCGGGCCGGACAAGGGCATCAACCCGACCGTCTGGCTGGTCGATCACCCCGCCGACCTGCCCGACTGGTTCGTCCTGAACAACGCCTCGCTCAGGGAAATCCAGATCGAGTATCCGAACCTCGAAGACCGCTTCGGGTTCGCCCGTCACCTGGCGGACAGCCACGGCTGGCTAAGTGGCCAGCCCGCCCCCGACACCGAACGCCTGCTGCAGCAATTCGCGCTCGAATGCGACGGCAAACCGCTGATGGCGATGGAGGCCATCGCGAAGGTCGCCCGCGCCGAAGGCTTCGGCCTTGCCCGCATCTCCGACGCCATCCGGGTGTTCCGCACCGGCTCGCGCCGCAACCCCTGGACTTCACCTGTCCTGCGCAAACGCATGGAAAGCGCATCGGACATCCTTCAGTCGCGCATCAAGGGCCAGCCCTACGCCATCGAAAAGACCCTCGACATCCTGGCGCGATCCATCCTGGGGCTCTCCGGCGCCCAGTCCGGTTCGATGCACACCCGTCCACGGGGCGCGCTGTTCTTCGTCGGGCCGACCGGCGTCGGCAAGACCGAACTGGCCAAGTCCGTCACCGAGCTTCTCTTCGGCGACGAAACCCTCTGCCACCGCTTCGACATGTCGGAATTCATGGAGGAAAACTCCGTCTCCCGCCTCATCGGCGCGCCGCCCGGCCATTCCGATCACGAAAAGGGCGGCGAACTGGTCAACGCCGCCAACCGGCGGCCCTTCAGCGTGTTCCTCTTCGACGAGGTCGAAAAGGCGCACCCCCGCGTGCTCGACCTGTTTCTTCAGATCCTCGACGAAGGCCGCCTGACCGACGCCCGCGGCGCGACCGCCTACTTCTCCGAGGCGCTGATCGTCTTCACCTCCAACATCGGCATCGCCCAGGGCTCGCGCGCCAACAACATGGGCATGAACGTCCTGCCGTCCGACACCCATTTCGAGCTGTCCCACAAGATCCGCCTCGCGGTCGAGGAACACTTCCGCATCGAGTTGAAGCGCCCCGAACTCCTGAACCGCATCGGTCAGAACGTGGTGGTCTTCGACTTCCTGAACCCCGCCGGCATGAGCGCGATCTTCCACGCCATCCTCGACCGCGTGATCCGCACCGTCCAGACCGAGCACCGGATCGCGATCACCCTCGCCCCCGAGGCCATCCACGCGCTTCGCACCCTCTGCACGCAGGATTTCTTCGACGGCGGGCGCGGCATCGCGAACCGCATCGAAACCCATTTCATCAACCCGCTCGCCCGTCATCTCTTCCTGACCGGAACCGTCACCGACCTGTCCATCACCGGCATCGACGAAAAGGACGGCAAGACGACCTTCCGTCTGGACAGTGACGCACCGCAGCCCGCGCCGGTCCGGCCCGAGCATCCCCGGGCCGATCCCGCCAAGCGCATACCCCGCCACCCGGCGACCAACGATCGGTGGCGCGCCCGGTTCGAACGCCCCTGACCCAGGCCGCGGCCCACGCAACCGATTGCCCCGCTCTGCACAAGCGGTCAGACTGATCCCGTCGGACAGACCGCGCCGAAGGGAGTCGGGGAAATGCAGGTGTCAAAGGTTAGGGTCGGCCTCGTCGGCCTTGGGCTGGTGTGCGAGTCCCACATCAAGGCCTACCAGGCACACCCCGATGCCCAGGTCGTGGCGGTCTGCGATCTCGACGAAGACCGCGCCACCGCGATCGCCGCCAGGTACGGCATCCCGAAGCACTACACCTCCTACGACCAGATGCTGGCCGATCCCCGGATCAACACCATCGACATCACGACGCCCACCGTCCTGCACGCGCCGATGGCGATCGCGGCGGCCCGCGCAGGCAGGAACATCCTCTGCGAAAAGCCGTTCTGCCTGACACTCGACGAAGGACAGGCGGTCTGCGACGCCGCCGCGGATGCAGGCGTCACGCTGATGGTGGGCGAATCCTACATCTTCATGACCTCGATCATGAAAGCCCGCGCGCTGATCGACGCGGGCGAAATCGGCAAGCCCCAGCAAGTCCGCCAGCGCTTCGGCACCTGGCTCGAACGTCCCGGCGCCCACGCCACCGACCGCGCGATCACCGACGACCACCGCGGCTGGCGATGGGATTCCGCCAGGGCAGGCGGTGCCGGTTTCCCCTGGATGTTCGACCATTGCGTGCACTTCTTCGCCACCGCCGAATACCTGATGAACGACGCGCGGATAGCTCAGGTCTATTCCCTGAAGTCCGATATCGGCTGGATGCAGGACGCCGGGCGCACCGCGCCCGACCAGTCCGAGACGCATATGTACCGCCCCGAAAGCGCCGGCGACATCCCGATCATTACCTGGACCTACGACGATCCGGCCTGCCAGGGCGTCTGGATGCGTGCCGAGGCCCTGAACGGCAAATACGACCCGATGTTCGGCTTCTCGGTCAGCGTGATCGGAGACCGGGGCATGATCGAGGTCCTGGGCGAAGGCGGCCGCGGTCTTGCCTGGCAGGGCAAGGACGCTCACCTGGTCCTGCACCGAAAGGACGGCGAGACACGCACCTTCCGTTTCGACGAAGGCGGCGACGATATCTGGCAGTCCGAGGTGTCCTATTACAGCCGCGCGCACCGCAATCAGATCACCGAGTTCATCGAGGCACTCACGCAGGGCACCGCGCCCCGCTACACGGGCGCGGACGGCAGACGGCATGTCCAGACGACGATGGCCGCGATCTGTTCGGCGAAAGAGGGCGTGCCGGTCAAGGTGGCCGAGGTGACGGACGACCGTTTCGCGCGCCAGACCTGAAACCGGCTCCGCACGCTAAAGCGAATGACCGATCCAGCCCAGGCGGGCTGCCGGAACAAGGCCGAGGTTGTAGAAATTGATCCCGTCCGCGAAAGGCAGCGCTGCCTGGGCGCGGGTCCGCATGTCGTCCCGGTCGGCGACTTCCGGGTGGAACAGCTGGAACCCCGCGATGATGGTCTTTTCCGGCCCGAGGATGTCTCGCGCCTCGGCCAGAACGGGGCCGATCCGGTCGGGTTTCGTGGTATAGGCGCAATGGACGACACCGTCGCAATGTCCGGCGATCGACGGCAAGTCGACACCGCCCCACCAGCTTCCCTCGAAGTCGATCAGCAGCACGCGCGTGCCGGGATACGCGGCCTGCCGTATCTCCCGGATCAGCGAGGCGACGGGCTCGCGCCGCCAGTCCAGGTATTGCGCAAGGTCCGCATGGTCCGCGAAGGCCGCCGGGCCGTCCTCTGGAAACCGGGGAAAGACGGCCTGCGGCAGGTCGCGGGAAAACGCGTCGTCAAGCAACCGCCGCACGGTATCGCGCGCAGCCTCGGCCGGCACACCGGCATTCCGCGCGCGCGCCATGCAATGATCGCAGAAACAGACGCCCAGAAGGAACCTGTCCTCGGCAAGAAGGCCCAGGCCGTCCTTCTCGTGATGATACCCGTGATCGAAGCCCATGAAATCCGGGCTTTCCAGCTCGATCCGGTCGGGGCGATAACGCTCGCTGATCTCCGCGACCATGTTCGTCACATAGGCCCGCGCCGCCGGGCTGGACGGGCAGAGGCCGTAATACTGCGGATCGCCGTGCGCCGTCCTGACGACGTGACCGGGATGCAGCATCCCCAAACGCGTGTTGTGCAGGCAGACGGTCCAGCACGACACCTTCGGCCCGCCCGCCCCCCGGCGTTCGGTCAGGCGCGCCAGATAATCGCCCTCGGCCGCGACGATATCCGCTTCCAGCGGCACGATCTCGTGATCCGCCCAGCGCGCGGGATCGACGGCGTAATAGACGGTGCCGTCCTGCGGAAACCAGACGCGGCGGCGCGGGTTCCCGGGCTGAAGAAACCGGCCCGCATGATAGGACGTGGCAAGACTGACCGTGTTGACACCCTGGGCCGACAGCATCTCCAGCGCGGCGTCGAAGCCGATATCGTGCAGATCCCACGGATAGGTCCAGACCGAGATCTCGGCCATCAGGCGATCTCCTCGTAGCGTCCCCTCAGAACCCGTCCCTTTGGCAACAGCCGCTGGCCGAAGGTCAGCAACTCGCCCCGGACGTCCTCCAGCACCACGTCTTCGTCCGCCAGCCGTATCACGCTGGCATCCCCCGGGCCGCCCGGCGCAAGACGGCCCAGCGCCTCCTGCCGGATGGCGCGTGCCGGCGTTTCGGTCGCGGCCCGGATCACCTCGGTCAGCGGCATCCCCAGCGCCAAGAGCTTGTTCATCGTGCGCAGCAGATCCCACGCCGGCCCGTCCACGCACAACACGTGGACGTCGGACGAGATCGTGTCGGGCGGAAATCCCGCCGCCATGGCCGCGCGCGCGACCGGCCAGGAAAAGGCCCCCATCCCGTGCGCGATGTCGAAGATCACGCCCCGCTCGCGCGCCTCGACGATCCCCGCCTTCAGATTGCCCGCCGCGTCCACCGGGGCGTTCGGCACGGGGCGGAAGCAATGCGTCAGCACATCGCCCCGCCGCAGCAGCCCGGCCACTTCCTCGTAATGCGGGTCGGGTTCGTCGATATGGGCCATCAGCGGCAATCCCGCCGCCTCGGCCACGTCCAGCGCCAGGCGCAAGGGCTCGATGCCGTTCGCACCGCTGGTATGACGGCCCACCCGCACCTTCACGCCCACGATGTGATCGGGGTTCAGGGCAGCGACCTCCGCCGCTTCCCTGCCCGCCATGAGCCGCATGTCCTGGCTTTCCCCGACCATCACGGTGGGCGAGAACGCGAAGATCCCGGCAAAGGAAATGTGGATATAGGACAGGATGCGCACCTCGGCGCGCTCGATCACATGGGCGCGAAAGCCCGCGAAATTGCCCGGCCCGGCGCTGCCGGCGTCGACAAGCGTCGTCGCGGCGCAGCGGCGGGCATAGCTGTCGGCCTCCACGCTCAGCGACGTGCCGCCCCAGTAGACATGGGTATGAAGGTCGATCAGACCCGGCGTGACGATGGCGCCCGAGACATCCCGAACCTCGCGCCCCTCCAGCGCCTCGTCGATCGCGGCCAATCGGTCGCCGTCGAAGGCGACATCCGCGATCCGGTTCAAGCCCGAGGCCGGGTCGATCACCCTGCCCCCCTTCAGTACCAGGTCATGGGCCATCGGCACCCCCCGTCATGGCGCGGGCGGCCGCCGGTCCGCCCAGGGCAGCGCCTGTTCCAGATCCGCCGACAGCGCCAGCAGCCGCGCCTCGTCCCCGATCCGCGCCACCAGTTGCACCCCCGCGGGCATGCCCCCCGCCTCGCCCAGCGGCAGCGAAATCGCGGGCTGGCCCGACATGTTGAACGGCGACATGAACACGCTGTCGCTCCACAGCGCGTTATAGGCGTCCAGATCATCCAGGCCCATGTCGTAAAAGCCCACCGGGCGCGGCGGCTGGGTCAGCACCGGCGTGACCGTGATGTCGAACCGCTCCAGCCCCTGCGCGACCGACCGGCCGATCTGGCGCACGGCCTCGATCCGGCCCGCGTGCTCCATGCCAGCCGTCGCCCGTCCCCGCTCGATGATCGCCCATGTCACCGGCTCCACGTCGTCCGGGGTGACGGGACGGCCCACGACCGTTTCCAGAAACCCGAACATCGCCGCCGTCTCGACGCAGGTCATGTCGGTATAGGTCTTCCAGTTCGCCTCGGCGTCATAATCCATGACATGACCCTGAACCTCGTGCCCCAGGTCCGCCAGAACGCCCGCTACCTTCTCGATCAGCGCAACGATGCCCGGGTGAACCGGCTTGCCATCCGGCGACGCGGTCACGACGCCGATCTTCAGCGGTCCGGTCGGTTGCGACAGCATGTCCAGGTAGGGCCGGGGCGGCGGCGCGATCCAGTAGGGGTCGCCCGTCACCGCGCCGCCCACCACATCCAGCCAGGCAGCCGTGTCGCGCACCGTGCGCGAGTTGCACAGGAAATACGCCCCGCCCGCCCAGTAATCGGCGAAAGGCGCCAGCGTGACCCGCCCGCGCGACGGCTTCATCCCGACGACGCCACAGCACGACGCGGGCACACGGATCGACCCGGCGCCGTCGCTGGCATCGGCGATCGGCACCATGCCGGTGGCCACCGCGACCGCGGTGCCGCCGCTGGACCCGCCCGGCGTCAGCTCCGGGTTCCACGGGTTGAAGGTCGGCCCGTAGAGAACCGGCTCGGTCGTGATGCTCCAGCCGTTCTCGGGGGCGTTCGACTTGCCCAGCAGCAGAAGACCGCCGGCCCGCAAGCGGCGGCTGATCTCGCTGTCGGCCTCGGCCACCTGGTCCTTCAGGAAGCGCGACGAGTTGGTCAGCGGCGCGCCCTTCCAGGACGACGCCAGTTCCTTCAGAAGAAACGGCACGCCGGCCAGCGGCCCCGACCCCGGCTCGACCGACGCAGCACCTTCGCGGCCCATGTCGTACAGCTTGTGGATGACCGCGTTCAGCCGCGGGTTCATCTCCTCGATGGCGCGAATCCCGGCCTCGACCAGTTCGGCGGGGGCGACCTCGCGCTTGGCGACAAGTCCCGCCAGCCCGACGGCGTCCGTGGTGCGATAGAGCGTGTCCAAATCTGTCATCGGTCAATCCAGCGTGATCGCGCGTTCTTCCTTGATGCTCTGCTCGGCGGCCAGGACGATGCGCAGCGAATTCACCGCCGCATCCATCGACTCCGACAGATCCAGATCCTCGCGGATCGCCTTCAGGAAAAACTCCTGCTCACGATCGCAGAGTTCCTGGTGGCCCGGTTCGTCCTCCATCGACATGATCTCGTCCGGCTTCACGAAATTCTTGTCCGGACCGACCTCGGCATGGTGCAGGCGGATGGCGTCGGTCTTGGTGTGCTTGTCTATGTCGGCGCTGCCGGAAAGCTCTTCGGCATCGCTTCGCGCCTCGTCGTTCGGCACCAGCGAGACCGAGCCTTTCGGCCCGACGATATCCTTCACGAAGAAGGCGGTCTCCGACATCATCGGCCCCCAGCCCGCCTCGTACCAGCCGACCGAGCCATCGTCGAAGGTGACGTGCAGGTGGCCGTAATTCTGTTTGTCCGCCTCGCCCCAGAGTGCTGCGCCGATGCCGTGAACCCTGACCGGCTTCGCCTCGGTCAGCTGGCACATCACGTCGACGTAATGCACGCCGCAATCCACGATGGGGATCAGGCTGTCGATCAGGTTCTTGTGCCACATCCAGGCATCGCCCGAGGATTGCTGGTTCAGGTTCAGACGCATCACCAGCGGCTTGCCCAGCGTCTTGCCCAGTTCCACGAACCTGATCCACGACGGATGCACCCGCAGGATATAGCCCAGAACCAGCTTCCGGTTCGTCTCGCGCGCCTTGGCGACGACCGCCTCGGCCTCGGCGTTGGTGGTGCCGATCGGCTTTTCCATGAAAACGTGCGCGCCCGCGTCCATCGCCTTGATCGCATAGTCGGCATGGGTGTTCGGCCAGGTGTTGATCGACACGGCGTCAGGCTTCAACTCGGCCAGCGCCGCCTCGTAGTCCTCGAACAGCGGATAGCCCGCCAGTTCGTCCGGCAGCTTCTTCGACTTGATCGTGCGCGAGCACAGGCCAACGATCTCGAACCCGTCAAGCCGATGGTAGGCGCTGGCGTGCGATGCGCCCATGTTGCCAAGTCCGACAACGAGAATGCGAACAGGATCGCTCATGTCTGGTCTCCCCCCTCTTGAAAAAGGCCGGGCGGCGGGATGCGCCACCCGGTTTCGTGGTTCAGATCGACTGATCGAACATCGACGCGCGCAGCGCCTCGACGTCGACGGCGGCCAGGTCGGCATCGACCGCGATTGCCGCGGCATCCGCCTTGACCTTGTCGTGGTCGAAATCGTTCGCCGCCGGGATCAGGGCGTTCGAACAGACCTCGGACGCCTGGATCGGCTTCGAGTTCTGGCCGATCTGCGCCGACAGGTCGAAGAACTGCTGCCAGCTGGCCATGTCGTGCCAGCCCCAGCCCTCGCGCTTCGACATGTCGCCGCGGAAGACGTTCATCTGCTGGACGATCGACATCAGGCCCAATTCCGGCCCAAGGTTCGACGCCAGCGTCGGGAACTCCTCGAACACCGCCTGCACGGCGGCCGCCGGATTGTGCTCGGCGAACTCCATGCCCATGGCCCAGCCGCGCAGGTATTGCTCCAGGAACGCCTTCTTGTCGGCGTCCTCCAGATCCGCCGCGCGGATGACGAAGGTGTTGGCCGGCAGCGGCGAATTCTGGACGCCAAGCCAGTATTCGAACTCCAGCCCGGTCGAGATCCACTCGGCGCGCAGACCTTCCCAGGCCAGCGCGGCGTCGCCCTGCCCCGCGGCAAGTGCTGTGCCCCATGTCGGCCAGCCGGCCTCGATATAGGTGATGGTCGAGATATCGACACCCTGCGCCGCCAGCATCGGGTCGACGATGGGCTGCCACGCGGCCGAGCCCAGAAGGATCGTCTTGCCCTCTATGCCCTTGATGTCCGCCGGCCCCTCGCCCTTGCGGAACGCCAGGCTGAACGTGTCCAGCGCCCCCATGTGGAACACCGATTTCAGGTCCATCCCGTTCTCGATGGCGAACGAGAACACGCCGGGGCTGGGAAAGCCCATGTCGGCCTGGCCCACGTCCACGAACTTGACGGTCGCGGTGCCGTCCGAAGGCCCGGGCTGCATCTCGACGTCCAGACCGTCGAAATACCCCATCTTCTTGGCGATCCAGAAACCGTAATCGTCCAGGACCTCCAGCGTGCCGCGCGGCGAGATCCACGTGAAAGGTCCGTCATACGGCTCGGCCAGCGCCCGCGACGCGCCCAGACCCGACACGATCACACCGCTTGCGGTAACCTGCAGCAGCTGGCGCCGCGTCAGTCCCGGTTTCGACTTGAATTCCATTTTTCCGTCTCCCTGGTGAATATTGGTTGCCTGCCGGTTCGGCTGCCTCACGCCTCCCAGCTTGCCCATTTCTTGCCGATGAGAAAAAAGATCACGTAGATCACGATGCCCAGCGTCGACAGCATCAGCACGACCCCGAAGAATTGCGGCATCTGGATCATCGAGGAATAGGTCGTCAGCCGGTTGCCCAGCCCGAAACCGCCGCCCACCATCTCGGAACCCACCGCCGTCAGAAGCCCGAAGATCGCGCCGATCATCAGCCCGACCAGGATCATCGGCAGCGCCATCGGCGCGCGCACCTTCCAGAAGATCTGCAGCGTGCTGGCCCCGTAGGACCGCGCCAGCGCGATCTTCTGCGAATCGACCCGCCGGAACCCGGTCGCCGAGTTGATCATCACCATCGGCCCCGAGGCCAGTGCCACCGCGATGATCCGCGGCTCGTAACCGAAGCCGAAGCGCAGGATCAGAAGAGGCACCAGCGCCAGCATCGGCGTCGTGACCAGGATCAGGATATAGGGCGCGATGATCTTCTCGGCGAAAGGAAACTGGGTGATGACCGCCGCCAGGATCATGCCCACCCCCGCCCCGATGGCGAACCCCGAGAACAGCACGACAAGCGTATGTCCCAGGTGCGGCAGGATCAGATGAAAGTCCTTGATCAGCGCCGCCACGATGGCCGAGGGCGGCGGCAGGATATACAGCGGCACCTCGAAGAAACGCAGCGACAATTCCATGCCGCCGATCACGATGACGGCGGTCGCAAGGATGGCCAGGATCTCCAGCCGCGTCCGCGCACCCGCCGACCCGAACGAGGACAGCGCCTGAAAGCCCTTCCCGACATCCGATCCGACGACACTTGTCTCTTCGCTCATCGCCTCACTCCGCCGCTTCCGACAGGCTACCTGCCTTGTGACCGTAGATGTCCGCCTTGATCTTGTAGGTCAGGTCATAGGCTTCCTTGCCGGCCATGATCTCCATCGTTCGGGGCCGGTCGAACGCGATGTCGTAATCGCTCTGAACGCGGCCGGGCCTGGGGCTCAGCACCACGACGCGATCCGACAGGAACAGCGCCTCCTCGATGGAATGGGTGATGAAGACGATCGTCGTGTGCGTCTCCATCCAGATCTCCTCGACAAGCCTGTTCATCTCTTCCCGCGTAAAGGCGTCCAGCGCGCCGAAAGGCTCGTCCATCAGCAGAACCGACGGCCTCAGCGACAGCGCGCGCACGATCGACGCGCGCTGCTGCATCCCGCCGGACAATTCGCGCGGAAAATTGCGCTCGAAACCCTTCAGCTGAACCCGCTCCAGCAGGTGATCGATCCAGTCGCGGTCGGGCGTCTGGTGCTTGATCTCGAAGGGGAACAGGATGTTGTCCATCAGGTTGCGCCAAGGCAGAAGGTTGGCGTCCTGAAACACCAGCCCGATGTCCGGATGCGGCCCGGTGATCCGCTTGCCGTCCAGAAGAACCTCGCCCTCTGTCAGGCCGTGCAGCCCCGACATGGCCCACAAAAGCGTGGTCTTGCCGCAGCCCGAAGGGCCGACGATCGACACGATGGTGTTCGGCGCGACGTCGAACGAACAGTCCTTCAGGGCCACCCTGTCACCGTAACGCATGCCAGCCTGCCTGACGGCCAGTTTCGGCTGCGCTGCGCTGTCGGCCATAAGGTGACGCCCCTTTCCTCAATCGCTGCCAAGGCTTTCGCGACTCGACACGGAAACTGTGTAACTCACTAACATTTCTGTCAAGATTCTTCGCATAACATCCGTACTATCAATATAATATGGACAAAACGAATGCTCTTGTGTGTAATAAACTTACAGAAAAGGAAAATGCGAACCATACATTGCGAAGGATACGCGCATGGCAGCAACCAACCAGGCCGCATTTTCCGGTGAGAACGGTACCCGGCTTCCCGACATCATCGGCAAGATCAAGGACACCTATTCCCAGCTTCGTCCCGCCGAGCAATCGGTCGCGAACGCCATTCTCGCCGACGTGCAGGAGGCCGTACGCGCCAGCAACGCCGAGATCGCGCTCAGGGCGGGCGTCAGCCAGCCGACCGTCACCCGCTTCTGCCGGTCCATCGGCTGCGAGGGCGTGCGGGACTTCAAGCTGCAACTCGCGCAGTCGCTCGCCGTGGGCGAGGCTTTCCTGACCTCCGACACGACCGAGACGCCGCCCGGCGAGTTGCCGCCGTTCTGGGTCTCGGTGCTGGGCGAGGCCCGCGCCGCGATCCGCGAGGTCGAGCGGCAGGTGTCGCCCGAGGACGTCCTGAACGCCGCCGAGGTTCTCGCGGGGGCCGGACGCATTGCGACCTTCGGCGTCGGCGGCTCGTCGGCCTCGCTTGCGCTCGAAGCGCAGGTCCGGCTGTTCCGTTACGGGCTTGCCGTCGAGGTATGCCGCGAGCCCTACGTGGCCCGCATGACGGCGGCGACGCTGAAACCCGGAGAAGTCTTTCTGGCGATTTCGGCCACCGGACGGACCCCCGAAGCCATCGAGGCCGTCGAGATCGCGAACCGCTACGGCGCGGCGACGGTGGCGATCACGCGCCCCGGTTCGCCCCTCGCCCAGGCCGCCTCGATCGCGCTGTCGGTGCGGATCGGGGAATATCCCGACGCCCTGACGCCCTCGGCCTCGCGCTTCGCCTTTCTGGCGATCCTCGACGTCGTGGCGGCGGGCACCGGCTACCGCCTCGGTCCCCGGGCGCGCGAGAACCTGCGGCGAATCAAGTTCAACATCATGCACGCAAGGCCAAGCGAAACGCTCGAGCCGCTGGGAGACTGAAAGCGACAATGGAAAAGGAAATCGACACCTGGCTGCAGGGCTTCGACGCGGCGCTGCGGCAAGGCGACGGCAACGCCGTGGCGGCGCTGTTCGAGCCGGACGGGTTCTGGCGGGATCTGCTGGCCTTCACCTGGAACATCCGCACGATGGAAGGGCGGGACGCGATAGCGGACATGCTGGCGGCCTGCCTTGCGCAGACCGCCCCCGCGAACTGGCGCCGCGAAGGTCCGGCCGAGGCCACAGAAGACGGCATCGCCGCCTGGATCGCCTTCGAGACGGGCACCGGCTGGTGCCGGGGCCGGGTCACGCTCCGCGACGGGCTCTGCCGCATCCTGCTGACCGCCCTCGACGACCTCAAGGGCCACGAGGAACCGCGCGGCCACCGCCGCCCGATGGGCCTTGTCCACCGCGCCGGCCGCAACCGCACCACATGGGCCGAAAGCCGCGCCGAAACCATCCGGCGCATTGGCCGCGAGGACCAACCCGAGGTGCTGATCATCGGCGGCGGACAGGGCGGCGTGGCGCTTGCCGCGCGCCTCAAAAGCCTCGGCGTACCCGCGCTGATCGTCGAGAAGAACCCGCGCATCGGCGACAGCTGGCGCAACCGCTACCGCAGCCTCGTCCTGCACGATCCCGTCTGGTACGACCACCTGCCCTACCTGCCCTTCCCCGAGACCTGGCCGGTCTTCTGCCCCAAGGACAAGATCGGCGACTGGCTGGAAGCCTACGCGCTGATCTTCGAACTGGACGCCTGGACCTCGACCGAATGCAGCGCCGCGCACTGGGACGCCGACGCCGAACGCTGGACCGTCACCGTCGACCGCGCCGGCGAAACCGTCACCCTGACGCCCCGCCAGCTTGTCTTCTGCACCGGCGCCTACGGCCCACCCCACGTCCCCGACTTCCCCGGACAGGACGACTTCCGGGGCACGGTCCTGCACTCGGCCCAATACGCCTCGGGCGCCGACTGGTCGGGCAAGCGCGCCGTCGTCATCGGCGCCGGCAGTTCGGCCCACGACGTCGCCGTCGACCTCTGGGAGGCGGGCGCCGACGTCACCATGTTCCAGCGCCGCCCTTCGATCGTCGTGCGCTCCGAAACGCTTATGAAATACGGCTTCGACATCTACTCCGAACAGGCAGTCCAGAACGGCATCACCACCGAGAAAGCCGACCTCCTGGCCGCCGCCACGCCCTATGCGCTCTTCGCCGGCAAGCAGAAACGCCTCTACGACGTGATCCGCCAGGAAGACGCCGCCTTCTACGACCGGCTGCGCAAGGCCGGCTTCGCCTGCGACTTCGGCGAGGACGACACCGGCCTGATGATGCGCGCGCTGCGCACCGCGTCCGGCTACTACATCGACGTCGGCGCCTCGTCCCTGATCGCGGACGGCAAGATCGGCGTCGTCGCGCAAGACGCCATCGAGCGCCTCACGCCCACCGGAATCCGCTTCGCCTCGGGGCGCGAGGTCAAGGCCGACCTGATCGTCGCCTGCATCGGCTACCAGTCGATGAACGAGGCGGTGGCGGGCATCGTCGACCGCGAAACCGCAGACAACCTCGGTCCCTGCTGGGGCCTCGGCTCGGGCATTCAGGGCGATCCGGGGCCGTGGCAGGGCGAACTCCGAAACATGTGGAAACCCACGGCGCACCCGGCGCTCTGGTTCCACGGCGGCAACCTGGCGCTCTCGCGATTCTATTCGCGCTTCGTGGCGCTGCAACTCAAGGCCCGCCAGCAGGGTATTCCGACGCCCGTCTACGGACGTCCCGCGCCGGCTCAGACGGGCTTGTAGGCGATGGCCTCGATCTCGACCGCGATGTCGATCATCAGCCGCGATTCGGTGGTCGACCGCGCGGGCGGATTGTCGGGGAAGAATTCGGCATATGCAGCGTTGAAAGCCGGAAAGTCGTCGCGGTCGCGCAGCCAGACGGTGGTCTTCACCACGTCCGACAGCCCGCAGCCGGCCATCTCCAGGCACTTGCGGACGTTTTCCAGCACCTGCCGCGTTTCGGCCGCGACACCGCCTGCCACCACTTCGCCATCCGCGCCGACCGGCACCTGCCCCGAGACGAACACGAAATCGCCCGCCCGGACGGCCGGAGAAAGCGGGACATGCGACGATCCGAAATGCTGTTTAGTCATGTAGACCTCCCTCAAACGCCCGGCGACTATGGCGCGAAGGAACGCGAAAGGCCAAGGATATGATCGACCTCCAGGACAAGCGCGTCGTCATCACCGGTGCCGGGGGCGGTGTCGGCCGGGCGCTCTGCCGGGCATTCGGCGCCGCGGGCGCCACGCTGGTCGGCTGCGACGCCGACAGGTCCCAGGTGCCGGAGACCTGCGAAACGGCCCACGGCTTCGACCTTCGCGACGACGACGCCATCGCGGCGTCAGCGGAACGCATCCTCGAAGACGGCGTGCCGGATATCGTCATCTCGAACGCCGGCTGGACCCGCGCCGAGACGCTGGGCGACGTGACGCCCGCGACCTACGACGACGAAATGGCCCGGAACGTCAACGGGGCCGCCAAGTTCTGCATGGCACTTCTGCCGCCGATGCGACGCACGGCCGGGGACCGGTCCTTCGTCTTCATCGCCTCGGTGAACGCGCTCTCGCATTTCGGCAACCCGGCTTACGCTGCGGCGAAGGCGGCGGGGCTGGCCTGGATGCGCGCCATCGCCACCGAGGCGGGCCGCGACGGCGTGCGCGCGAATGCCGTTGTTCCGGCCTCGATCCGGACCGCCGCCTGGGATCACAGGCTCAAGACCGATCCGACGGTTCTCGACCGCGTCTCGCGGCTCTACCCCCTTGGCCGCCTCGTCACCCCCGAAGAAGTCGCGAACACCGCGCTGTTCCTGGCCTCGCCCTTGGCCAGCGGGATCACCGGCGTAGCGCTGAACGTCGACGCCGGACTGATGGCCGGCAACCTGCCCTTCGTCGACGCCATCACCGGCCAAAAGGACTGATCCCCATGAAAATCGAAGACATCGACACGCCGGCGGTCCTGATCGACATGGACAGGGTCGAGGCCAACCTTGCCCGCGCGCAACGTTATGCCGACGCGAATGGGCTTCGGCTTCGGCCGCACGTCAAGACGCACAAGCTGCCGGAAATGGCCCTCAGGCAGATCGCGCTCGGCGCGATCGGCATCACCTGCCAGAAAATCGGCGAGGCCGAAGCGATGGCCGACGGCGGCCTCACCGACATCTTCCTTCCCTACAACATCCTTGGCGACGCCAAGCTCGACCGTCTCGCGGCGCTGCACGACCGCGTCACGCTGTCCGTCACCGCCGACAGCGCGGAAACGGTGGCTGGCTACGCAGGGCGGTTTTCGCCGGACCATCCGCTGACCGTCCTTGTCGAATGCGATACCGGCGCGGGCCGCTGCGGCGTGCAGTCGGCCGCCGAGGCCGTTGCCCTTGCCCGCGCCATCGACGCGGCCCCCGGCCTGCGTTTCGGCGGCCTGATGACCTATCCGCCGCAGGGCGCGCTGAAGACGACCGCCGCCTTCCTGACCTCGGCTGCGGACGCTTTGGCAGAGGCCGGGCTGCCGCCGGAGGTGATCTCCACCGGCGGAACGCCCGACCTGATGCATGCGGCGGAAGTGAAAGTCGCGAACGAATACCGGCCCGGCACCTATATCTACTCGGACCGGATGCAGGTCGCATGGGGCCACGGAACGCTGGACGACTGCGCCTTGACCGTGAAGGCGACGGTCGTCAGCCGCCCCACGCCGACAAGGGCCGTCCTTGATGCCGGGTCCAAGGCTCTGGCCGCCGATCCGGTCCCGCCGCCTTTCACCGGGCACGGTCACATCCTCGAATACCCCGATGCGGTCATCACCGGCCTGTCCGAAGAGCACGCCGTCGTCGACCTCAGTTCCTCGGATGCCCGCCCCCGGATCGGCGATACGGTCCGGATCATCCCGAACCATGCCTGCGTCGTCTCGAACCTCTTCGACGCCGTCCATCTCGTCAGGGGCAACGAACTGGAATCGGTCGCCGCTGTAACCTCGCGCGGGAAGCTGCGCTAGACCGGCCCGGCAAACCTTACCACCGTCTTAACCTTGGTAAACGGTCGCACAAGATGTGGGGCGTTAACGGGTCGCGCGATCTAGAGGCACCGACAGAATACCGACGTGATACCGACGTTATACCGACGTGTGGAATCCGCCCCATTCCCCCACAAAATATGGGCGTTAACGATTTTGAGCAGTTGCGCGCAACGCAGAGCGTTCGGACGTTGCGGAAGGAAAAAAGAAAGGCCGGGCGACGGCCCGGCCTTCCCGCTTCCGATTTTGTCGGCTCAAAGCCCCAGCGCACCCTTCACGGCGGCCAGTCCCTCGCTGCCATCCTTGGCGGTCACTCCGTCCAGCCAGCCGTCAAGAACGCCGCCGTTGGCCTTCAGCCAGGCCGTCGCGGCATCCGCCGGATCTTCGCCGCCATCCAGGATCGCGCCCATGATCTCGTTCTCCATGGCCAGCGTGAACTCCAGGTTGTTCAACAGCTTGCCGAGGTTCGGGCATTCGTCCACGAAGCCTGCCGAGGTGTTGGTATAGACCGTCGCACCGCCCAGGTTCGGGCCGAACCAGTCGTCGCCGCCTTCAAGGTAGGTCAGGTCGAAATTGGCGTTCATCGGATGCGGCTCCCAGCCCAGGAAGACCACAGGCTCGCCACGGCGGTCCGCCCGCGCGACCTGCGCCAGCATCCCCTGCTCCGAGCTTTCGACAACCTCGAACCCGCTCAGTTCGAACGCATTCTGCTCGATCATGTCCATGATCAGGCGGTTCCCGTCATTGCCCGGCTCGATCCCGTAGATCTTGCCCTCCAGCGCCTCTTTCTGCGTTGAAATATCAGCGAAATTTCCGATCCCCAGATCCGCCGCAGCCTTGTTGACCGCCAGCGTATACTTGGCCCCTTCCAGGTTCGCCCGGACCGTATCCACGGTCCCCGCCTCGCGGTAGGGCGCGATGTCGGCCTCCATTGTGGGCATCCAGTTGCCAAGAAAAACGTCCACGTCCTCGTTGGCCAGCGAGGTATAGGTCACTGGCACCGAAAGCACCTTGATGTCGGTGTCGTAACCCAAGGCCTCCAGCACCACCGTGGTGGCCGCCGTGGTGGCCGTGATGTCGGTCCAGCCGACATCCGAGAAGACAACGGTTTCGCAATCGGCGAAGGCCGGTGCTGCGGCGAGTATCGCCAGGGCGGATAGAGTAGATTTAAGGCGCATCTTTGCACTCCCTGTTTTTTGTTGATTGACGAGTCAATTAAGAATCTGATTTCCCGTAGCTGGTGATTACAGGAAGAAAACCATGCCCAAGCTCGGAATGGAACCGATAAGACGCGCCGCCCTGATCGACGCCGCCATCGCCGAAATCGGCGCCGCCGGCTCGCTGGACGTCACCGTATCGAAAATCGCAAGGCGCGCCGGCGTCTCTTCGGGGCTCGCGCATCACTATTTCGGCGGCAAGGACGACATCCTCCTGGCCGCGATGCGCCACGTCCTCAAGGTCTACGCCCGCGAAGTCCGGACCCGGCTCGCGGTCGCCCGAACCCCTGCCGATCGCCTGAAGGCAATCGTCGAGGGCAGTTTCGCCCCCTCGAACTTCAGTGCCGATACCGTGTCGGCCTGGCTCAATTTCTACGTTCTCGCGCTTTCCTCGGACCAGGCACGCCGCCTTCACCGGGTCTATGCCGCGCGGCTCCGCTCGAACCTCGTCCACGCGCTCAGGCCGCTGGCCGGAACACGTGCGGCCGACCTCGCGAATCGCACCGCCAAGCTGATCGACGGCGTCTATCTGAACCACGGCCTCGGCGCTGCCGATCCGGATTGGGAGAGAGCCGTGGCAACCGTCATGTCGTCTCTCGAGGACGCGATCGGAGCGAGCGGAAAATGATCGCGGACTACGTCATCGTCGGCTCCGGCAGCGCCGGCTCTGCCCTCGCCTACCGGCTGTCGGAAGCCGGCCACAGCGTCATCGTCATCGAATACGGCGGCAGCGACGCAGGCCCGTTCATCCAGATGCCCGCCGCCCTTTCATATCCGATGAACATGGCGCGCTACGACTGGGGTTTTCAGACCGAACCCGAACCGCACCTCGGCAACCGCCGTCTGGCCTGCCCGCGCGGCAAGGTGATCGGCGGGTCGTCCTCGGTCAACGGCATGGTCTATGTGCGTGGCCATGCGCGCGACTTCGACACCTGGAACCAGATGGGCGCGACGGGCTGGGCCTATTCCGACGTCCTGCCCTACTACCGGCGCATGGAATCCTGGCACGGACCAGCTTCTTCGGACTGGCGCGGAACCGATGGTCCGCTCCACGTCACGCGCGGACCGCGCAGAAACCCGCTCTACCACACCTTCGTCGAGGCAGGCCGGCAAGCCGGCTACGAAGTGACCGACGACTACAACGGCCAGAAACAGGAAGGTTTCGGCGCCTTCGAGCAGACCGTCTGGAAGGGCCGCCGCTGGTCAACGGCGAATGCCTATCTCAAACCTGCGCTTCGACGCTTCAATTGCCGCGTGGTTCGCGGACTGGCCGAGAGGATCGTCATCGCGAACGGTCGCGCAAACGGGGTGGAAATCCGCCAGGGTCAGGAGCTGACAACGATCCATGCAAGGCGCGAGGTGGTTATCGCCGCATCCGCCATCAACTCGCCCAAGCTCCTGATGCTCTCCGGCATCGGACCTGCCGACCACCTGCGGAATCACGGCATCGATGTGATTGCCGACCGTCCCGGCGTTGGCGGAAACCTGCAGGATCACCTGGAAGTCTATTACCAGGTGAAATCGAAAAAACCCGTCACGCTCTACCGTCATTGGAACCCTGTCTCGAAAGCGCTGATCGGGGCCGAATGGCTGCTGACGCGGCGCTGGCTGGGCGCCTCGAACAATATCGAATCGACCGGGTTCATCCGCTCCCGCGCCGGGGTGGAGTATCCCGACCTTCAGTTCCACTTCCTGCCCATCGCGGTCCGCTACGACGGCAAGGTCGCGGCCGAGGGGCACGGGTTCCAGGCGCACGTGGGCCCGATGCGGTCGAAGTCCCGCGGCGCGATCACACTGAAATCGGCCGATCCCGCCGCCGCGCCCACGATACGGTTCAACTATATGTCCGATCCTTCGGACTGGCAGGATTTCCGGACGGGAATTCGCCTGACCCGCGAGATCTTCGCGCAGCCGGCCTTCGCAGATTATGCAGATCGCGCCATCCAGCCCCCCGATAGCGCCACGTCGGACGAAGCCCTGGACGACTTCATCCGCGAGCACGCCGAAAGCGCCTACCACCCCTGCGGCAGCTGCCGGATGGGTGCGGCTGCGGATCCGTTTGCAGTGGTGGACCCCGATTGCCGCGTTATCGGCGTCGATGGTCTCCGCGTCGCCGACAGCTCGATCTTCCCCCAGATCACCAACGGCAATCTCAACGCGCCTTCGATCATGGTCGGCGAAAAAGCTGCCGACCATATCCTTGGAAAACGCCTGCCCCGCGACGAACGTGCCGCATGGATTCATCCTGACTGGGAAAGCTCGCAGCGCTAGGACTGCTCAGAAATAGACTGCCGTAAGAATTGCCACAGGCACTCCGCTTATGTCCTTCAGCACCAGGGTCTCCCCCTCGATCGCATATCCCGCCGCGGCGCCAAGCGCGGTCCCAAGCGACCGCTCCACCTGATCCAGCGGCGGCGGGCAGGCCATCATGGTCGAAGCGATCGGGCCGAAACTGATCGTGCCGTCACCGGCATCGAACCGCCCACGCATCAAGTTGCAGCCTACGGTGGCGGAAAGCCCGCCCTCGTCTCCCTCGCGGAGGAGAATATGAGGTTCACGGCGGCCGGACAGCATGGGCAGGGTCTCGCCCATCAGTTCGTCGATGCGCCAGTAGGTGTTCGTCAGACCGGCTTCTGCGCGCTGCCGTTCACAGGATTCGCCCGGAAGGGTGCGGATGAACCGGTCCACGACCAGGGCTTGACGATCTGCACCCTCCATTGCAGGCCGCATCGCGATACCGCCTTCCACCAGGACATAGAGCCGCTCGCCGGGCGCGGACCTGTCGGCAAGGTAGGCGCTCTCAAGCGCGGCATATTCACCCTCCATCGAAATCGGAAATAACTGCCCGGACAGGCATTCCTGGAACAAAGCGGCATCGGCCATATAGGTCATTTCGCCGCCCAGAAACATGCCGCCAAGATCCACGGGCTCCAGTGGGCCTGCCGTCAATTCTTCGGCATCGCCCGGGACCGGCGCCCCATCCAGACCAAGTTGGCCCAACCGATCCGGCCCTTTGATGTCAAGAAACAGCGGCATCTCGGCCCCGTCCCGCAAAACAAGTGCGCCACGGGTCGGATCGACGGCCCATCGTCCAAGGCTGTCCCGACTGGTTTCGTTGCCGTCGCTGCCCTTGAAGACGCGCCGAAGCTGGAAGGACTGGTCAGGCCAGAGACCCAGTTGCCAGTCTGTGGTCAGACCGTTCGTCGCGAATGTGCCCGCGAAGCTGGCCGGAAGATCAAGGCCGTGCGCGGGAAGCGGCATCTGGACGGAATCCCTTTCCGACCGGGTCATGACGAGGTCGACCGTATCGCCCGCCCCAAGATCGGTTTCGGCTTCTGCGGTGAACGTCTTGGTGCCTTGCCACGTGACCGAAACCTCAATCGTATAGCGGCCGTCCGGTCGGATGGCAGCGTCGTCGTAGGGAATCGTGAACACGTAGGGCGGGCCATCCGCGCCACTCAAGGTCATGCGGCCGATCTCGACGGCGTCAGACACGATGTCGAAGAGCACCGCCTGGAATACTGCGTCGGGCGGCATCGCGATGCGTTCGCGGTACGTGGCCGTTCCGCTCAGTTCGCCCGCGGCGGCCGAGGCGCACGAGAGAAGGGTCAGCGACGCGGCGAAGAATGCAGCTCGTTTCATATGTCATCTCCTTGACTGTCCGGTCCTGGTTTGGACGCACCAGCCCTGACCTTCCTTGGAGACGCAGGAAAATGACGTCGCGTCAGGCGGCCTTTTCCAAGCCGAAAGTATCGTGCAGCGCCTGCACGGCAAGCTCCATATACTTGCGGTCGATGAGGACCGAGACCTTGATCTCCGAGGTGGTAATGACCTTGATGTTGATCCCCTCGTCGCGAAGCGCGGCGAACATCTTGGCCGCGACGCCGGCGTGGCTGCGCATCCCGATGCCGACGACCGAAACTTTCGCGACGTCTTCGTCGGTGACCAGTTCCGAATAGTTCACTTCGCCCTTGGCTTTCACGTCCTCCATCGCCTTCCTGGCGCGTGCCACCTGACTGACGGGCAGCGAAAAGGTCATGTCGGTGCGTCCATCCTCCGAGATGTTCTGCACGATCATGTCCACATTCACTCCCGCGTCGGACAGCGGCCCGAAGATCGCGGCGGCGATGCCAGGACGGTCGGCGACCGAAAGAAGCGTCATCTTGGCCTCGTCGCGGCTGAAGGCGACTCCGGCGACCACGTTCGATTCCATGATTTCCTCCTCGTCGCAGACCAGTGTGCCCGCGGTTCCATCAAAGTCGTTATCCTCGAAACTCGACAGCACCCGAAGTCTGACCTTGTAGCGCATCGCCAGCTCGACCGAGCGTGTCTGCAACACCTTCGCTCCCAGCGAGGCCAGTTCCAGCATCTCCTCGAAGGCGATCTTGTCCAGCTTTCGCGCCTTCGAAGTGATGCGGGGGTCGGTCGTGTAGACCCCGTCCACATCCGTATAGATGTCACAACGTTCGGCACCAAATGCAGCAGCGAAGGCGACGGCGGTCGTGTCCGAACCGCCCCGTCCCAGGGTCGTCACCCGTCCCTCCGGGCTGATGCCCTGAAACCCCGCGACAACGGCCACCTTCATGCCTTCGGCGAATTTCGCGTTGATATTCTCGGTCCCAATCTCCTCGATCCGGGCCGAAGCATGGGCGCTGTTCGTTTTCAGCGGAACCTGCCAGCCTGCCCAGGATCGCGCGGGAACATCCATTTCCTGCAGCGTCAGCGCCATCAGACCTGCCGTCACCTGTTCGCCGGACGACACAACTGCGTCATACTCGCGGGCGTCGTACAGCTTCGAGGTCTCTTCGACCCATCCTACAAGCTCGTTGGTCTTGCCGGCCATGGCCGAGACAATGACGATCACGTCATGGCCATTCGCAACCTCACGCCCCACGCGCTTGGCGGCGCGGCGGATACGGTCCAGCGTGGCGACGGAAGTGCCGCCGAATTTCATGACGAGAAGCGGCATCTCCGTCCTCGGATGGGCGTTTCAAAAGTCGATCGCCTCATAAGGCCGGGGCGCGGATGGTGCAAGATGCGTTAAGGACCCACCCGCGTCAAATCGCGCCGACAGGCAGCATGGAATTGATTCAGATTCATGAATATCTGAGGACCGAACGCCAAAGAAAAGGTTTGAACATGACACGCATTCTTGCCCTCGCGCTTTCACTCGCGGCCACCCCGCTTTTCGCTGCGGATATCACGGTGGAAGACGCCTATGCCCGCGCTTCGCGTCCGGGTGCTCCGACCGGCGCAATGTTCATGACCATCCGAAACTCGGGGGTCGCAGACGATCGCTTGGTCGCCGTGGAAAGCCCGATCGCACAATTGGTCGAACTTCACACGCATATCGACGACAACGGCGTGATGAAGATGCGGCCGGTGGACGACGGTTTCGAAATCCCGGCCGGCGGCGAACATCAACTCATGCGCGGCGGCGACCACGTGATGCTGATGGGACTGACCCAATCGCTCGAGAACGGAAAGACCGTTCCGCTCACGCTTGTATTCGAGAAAGCCGGCGAGATCACTCTGGACGTCACCGTGGACAACGACCGCCAGCAGGGGATGGGGATGGGCAACGGCAACCGCATGGGCCAGGGAAACTGAGGATCACGCGCCCAGAATCTCCCCGACCCACCGCGGGACGACCTTTGTTGCCGGTCCAAGCATGTGGTCGTCGAACTGGTCCGAGATGTCCGAGGCCAACAGATTGATTTCGATGGTCCGGGCTCCGTGCCGTCTGGCCTCGGACACGAACCCCGCAGCGGGATAAACCTGTCCGCTGGTGCCGATCGCGGCGAACAGATCGGCCGAAGTCAGGTGGCGCGAAATTTCGTCCAGATGGTGCGGAATTTCTCCGAACCAGACGATGTCGGGCCGGGTTGTCGTCTGCCCGCATGACGGGCAGGCGTCCGCAGACGACATCTCGTCCGGCGCATCCCATCGCGCGTCGCAGGTCGTGCACCATGCCAGATCGTGCCTTCCATGCATATGCAGCGCCTTGGAACCGGCCGCGGCGTGCAAGCCGTCGACATTCTGCGTGATGATGACCACCTCGCCGGAATGCTCGGCCTGCAGCCGTGCCAGGGCGAAATGAGCCTCGTTGGGCCGGGCCGCCCGAGCGTTCTTTCGGCGCATGTTGTGGAAGGCAAGCACCTTGTCGGGGTCTCTTGCGAATCCCTCCGGTGTCGCGACCTCTTTCAGGTCGACCTTTGTCCACAACCCGTCCTTGTCGCGAAACGTGCCCAGCCCGCTTTCGGCTGACACTCCCGCACCTGTCAGAATGACGATCTTCATGCCTGTTTTCCCGGTTCACGCCTCTATGCTAGCGACAGGAAAACGCCGGAGAAAGCCCATGCGCATCCTGTTTGTGTGTCTTGGAAACATTTGCCGCTCTCCCACTGCCGAGGGTGTATTGCGGGCGCTTGAGCCGACTTTGACAATCGACAGCGCGGGCACCAGTGACTGGCACATCGGCAGTCCGCCCTATGCCCCGGCCATCGATGCGGCGGCACGGCGCGGATACGACCTTGCACCGCTGCGCGCGCGCCAGTTCGTGGCAGACGACTTTTGCGGATTCGACCTGATCCTGGCGATGGATGGAAAGAATCTGCACGACATCGAACGCCTGAGGCCGTCCGGATCCGGCACGGAAGTACGGCTGTTCATGGATTACGCAGAAGGCCGACAGGGCCAGGATGTGCCTGATCCCTATTACACAAGGGATTTCGATGGTGCGCTCGACCTGATCGAATTCGCGGCAAAAGGCTTGTTGAAATCCATCGGCAAAGCCTAACGGCCACAGAAGGTCTCGGCCGTCTGACCGAAATTCTCGTAGCGTTCCCAGAACGCCTCGTGGCTCCGGCTGTCCGACTGCCGGATCTCCTGCGCGCGGTGCGGATCTGCAAAGAAGGTCGCCGCCAGCCTTTGATCGCGCGCTGTCAGGGTAAGGTCTGCGGCGTCTTGGATGCATCGGCACAGTGCCCGCTTGCCATAGGAACGCTCCGACTTCAGGCAGGCGTTCTCGATCCGGTCCGCCATCACAGGCTGCGCTGCAAACATTGCGACAGCCAGGAACAATGAGAAACTCTTCATGTCTCGCCTCAAGGAACGCGCCGAAGCATCCGGCCTGGCGCCTGCGCGGAGCGTGCCAAAAATCGCCGGTCAGGTCGAGTGGTCTGAGACCTCAAAAAAGTATCGGATAGAGTGACCCCACAAGAAGCGCAGCCATGGTCCAGTTGAACGCCCTCAGGCGTTCCGGGCCGTTCAGAAACGCCCGCATGCGAACGCCCAGAAGGCACCAGCTGCTGACGGTCGGAAGGTTGATCGCACCAAAAACGGCGGCAACGGCAAGAACGGCGCCCCATCCCGTGCCGGGCGCGTATACCGTGACCGCGGTCAATGCCATCGCCCAGGCCTTCGGATTCACCCACTGAAAGGCTGCCGCCTCCAGAAATGTCATCGGCCGGCCGCCCGACCGTCCTTCGCCCGGCTGACCGGCGTTGGCGATCCTCCAGGCCAGCCAAATCAGATAGGCCACGCTCATCACCACCAAGGCATCGTGAAGGAGGGGCCAGCGCGTGAGCAGCCCGGCCAACCCCAGTCCGACCATGCTGGCCAGGAAGACGAAGCCCAGCGCGACACCCAGCATGTGCGGAATGGTGCGCGAGAAGCCGAAATTGGCGCCCGACGCCATCAGCATCAGGTTGTTCGGCCCCGGCGTGATCGAGGTGACGAAAGCGAAAGTCGCGAGGGGCAGGATGAAGTCAGGCATCATGAAACAATCTTGGCATGTAGTGAGCCGTGATTGATTGCTATTTCTTCGATTATTGATGATACTCTGCAATCAGTGAGCAAAATTGACAGGATAAACCAGCAAATATTGCGACATCTGTCGCAGAACGGTCGGATCAGCAATCTTGAACTGGCCGACAAGGTCGGTCTGTCTCCCTCTGCTTGCCTGCGCCGTGTGCAGGAGCTGGAGCGCGAAGGGATCATCGCCGGGTATCGTGCGGTCATCGACAAGGGAAAACTCGGGATCGGCTTTATCGCCTATGTCGCAGTCGGACTGAACAATCATTCAAAAGCCAGCCAGGAAGCCTTCGAAAGAGCCATCTCGCGATCCCCGGAAGTCGTAGAGTGTCACAACATAACCGGGACGGTCGAATACCTTTTGCGTATCGAGGCCGCAGACCTTGCCGCCTACAAGGTTTTTCACACCGAAGTTCTTGGAACGCTGCCCCAGGTCAACGCAATCACGTCCTATGTCGTCATGGGATCGCCAAAGGATGAACGCGCCTGAATTGAGGCTTTCCGGAAACACAAAGTCCACAATTTTGCATGAATTATGCGTCCTCTGCCCTGCGGAGCCGCGAGTTGAAGTAAATGGTGTGCCAGTTCGGAGTGCGACCGAACGTGTTGTTGTTGGGACTAGACATGAAGCGACGTTCCGTAGTGGCCGCTGGTTTGGCCTTTGTCCTTGTATCCGGCTGCAGCGGCAACTGGGGTGTCAAATATTCCGAAGCCCCCGATGCATCGGTTACCCGCACCTGGCGCCTTTCCAGCGTTTCCGTAACCGTTCCCGACAATCTGACCGTCAGCGAGGCGAACACCTTCGCGCCTGGCGCCGATATCGTCTGGCATGGCGAGGAATACGGCGACCGCCGCGCGCAGGTCCGTGCCATCCTTAAGGAAGGTATCACCCGGGGTGCACGCGGGCTTCGTGGAGGCCGTCCGGTGGTGCTGACCGTACGTCTCGTGGAATTCCATTCGGTAACGCCCATTGCTCTTGATCGTGCGCCCGGCGCGGTTCACAACATCAAGTTCGATGTTCAGGTCGTCGACGCCCGATCCGGCAAGGCGCTTACCGCCCCCCAGCGCATCTCCGCAGATCTTCAGGCCCACGTTGGCACGGCCGCCGTGCTGGCCGCAGTGGAAGGCAACACGCCGCGCGTCAGGATTGTCCGCCACCTGGCTGCCGTGACGGCAGGCTGGCTTGGCCTGGGACCCGATCAGCGCCGCACATTCGAAGGTTTCGGTCGCTGAACTCCTACCAGCCGCCATCGCTTGAAGGCGGCCCGCACCGGCGGTAGGGTCGCGCGTCATGAAGCTGTTTGTCGGCCTTGGAAATCCCGGCGCGAAATACGCGCAGAACCGCCATAACATCGGGTTCATGGCGGTCGATCGGATTGCGGCCGACCACGGTTTCGGCCCCTGGCGCTCCAAGTTTCAGGGTTCCGTCAGCGAAGGCGTCATGGGCGGCGAAAAGATCATCCTTCTCAAGCCCGAAACCTTCATGAACCGCTCTGGCCAGTCCGTCGGCGAAGCTGCGCGATTCTACAAAGTCGACCCGTCCGACATCGTCGTCTTTCACGACGAAATCGACCTCGCGCCCGGCAAGCTCAGGGTCAAACAGGGCGGCGGGCACGCCGGGCATAACGGTTTGCGGTCGCTTCACGGGCATATCGGCGACGCCTACGGACGTGTCCGCATGGGCGTCGGCCATCCGGGCCACAAGGATGCAGTTGCGACCTATGTTCTGAAAGACTTTTCCAAATCAGACCAGGCTTGGCTGGACGACATGCTGCGTGGGATCTCCGACGGGGCCGCTGCCCTTGCGCAAGGCGATACCGGCCGCTTTCAGAACGCTGTCGCGTTGCGCCTGAACCCGCCGCGCTCGTCGAAAACGTCTTCCGCGGAAGTAGAATCCGCACAGCCCCCCGAAACGCCCGCGCAACCTGAAGACAAACGTTCCCCGCTTCAGAAACTTGTCGACAGGTTCCGTTGAGCGTTCGCGACGCCTTCCGCGGCCAGGCCGCAAGCTGCGACGCACTTGGCTCGCCGTTCATGGCGCGCCTGATGGAACTCTGCGCCGACCGGCTTCAGCCGGGCACCCCCGTTGCCGATCGTATCTTCGGCTGGACCGGCGACCCATCAAGCAACGCCGACAACGTGCCGTTGCGGCTGGCAGGCGCGCTTCACGCACTGAAGCTGAAGGGAATCGCCCTTGTCGACGTCTACCCGCCCAACGATGTGGACGAGCATAGTCTCTGGGACGCGATCCAAGGGGCGATGACCGACCATGCTTCGGCGATCCTGTCATGGCTGGACAATGCGCCTCAGACCAACGAGGTGCGCCGTGCTGCGGCGATCCTGCCCGCTCTTGCGCTGTTGAAGAGCAGGTTCGAACGGCCCGTGGAGTTGCTGGAGCTTGGTACCAGCGGCGGTCTCAATCTTCGCGCCGACAGGTTCCGCCTGAACCTGCCCGGCGGCTATATCGGGTCCCGGGACGCTTCGGTTATCCTGACCCCGGAATGGCATGGGCCAATGCCGCCAGGTGTCTTGCCCGACATCGCAAGGCGCGCGGGCGTCGACCTTGCTCCGCTTGACCCGTCTCTGCCAGACGACGAACTGCGCCTTCTCGCCTATCTGTGGGCCGATCAGCCAGACCGCATCGCGCGCACCCGCGCGGCCATCTCGGTTGCCCGCACTTTACCGGCCAAGATTTCGGCTGGCGACGCCGGCGCATGGCTGGAGCAGCAGTTGTCAGCGCCGAACCCGGACCATCTGCGTGTCGTCCTGCACACGATAGCGTGGCAATACTTCCCTCCCGAGACGAAGGCACGTGCGGAAGCCGCCATGAACGCCGCCGACGGCCCGCTGGCACGCATCGCGATGGAGTATGACGGGGGCAAGGGCGCGGGCGTGTCGTTGACCACGTGGCCCGGCGGCCAAAGCCAAGAAATCGCCAGGGCCGACTTTCACGGCCGCTGGGTGCGGTGGACGCCGTGACCAGCATTCGAGGGCACTGGACCGGGCATCTCCAGGCGCTAGGTGCCTTTTGAAAGCAGGAGGAAAATCTTGAAGAAGGATCCGTCGGTAAACGTCCTCGGAGAACCGCTGGAGCCCTGTTCGACCGGGCCGCTCACAGGATACTTCCGCGATGGGCACTGTAACACCTGCGCCGAAGATCACGGCAGCCACACCGTTTGCGCAGTCATGACCGCCGAATTCCTCGCGTTTTCCAAGTATCTCGGAAATGACCTGTCCACCCCCAGGCCCGAGTATGGATTTGGCGGCCTTAAACCTGGCGATCGATGGTGTTTGTGCGCCTCGCGCTTCCTGCAAGCCGCCGACGAAGGTGCCGCCCCGCGCGTTTTCCTCTCATCGACGCATCGCCGGGCGCTCGACATCGTGCCGCTGGAAGTGCTGATGGATTACGCCTGCGAGGATTGAGGTCCGGGCGTGTCTTCGACCAATTCGTCAATGAAGACACTCAACAACTGCGGCCGTCCGGTGACGCCGGCCTTGCGATAGATGGCGTTGGTCTGAGCCTTGATCGTGCCTTCGCTAACGCCGCGCAACTCGGCAATGTCCTGCGTCGAGAATCCCTTGATCGCGAACAGGGCGACATCGCGCTCGGCGGGCGTCAGCGCCCATTCGGAAAACCGCTCTTCCAGCACATCGCGAAAAGCGCCCCGCGCCCTTCGCAGGGCTTCCTCGGCTCGCGCACTGCGAACCTGTGCCTGCCGCAAGGCAAGGGCGCCCACGCCGACCCCCAGGACAAGCCCCAGCGCCGCACCGATCTCGATCAGTTCGACAAAGGTCCAGCTGATCGGTGCGATCGGAAGGCCCAGAACGGAAATGGCAATATCTGAAACAAAAAAAGCGGCACATAGAACCTGGATGACCAGAACGACTGCAATCAGAAATTGGTTATTCACGAGCCGCTCCCGGCCTTAATTTCGCCGTTCGCCATCAATCTTCGTCGTCATCGCCCGATCCGCTGCCCGAGCTCGAAGAGCCTGAGCCGCTGTTGTCGGATTCATCGTCGTCTTCATCGTCCGAACCGCTTCCGGAATTGGACGAGCCGGATCCGCTGTTGTCTTCGTCGTCGTCATCTTCGTCATCGTCATCGTCGTCGTCGTCGTCGTCGTCGCCGTCGCCGTCTCGCCCATTCTTGAGAAAACGGATATAGTCTCGAAGGATGACGCCGGTGTTCGGATTGATGACGATTTCGCGCTCCGCGTCCCGCCGCTTGCCGACGAAGCGTAAACGGCCGAGAAGCGTGCGGCTCATTCTTATCTCCGTATAGCCGTCCTCGCGCAGAAGCGTGACGATACGATCACGGACGCTTGTCGCATCCGCGATCGCGGGTGCGGGTGCAAGCGACAGGGCAAGGATGAAAAGCAGGCGCTTCAGCATGATCTCCGAACCATTGGCGGGTCTCGACCAAAAGGCAAGACCCGCGACTTCCAAACATTTCAGCGACGACGATCAGTCTTCATCGTCTTCGTCATCGTCCGAACCCGAGGAACCTGACCCGCTGTTCCGCGAACCCGACCCGCCGCCGCTCTCATCGTCGTCGTCGTCTTCATCGTCGTCGTCTTCGTCGTCGCCGGACGATCCGCGGCCGCTGTTGTCCTCGTCGTCGTCATCTTCGTCGTCGTCATCTTCGTCATCATCGCGTCCGCTGCGACCGTCCTCGTCGTCGTCATCCAGAAAATCGCTGTTCCTTGTATCGATCTCGATACCAGAGCGTCCGGCCTCCGCGGGGCCGGCCCGCCCGGTTTCCTGCTTCAGGATCTCGCCGGTCTCGCGGTCGAAGATGATTTCCAGCTTCTCGCTGCCCCGGATCGCTTCGACCTTGATCTGCGTGGGGCCGTTCTGGACCTCGATGAAATCGTACCCCTCGGCCTGAAGCCGCTCGACAAGTTCACGGTTAAAATCGCTGTCGGTCGGGGCAAGCGGGCCGACATCCAGAAAATTGCGGTTCCTGTTGCGGACCTGTACGCCGCTGCGGCCGACCTCACCGACTTCCGCCCGCTCTCGTTCCTGCTTGAGTATCCGCCCCGAGGTCCGGTCGTAAATGACTTCCAGCTTGTCTGCCCCACGGATCGCCTCGACCTTGATCTGGTCGATGCCGTCCTGGATCTCGATGAATTCGTACCCCAGCCCCTGAAGGTTGGTGACGATGGAATCGGTGAAAGCGTCGGCGTGCGCCATACCGACCCATGTCGTGAAGGCCGCGGCCAGGGTGATTGAACGGTGCATGTCGTGTCTCCTCGTACGGAATAGGTTTGCATTTGGTTTGAATGGAATTCTTCAAAACACTTCCGACGACACGCACCATTGTCCTCAGGTTTAGGCTGGGCGCCATAAACCCATTGATAACGGGCATAAACCTCGGTTTATGGGGTGCAGAATCGAAAAAGCCCGGCGCATTGGCCGGGCTTTCTCACAACATTTCCATGTTCTCAGTGCAGCTTTGCCTGAACCACCTTGATCGCGTCGTCCACCATTGCACCCGCCTTCGCAGGGGTCATTTCCTTGGCGATGACCTCGCCTGCTGCAGAAACCGCGATACGCGCGGCTTCGTCGCGCACCTGCTTGATGGCACGGGATTCGGCCGAAGCGATCTGATCCTCGGCAGCCTGCACCCGCCGCTCGATCGACGCGGCAAGATCGGCCTTTGCCTGTTCCGCAGCTTCCGAAGCGCTTTCCTTGGCCGCCGCGACGATACGGTCAGCCTGACCCTGCACTTCACGGTGCTTGCGCTCATAGCTGGCCAACAGCGACTGGGCCTCCTCGCGCAGCGCGCGCGCTTCGTCCAGTTCCGACTTGATGCCGTCGGCGCGTTTGTCCAGCAGACCCGCCAGAAGGCCGGGAACCTTGTAGTAGAACAGGACGCCAACGAAAAGCAGGAAGGCGATCGTAACGATGAAGTCGGTGTTCGACAGCTTGTAGAACTCTGCCGAAAATGGGTTTTTCGATGCGGCGAACGCCGGCGATGCGGCCAGAATCGCGAACAAGGCAAGTGACTTTTGCATGATCCTCACCCCTTTACCCGCGCTTCCACGGCGGCATTGATCGCCGCCTCGTCAGCTTCCAACCCAAGTGCGGAAACCACTTCCTTGGCGGTGTCCTTGGCCACCGAGCGGATCGCGTCGATGGCGCCTGCACGGATCTCGTCGATCCGCGCTTCGCTTTCCGCGGTACGCGCCGCGATCTCCGAATCGGCCTTCTTCATTGCTTCCGCGACGTCGGCCTGCATCTCGGCCTTCGCTTCGGCAGCGATCCGGCCCGCTTCGGCACGCGCGTCGGCAAGCGCCTTTTCATAGGCGGCCTCGGCTTCGCCGGCCTTCTGCTTCAGCTCTTCCGCCGCCGCGATGTCGTTCGTGATCGTTCCCTGGCGCTCGGCCAGAACCGCCGCTATCCGCGGCAGTGCGATTCTGGACAGCACGAAGTAGATCACGACGAGCGTCACGACCAACCAGAATATCTGGTTGGGGAACGTCGAGAAATCAAGCTGCGGCATCCCCGGCTGGGCAGCCTCGGCAGCCGCGTCTGTTGCTTCTGTCGCCATGGCGACCTCCTCAAACCTTTGTCAGACAACCCGGTGCCCGCGCCGCGGGCACCAAGTGCGTAAGGATGGCGAGGTGCCTCAGACGGCGAACATCAGCAGAAGCGCGACGAGGAACGAGAAGATCCCCAGCGCTTCCGAGAACGCGATACCGATGAACATCGTGGCAGTCTGTCCGCCGGCAGCCGACGGATTGCGCAGGGCACCCGACAGGAAGTTGCCAACAACGTGGCCCACACCAACAGCAGCGCCGCCCATGCCCGTACAGGCCAGACCAGCACCGATGTAAGCGCCCATTTGTACGACATCACCTTCCATGGTTCTTTCTCCTTACGATGGAATTTCAGTGTTCAGTTGTTCAGGATCAGTGGTGCGGATGCAGCGCATCCTTCAGATACACGCACGTCAGAATTGCGAAGACATAGGCCTGGATGAAGGACACCAGGACTTCGAGCGCATAGATCGCCGTGATGGCGATGACACCCAGCGGCGCGATCCATACGATCGCGGCGAAGGTTGCGAAAACCTTTATCACGGCGTGGCCGGCCATCATGTTGCCGGCAAGTCGGATCGAGTGGCTGACGGGACGCACGAAGTAGCTGATGATCTCGATCAGCGCCAGGATCGGGCGCAGCACCAGGGGTGCCGAAGAAATCCAGAACAGGCTCAGGAAGCCCGCACCGTTCTTGACGAAACCGATGATCGTCACCGTCAGGAACACGGCAATTGCCATGATGGCCGTTACGGCGATGTGGCTGGTCGTGGTGAATGACAGCGGCAGAAGGCCAAGGAAGTTCGAGAACACGATGAACATGAACAGCGTCATGATGTACGGAAAGTACTTCAGGCCGTCTTTTCCGGCGACATCCTCGACCATCTTGTAGACAAAACCGTAGGCCAGTTCAGCAATCGACTGAATGCGGCTTGGGATGATCGCGCGGCCCCGCGTTCCCAGGACCAGAAGGGCGACGATGCAGAGGATCGCCAGCGCCATCCAGAACGTCACGTTGGTGGGGGTGTACCAGTTGATCGGGCCATCGCCGAACAACGGCTTCACGATGAACTGATCCATCGGGTGGAAAACCAGCCCGCCTTCTTCCGATCCGTGCGCTTCTTCCGCCACGTCAGTCCCTTTCGTTCTCGCCGCCGGACGTCTCCGGGGCCGTCATCTCTCTGGCCGTGCGAAGCATCACGTTGATGCCGGCCGCAAGGCCCAACAGGGTGAACACGATCAACAGCCACGGCGTGGTGCCGAAAAACTTGTCCAGCCCGAACCCCATGCCGAACCCGATCAACAGGCCCGTTACCATTTCGATCACCAGCCGCCACGCCATCTGGGCCTGGCTGTAGTGCTCGTCCTGGTGGCGCTTCGGCGTTTCGACCACGCGCTTTTGGGCAAGCTTTGCCTCCAGCGCCTCCAGTCGGGCTCTCCGATCCCGATCGGATTCAACCATACCAAAGCCCCCCATGAGAACTTCGCGAGGTGTCTATGCCGGAGACCGCATAGAGTCAATTCCACAGATTTTCAATCAAGTTATTGTTTTATAGTAAATTTCTTAGCTGCGCATCATTGTCGCGCCAGCCGCTATATTCAACCATTCGGTTGACGGTTTCTCGACAGCGACGGCAGACAGACTTTCCGGCCCGATGACGTCGTCTCTATGTCGACGGGAATTCCATAGACCGCGCTCAGGGCTTCCGGTGTCACCACTTCGCCCGCGGGCCCGGCGACCCTGATGCCGCCTTCCGCCATCAGCACCACGTCGGCGTCCAGGGCGAAGGCTTGGTCCGGATCGTGCGTCGAAAGGATTACTCCCCGCCCCTCCGAGACCGCGTCCCGCACCAGACCCGAGATCTGCGCCAGCACGTGCGCCTGGTTGCCGAAATCCAGGCTTGCCGTCGGTTCGTCCATCACGATCAACGGGGTGTCCTGTGCAAGTGCCCTTGCGATCAGCACAAGTTGGCGCTGTCCGCCTGAAAGCCGCGAATAGTCCCGACCGGCCAAGTCCGCGATCCCAAGGCGTTCCATCGCCGCCTGTGCGCGGTGGCGATCCATGCGGCCAGGTTGGCCGAAGGTGCCAAGCCGCGCTGTGCGCCCCATCAGGACGACCTCCAGAGCCTCGAACGGAAAGGGTGGCGCATGTGCCTGTGGAACATAGGAGATGGCTTGCGCGATCTCGGCGCGCCGCATGGCCGTAATCGGGCGCCCCGCCAGCAGTACCCGGCCGGCAACCGGCGGAATCAAACCCAGCAGGGTTCGAAACAGCGTGGTCTTCCCGCAGCCATTAGGTCCAAGAAGGCAAAGGATACGGCCCGCCTCGACGCTGACCTCCAGACCCCGCCCGATGGGCTTTCCGCCATAACCGATGTCCAGCCGGTCCGCGCTCAGCATCAAGACCAGCCCCGCCGCCCATAGGCCAGAAGCCAGACGAAGAACGGCGCGCCGATCACGGCCGTCAGCACGCCAAGCGGAAGTTCCGCCACCGAGATCGTCCGGGCCAGCGTATCGACGATCAGAAGATACCCGGCACCTATCAAGACCGACGCCGGCAAGACCTGCCCGAACCCGGGGCCGACCAACATCCGGGCGATATGCGGGATCACCAGTCCGACCCAGCCGACCACACCCGCCAGCGCGGTCACGCTGGCCGTGATCAAGGTCGCAGCCGCAATGACCAGAAACCGTGTCCGTCCTGTTTCGATGCCCAGTGACCGCGCTTCCTCGTCCCCCAGCGACAGAACGTTGATCCGCCACCGAAGCAGCACCAGGGGCACAAGGCCCAGAACCGTCAGAGGAACCGCGGGCCAGAGATCACCCGCCGTGACCGACGCCAGCGATCCCAACAGCCAGAACGTGATCGCGGGCAATTGGTCATAGGGGTCGGCAATGACCTTGAGCAACGAAGTGATCGCACCGGCCAGTGCCCCGATGACCACGCCTATCAGCACCAGTGTCAGCGTGCGGTCGGTATTTCGCACCGCCGCCGCAACCAGCGTCACCAGCGCCACCGCCCCCATGCCGCCCAGGAACGCCATGCCCTGGATCGCCGCCACGGGCAGCGACAGGAATATGCCCAACACCGCACCCAAGCCCGCGCCCGCCGAAACGCCAAGTATGTCGGGCGACACCAGAGGATTGCGAAACAGTGCCTGGTAACTCGCCCCCGCCGCGGCCAGTGCCGCGCCGACCAGCAGGGCGGCGGCGACGCGGGGCAGACGGATGTTCCACACGACGATCTCCACCTGCCGGTCCGAGCTGTGGCCCAAAAGCGAGGCCAGTGTCTCACCGGGGCTCAGGTCGTAAGGTCCGATCATCAGGGCGCCGAAGGCCATAAGAACAACCGCCACCACCAACCCGACCGTCAGCGAAAGGCGGGGCCTGTCAGCTCTCACTGCGGCGGTCGTCCCTCGGCCCATTCCAGCAACCTGTCCAATTCCTCGTCGCTCAGATCGACATGGTAGTATAGCTTGTAGAAGGCCCGCGCATCCTCTCGCAGATCACCTTCCCACTTGTCGGGATAGAGAAGCCCGGCCATCCAGACCAGTCCGATCATGCGGTTCAGCGATGGCGGACGATCTATCCAGCCAAAGGGCGCGGTCGGCGATAGATACACACGCCCATTCCGAACCGCATCGATGCCTGACCACAAGGGATCATCCCAGACCACGTTGAAAAAGTTCCTGTCCCAGGTCACGACGATGGCAGGGTCGGCGACGATCACCTGCTCCATCGAAGCCTGAACGAGCCCCCGTGTCTGCCCGCCATCGTCGGCAACGTTCCTGCCGCCAGCGCGCTCGATGATTTCGGTATTGATCGACCCTTTCATTCCGGTTTCCAGACCTTCGGGTCCGCGTGCCAGATAGACACGGGGACGTTCTTCCTCGGGGGTGCCGGAAAGAATTCCGTCGATCCGGGCGAACGTCGCCTCGACGTCGGCGGCCAGAGCCTCGCCGCGCTCGGGAACGCCAAGCGCCTCGCCGACGATCCGCAAAGCCTCGGGCGTATTCTCGAAGCGGCCGTCGATCAGGATGTAGGGAAT
>JAVJUV010000109.1:0-41796 GCA_040220415.1 Silicimonas sp.
CCTCTCGCTTCCGGCCAGCGATCTGAAGCCGGTCTTCGGGACAGGGGCCGAAGCGCTGCTGGGAGCCGACGGAACCATCGACATCGACCGCCTCAACGAAGGAACCTACGACCTTGCCGAACGGATCTTCGCCCCGGTCCGGACCGAGATCGGCGGGCGGCCCGTCACCTTCGACGCAATTTCCATGATGGTTCACGATCCCGATGTCCTGCCGGCCTTCGAGACGCCCTGGGAAGGCGAGACCTCGATCACCATCTGCACCTCGCCCGAGACCGTCGACAGGATGGGGCTCGAGACGCTTCAGGCGTATCTCGGCTTTTATGCGTGGAAGGTCAGCGCCCTGGCACCCCTGTCCGTGACCTTCCCCGACACCGCCGGTCCGGTTGAAATCGAGATCCGTGAATTCTGGAACATGCAGCACACCGGCACGCGCACCGAAATCATCGGCGACGGTCGCACGCTGGTGCTGGAACCGGGGCAGGGCAGCCGCCTCGGCGCAGCCACGCTCTGGATTCTGGCGTTGGCGCTTCTGGGTGTCGGTGCGGTGTTCCTGACCCTTCACATGCGGCGCGGCACGTCGGACCGCGCGGCCTGAAACCGCCCTGAACATGCGCTACAGCGGGTCGGTCCGGTAAAGCCGCACCTTGGTGCCGCCATGATCGACGATGGGCCCGGTGTCCGACCAGCGAAGGCCCGCCGCGCGCGCCAGACCCGGCTCCGACGTGATCATGGCCACCCGCCAGCCACGGAAGGCCGATGTCATGCGCTGCCCGAAGGCGGCGTACAGACCGTGAAGGGGCGCCTTGTTGCCGATTCGCCCGCCGTAGGGCGGGTTCACGATGACCAGGCCGGGCGGCCCCTCGGGCGGCGCGGCTTCGCCGATCGGATGACAGGCGAAGCGGGTCACTGCCGCTACGCCGGCGCGTTCCGCATTGGCCTCGCTCATGCGCACCGCACCCGCATCCCGATCCGAACCTGCGAAAACCATATCCGTCTGGCGCCGCGTGCCCGCGCCGCGCATCCCCGACCAGGTCTCCGCGTCGAACGAGGCGAGGTCCTCGAAGGCGAACCGCCGTTCGCGTCCCGGCAGCAGGCCAAGCGCCATCTCGGCGGCCTCGATCACGAAAGTACCCGACCCGCACATCGGATCACAGACGGGTTCCGACCCGTCAAAGCCGGCGGCCCGCAGGAACAGGGCCGCCAGCGTTTCGCGCATCGGTGCCTTGTTGACCTGAAGCTTCAGTCCGCGCTTGTGCAGGCTCTCGCCCGAGGTATCGACGCTGACGGTGCAGAGATCGTCCTCGATCCGGATTTTCAGCACGATTTCGGCCGTCTCCGAAACGGTCAGTCCGGCGCTCTTCAGCGCGCCCTCGATCCGCTGGGCGGCGGCCTTGTGGTGATAGATGCGCGACTTGCGGCAGACCGCCTCGACGCGAACGGGCACATCCGGGCGCAGCCAGTCGGTCCAGGGAAGTTTCCTCGACCGCTTGTCCAGTTGCGCCAGGTGCATCGCGCGGAACTCGGCCAGCCGGACCAGAACGCGCGTCGCCCCGCGCAGGGTAAGGTTGGCCCGCCATGCCTCTTTCCAGCCGCCGCGAAGCGTCACGCCGCCCGGCATCGTCTCGGCAACGGCGAACCCGGCCTGCCGGGCTTCGTCGGCAAGAAAGCCCTCCAGCCCGGGGCCAACGATCAGGAAAATGTCGAACGTCTCGCTCATGGCGCCGGTCTAGGCGGGAAGGCCCCAAAAGGAAACCGCCCCCGTTTGACCGGAGGCGGCTTGAATTCCCGAAATGCTTTGCGCTTAGCGGCGCAGACCCAGACGTTCGATCAGCGCCTGATAGCGCGACTCGTCCTTGGCCTTGACATAGTCCAGCAGCTTGCGGCGCGTGGCGACCATCTTCAGAAGGCCACGGCGGCCGTGGTTGTCCTTCTTGTGGGTCTTGAAGTGTTCGGTCAGCGTCGCGATCCGCGACGACAGGATGGCGACCTGAACCTCGGGCGATCCGGTGTCGCCTTCCTTGGTGCCGAATTCCTTGATGACCTTGGCTTTTTCTTCAGTGGTAATCGACATCGGGGTCTCCTTCCTGGTTGATGGCGCAAGCCGGGATGTCGTCCAGCAGGGCCCGTGGAGTAAGATGCGGGCGTATAGGGCAGGACAGGGGCGTTGAAAAGCCCCTTTCTTCGAGTCCCGCGCGCCGCATCGATCGCGCTGGTCGCAACTGTTTCTACACGCTTTGCCTCTAGACACGACATCAGCCGCGTGGGGCGGCCGCTCCAGAAGGGATGCGAAAAACCTTGGAAGGGGCGGCGGACCCGCACTGCGGGATTGCCATGCCGGTGGCGTCTTGGGTGACGTGACAGAGAGGGTCTGTCACGACGCACCCGGCCACCGGCCCGCCGTAAACGCGGCCCAGGCCACGGGCCGGGCGGTATAGGGCAGGTACAGCGGATGCCGGGGATGGCCATCCTTCGTAAGCCCCAGCACCAGCACCCGATCGGCGCATTCGGCCAGCCAGCCGGCGACTTGCGCGCACTGGTTCGCCTGCACGCCGTGAACGCCCCAGGCGCACAGAACGTCGTCCGCCCAGACGACGGCATCGCGCAACTGGCGTTCGTTGTCCGGCCCGACAGGCCGCCGCGCCCGCCGCAGCCGGGCCGGATCGGTCTCGCGCAGCGCGAACAGGTTGCAGACCCGGAACGCCCCATAGCCCAGCTGCCGGGCCCGGCGCTCGCACCGCTCGATGGTCGGATCGTTGGCCCGCTCGGTCGCCTTCGACGGGTTCAGCATGATGTATAGCAGGCGCCGTCCGCCCGCGTCCCATGTGCGGGTCAGGCAATACCGATACCGTTCGCAGCGCGAATATACCGCCTCGCTGTCACGACCGTCCGCGCTATGCCTGCGGACTACCAAGGTCACGGGCAGAGTCACAGGTTGAAGACGCGCGTCGGATGCAACTCGCCCGCCCGATAGGTGCCGACGGCTACGGGCTGGCCCTGAAAGGACGCCCAGGCTGGTTCGCCATAATCCACGTCCGCCGCCATCACCATCCCGGGGTTGCCGTTCCGCATCCGGGCGGCGCCCTCTGCGGTCGCGGGCAGTTCGGGAAGATCCGTCAGTCCCGCCTCCAGCGGCAGCAGCAGCGCGTCGATCGCAGGATCCTTGGCAAGCCGCTCGACCTCGTCCAGAGTCACGGCGTCTTCCAGCTCGAACGGGCCGGACCAGACGCGGCGCAATTCGGTCACGTGGCCATGACAGCCCAGCGCCTCGCCAAGATCGCGGGCCACCGAACGGACATACCCGCCCTTGCCGCAGACCATCTCCAGCACGGCATGATCCGTGTCGGGCCGCTCTTCCAGCGTCAGGCTTTCGACGAACAGCGGACGCGCGGCAATCTCCACCTCCTCGCCCGCACGGGCCAGCGCATAGGCCCTTTCGCCGTCGATCTTCACGGCCGAGTATTTCGGCGGAACCTGCATGATGTCGCCCGTGAACGCGGCAAGCGCACTTCCGATCTCGTCATCGGTAGGCCGGGCCTCCGACGAAGCGATCACCTCGCCCTCGGCGTCGTCCGTGTTGGTGGCGGCGCCGAAGCGAACGGTGAACCGATAGGCCTTCATCGCGTCGGTGATGAACGGCACGGTCTTCGTGGCCTCGCCAAGCGCGACCGCCAGAATGCCGGTGGCGTCCGGGTCCAGCGTGCCGGCATGCCCCGCCTTCTTCGCGTCGAATGCCCAGCGTACCTTGTTGACCACGGCCGTCGAGGTCATGCCCTTCGGCTTGTCCACCACCAGCCAGCCCGAGATATCGCGCCCCTTCTTTCGCCGTCCCATCAGATGTCACCTTGTCCTGAAGGGCGTCTGCTAGCCTTCGGGGGGCTGGGCGTCAATCGGCGGGTGCGACGACGCCCAGCATGGCACCCATCGGAAAGCCCGCATCGTGCCGCCCCAGTCCGGGGGCGTAAAGCCGCGACACGTTGCCGTCCATGTAAAGCGCGTTCGGCGTGCCCAGAACGTCGCGGAACAGCCGGGCGAAGCGGTGAAAGTTCACGGGCCGGTTCGAAATCGCCGCGACCAGCCGTCCATCGGTCGTGACGCCCACGCCGTTTCGCACATGGCGCGAGGTCGACGTCGCCAAAAAGCGCGGGTGCAGCGCGCCGTCGATCACCAGCATGGGCCCCGATTGCGTGGCATAGCGGCACGGGGGTCGGTCACGGTCGAAAGCGCGGCTTTCCACCACGCGGGCCCCGCCATCCGTCAGGCAAAGCACGCCGTTCGGCAACAGACCGAAGTTTCCGGGGCCCTCACGGGTCACGATCCGGCCGATCTCGACCCCGTCCTCGACATACAGGCCGACCGGGCGGCGGTCGGGATGATACATGCCGGCGTTCATCGCGAAGGCCAGGCCAAGACCCTCTGCGGCCAGTCCCGCCTCGACATTGTCGAAGGTTCCAAGCGGCCTGCCGTCCGTGTCGTTCAGGAAAAGCCGCACCGTCTCGCTGGCCGGATCGGCCTCGCACACGGTGAACGGCGCGTCTTCGAAGACGATGTCGCGGCAAGCGGCCGCGCCGGCGGGCAACGCCGCCAGCAGCAGCAGGCTAGTCGCTGTCCAGATCGCGGCGAACATTTTCATCCGAGAACATCCGGCGGGTATCGTCCAGTCGGTCGAAGGTTTCGTCGATGGCAAAGCGGATCTCCGGCGCGAATTTCAGCTGAAGCCCGCGCGATACCACGCGCCTGATTTCCGAGCGGTTGCGCCGCAGCGCCGCCAGTGCCTCTTCCCGGTTCTCTCCGCCAAGGGGCAGAACATAGGCCGTCGCCACCCTCAGGTCCGGGGAACAACGCACCTCGCCCACGGTAATCGACAGGCGGTTGAGATCCGGATCGTGAATGTCGCCCTGGTTCAGCACGTCGCTCAGGCAGCGCCGGATAAGTTCCGACACCCGAAGCTGGCGCTGAGAAGGACCCGGCCCGTCATTGAAGCGTGAATTCGACATATCCCGCACTTAATCTTTCGCCGCCGCCCCGGCAAGCGGCGCTTTAAAAAGCGTGGCCGTCCGCGTAAGGAGAACGGCAAAGCAAAGAGGGCCGAGATGGAAGAAATCCCAGGGATCGTGGTGACGGGCGCATCGGGCCGGATGGGTCAGATGCTGATCGCCGAGGTGCTGAATTCGCAGGCCGTGACCCTGGCGGGCGCGCTCGAGCGGCCAGGGCATGAATGGATCGGCAAGGATCTGGGCGAAGCGATGGGTGGCAAGGCGCTGGGCATCGAGGTCGGCGACGATCCGCTCGAGGCGATGGCCAACGCCCAGGGCCTGATCGACTTCACGACCCCCGAAGTGACCGTCGCGAATGCGGCAATCTGCGCCCAGGCCCGCGCGGTCCACGTCATCGGAACCACGGGACTGGGCGACGACCACATCGCAAAGCTCGACGCGGCCGCCCGCCACGCGACCATCGTCCGCGCCGGCAACATGAGCCTTGGCGTCAATCTCCTGGTGCAACTCACCCGCAAGATCGCAAAGGCGCTGGACGAGGATTTCGACATCGAGATCGTCGAAGCCCATCATCGCCACAAGGTCGACGCGCCCTCGGGCACGGCCCTGATGCTGGGCGAGGCCGCCGCCGAAGGGCGCGGCGTCTCGCTGAACGAGGTGGCCGACCGGGGCCGGGACGGGATCACCGGCGCGCGCGAGCGCGGCCACATCGGTTTCTCTGCCATTCGCGGCGGCGACATCGTGGGCGAGCATGACGTCATCTTCGCGGCCCCCGGCGAGCGCATCGTGCTGCGCCACCTGGCGACCGATCGGCGGATTTTCGCGCGCGGCGCGCTGAAAGCCGCCATCTGGGGGCAGGGACGCGGCCCCGGCGCCTTCGACATGCTGGATGTGCTCGGTTTGAAGTGAACCAAAACCGCTTTCGTTGCGTATAGCTTGCGACACGAAAACGGGAGTTTCGAAGAATGCGCGCTTTGGCATTGGCAACGGCAGCAACGGCATTTCTGGTGTCGCCGGCAATCGCCGAGGGTTTCCAGAAGGTCCATGACAAGAACAGGTTCGTCTCGCTGATCCAGGACCGCGAACTCAAGCGCCTGGGGATCAGCGTGAAAGTCACCGAGGACGGACGGATCAGGGGGCGGGCATTCGGTTACGACGTGACCGGCGCCTGGACCTGGGACGGCGGCTATTTCTGCCGCGACCTGTTCTGGGGTGGCGACGAGTTGGGCTTCAACTGCCAGATGGTCCAGGTGAACGGCGAAACCGTGCGTTTCATCTCGGATCGCGGCGCAGGCCAGTTCGCCGATCTCAGGCTGGACTGAACCGGCCCTCAGAAATCGACGGCAATTCCCTTTTTCTCCCAATCGCCGTAGCGCACCGGTTCCGGCCCGTTGCGTCCGCCCAGTTCGGTCGGAAGCGCCAACTCGCCACCCTTCCGGCGCCGCTCCTCGGCCTCTGCCAGGGCGCGTTGTGCTGCCGGGGGCAGGTCATCGCGGGCGGTGTCGGTCATGTTCTCTGTCCTTGTCTCACCTTCCCCTCTGATATACGGGGCCGGGGTTGTCGGACAAGGTGGGATACAAATGGCACAGGCCGGACTGGAAGCGCGGGCCGCGGCGGTGGCGCTGATGACCGCCGTGACGGAAGAGGGGCAGCTTCTCGGCGCCGCCCTTCCCGAAAAGATCGCCAGGCTGGGGCCGGACGATCGCGCGCGGGCGCAGCGTCTGGCGACCGAGGCATTGCGCTGGGCGCAGCGGTCCGACCGGCTCTTGGGTCCGCACCTCAGAAACCGCCCGGAAGACGTGGTGATGAACGCGCTCCGTCTGGCACTTTACGAAATCAACGTCGAAGGCGCCGCCGCCCACGGCCCGGTCAATGCCGCCGTGTCGCTTGCCCCGAAATCCAAGGCCGGCCTCGTCAACGCGGTTCTTCGCAACGTGCTCCGGCGCGGTACGGCATGGGACGAACTGCCTGTGCCGACCTTGCCCAAATGGCTCAGGAAGCGCCTTGTCGCGGCCTGGGGAAAAGAGGCCGTGCAGGCGATGGAAACGGTGCACGCGGGCCCTGTGCCGCTGGACCTGACCCTGAAGAATGCCACGGGCGACTGGGCCGCGGCCCTCGGTGCCACGCCACTTCCGACTGGCAGCCTGCGGCTGATGTCGCCCGGCCAGGTGTCCGGCCTGCCGGGTTATTCCGACGGCGCATGGTGGGTGCAGGACGCCGCCGCGGCCATTCCGGCGCGTCTCTTGCAGGCGCAAGAGGGCGAGAAGGTGCTGGACCTCTGCGCGGCGCCCGGCGGCAAGACGATGCAGCTTGCCGCGGCGGGCGCCGACGTGACCGCGCTCGACATCTCCGAAAGCCGCATGGAACGCGTTTCCGAAAACCTGGACCGAACTGGGCTCTCGGCACAGCTTGTGATCGCCGATGCGAAGACCTGGCAACCCGATCGCTCTTTCGACGCCATCCTGCTTGACGCGCCATGCTCCGCCACGGGCACGCTGCGCCGGCACCCGGACCTCGCGCATGCCAAGACCGATGCGGTCCTGCCGGGCCTGATCGAGTTGCAGGCCGCGCTCTTCGATCGCGCCGCAGGCTGGCTGAAACCGGGCGGACGCATGATCTTCTGCACCTGCTCCCTTCTGCCGGAAGAGGGCGAGGATCAACTGGCCGCGGCGCTTGCCCGGCACCCCGATCTCTCGGTCGCGACATCCCGGGCCGACTGGATCGAGCCGGCGTGGCGCGCCCCTGCGGGCGGTCTTCGCATCCGCCCCGATCATTGGGCCGACCGGGGCGGAATCGACGGTTTCTTCATTGCGCTGGTCTCGAAATCCGCCTGAACGGGGATTTTGCGATGACACGTCGCGGCCTCTTGGGTATCATTCGAGCCAATCGGCCCGAACGAATGGGCGGCAAGAGGCAGGACGACAAAGTTGTCCAGAGATGAGAGCTGGTCGGCGCGCAAGTCGCGCCTGATGAACAATCTGCACGCCCGGGCGGCCTCGTTGTCGCGCCCGGCAACCGCGTTCACCTCGACGCCCGAGCCGCGCACCATCGGCACCTTCGCCCGCGGACGCCAGATCACCGGCGGAAACTTCCTGTTCGCGGGATTCCTCGTGCAGGCCCCCGGTACGAACATCTGGGATCTGCCGATGCCGGACGAGGCGTTCGAGACCGAATTGCACGGGTTCACCTGGCTGGACGACCTGGCGGCGGTCGGCGACACGCACGCAACCCGGCGCGCGCAGGACTGGACCCATGATTGGGTGCGCCGTTTCGGCCGCGGAAGCGGTCCGGGATGGACACCGGACCTGACCGGGCGCCGTCTCATCCGCTGGATCAACCATGCCATTCTCCTGCTGAACGGCCAGGAACGGAACGTAAGCGAGGCGTATTTCCGCTCGCTCGCCAGCCAGACGATCTTTCTGAGCCGCCGGTGGAGAACCGCCTCGCACGGCCTGCCGCGCTTCGAGGCGCTGACCGGGCTGATCTACGCCGGGCTCGCTCTCGACGGCATGGATCGCCACGTCGGCCAGGCGATGCGGGCGCTCGATGCCGAATGCACCCGCGAGATCGATTCCGACGGCGGCCTCATCACCCGCAACCCCGAAGAACTGCTCGAGGTCTTCACGCTGTTGAACTGGGCGGCGGCAGCACTTCACGAGGCCGGGCGAGCGCCCGGCAGGTCGCTTCTGGAATCGGTGTCCTCGATCGCCCCCGTACTGCGCGCGCTTCGGCATTCGGACGGCGGCCTTGCGCGGTTTCACGGCGGCGGCAGGGGAATGGAAGGCCGGCTGGACCGCGCCCTTGCGACCTCGGGTGTCAGAACGACCGCGCATTCCGGATTTGCGATGGGCTTCGCGCGGATCAGTCACGGACGGACCAGCCTGATCATCGATGCAGCACCCCCCCCGCCGGTCGAGGCCTCGGCGAACGCCCATGCCTCGACCCTGGCCATCGAGGTGACATCGGGGCGCCGTCCGCTGATCGTCAATTGCGGATCGGGCGCCACCTTCGGCCGGAACTGGCGTCGCGCGGGCCGCGCCACGCCCAGCCACTCCACCCTGGGGCTCGAAGGCTATTCGTCGTCCCGCCTGGGCGAGGCGTTGGGCGGCAAGCGCGCCGAACTGCTGGTCGATGCGCCGCGCGACGTGCGTTACGAACGCTCCGAAGTCGAAGGCGGCACGCGTCTTGTCGTCGGGCACGACGGGTACCTCGCAAGTCATGGGCTGACCCATGTCCGCACGCTTCATCTCGGTTACGATGGCCGGGCGCTGCGCGGCGAGGATGCACTGATCGCCATGTCCTCGCAGGATCGCAGGCGCTTCGACCTGTGCTTCGACAAGTCGCGGCTGAAGGGAATTCCCTTCACCATCCGTTTCCACCTGCACCCCGATGTCGATCCCCGCGTCGACATGAACGGAATGGCCATCTCGCTTGCGCTGAAAAGCGGCGAGCTCTGGATATTCCGCGCCGCGAACGGGGTCACGCTGTCGCTTGAAAGCAGTGTCTATCTCGAAAAATCGCGTCTCAGCCCGCGTGCGACCAAACAGATCGTTCTCTCCGGGCGCTCCATAGAGTATTCCACGCGCGTCAGTTGGTCTCTGTCCAAGGCCCAGGAAACACCGACGGCCATCCGGGATTACGGAATGGAGGACCTGCTGGCGACGGAATAACACAGCAGGAACCGATCCAGACATGACAGACATCCAGCCGGTGCGCCGCGCCCTCCTCTCCGTTTCCGACAAGACAGGACTCGTCGATTTCGCCAAGGCCCTCGCGGCGCGCGGGATCGGTCTGGTCTCGACCGGCGGCACGGCCGGAACCTTGCGCGAGGCCGGTCTCGGCGTCACGGACGTGGCCGAACTGACCGGGTTTCCCGAAATGATGGATGGCCGGGTCAAGACGCTGCACCCGGCGGTGCATGGCGGCCTTCTGGCGCTGCGCGACGACCCCGGCCACGTCGCCTCGATGACCGAACACGGCATCGGCGCCATCGATCTCCTGGTCGTCAACCTCTACCCGTTCGAGGCGACCGTGGCCGCAGGCGCCGACTACGGCACCGCGATCGAGAACATCGACATCGGCGGTCCGGCGATGATCCGCGCGGCGGCCAAGAACCACAAGTTCGTCAACGTGGTCGTCGATGTTCAGGATTACGATGCCGTTCTTGCCGAACTGGACGCGAACGATGGCGGCACCACCCATGCCTTCCGCCAGCGGCTGGCGCAGACCGCCTACGCCCGCACCGGCGCCTACGATGCCGCCGTCTCCACCTGGATGGCGTCCGCCATCGGCGAAGCGGCCCCGCGCCGCCGCGTCTTCGCCGGTGCGCTGGCGCAAAGCCTGCGCTACGGCGAGAACCCGCACCAGTCGGCGGCCTTCTATACCGACGGCAGCGCCCAGCCGGGTGTCGCGACAGCCGTGCAGCACCAGGGCAAGGAGCTCAGCTACAACAACATCAACGACACCGACGCCGCGTTCCGGCTGGTGGCCGAATTCGCGCCCCAGGACGGCCCCGCCTGCGCGATCATCAAGCACGCCAACCCCTGCGGCGTGGCGCGCGGCGCAAGTCACGCGGCGGCTTTTGCGAGTGCCTTCGACTGCGACCGCACTAGCGCCTTCGGCGGCATCGTCGCCCTGAACGGCACGCTCGACGGCGACACCGCCCGCGCGATCTCGGAAATCTTCACCGAGGTCGTCATCGCACCCGACGCCACCGACGAGGCGAAACAGGTCTTCTCGGCCAAGAAGAACCTGCGCCTACTGACCACCGGCGGTCTGCCCGATCCGCGCACCCCCCGCCTTGCCGTGCGGCAGGTCTCGGGCGGCTGGCTGGTCCAGGACGACGACACCGGCCATGTCTCCGTCTCCGACCTCGAGGTGGTGACGAAAAAAGCGCCCACCGATGACCAGATTGCCGACCTTCTCTTCGCCTGGACCGTGGCCAAGCATGTCAAGTCCAACGCCATCGTCTACGCCAGGGGCGGCCAGACCGTCGGCATCGGCGCGGGCCAGATGAGCCGCGTCGACAGCTCCACCATCGCCGCGCTGAAGGCCGGGCGCATGGGTAAGGAGATCGGCCTCGATCAAAGCCCCGCCGTCGGTTCCGTGGTGGCCTCGGACGCGTTCTTCCCGTTCCCCGACGGCCTTCTGGCCGCGGCCGAGGCGGGCGCGATTGCGGTGATCCAGCCGGGCGGTTCCATGCGGGATGACGCCGTCATTCAGGCCGCGGACGAAGCAGGCCTTGCAATGGTCTTCACCGGCATGAGACATTTCCGGCATTGATGCGGTCACTTGTCCCCATGATAATCACGGCGATCGTCGTGTTCGTTCTCGACCAGCTGACCAAGCTGTTCGTCGTGCAATACCTCGATCTGAAGACCCGCCAGACGCTTCTGGTCGTCGATCCCTACCTGAATTTTCGCATGGCCTGGAACGAGGGCATCAACTTCGGGATAGGCGCCGGCCTCGACATGCGCTGGATCCTGATCGCGCTCGCCTTTGTCATAAGCGTCTGGATCGTATGGTGGATGCGGCGCGACCGCCCGGACCGCTGGGTTCAGATTTCGGCAGGTCTGGTGGTGGGCGGGGCTATCGGCAACGTCATAGATCGCGTGGTCTACGGCGCCGTTGCCGATTTCCTCAACATGTCCTGCTGCGGCTTCGAAAACCCCTGGTCCTTCAACGTGGCCGACATTTCGATCTTTATCGGCGCCATCGGACTGATATTCCTGAGCGGAGATGCACCAAAGGACCGTGACGCAGACAGCGGGACCGGTTAAGACGGAAAAAAGGCCCGGGAGGCGGAATGCGAAAACTGCTGATCATCACCACGGCACTCGTGACGCTGGCTGCCTGCGGCGGCTCGGACGAGCCGAACCTGCTGAACATCAGCCAGCCGCGCTCCGAGGGTCCGGACGAGTTCGCGATCCTGCCGGTCAAGCCGCTCGAGATGCCCGAAGACCTCGCGGCATTGCCCGATCCGACGCCGGGTGCTTCGAACCTGACCGATCCGACGCCGTTCGCCGATGCGACTGTGGCGATGGGTGGCAATCCCGAAGTTCTGACGCGCGGCTCCGCGGACGGGGCGCTCGTCTCCTATGCGGCGCGCTACGGCGTCGATCCGAACATCCGCGTCGAACTCGCCGCCGCCGATCTAGAATACCGCCGGCAGAACGACGGCAGGCTGCTGGAGAGGCTGTTCAACGTGAACGTCTATTTCCAGGCCTACGAACCGCTGTCGCTCGACCAATATGCCGAGTTGGAGAGGCTGCGCCGGGCCGGGATCAGGACTTCGGCGGCACCGCCCGACCCCGAGGCTCGGCAATAGATCGTCCCCTGCGGCCTCACGTCGTCGTCAGAAGCGCTTGAAGACCGGGGCGGCAGCCCTCAATTCTAATGGGAAACCGATCGGAGAGGAGCGTTCATGCGCCGAGTATTTGTTGTTCTGGCGTCCATCGTCCTTGGCTTCGCCCTGCCATTGCAGGCCGCCGAAGTCACCGACTTCCGGCTGGACAACGGCCTGGAAGTCATCGTCGTCGAAGATCACCGCGCCCCCGCGGTCGTCCACATGGTCTGGTACCGGGTCGGCGCGGCCGACGAACCGCCGGGACAATCCGGCATCGCCCATTTCCTCGAACACCTGATGTTCAAGGCGACGGACGAACTGGCGTCCGGCGAACTGTCCGAGACCGTTGCCCGCAACGGCGGCAGCGACAATGCCTTCACGTCCTACGACTACACGGCCTATTTCCAGCGCATCGCCGCGGACCGCCTTGAACTCGTCATGCGGATGGAGGCCAGCCGCATGGACGGCCTTGCCCTGGTCGAGGAAGACATCGCAACCGAGCGCGACGTCGTGATCGAGGAACGCAACCAGCGAACCGAGAATGACCCCGGCGCCCTGTTCGCGGAACAGCGCAACGCCGCGCAATACCTGAACCATCCCTACGGCATCCCCGTCATCGGCTGGAAGCACGAGGCGCACCGGCTGTCACTGGATGACGCCGTCGGCTTCTACCGCCAGCACTACGGGCCCAATAACGCGATCCTCGTGGTTGCCGGTGACGTCGAACCCGACGAGGTTCGCCGCCTGGCCGAGACCTATTACGGCGTCATTCCCCCGAACTCGGACATCCGGAAACGCGACCGGGTCGTCGAACCGCCGCAACTGGCCGAGCGCCGGCTCGTGTTCTCCGACCCCCGCGTGTCGGATCCGTATGTCGTCCGCACCTATCTCGCCCCCGAGCGCGATCCCGGCGCCCAGGAAGAGGCCGCCGCGCTGACGCTTCTGGCGCAGGTTCTGGGCGGCTCGCCCCAGACCTCGGTCTTCGCCGAAAAGCTGAACTTCGGCCCGCCGCGCGCGATCTATTCGGCGGCATGGTATTCGGGTCAATCCCTGGACGACACGACCTTCGGCATGGCGATGGTCCCTGCCGAGGGCATGTCTCTCGAAGAAGCCGAGGCCGCGATGGACCAGGCGGTGGCCGATTTTCTGGAGGAAGGCGTCGACCCCGAGGCCCTCGACAGGATCAAGATGCAGATCCGCTCCTCCGAGATCTACGCTCTCGACGATATCTCGACGGTCGCGAACCGGTATGGCAGCGGCCTGACCAGCGGGCTGACGATTGCCGACATCGAAGCCTGGCCATCCATCCTGGACGCCGTCACCGAAGACGACATCATCGCCGCGGCCCACAAGGTCTTCGACCGGCGCAACGCGGTCACCGGCTACGTCCTGCCCTCGGATCCGGCGGAGGTGGGGCAATGATCCGCGTTGTTCTCTCGGCGGCCGTCGCGCTGCTTCTCGGCGGCCCGGTCCAGGCTGCGATCGAAATCCAGGAAGTCACCTCGCCCGCAGGCTTCAAGGCCTGGCTGGTCGAGGAACACTCAATCCCCTTCACCGCCATCGAGATCCGCTTCAAGGGCGGCTCGTCTCTCGATCCCGAGGGCAAGCGCGGGGTCATCAACCTGATGACCGGCCTGATCGAGGAAGGGGCCGGCGACATGGACGCCCGCGCCTTCATCGAGGCCCGCGACAGCCTGGCCGCCAGCTACAACTTCGACGTCTACGACGACGCTTTCTCGGTCTCAGCCCGTTTCCTGACCGAAAACCGCGACCAGGCCGTGGCCCTTCTGCGCGAAGCACTGGTCAACCCGCGCTTCGACGAGGAAGCCATCGAACGGGTCCGGGCGCAGGTGCTTTCGGTGATCCGCTCGAACGCCACCGATCCCAACAGCATCGCCGGACGCACCTTCGACGAGCTGGCCTTCGGCGACCACCCCTACGGCTCGTCCCGTGACGGCACGCTGGAAAGCGTGGCCGCGCTGACCCGCGACGACATCGTTGCCGCGCACAAGGCGGTGCTGGCGCAGGATCGCGTCTACGTCGGCGCGGCCGGCGACATCACGGCCGAGGAACTGGGCCGGATCATGGACCAGCTTCTGGGCGATCTGCCCGAAACCGGCGCGCCCTTGCCCGACGAGGCCGAGGTCCAGTTGACCGGCGGCGTCACGCTGGTGCCGTTCGACACGCCGCAATCGGTGGCCATCTTCGGCCACGAGGGCATCGAACGCGACGACCCCGATTTCTTCCCTGCCTTCGTCGCGAACGAAATCTTCGGCGGCTCGGGGCGCCAGTCGCGCCTCTCGGACGAGGTGCGCGAGAAACGCGGCCTGACCTACGGCGTCGGCACCTATCTCGCCAACTACGACCACGCCGATCTGGTCATCGGCCAGTTCGCCTCTGCCAACGACCGCATGGCCCAGGCCATCGAGGTCGTTCGCCAGGAATGGGCCCGCATCGCCAGCCAGGGCGTCACCCAAGCCGAACTGGACGAGATAAAGACCTACCTGACCGGCGCCTATCCGCTTCGGTTCGACGGCAACGGTCCGATCGCACGGATCATGGTGGGCATGCAGATGGAAGATCTCGGGCCGGACTACATCGTGACCCGCAACGACAAGGTGAACGCGGTGACGATGGAAGACGTCAAGCGCGTCGCTGCGCGGATTTACCGCCCCGAGGCATTGCGGTTCGTGGTTGTCGGCCGTCCGGATGACGTGGAAAACGTGAACTGAGGAACCGGGGCGGAACCCGGGCAGAAGGAGGGATCGACATGCGAATTCTTTTCACCGGCGGCACCGGCAAGGCCGGCCGCCACGTGGTGCCGTATCTTGTGGACAAGGGGCACCGCGTTCTGAACCTGGATCTCAAACCCCTCGATCACCCCGGCGTGCTGAACCGCATCGCCGACATCACCGACGCGGGCCAGATGTTCGACGTCATGACCAGCTACGCCGATTTCGACGAGCTTGAGCCGGGCACCGGCATGCCCGCCTTCGACGCGGTTGTTCACTTCGCCGCGGTGCCGCGGATCATGATCACCTCCGATAACGAATGTTACCGGGTAAACGTCATGGGCACCTACAACGTCATCGACGCTGCCCTTCGCGCCGGCGTTCGCAAGATCATCTTCGCCTCGTCCGAGACGACTTACGGCGTCTGTTTCGCCGACGGCGAGCGCAAGCCGGAATACGTGCCGATCGACGAAGAACATCCCACGGTGCCCGAAGACAGCTATGCGACCTCGAAGGTCGCGAACGAAGTCACCGCGCGCTCGTTCCAGCGCCGGTCGGGTGCGGATATCTACGGCCTTCGGATCAACAACGTGATTGAGCCGCATGAATACAAGTCCATGTTCCCCGACTTCATCACCGAGCCCCAGAAACGCCGCCGCAACATCTTTGCCTATATCGACGTGCGCGACCTGGGGCAGATGGTCGAATGCTGCCTGCAAACCGACGGCCTGGGCTACGAAGTTTTCAACGTCTCGAACGACGATCACTCCGTTGCCGCGAAAACCCAGGAACTGATCGACCGTTTCTACCAGGGTGTCCCTGTGAAAAAGAAGATGGGGCAGGACGAGACGTTCTATTCCAACGAGAAAGCCAAACGGATGCTGGGCTATCAGCCGGCTCATCACTGGCGGATGTATCTGGACGACCCCACGCAGGCTTGATCCCGGGCAAGGCGCGGCGTGACCGAATCGGCAAGACTTCTCCTGACAAGGGGAGTTGGTCCGATGAGAAACATCGCCGTCGCCACGGATCTGTCCGAGCGGTCGGACCGCGCGGTCGAGCGTGCGCTGAGGCTAGCATTCGAGCTCAACGCGCAGTGCACCGTGATCTCGATCGTCGATGAAACCCTGCCATCCGACATGGCGGCCGAATTGCGGGCCTCCACCGAAAGCCGGTTGCGCAGGACGCTGGACGCCCACAAGGGGGCCGATGCCCTGATCGACGTTCGTATCGGTGACGTGGCACCGGGAGTTCTGGGCATCGCGGCCGAAAGAGAAGCCGACCTTCTGGTCCTCGGGCTGCATCGGCGTCGCGCCTTCATGGACGCCGTACGCGAAACCACGATGGAGCGGATCGTGGCCATGTGCCGCCAGCCCGTCCTGTTGGTGCGCGATTCCGTCGACGGCCCCTACCGCAAAGTCCTTGTCGCGGTGAATTTCTCGAAGGCCTGCGCGGCGGCCGTCTCGGCCGCAGGGCGGATAGCCCCAGGCGCCGAGATGACCGGCATCCACGCGCTTCACGTACCTTTCGCGGGTCTGACCGGCGGTGCCAGTGGTGAAATGGCGAATGCTGTGCGCCGCGAGGCCGAGGAACTGGCTCGGCATTGGCAGGCGAACCATGCGATCGTCGGAGACATGCCCCTGATCGAGACCGGCGGCTTTCACCAGGTGCTCGACGGCAAGCTCCAGTCATTCCGGCCGCAACTCCTGGCCATCGGCGCTCACACGCGCTCTGGCCCCGGCCTGCACAAGCTGGGCTCGCTGGCTGCCGAGCTGATCCGGACGCCGCCTGTCGATCTCCTGGTCGCCCGCGGCTGACACCCTGCACCGGTCCGCAAAGAAAAAGGCCGCGTCCTGACGGACACGGCCTCTTTCAGGATCGATTGTGCCGGATCAGGCGGCGCGGCCCATCAGGACTTCGCCCACCTGCTGCTGAGCGGCGATCTCGTCGGCGCCGTTCACGGCAGCGACTTCACGGGTCAGACGCTCCAGCGCCGCTTCGTAAAGCTGACGTTCCGAATAGCTCTGCTCGCGCTGGTCGTCGGCACGGTGCAGGTCGCGCACCACTTCGGCGATGGCGATCAGGTCGCCCGAGTTGATCTTCTGCTCGTACTCCTGGGCGCGGCGGGACCACATGGCCTTCTTGACGCGCGCCTTGCCTTTCAGCGTGCTCATCGCCTTCGATACGATGTCGGGCGACGACAGCGTCCGCATCCCCACCTCGGCCGCCTTGTTGGTCGGCACGCGCAAAGTCATCTTGTCCTTCTCGAACGAGATCACGAACAGTTCCAGCTTGATGCCGGCGATTTCCTGCTCTTCGATCGAGACGATCTGGCCGACCCCGTGCGCGGGGTAAACGACGTGATCGTTGGGACGGAATTCCATTTTGGTCTTGGTCATACAGTCAGGGTCCTCTGCAGTACGGCGGAAACAGGCGACAGAAACACGGCGGGAACACACACATCCTCCCGTCGCTTTAGCCCTGTCGCTTGCAGCGATCCCGCATCGTCAAAAAGCCGATCAACGGGTTCAGCCATTTATGTAACAGAAATATAGCATATTTTTCGCCGGTTTCCAAGAACCGCGACGAAATGGCCGATGCAAGCAAGGATTACACGGCGAACTTCGCATATGTTACGCGTCGTAAAGCGCGCGGTCAAAGCCGAATCAGCCGCCTTCGCCCGGATTCTCCGAGAAAAACTCCATCTTCCCGTCCTTGCCGTCCATGTCGTCGGCGTCGGGCAGCGGGTCCTTCTTCGTGATGATGACCGGCCACAGCTCCGAATACTTTCGATTGAACTCCACCCACTTGTCCATGTCCGGCTCGGTGTCCGGCCGGATGGCGTCCGCCGGACATTCCGGCTCGCACACACCGCAGTCGATGCATTCGTCAGGGTGAATCACCAGCATGTTCTCGCCCTCGTAGAAGCAGTCCACAGGGCACACCTCGACGCAGTCAGTGTATTTGCAGGCGATGCAGTTGTCCGTGACGATGTAGGTCATGGGCGGCTCTCTTGATCCGTAACGTTGCTGACCTAGACCGGTCGGGCCGCCTATTCAAGCGGGGGACGCCCCGAAAGTCCAAGGCTGCGGCGATCTTTCTTCGTCGGACGCCCCTTTCCCTCGTATCGCGGGTTCGGCGGAACATCCGTTTCGGGCTCTGGCGTCAGGTCGGTGTAAAGCGCCTGCGCTTCGGGCGCCGGGCCGCGGCGCGTGGCCAGCAACTCGACCCGGACTACGCGAATCCGGCGTGCCTGCGGAAAGGTCAGCGTCATTCCGGGGCGCAGCGCGAAGGCGGGCTTGGTGACGTGGGCGCCGTCGACCCGCAGCTTCCCGCCCGATACCACCTTGGTCGCCAGCCCGCGCGTCTTGAAGAACCGCGCGTGCCACAGCCACTGGTCGATGCGTTGCGTCTCGCTCAGGAGTTCTTGTCCTTCAACCCCATAAGGGCCTGCGCAAAGGGATTGTCCGGGTCGATCGCCTTTTCCTTGCGGGGTGGGCGCGCCTCGAAATTGCGGGCTTTCGGGCCGCCTTCGCCCTTCGGACGCGGCTTGCCCTTGCCCCTCGGCTTGCCCTTCTGGCCCTGCGGCCGGGCGCGGTTCTGGCGCTGCGCGCCCCGGTTGCCGCCCCAGGTGAAGGTATAGAACACCTCCATCTCGGCCTCGCCGCCGCTCTCGGTATCCGGCGTGGCCTCCACTTCGCTTGCGCCGTGAAGTCCGGGATGCGCCTCGTTGCGCTCCAACTCGCCAGGCGCCTGCGCCGCGTCGGCCTCGCTTGCCCCGGTGGCATCCGGCGTCTCGCCCGGCGTCTCGGCGCCGGGAACCGCCTCGGTCTCGCTGGTGCCTTCGACGCCGGGGTGCGCCTCGCCCGTCTCGGTCGCCGACGGCGTCCCGGTGGCCTGCGCCTCGCTTGCGCCCGTCGCCACAGACCGCGCCTTCTCGCGCTCGCCCTTCTCGGCCTTGTAGCCAAGACCCTCCATCAGGCCCGCGAACTGCTCCAGCGTCATACCCGTGATCGACAGCATGTCGGCCTTCGCTTCAAAGCCGCCCCGGCTGTCCTCGGCGCGCAGCATGTCCGCCAGACGCTCCAGCATGTCGATACGGATCGCGCGTTCGCCCGCCGGCTTGTAACCCGACATCAGGTAGATCGCCGGGTCGATGTCCTTCAGCACCGGGATCGTCACCAGTCCCGGCGGCGGGCTTTCGGGGAACTCGTCAAGGTTTCGCGCAAGCGACCACAGCACCAGCCGCAGCCGCGTCGGTGCGGGCTTCAGCAGGGCCGGCAGAAAGACGGTGAACTGCCCGAAACGGATGCCGTGCTTGCGCAAAAGCCCGCGGGCTTCCTGGTCCAGCACCTTGACGTCGTCCGCCACATCGCGCCGGTCGATGATCCCCAGGGCCTCCACCACGCGAAACCCGAAACCGCGCGCCAGCCCCGTCAGCGTCTCGTCGCGCTGGATGTTCAGCAGAGGCTCGAACAGGGATGCGATCTTGCGGTCGATGAAGTGCTGCAGCCTGCGCTGCACCTTGTCGGCCACGTCCTGGCCGGCCTCCTCATCCACGAAGGCATGAACCCTGGGTTTCATCGCGTCGTCGCCGGCGACCAGCTTGCCGACAGCGTGCTCGCCCCACATCAGGCCACCCTGTTCGGTAAAGTCGATCTCGGTGTCGGGCGCGTTGTAGAACCGGTCCGACCGAAGGTGGAACTCGGGTCCAAGCGCTGCGACTGCGGCCTGCTTCACCGTCTTCGCCTCGTCGCCCGTGGCGCTGGCATCCTGATGAAAGCGGAACCCCTCCAGACGGCCGACGAATTGTCCTTCGACCGTCACTTCACCCTTGTCGTTCACGTCGGCCACAAGGCCCTCCTTCTGCTTCAACCGGCGCAGCAATACGGATGTGCGCCGGTCGACAAATCTTTGCGTCAGAGCATCATGCAGCGCGTCCGACAGGCGGTCTTCTACATGCCGAGTCGCCTCACGCCAATCGCTTTCCTCGTCCGTCCAGCCTTTCCGCTGCGCCACATAGGTCCATGTGCGGATATATGCCAACCGTTTGGACAACGTGTCGATGTCGCCATCGCTGCGGTCGATCCGTTTGACCTGCCGTGCCAGCCAGTCGTCCGGAACGCGCCCGTGCTCGTGCAGAAATCCGAAGATCCGCTCCAGAAGCTGAGCGTGCTCCTGGTGGCTGATCCCGCGGAAGTCGGGCACCCGGCACACGTCCCAAAGCAGCCTGACCGATACCCCGTCCGAGGCCCGCGCCCGCACCTCGGCGACCTCTGCCATCGCCTTCAGCGCCTGCAGATCGTCCGCCTCGCGGGCCCGCACCAGCCACTCGTCGTCGGGCGACATCTCAAGCGATCCGATCAGCCGGTCGATGGTGCCGAATTCAAGCCGGGCGTTGCGCCATTGAAGCTTCTTCAGCGGCGTGAAGCTGTGCGCGGTGATGGCATCGACCACGGGGTCGTCCATCGGCGGCGCTTCGCCGGTCACGCCGAAGGTGCCGGGCCGCATGTAGCGCCCCGCGCGTCCGGCGATCTGGGCCAGCTCGTTGGGTTGCAGATCCCGCATCCTGCGGCCGTCGAACTTGCGCAGCCCCGAGAACGCTACATGATCGATATCCAGGTTCAGCCCCATGCCGATGGCATCGGTGGCGACCAGGTAATCGACCTCGCCCTCCTGGTACATGGCCACCTGCGCATTCCGCGTTCGCGGCGACAGCGCGCCCATCACAACCGCAGCGCCGCCCTTCTGGCGGCGGATCAGTTCGGCGATGGCATAGACGTTCTCGACCGAGAACCCGACGATGGCGGCGCGCGGCGTCATCCGGCTGATCTTCTTCGATCCGGTGTAGGTCAGGTCGCTGAACCGCTCGCGCCGCTGGAACTGCACGCCCGGCACCAGTGCCGCAATCGCGCCCCGCATCGTGTCCGATCCCATGAACAGCGTTTCGTGCTGCCCGCGCGCGCGCAACAGGCGGTCGGTGAAGACGTGGCCACGTTCAGGATCGGCGCAAAGCTGGATCTCGTCGACGGCCAGAAAATCGCAGCCCATGCCATCGGGCATCGCCTCGACCGTGCAGACCCAGTATTGCGTCCGCTCCGGCACGATCCGCTCTTCGCCGGTGACCAGCGCCACGACCGACGGGCCGCGCACGGCGACGATCCGGTCATAGACCTCGCGCGCCAGCAATCGCAGCGGCAGACCGATCACGCCGGTCCGGTGCCCGAGCATCCGCTCGATGGCATAATGCGTCTTGCCGGTATTGGTCGGGCCGAGCACCGCGACAACGCGGCCTTTGGTCTGGGACATAGGGAAAATGCTCGATTGCCGGTCTGCGGTGCGGCTTAAACCGCATGCAGACCAGCGGGGCAAGGGAAGAACGCCGCGCCTTCTGTCAGCCGCCGGCGCCGATCAGCGCGCGGATCACCGATTTGGCACTGTCCGAGTTCCATTCTGCATCGCCCCGCATCCGCGCGATCTCGCGGCCCTCGGGGTCCAGGATCACCGTGATCGGCAGCCCCAGCACGCCCATGTCGCGCCCCAGCGAAGACTTCGGATCAAGGTACAGCGGCAGGTTGTCGACGCCCACTTCCTCGAAAAACTTCCGGATGCCTTGCACCGAATTGCGCCCGGTCGCGATGGTCACCACCTCGAAGGTCTCGCCGCCGAACTCGGTCTGCAATTCCGACAGCATCGGCATTTCCTTGCGGCAGGGCGCGCACCAGGTCGCCCAGAAATTCACGACCACGTGCCTGCCGCCGAAATCCGACAGCCGGAACTCGCCGCCTTCGGGGTCGGTGAACGTCTCTCCCGATACCGCCGCGGGCTCCGAGAACAGCAGCTTCTTCATGGTGCCGTCGCGCGCCGCCTCGGCGGCGGCGACATCGGCGCGGGCGGCGTTTGCGCTAAGCGCGAGGGCCGTGTAGACGACGGCGAGAAACAGACGCATGGTCCCTCCGAAGGACAAACAGACATGACCGACGACGCGAACCAGATGTGGGGCGGCCGCTTCGCCGCCGGACCCGACGCCATCATGGAGGCAATTAATGCCTCGATCGGCTTTGACCAGCGGCTGGCACGACAGGACATCGAAGGCTCGCGCGCCCACGCCGCCATGCTGGCCGCGCAGGGTATCATTACGGATAGCGATGCAAACGCCATTCGGGAAGGTCTGCTCACGGTCTTGTCAGAAATCGAGGGCGGAACGTTCCGTTTTTCCACCGCGCTCGAAGACATCCACATGAACGTCGAGGCGCGCCTGAAGGATCTGATCGGCGAGCCGGCGGGACGCCTGCACACCGCCCGCAGCCGGAACGACCAGGTCGCCGTGGATTTCCGCCTCTGGGTGCGGGATCAGTGCGATGCCGCCGTCGCCGGGATCGAAGCGCTGCAAAAAGCGCTCCTCGGCCAGGCCCAAGCGGGCGCCGACTGGGTCATGCCCGGTTTCACCCACCTGCAAACGGCGCAGCCGGTCACCTGGGGCCACCACATGATGGCCTATGTCGAGATGCTGGGCCGCGACGCCGGCCGATTCTCCGACGCCCGCGCCCGGATGAACGAGTCGCCGCTCGGCGCCGCCGCGCTGGCGGGCACCTCCTTCCCCATCGACCGGCACATGACGGCAAAGGCGCTGGGCTTCGACCGCCCCTCGGCCAACTCGCTCGACGCAGTGGCCGACCGCGACTTCGCCCTTGAATTCCTGGCAGCGTCCGCGATCACCGCGATGCACCTTTCCCGCTTCGCCGAGGAACTGGTGATCTGGTCCAGCGCGCAATTCCGCTTCGTTGCCATGTCCGACCGGTTCTCGACCGGCTCGTCGATCATGCCGCAGAAAAAGAACCCCGACGCCGCCGAACTAGTCCGCGCCAAGATCGGTCGCATTCTCGGCGCGACCGTGGGCCTTTTCACCGTCATGAAAGGCCTGCCGCTGACCTATTCGAAGGACATGCAGGAAGACAAGGAACAGGTCTTCGACGCCGCCGACAGCCTCATGCTGGCGCTGGCCGCGATGGAAGGCATGGTCCGCGACATGTCCGCCAGGCCGGACGCGCTCCGCGCAGCCGCTTCCTCGGGTTTTTCCACCGCCACCGACCTTGCCGACTGGCTGGTGCGCGAGGCCGGGCTGCCCTTCCGCGACGCTCACCACGTGACCGGACGTCTCGTGGCAATGGCCGAGGAACAGGGTTGCGACCTCGCCGACCTGACGCTCGACCGGATGAAATCCGCCCATGACGCGATTACGGAAGGCGTTTACGACGTTCTGGGAGTAGACAACTCGGTCCGAAGCCGCACATCCTACGGCGGCACCGCGCCCGATCAGGTGCGGATCCAGATCGCGCGCTGGAAGGAGCGTTTGGGATGAAAAAACTGGCCATCGTTCTTCTGATCCTCCTGCCTGCCTGCGAGGATCCTTCGTTCAACATCGGCGCGTCCGTCTCCTCCGGCGGCGTCGATGTGTCGCCATCGGTCTCAGGCCGCATGGGCGGCGTCGGCGTGGCGATCAGCCCATGAAGCGGGCCATCCTCCTGCTGGCCCTGACCGTGGCCGCCTGCGGTGCCGATGGTCCGCCCGAACCGGTCGACACCGGCGTCGCCAGCACCGGCGAAGCGCGGATCGGCGTGGCCGGGACGCCCTGATGTCGCCGCTTCGGCTGACATATCTCGGGCTGGCCGTCTGGGGCGCCATCCACCCGATGTACTGGTTCCTGACCTACATGCGCGAAACCGGCACCGGCCTCTCGGGCCTGATCGACGCATGGTATGTCAACGCCTCGACCACCGGCCTGACCTGGGATCTCACCATCGCTGCCACGGCACTTACGGTCTGGATCATCGCCGAGACCCGCGTGCGCCGGAACTGGTCCGCGCTCATCGCGATCCCGGCCACGTTCTGCATCGGCGTCAGCTGCGGCCTGCCGCTCTATCTTTTCCTCAGAACGCGGCCCGTCGCTTAGAGCGCCTGACGTCCCCGCAACCGGTTTTTTTATCAGGTTTCGGATGCGACCCTACAGCATGGGCGTCACCTTCCTGCCACCAAGGCAACCGGTGCGGTGCGTCCCGCACCAGGCATAACGCGACGCAACGTCTCGGGAATTCGAGCGGCCGTTATCACCTTTCCCTTGGCGAACGACGCAATTGCAATCATATACATTCGATGTTCTCTCGCCCGTTTGTCGCATTCTGGCACCACCTCCGCTATGTCCCGCTTTTCTCCGCCCTCACCTTCTCGCGGTGGCGCGGGTTCGATGCGCGTTCGCGGGCCCTGGGATATTTGATGGGTGGCGTGACGCGGTGGTTTCCGATCGCCCGGCGTCGCGTCGACCGCGAATTGATGCACGTATTTCCCGACATGCCCCGCGCCGAACGGATGCAGCTTTGCCGGAACATGGGCCGCAAGATGGGGCAGACCCTGTTCGAGATCTACCATTGCGCCGAGTTCCAGGCGCTTCAGAACAATATTTCCACATTCGGACCCGGTCTTGCCGCGCTGGAAGCCGCACGCGCCCGGGGAAAGGGTGCGATCATCGTCTCGGGTCATTTCGGCCAATGGGAGGCGATTCGCGCCGTCCTCAAGGCCCGTGGCATGGAAACCGGCGCCGTCTACCGTCCGCAGACCAACCGCCATTACCAGCGGCGCCTGCTGGCCGGAATCCAGGTTGGCGGACAACCCATCCTTGCGACCGGGATGCCCGGCACAAAAGAGCTTGTGCGCCACCTCAGAAACGGCGGGTTCATCGCGATCCTTCTGGATGAGAAATCGGCCGACGGTGCGCGCATTCCCTTCCTGGGACGCGATGCGCTGACCTCTCTGTCCGCCGCGCGGCTGGCGTTGAAATACGATCTGCCGATGGTTCCCGCCTATGGAACCCGGATCGGCGCGGGCAACGATTTCGAAGTGGAGTTCGAGGCATCCATTCCTCCCAGCGACTGCCTGACGATGACGCGGGCATTCAACGACAGCCTCTCGGCAAGGATCCTGGACAAACCGGATCAATGGTACTGGCTGTTGCGGCGGTGGGACGGCTCGTAACGGACGGGGTCGCTCCGGGGGCTGGACCTTTTCCGGCCAAGGCCGGATCGCGCCCGCGCGGCCCAAACCTTACCATGCCGTTCACCTTGGTGAACGTTCGCACAAGATGTGGGGTGTTAACTCGCCGCGCTGTCCAGAGGCACCGACAGAATACTGACGTGATACCGACGTTATACCGACGTGTGGAATCCGCCCCATTCCCCCACAAAATATGGGCGTTAACGATTTTGAGCAGTTGCGCGCAACGCCCCTGCGCCGAACGTTGCAGAGCGCGCGCTCGTCAGACGGTGAAGATCGTGGACCCGGTGGTCTCGCGCGCCTCCAGCGCCCGGTGCGCCTCGGCCACCTCGTCCAGACTGTAACGCTGTCCGATATTGGTCTTTACGGCACCGGACTCGAGCTTGGAAAACAGGTTCCGCGCCATCTGCTGGCAAACCTCGTGATCCGCGATATGCGCAAACAGAGTGGGCCGGGTAAGCTTCAGCGATCCCTTCTGGGCAAGTATCGAGATGCTGAACGGCGGCACCGGACCCGAAGCATTGCCGAAGCTGATCATCATCCCCAGCGGCGACAGGCAATCCAGCGACCCGTCGAACGTGTCCTTGCCAACCGAATCCATCACGACCGGCACGCCTTTTCCACCAGTCAACTCCTTGACCCGGCTTACGAAATCCTCGGTACGATAGTTGATGCAGACATCCGCGCCATGCGCCTCGGCCAGACGGCATTTCTCGTCCGATCCGGCCGTGCCGATCAGCCGGATACCTTCCGATTTCGCCCACTGGCAAGCGATAAGCCCGACCCCGCCGGCGGCGGCATGAAACAGCACCGTGTCGCCTTTCGCGATGGGCGTGGTGCGGTGGAACAGGAACTGAACGGTCAGGCCCTGAAGCATGATCGAGGCCGCATCCTCGGACGAAATGCCGTCGGGCAGGGGACAGACCTGCGCCGCCGGCATCACGCGCGCCTCGCAATAGGCCCCGGGCGGGTTCGACGCATAGGCGGCCCGGTCACCCGGTTTCAGATGGGTCACACCCTCGCCCACGGCCTCGACCACGCCGGCGGCTTCCATGCCAAGCGCCAGGGGCAACTGCATCGGATAAAGCCCCATACGGTGGTAGCAATCGATGAAGTTCAACCCGACGGCCTCGTGCCGAATTCGGATCTCTCCCGCCCCCGGCTCGCCGACCTTGCGATCCACGATCTTCAAAACTTCCGGCCCGCCGGTCTGCTCGATGATGACTGTCTTTACCATGACGCGTTCTCCCTTTCCGCCAAGAGTGGCGCACCGTTACGGAAAGGCAAGATCAGACAGCGCGCGCGACGATATGTGCAACCGGGGCAGGAATTCGGAAGCGTTCGCCGTTGCGATAGTCGCGTTCGATTTCCTCTGCAACACCTGCCGCCGCGCGCGCCCGGCCCTCGTCACCGAGCGCCATCAGCGTCATCCGCGCACCGACCGTGCCGGTCAGAAAAATCATGAACAATTCGTCCGGATCATCCAGATCCCAGGCCAACGGAAGGATGTCGTGTTGTTCAGCAACCAACCCGCTCTGCTCAAGAAACCGAGCTGCATCGTCCGGTCGGCCATAGATGAAAAGGTCGGGTTGCGGCGGTGGGGAAATGCCTTCCGGCAGATTGGCGCGCGCATTTGCAAAGATCAGCCGGAATGCGTCTGATGCCTCGGGTCCTACCCACGAGGTCATGGAAAAAACGCCGCCCGGTTTCAACACTCGCGACACCTCGGCAAGCGCCTTCGGTTGATCCGGGATATGCATCATCCCGAAATTGCAGACGACCGCATCGAAAAGATCGTCCGGGTAGGGCAGGTCCTGCGCATCACCGTGACTCAGGTCGGCGTCCGGTGCGGCTTTCCTGGCCCGTTCCAGCATGTCAGCCGAGAAATCCAGTCCTGAAATCTCGCGTCCGGCCTGCGCCATCTTGGCCGTCAAGGTCCCTTGTCCGCAGCACAAATCCAGAACCCGGCCCGTCTCCGGCATCAGGCCCAGGTGCGCATCGCATGCTCTGTCGACCACGGGGCCGAAACCGCGGACATACCCGTCCGTGATGTCGGAATCCGCCCAACCCGCACGTTCCCGCTCTGCAAATGTGGAATAATCCATCCGCATCATCCCCGCAGGAAGTGTCGCGGACACAGCCCCCGCAAGTCAAGTATTGCCTCCGTTGCACCTTTTCCGGTCGCAGGATAAGAGCGCAAGGTCAGCCAGCGTGAAATGCCAGATGGACCACTTTCTTTATAAAAATGGCGTCTTGCACGCCGAAGATGTTCCGATCCCCGAGATTGCGGCCGCTGTCGGTACGCCCTTCTATGTCTATTCGACCGCCACGCTGACACGGCACTACAGGCTATTCGACGAGGCCCTGTCCGATCTCGATCACATGATCTGCTATGCAATGAAGGCCAACTCGAACCAGGCCGTGCTTAACCTGATGGCATCGCTCGGCGCGGGAGTCGACGTTGTGTCGGGTGGCGAGTACCGACGCGCGAAGGCCGCCGGCTTTCCGGGGGACCGGATCGTATTCTCCGGGGTCGGCAAGACAGCTGAAGAGATGGAGCTTGCCCTGAGCGGAGGCATTCGTCAGTTCAACGTCGAAAGCGAGCCGGAAATGGCGCTTCTGTCGGGTGTGGCAGAACGGCTTGGTGTCAGGGCGCCGATCACCATTCGTGTCAATCCCGATGTCGATGCGAAGACGCACGAGAAAATCGCCACCGGCAAGTCGGAGAACAAGTTCGGAATTCCAATCAGTCGCGCCCGCGAGGTCTATGCGCATGCCGCCGCCCTGCCGGGATTGGCGGTCATCGGTATCGACGTCCACATCGGCAGCCAGTTGACCGACCTGGAGCCCTACGAACTGGCTTATACCAAGATCGCGGAATTGACCGCGCAATTGCGTGCAGACGGCCATGATATCCGCAGGCTCGACCTCGGCGGCGGTCTCGGCATTCCCTACGAGCGCTCGAACAAGGCGCCGCCACTGCCGATCGAGTACGGTGAGGTGGTGAAACGCACCGTGGGCGATCTAGGCTGCGAGATCGAGATCGAACCCGGTCGCCTTATCGCCGGAAACGCCGGGATTCTCGTAGCCGGCGTCATCTACGTCAAATCAGGAGAGGGCCGGGATTTCCTCATCCTGGATGCGGCGATGAACGACCTGATACGCCCCGCCATGTACGGCGCCTATCACGACATCGTTCCGGTGACAGAGGCCGTGCCGGGAACCGAGTTGCGCCCCTTCGACGTGGTAGGTCCCGTGTGCGAGACGGGCGATACCTTCACGCGGCAGCGCCCGTTGCCGCCACTCTCCGCCGGCGATCTCGTCGCTTTCCGTTCGGCCGGCGCATATGGGGCCGTGATGGCATCCGAGTACAACACACGGCCCTTGATTCCCGAAGTTATGGTGCATGAGCATCAATTCGCTGTCATCAGGCCACGTCCGACCTTTGACGAGATGATAAATCGAGATACCATTCCTCATTGGCTCGAGGGATCGGCATAATTCGATTCCGGCCCTATATATGGGCATATGGCACAGACGCGCGATCTTCCAACCGAAGCGACACGGCGGATTTTCTGGCCGCTTAGGCTGACTTTTTTGGGTTTGCTGGCCGAGCGGGTGTTCCGCGCGTTCTGGCCGCTCTGGACGATACTGCTCTTCGCGTTGTCCATTCTCATGCTGGGGCTTCAGGACGTTCTTCCGCTTGAGGGCGTGTGGGCGGTAGGCGTGATTGTCGTCCTTGGTGTTGGCGGCGCCCTGGTTTATGGCTTCGGCCGCTTCCATTGGCCATCGCGGGCGGAAGTTCTCGATCGGTTGGACAAGACGCTTCCCGGCCGCCCGATCGCCGCAATTTCCGACATTCAGGCCATTGGCGCAGGCGATGCCGCGTCCGAGGCCGTGTGGAAGGCCCATGTCGCACGCATGGCCGAAAGACTGAAATTGGCTAGGGCGCCCGATCCCGACCTTCGTCTGTCGCGCCGCGATCCCTATGCGCTGCGGTATGTGGCGCTGCTGGCCTTCGTGGTCGCTCTCCTTTTCGGCTCGTTTCTTCGTGTGGCCACGGTCACCGAAATCACGCCGCGCGGCGGTGACAGCCTTGCCGCTGGCCCGGCCTGGGAGGGCTGGATCGAGCCACCCATCTACACGGGTCAGCCAAGCCTCTATCTGAACGACATAAAGCGCGCGGGCTTCTCGGTACCGGAAGGAAGCCGCGTCACCATTCGTTTCTACGGAGAGGTCGGCGCGCTGACGTTACACGAAACCATTTCAGGCCGAACCGAAGACGTCCCCCCTGCCACCGAACCGGGCCAGTCTTTCGAGGTCGCTCAGTCCGGTGTGCTTCGCATCGACGGTCCGGGCGGTCGCGAATGGAATATCGAATCTCTGGAAGACCAGCCCCCCGAGATCGAATTCGAGGGCCCGATCGCCCAGGGACAGGGCGGCCGCATGGAAGCACCCTTCGTCGCGCGGGATGACTATGGAGTGACCGGTGGGCGGATCGAGATCGTGCTGGACCTGCCCGAGGTCGATCGCCGATATGGTCTTGCAGCCGAACCAGAGCCACGCGAGCCGATCGTGCTGGACCTGCCGATGACGATATCCGGCGACCGCCGGGAATTCTCGGAAATGGCGATCGACGATTTTTCCAAGCATCCCTGGGCCAATCTGCCGATTTCGGCCGAGTTGTTCGCACTGGATGCCGCCGGTCAGGAAAGCCTTTCGGCACCGCAGTCGGCCACGTTGCCCGGGCGTCGCTTCTTCGATCCGCTCGCCAAGGCCATCATAGAACAGCGCCGCGACCTTCTGTGGAGCCGCACGAACGCACCTCGAGTGGCACAGGTGCTGCGCGCGGTCTCGTACAAGCCCGAGGACATTTTCCGCTCGGAAACCGTGTATCTGAAACTGAGGTTCGCCGTTCGACGTCTCGAAACCCGCGTGTCTCTGGGACGTCTGGACAACGAGACCGTCGACGAACTGGCCGAAGTTTTCTGGAACCTTGCTCTGGAAATCGAGGAAGGCGATCTGGGCGATGCGCTGGAGAGGCTCCGCCGTGCGCAGGATCGCCTGTCCGAGGCCATCGAGAACGGCGCGACCAACGAAGAAATTGCCGAGCTGATGCAGGAACTGCGCGAGGCGATGCAAGACTACATGCAGCAGTTGGCCGAACAGCAGGGCGACCAGGAAAACCAGCAACTCTCCGAAAATCAGGAGATGCAGGAGATGACCAGCCAGGACCTGCAGGACATGCTGGACCGGTTGCAGGAACTGATGGAACAGGGCCGCATGGCCGAGGCGCAGCAGCTTCTGGAGCAGCTTCGCCAGATGATGGAGAACATGCAGATCGCCCGGGGCCAGCAGGGACAGCAATCGCCTGGAGAACAGGCGATGGAAGGCCTGGCCGAGACCCTGAGACAGCAGCAGGGTCTGTCGGACGAGGCGTTCCGCGACCTTCAGGAACAGTTCAATCCCGATGCGCAGGCGGGCCAGTCACCGCAGAACGAGGGCCGTTCCGGCGACCAGGGCCGCGGCCAGCAGCACAGCGAAGGTCAGGGCCAGGAGGGCCAGCAGGGTCAGGGCCAGCAGCCCGGTGGTCAAAGCGGCGAGAACGGCGAACAAGGCCTCGCCGATCGTCAGCGCGCGCTGCGCAACGAACTGAACCGTCAGACGCAGAATCTGCCCGGCGCAGGTACCCCCGAGGGCGACGCGGCGCGTCAAAGCCTCGGCCGCGCGGGCGAGGCGATGGACGAGGCCGAAGAGGCACTTCGGAACGATGATTTCGCTGGCGCGCTCGACAATCAGGCCGAAGCCATGGAAGCGCTCCGCGAAGGGATGCGCGAACTGGCCGATCAGATGGCGCAGCAGCAGCAGAACCAGCAGGGCGGCCAGCAGGGCGATGCGCTGGGCCGCAACAACCCCGATGGCACCCGCGACCCGCTGGGCCGGGACGTGGGCGAAAACGGGCGCGTCGGGACGGATGAACAGCTACTTCAGGGTGAGGATGTGTATCGCCGTGCAAGAGAACTTCTGGACGAAATCCGACGCCGGTCCGGCGAACAGGAACGCCCGGACGAGGAATTGGATTACCTCAAGCGGCTATTGGAGCGGTTCTAGAGATCACCCACCGACCCCAGCCGGTCGGTCTGGATGTAGCACCCCGTCGTCCGGTCGTAGTCGCGCATTCAGTTCTGGTGCAGCCCGCTCTCGGTCTGGAACTACCGGCCCATTGCCCCGCAGTGCATCGCAAGATGCACGATAGGGGGGAAGCGGAGGTCGATCCCCGCCGGTCGAGGCCTGCACCTCGCCAAGGGGCAGATAGCTCGCCTCCGAGATCTTAACACCCAGGTCTTTGGTCGCAAGACCGGCCGCCCCTGTCGGACATTGCGATCAAATGCCCTGCCGTGCACCGGATAGGACCTGTGCGGATGGTGAAGATCCGGCCTGCCTTGCTTCGCCGCCGCCGGGCGGCGCCTAGGCTCCGCCCAGAAGTCCGTCGATCCAGTCCCGAACTCCGTTGGCCCAGTCGACATACACCAGAAGCGGGTTTTCAAGCGATGGCGCCATGCCGGCGATCGCGGGTGCCCAAGCGTAGGCGAAGATCATCAGCACCGCGATCAGAACCATCAGAAGAAAGCCGATCCGAAACCCTTTGCGTTTCTCTACCGCGGTCTCTGGTTCCGCTTCCGTGCGGCCCTTCCGTGATTTCAGGCTGGAGTTGATTTCGTCGATGTCCGGCAACAGGTCGCGGCGCGGCGCCTCGTAACCCTCGTCTGCCGTCCGCACGCGGGGATCCTGTTTTTTCTCTTTCTTGCCCTTCGCGGCGGCTTCTTCGTCATCTGACCGTGCCATACGGGCGCGCAGGGCGCGCGACGGCGTATTCCGGCCCCGGACCTCGTCCAGCGGCATGTCCGTCTGGGTTTCCAGCGGAGTCGTCGGCGGCGCGCGGCGTTGCGACATCTCTCGCTCGGCTTCTTCGCGCAGGATGCTGAGCGCATCATCGTCCACGGGCTTGCGCCTATGAAGGGCGGCTCCCGCCGCAGCGGCAGCAGCGAACGGGTCCGTCTCGGAAGTGTCGTCGTCGGCTTCCTCGGCTGCGGCGGCTATGGCACGCGCCGCCGTGCTTGGCTCGCCTGCGTCTTCACGTTCAGTCTCGGGCGTTTCCGGCTCATCTTCCTGAAACGACCCGGGGTGGGGGCTCTCTTGCTCAGGACCAGGCTCTGGCTCTGAAACACTGCGGGTGTCCGTTTCCGGTTCTGCTGGAAGTTCCTCGGGCGTTTCCGGTTCAGACTCCGGCTCCTCCCGGGTCTCGGGCTCGTACTCGCGCTCCGCGTAGGCTGCGGACACGTCGATGTCGTCCTCTGCAACCGGTGCTTCCGGCACTGGTGCGTCGGCATAGACCGGCGGCGCAGGTGGCAGCTCGAACCAGGTGTGACCGCAGTTGGAGCACTGCACGTCACGCCCCTCGTCAGGGATCAGAGATGCGTCGATCTCGTACTGAGCGCTGCAATTCGGACAGATCAGCCGCATGTCGAAAGTCCTTGCCCCAAATAAATCACCCAGCCTTTAAGGCTTTGGATGCAAACCTGCCTATGCAGCTATTAACACTTCGGATCCCGACGGGGAAGTCGCGAGCGTTGATCCCGACCCAAGACTGAGGCAAAAGCGTCGCGGGGAGGCAGGGGGCAGGAGTGATCGAATTCGACAATGTCGCCGTGCAGTATAGCGGGCGCTGGCTATTTAGCGGCGTCTCGCTTGGTCTTTTGCCTGGCAGTTTCCACTTTCTCACCGGTCCCTCCGGGGCCGGCAAAACCACGCTGATCCGCTTGTGTTCCTTGGAATTGCAGCCAAGCGAGGGTCAGGTGCGAATCCTTGGACAGGACACCGCGTCGCTTGACAGGAACGGTGTTGCAGAGACGCGCCGCCGGATCGGCGTCGTGCATCAGGATAGTCGGTTCATCGACCATTTGTCTCTGGCGGAAAATATTCTGCTGCCTGCGAGCGTGGCCGATGCTGACAATACCCGGGCACGCGAGCATCTGGACCAGCTTTTGGGATGGGTCGGCTTGAAACCCATGCAAGCAAGCCTGCCAGCAGAACTGTCCGGCGGTGAACGGCAGCGGGCAGCCCTCGCGCGGGCAGTAATTCTTTCCCCCGACATCGTTCTGGCGGATGAGCCGACGGGCAATGTCGACTGGGAAATGTCACTGAAGATTTTGCGCCTGCTGATCGAGTTGAACAAGCTTGGCAAGACGATCCTGTTCGCCACGCACGACATGAATCTGATCCGTCAGGCGAAATCGCAGGTGCAGGCGCGCGTGCTGCGGATTCGCAGAGGTGAAGTAACCCTGGCGGGCGCGGAATTATGAAGCTGATGGATCTGTTCGCGGCAGACGGAATTGCCGAACGTGTTGTTCCCGCGACGGGCTTCACAGCGGCTTTGACGATACTGGCGTCCGGTGCGATGGCGTTTCTTGCGGTTGTCTCGATGGCGCTCGCTCTGGCGGCCGGCGGCATCGCCGCGCGATGGGAAGCAGAACTGGCGGGAACCGCCACTATCCGGATATCTGCTCCCGAGGATCAACTTGCGGCACAAACAGAAGCAGTCCTGACGGCGCTGGCGCAGACCCCAGGCATTGCGACGACACGGGTCATCAGCGACGCAGAACAGATTGAACTTCTGGAACCCTGGTTTGGTGAGGGGTTGCCGCTTGAGACACTCAGGCTTCCCGTGCTCATCGAAGTGACGGAGGAGGGCGCGGGGCCTGATCCCGAGGGTCTCAGGCAGCGTCTCGCGGCCGAGGCTCCCGGCGCGGTCTATGACAATCACGGCCGCTGGCGTGCGCCGTTGATCGAGGCTGCACAACGGCTCAGAACCGTGGGCGTGATCGCCTTGGTTCTCATTGCCGTCGTTACGGCAACCACGATCGCGCTCGCGGCGTCGGCGGCTTTGGCCGCAAATGGCCAGATTATCGAGGTGCTCAGGCTGGTGGGCGCGCGCGATGCGTGGATTACCCGGGCCTTCGTCCGCCGCTTCTCGACGAGGGCGCTCGTGGGGGCCGGAGCCGGAACGATTGCCGCGCTGATTGTACTGCTTTTGTTTCCTTCGGGTCCCGAAACAGCGATTTTCAGCAATCTTGGCTTTAGCGGTTTCCAATGGCTGCTGCCGTTGGTGGTACCTGCCGTTGCGGCGGCGCTGGCGTTCGGGGCCACGCATCTCGCCGCCTCGCGGCGTCTGAAAATGGTGTCGTGATGCAACTTGTCCGGTCACTTGTCTTCAACGCCTCAATGTATTTGGCAATGCTGGTCTACGCGATCGTGTTTTTCATCCCGGCGCTTTTCAGCCGGGACTGGGCGCACCGGGCCTGCGATGCGTGGTGCGTCTATGTCATCTGGACCGCGCGCTGGATGGTCGGCCTCAAAAGCGAGGTGCGCGGCATACCCCCGACAGGCGAAGCGATGGTCGCTGCCAAGCACCAGTCGTTCTTCGACATCATTCTGATCTACCACGCAGTCCCGCGCGGGAAGTTCATCATGAAGCGGGAGCTCATGTACGCTCCGATCCTCGGGCAGTATGCGCTGCGTATCGGCTGCGTTCCCGTCGACAGAGGCAAGCGGGGGGCAGCGATTGCCAGAATGAAAGAGGACGTAAGCCGCGGCAGCGCCGACCCCGGGCAACTCGTGATCTATCCGCAGGGCACCCGCGTCGCACCTGGCGACAAGAAACCGTACAAGGCGGGGACCGGAGCGCTTTATCAGCAGCTTGGTCAGACTTGCGTTCCCGTCGCCACCAACGTGGGGCATTTCTGGCCCAAACGCGGGTTTCTCCGGCACCCCGGCGTTGCAGTGGTCGAGTTCCTCGATCCGATCGAACCGGGCCTCAACATCAAGAGCTTCATGGTCCGGCTTGAAGATGAGGTCGAGGCCGCCTCCGACAGGTTGCTGGCAGAAGCAAAGGGATCTGAATGAAATTGATCGATACACTGGATCAGCTCGCGGCGCTCTACGGCGAGCCTGTCCCGGCCTCCATCGGGAAGGTTGTGACCCGTATTCAAGGGGCACATGCCCGTTGGATCGAGGCCTCGCGATTTGCCGTCCTGACGACCGTCGGTCCGGAAGGCACGGATGGCTCGCCGCGCGGAGACATCGGGCCGGTCGCGCGGATCATTGATCCCCAGACACTGGCCATCCCCGACTGGCGAGGCAACAATCGTCTCGACAGCCTTCGCAACATCGTCCGCGACGGCCGCGTTTCGCTGTTGTTCATGGTTCCAGGATCAACGTCGATCGTAAGGGTCAATGGCAGGGCGGTCCTTACAGCCGACCCAACCATGACGGGACGATTTCAGGTCAAGGGCCGCAGCCCGGCAACAGTCATTCTCGTCACGGTTGCTGAGGCCTACATGCAGTGCGCCAAGGCGGTTCTGCGCTCCGAGCTTTGGAAAGAGGGCGACCGGTCAGGCGAGGTTCCAAGCGCCGGAGACCTTATCGCCGAAGCGTCGTCTGGTGGCCATGGCGGGGCGGACTACGACGAAGACTTTGAAGCCGTTGTTCAGGACCGGATGTGGTAGGACTGCCTTGCGTGTCGGACCCAGGCACCTTTTTCAAGGTTATTGGAGGATGTTATCCGTGCTCCGATGATTTCTGGCCGCGCGGACAAGCCATGTGGCGGCACCGGCGGCCACGAGCAGAGCAGCCAGAAGGCCCGAAAGGTTGCCCATGAGGTCGGCCACCAATGCGATATTGCCCGCAAAAAGCATGCCGATCCCTACATAGAGCAAGACCCAGACCGCCTCGCCGGCAAGGTCGGCGACGGTGAACTTTGCCCAACCCAGTCGTGCCGCGCCGGCCACCAGGTTGACATAGGGACCCAACGGGCTGACCAGCCAACGGCTGAAAAAGACAAGGGCGGGACCTTTGCGGTGCAGGTCCGCCGCGGCGCCTCGCAACAATGCGCCGCGTTTCGGATGCGACGACAATCGGTCCGTCAATCCGGACCCAAGACGCCCGGCCAGAAAACCGGTCTGATCACCCAGCACCGCCCCCGAGAATGCCGCTGCGATAACCTGAGTTGCTGACAGATCGCCCGCGGCGACGAAGCCGCCGGCGGCCAGCATGGCCAGAGATGCCGGCACTGGAAGCGCGAGGCAACTGAGAAACGTGGTCACCATCAGGGCCAGCGACCATATGCCGTGACAAGAGAAAGAAGCGTTTCGGTCACTTCGCGTTGACCCGGAAACTGGCAATGGCACGCTCAAGCTCGCTGATCAGAACTTCAATCGGAACGCCGCGTGTTTCAGCGATGTCCTCAAGGCTTTGGCGCGCGCGATCCCCTTCCTGAATGCCGAGGGCGTCGGCGATGACGGTTCTCGGGACCTTCCATGACATGGCTACGTAGCCAGGTGTCTGCCATCCTTCTATCACCGCATCGCGTCTTGCCGGATCCGACCAATAGATTGTGAAAAGCGTCAGCCGAATCGCGAAAAAGATCGCGACAACACAGGCAGCCCCGAAGACCACGACCGCCAGTTTGTTTTTTTTCCAGAGCGTGCCAAGCATGTTCGGACAATGGACAGCTACAGGGCAATCCGATACCTGACCCGTCGTCGCATCGAAAGGTTTCTTGAATGGCATTGAACGCCTTTGATTCCAGACTGTTCGAATTGAGGCTGGAGCGCAGCCGGCGTGATCTCTTCGACATGCTCGAGCGGCTGTACGGACGGCATCCTGGTTACTCGGGTTTCCGCGCGCGGCTTGAGGAGACGATGCGCTCGGCCTGGTCGAAAAGGCCAAGCGATTTGAAGTGGCTGGATATGAAGTGCGATCTGGAACCGGATTGGTTTCAACGACCCGACATGGTTGGTTACGTTTTTTACATTGATCGCTTCGCCGGCGACCTCGAAGGCGTCCTTTCCAAGCTGGATTATCTAGAGGAGATCGGGGCGAATTACGTCCATTTCATGCCCTGCCTCAAACCGCGTACCGGGGATTCCGACGGCGGCTACTCGGTTATGGACTACCGCGCCATCAATCCTGCCTTCGGTACAATGAAAGATTTCGAGAAGGTCGCCAAGGCGCTGCGCGACCGCGGAATCTCGCTTTGTATCGACGTGGTTCTCAATCACACGGCTCGCGAACACGCATGGGCAAAGGCCGCGCGCGATGGCGACGAGGTTAAGCAGGATTACTACCTTCTATTCGACGACCGGACGCAGCCGGATGCCTATGAGAAAACACTGTTGGAAATCTTCCCTGATACCGCTCCGGGAAGCTTCACCTACGACGAAGCGTTGAACAAGTGGGTCTGGACCACGTTCAACACCCATCAGTGGGATTTGAACTGGGCCAATCCTCAGGTCTTCCTCGAAATCGTCGACGTGATGTTCTATCTCGCCAACAAGGGTGTGGACGTGTTGCGGCTCGACGCGGTTGCATTCATGTGGAAGCGAATGGGCACGCGCTGCCAGTCCGAACCCGAAGTCCATATGATCCTTCAGGCGCTGCGGGCGGCCTGTCATATCGTCTGCCCTGCCGTGATACACTTGGAAGAGGCGATCGTCGGCCCGCAAGAGATGCTGCCCTATCTCGGACGCGGCGTGCATGACGGGAAAGAAGGAAATCTCGCCTACCACAACTCGCTAATGGTGCAGTACTGGTCGGCACTGGCCGCGCGCGACACCGCGCTTATGACCTATGTGCTGCGGACGCATTTTCCCCCCGTCCTGCGGAATGCGACCTATGCCACCTACATTCGGTGCCACGACGATATCGGCTGGGCAATCACCGAGGATGATGCCGAAGCGGTTGGTGTAACCGGACCCGGGCACAGGGCGTTCCTGAGCGATTTCTACGAAGGCGTCTTTCCGGGAAGTTTCTCGCGCGGCCGGTTGTTCGGTGTAAATCCGGAAACCGGAGACAAACGGATTTCAGGCAGCTTCGCATCCCTGGCGGGCCTCGAGAAAGCACTCGACGAAGGTGATGCCGCTGCTGTCGACCGCGCGGTCGAGCGGATTATCATGGGGCATGCGCTGATCGCGTCTTACGGCGGCGTACCGCTGATCTACATGGGCGACGAGATCGCGATGCTCAATGACTATGGGTATCGGGATAATCCGGACCACAAACAGGACAGCCGATGGCTGCACCGTCCGAAAATGGACTGGGACCTGGTGGATCGGATTCGAAAGGGCAACGACAGTTCCCCCCAGGCACGCGTATGGCACGGGGTTCGCCACATTCTGGCGCGAAGGAAAGAGACGCCCGAGATCCACGCAGGACATGCCGTGCGTATTCCGTGGGTGCCGGTGAAAGGTGTTTTCGCACTTGTCCATGAGGCTCCGACAGGTGCGTTGCTGTGCCTGTTCAATTTCACTGATGAGACAAGGGAACTTCCTGGCGAGTGGGCCTTGACCGAAGGGATTACATCCTTCCATGACGCGCTGTCCGACGGTCCGGCCAAGCTGAACGACGGAAATGTACTGCTGCCTGCTTACGGTAGCCTTTGGTTGCGGTGACAAGGGTAAGGGAACGGAAAAGTTGGCCGAAATCCTGAACAATGACGAGCAAATATTCTGGTCCGGGCCTTCGGGACAAAGCTGGATCGTCCATGAGGCTGTTCAGGACCGTCTCCTTTCCGAGGTGACACAGGCAGTCATGGCGCGAGTCGGACTCGCGACTGGTGGAAAGGTTCTGGACATCGGTTGTGGCACGGGTGCACTCTCTGTCGCGGCGGCTGACGCGGTTGGGTCTGCGGGTAGAGTTCTGGCAACGGATATCTCTCCCCCCATGTTGAACCGCGCCGCCGAACGTCTTGGCGGTAAGGCGCACGCTTCGACGTTACTCGCCGATGCCGAGGTCGTGGATTGGCCCGAGACGGGTTTCGACGCCGCAATCTCTCGTTTCGGTGTCATGTTCTTCAGCCAGCCTTGGCGGGCGTTTGCAAACATTTCCCGTGCGCTCCGTTCAGATGGGCGCATGGTGTTCGCAACCTGGGGGCCGGTCGAGCAGAATGTCTACTGGCGCGATCCTGCCCGCATTGCAGCCGACCGCCTGGGAAAGCCGCCGAGTGCCGCACCGAACACGCCGGGGCCAATGGGAATGGCTGATATCGACTGGTCGATACGACAACTCCGCGCCGCCGGCCTTGACGACGTGGCCTGCGAGAAGGTCGAAGCAGGCCTGCCCATCGACGGATCGCCTGCTGACGCCGCCGATCTGGCACTCGCGATCGGACCAGCGGCCCGCGTGATCCGCCTGTTCGAGGCATCTGAGGCAGACGCCGCCGCAATCCACGCAGACATCGCCCGAGACATGGAGCAGTACCGCGACGGTGATACGGTCCGGATTCCGGCCGTACTTCACCTCTATACTGCCCGCGTAGCCTGATTCTTGCAGCCAGGGTCGCGGCGGGCCATATAGGCGTCAGGATCCGAAGGGACAGAGATGCAAAACTACCTCGAGTTCGAAAAGCCGCTTGCCGAAATCGAAGGCAAGGCCGAAGAGTTGCGCGCGATGGGCCGCGCCAACAAGGAAATGGACGTCGAGAAAGAGGCCAAGGCCCTCGACAAGAAGGCCCAGCAAATCCTCAGGGATCTCTACAAGGACCTGACGCCGTGGCGAAAATGCCAGGTGGCTCGCCATCCGGACCGTCCGCACTGCAAGGACTACATCGAAGCGCTTTTCACGCAATACACGCCGCTTGCCGGCGACCGGAATTTCGCAGACGACCATGCGGTCATGGGCGGCCTTGCGCGCCTGAACGACCGTCCCGTGATGGTTATCGGTCACGAAAAGGGTCAGGACACGCAGTCCCGGATCGAGCGTAACTTTGGCATGGCGCGTCCCGAGGGCTATCGCAAGGCGATCCGCCTCATGGATCTGGCCGACCGGTTCAACGTGCCCGTCATCACGCTGGTCGACACGCCTGGAGCGTATCCCGGGAAGGGCGCGGAAGAGCGCGGCCAATCCGAGGCCATCGCCCGTTCGACCGAGAAATCTCTGAAGATCGGCGTGCCGCTGGTCAGCGTCGTGATCGGTGAAGGCGGTTCGGGCGGGGCGGTGGCTTTCGCGACCGCCAATCAAGTCGCAATGCTGGAACATTCGATCTATTCGGTTATCTCACCCGAGGGATGTGCCTCGATCCTCTGGAAGGACGCCGAGAAAATGCGCGAAGCCGCCGAGGCGCTTCGTCTGACCGCACAGGATCTCCATAAACTTGGTGTCATCGACCGCATAATCGCCGAACCCGAGGGCGGCGCGCAGCGCGACAGTCAAGCAACCATCAGGGCGGTCGGAGCTTGCGTCGAAGACATGCTATCCAAGCTTGCGAGGCTTTCGCGCGATGATCTTGTGCGCGAACGCCGCAAGAAGTTCCTGAACATGGGATCAAAAGGCCTCGCCGCCTGAGCCCTATTGCCTTGTGACGCCGTGGCGCTCACAAATTTCACGCATCTCGCGCCCCAGTTCTTCCTGCCAAGGCCCGCGGATATCCTTGACCGCGTCGATGTAGGCCTGGTTCTCAACGGCGGGCAGGTTGAGATCGAAAATGTCGGCCACGTGTATCATGGCCTTTCGGTCCATCGCGTTGAAAGCCTCTTTCATCTCCTCGGCGGCGCCTTGCGGAATTCCCAACGCCTCGAGTGTCGAGCGCCCCATGCGCAGCGAACTGTCAAAGGTCTCACGGATGATGTCGCGGCACCCGACTGCCCAGAGGTGATACACATGGTGTCTGGTGCGGGCCCTCGCGACCACGTGCAGTCCCGGGAAATTCCGGCATGCATATTCGGCCAGCTGAGTGATCTTTTCCTCGTCGTCGATGGCAATTACCAGAACCGACGCCGTTTCGATGCCTGCTGCATGCAGCAGGTCCGGCCGCGTCGCGTCGCCATAATAGACGCGCGCACCGAATTTTCGCAGCGCATCGATCTGAGCCGAGGAATAGTCGATCACCGTCGTCTTGAAGCCGGCCGACAGCAACATCCGGTCAATCACAGTGCCGACCCGGCCATAACCTGCAATGATCACATGGCCCGTCTCCTCGATCTCGTCTGTCTCCCGTTCGGCAACGCTCGAGAACCTTGGGGCGATCACGCGGTCGTAAAGAATGAACAGAAGCGGTGTCATTAGCATCGAAAGCGCGATTACCAGCAGCAACTGGTCGGCCACGGACCGCGGCAGCACTGCGTTCGCAACGGTGAACGAAAGCAGCACGAAACCGAATTCTCCCGCTTGTGCCAACCCGAGAGTCAGAAGCCAACGGTCGGTGCCGCGCAGGCCGAAAACTGTGCCCAAAGTGAAAAGCACCGCACCTTTCAGGATCATCATTCCAAAGGTAAGGGCGAGCGTCACCAGCAGGCTTTCCCAAAGGAGACGGAAGTCGATACCTGCACCCACCGTCATGAAGAACAGGCCCAGAAGCAGCCCCCGGAATGGATCGATGTCGGATTCAAGTTCGTGCCGATACTCGCTGTTTGCCAGGACGACGCCGGCCAGAAACGTTCCTAGGGCCGGGGAAAGGCCGACCAGCGACATCAAGAGCGCGATACCCACGACCATCATCAGGGCTGTGGCGGTGAACAGTTCGCGCAGTCCGGCGACCGAGATGAAACGAAATATGGGACGGGTCAGGAAAGACCCGCCAAGGATCACCGCCGCAATGGCCGCCAGCGTGACAAGTGCCGTTTGC
>JAVJUV010000110.1:0-16465 GCA_040220415.1 Silicimonas sp.
TTGGGTTGAAAAATCCATCCGGCTGAAGCGCTCTTGTCAGAGGAGATTATACTCCTGTGCTCGCTGAACCGCCTCGGCCGTCGTTCTTGCGTAGAGGCGTTCTCGTGCGGACTTCAGCCGCGCTTTCAACGCGCTCTCCGATATTCCCAGAAGTGCCGCAGCTTCGGCATAACGGTGTCCCGACGCAACCATGCGCAGCGCATGTCGCTGTGCCGGGGTCAGGGATTCGGGCGGCGTCGATTCTTCGTGAAGCTTCACGACGGTCCGGCTGATCAGGCTGATTTCGTCATCGGTGAATTCGCGGTCGCGGCGCGCAAAACCGCCGATCGATCGGGACGAGGTCGGGCCGTGGCTTACGGCCACGCCGTAGACAAGGCCGAATTCGGCGGCCTGCCCCAGCACGTCGTGCGGGTCGGGGTGGTTCAGTTCGCTCCAGCGCGACGTGCCGGTGGTCGAGAACCCCCACGAGACAAGAGGATCGCACATCATGTACCCGCGGGACGTGTAGCGTTCGATCCACGCGGGATCGTAGGTCTGGATCATGATGTGCGCCGACGCGAAGCGGATGTGCAGGCCCAAGGCGTAACCTTCAGGCGCCAGCCGTCTCAGCCGGGCAAGCCCAAGCTCCAGCGCGGTTCTGTCCGACCCTTGATTCAACACGATCCTCTACCTCCGGTGACTTGTACTTTTAGACCAGTTGCTCCTTCGGTGGTCAACTTTAAATTGAGTGAACATTTCATAAATCAATCTGTATCACGAGGACAACGGTGACCAAGCGGTTTGAAAAACTGTCTGAAACGATGTCGCCAGACGAACAGAAAGCCCTGAGCGACTTTCTCTCTGTAAGCACGCGCAGGAACAGCGGCGCACAGGATGCGGAAGATCAGCTGCAGGTGTCGGTTGCCTTGGCGCTGCGCAAACGAATCAGGCAGTCATAAAAAAAGCCGCCCTGTCCGGGCGGCTTCCTGACGTCGCGGTGCGACGGTCTATTCTTCGGCGGCTTCTTCGGCTTCAAGCCTGGCCCGGTCGCCGGCGCCCTTGGCGTCGGGATCGCGGTCGACCAGCTCGATGATCGCCATCGGGGCCATGTCGCCATAGCGGAAACCCGCCTTCAGAACGCGGGTGTATCCACCGGCGCGCTCTTTGTAGCGGGGGCCAAGAACGTCGAACAGTTTGGCGACGTGGGCATCCTGTTTAAGCTGCGCAGCGGCCTGGCGGCGGGCGTGAAGGTCGCCGCGCTTGCCAAGCGTGATCAGCTTGTCGGCGATGCGCTTCAGTTCCTTCGCTTTCGGCAGCGTGGTCTTGATCTGTTCGTGTTCGATAAGGGCACCGGCCATGTTGGCCCAAAGGGCCTTGCGGTGCTCGTGGGTGCGGTTCAGGCGGCGGTATCCGCGGGCGTGACGCATGTTTCTTACTCCATTTGCCCTCTACGGGCGGTTTTGCTTTGTCCGTCCGGCGATGCGTGTCACCGGCTCTCCTTGGGGCATCTCGCCCGGTCGTCGGCGGGCGTTGCCGCCCGCCATTCGCAAGATCAGAACTGATCTTCGAATTTCTTCGCCAGATCCTCGATGTTCTCCGGCGGCCATTCCTCGACGTCCATGCCGAGGTGCAGACCCATGCCGGACAGCACTTCCTTGATCTCGTTCAGCGACTTGCGGCCGAAGTTCGGGGTGCGCAGCATCTCGGCTTCGGTCTTCTGGATCAGGTCGCCGATGTAGACGATGTTGTCGTTCTTCAGGCAGTTCGCCGAACGCACCGACAATTCCAGCTCGTCCACCTTCTTCAGCAGCAGCGGGTTGAACTCCAGCCCGTCGTCTTCCGAATCGGTGCGGGCCGCTTCCGGCTCGTCGAAGTTGACGAAGATCGACAACTGGTCCTGCAGGATGCGCGCGGCATAGGCCACGGCGTCGTCCGGCGTGACCGACCCGTCGGTTTCCAGCTTCAGCGTCAGCTTGTCATAGTCCAGAACCTGGCCTTCGCGGGTCGGCTGCACGTCGTAGCTGACGCGCTTGACCGGCGAATAGATCGCATCGACCGGGATCAGCCCGATCGGCGCATCCTCGGGGCGGTTCTTGTCGGCGGCGACATAGCCCTTGCCGGTGTTGACCGTCAGTTCGATGAACAGATCCGCACCTTCGTCCAGGTGGCAGATCACGTGATCCTTGTTCAGGATCTCGATGCCGGCGGTTTCCGAGATGTCGCCGGCGGTGACGACCTGCGGGCCCTTGACCGAGATCGACAGGCGCTTGGGGCCTTCGACATCCATGCGGATGGCGACACCCTTCAGGTTCAGCACCACGTCGGTGACGTCTTCACGCACACCGGCGATCGACGAAAACTCGTGCAGGACGTTGTCGATCTGCACGCTGGTGATGGCGGCGCCCTGAAGCGACGACATCAGCACGCGACGCAGCGCGTTGCCCAGCGTCAGGCCGAAGCCACGCTCAAGCGGTTCGGCGACGACGGTCGCCTGGCGCGCGGGATCGTTGCCCGGCTTCACGTCAAGCTGCGTCGGCTTGATCAGTTCCTGCCAGTTCTTATGGATCATGTTGGTCTCCTCAATTCCTGCGTTCGGCCCATGTCCTTGACCGGACGCTCCCGAGGTTCAAAACGGCATGAACGGGCCCATGCAAGTTGCAAGGCCCGCCCAGTAATTCGGATCGCTCAGACGCGGCGGCGCTTCGGCGGACGGCAGCCGTTGTGGGCAATCGGGGTCACGTCGCGGATGGACGTGATGTTGAAGCCCACGGCAGCCAGCGCGCGCAATGCCGATTCACGGCCCGAACCCGGACCCTGCACTTCGACTTCCAGCGTGCGGACGCCATGTTCCTGAGCCTTGCGGCCGGCATCTTCGGCGGCCATCTGAGCGGCGTAGGGCGTCGACTTGCGCGACCCCTTGAAGCCCATCGTCCCGGCCGACGACCAGGCAATCGCGTTGCCCTGGACGTCCGAGATCAGGATCTTGGTGTTGTTGAACGAAGAGTTCACATGAGCAACGCCGGTGGCGATGTTCTTGGAGACCTTCTTCTTGACGCGACGTTCACGTGCCATTGATCAAGCGCTCCCTTATTTCTTCTTGCCGGCGATTGCTTTCGCCGGACCTTTGCGCGTGCGCGCATTGGTATGAGTACGCTGACCGCGTACGGGGAGGTTGCGGCGATGGCGCAGGCCACGATAGCAGCCGAGATCCATCAGGCGCTTGATGTTCATCTGCACTTCACGGCGAAGGTCGCCCTCGACCGTGTAGTTGGCGTCGATGTGTTCGCGGATGGCCAGCACTTCCGCGTCGCTGAGTTCGTTGACCCTGCGGCTCTGCTCGATGTTGACGGCGTCGCAGATGGCCTTGGCCGACGAGGGGCCGATACCGGTGATGTAGGTGAGGGCGATCGGAACCCGCTTTGCAGTCGGGATGTTCACGCCGGCGATACGTGCCACGTTATATGTCCTTTCGTTGCGGTTCCGTAGTTCCGGAACCTTTTTTCACAACGTAAGCCCGGAGCGTTGCGGCCACCGGGCTTAACAATGATTCTCGTTCGAGATGGCGGTAACTATGATCTTAACCGCTTGGGGTCAAGGGGAAGCGACGCGACTGTCAAGCATTTTCTTCAGGACAACGGACGATCCGGATTTTCCCGCCGGGTCAGTTGTCCGGAACCCGAGAATCCCTTCGCAGGATCTCGATAAGACCGAGAAGCCATACCGTCACATTCGCGGCGAACAGAACCGCACCGGAATGAACAAGCGGAACCGTCCAGTCCGTGGCGTAGCGAAACAGAACAAGGCAGGCCAACGAGGCCAGGACAAGCTGTGGGAAGTCCTTTCGCGCCAGCGCGGCAAAGGCACAGTAAAGTGCGGCGGGCATCACGTATATCCCGTACTGAGGCCACGCAATTGTCGGCGCCAGCGCGATAAGACATGAAGCGCTGTAGACGTGCACCCAACCGATACGGTCTTTGGAGCGTAACCACGCCAGTCCGGTGAGCGCGAACATGGCAAGCAAGCCGGCGAATGAGGTGGCCGGCGGCACATCCAGTTTCGCGGCCATTCCATGCACGGATACATTCCAGGGGTTCGTTACGGGAAACGCCGCGCCAATCCGGCCATCCGAAAGCATCTGGCGGTACCAATCCTGCCAGAGACCGGGAGGGAACAGAGGCGAAACCACAACCAGACTTGCTGCGATTAGCCCGACTGCCGCCAACCCGATCGTACGATAGCGTTTGTCGAGAACAAGCAGTGGCAAAAGGACTACGGCATAGACCTTGAGCAGGATCGCCAGCGCCAGAGCCGGGCCGGCAATGACGTGGCTGTGCCGGAATTGAAACGCCAAAAGCATGAACAGCAGAACATAGAGGTCGATCTGGCCATAACTCAACTCTCGACGCGTTATCAGGGAACCGAGTAAGAACAGGACGACCGCCGGTCCGAACCAAACCGAGGACTTCCACCTTGGCATCGAACGGATCACAAGCGCGGCGATCAGGAACGCCGCTGCGATCGATAGGATGAAATTATTGAATGCGGCCGTTTCCAGGTCCCCGGCGACAGCAAGAGGGTAGAGCAAGGGCAGCGATGGGGGCGGGTAGACATAAGGGTAAACCACGCCATCGACGGTGTGACTCAGCCTTGTGAATGCGTCACTGTAGGGAGAGGCGGATTCGGTAAATACCGCAAGCGAGGCTACCCAGAAACTGTGGAAGTCCTGGAATGGCGCCATTTTCTGGCGCCGGGCCAAGTAGAAAATCACGAACGCAACGCCCACAACCGCCGTTGCAGCAAATCCTAGCTTCGAGCGCGTGACGCCCAAGGCCTACTCACTCTGCGAGCGCATCTGCAATCTCGCCCGCGACCTCGTCGATCTCGCCCAGGCCGTTGACGGGTTTCAGATCGCCTGCATGGTAGTAATAGCCGATCAGCGGTGACGTTTTCTTGTAGTATTCCATCAGCCGCGTCTTGAGGCTGTCCTCGTTGTCGTCGGCGCGGCGCTTGAACTCGGTGCCGCCGCAGTTGGAGCACTTGCCGTCGTCGGGGATCGGCTTGGTGATGTCGTTGTAGACCTCGCCGCAGCTTGCGCAGGTGGAGCGCGCCGTGATCCGGGCGACCAGTGCGTCGTCATCGACCCGCATCTCGACAACCGCGTCCAGCGTCTGGCCGTGTTTCTTCAGCAGTTCGCCCAGCGCGTCGGCCTGTGCCAGCGTGCGCGGGAAGCCGTCGAAGATGAAACCGCCGGCATTGTCGGCTTCCAGCCTCTCCTCGATCAGCCCGATCACGATCTCGTCGGTCACCAGTTCGCCCGCGTCCATGATGGCGGCAACCTTGTTGCCCATCTCGGTGCCGGACGTGCGCGCCTCGCGCAGCATGTCGCCGGTGGAAAGCTGGATCATGCCGCGGCCTTCGACAAGGATACGCGCCTGCGTTCCTTTCCCGGCCCCCGGCGGTCCGAGGAGTATGATGTTCATCTTCTGGCCGTCCCTTTGGTCTTCCCGCCGCGTTTCTTGCCGCGCAGCTGGGATTTCTCGATCAGCCCCTCGTACTGATGTGCAAGGAGATGGGATTGGACCTGCTGAACGAAGTCCATTCCGACCGACACGATAATCAGAATCGAGGTGCCGCCAAAGTAGGCAGTGATGGCCAAATTGCCGCGGACGACTTCGGGGATCAGACAGACCAGCGCCAGGTAGGCGCCACCGAGGACCAGAAGCCGGTTCACGACGTATTCCAGGTATTCTTCGGTCTTCTTGCCCGGACGGATGCCGGGGATGAAGCCGTTCTGGTTCTTCAGGTTGTCGGCCACGTCATCAGGCTTGAACGCCACGTTGAGCGTGTAGAAGTAGGTGAAGAACACGATCATGCCCGCGAAGAACAAAAGGTAGAGCGGCTGGCCCGGGCCGAAGTAGGCCAGGATCCAGCTCATCACCGGGCCCGCGTTGGCGCCCGAGAAGGTGCTGAGCGTGGTCGGCAGCAGCAGAAGCGACGAGGCGAAGATCGCCGGGATCACGCCCGCCGGGTTCACCTTGATCGGCAGGTGCGACGAGCCGCCGTCATAGACCTTCATCCCGACCTGGCGGCGCGGATACTGGATATGCACCTTGCGCAGACTTCGCTCCATGAAGACGACGAAGATCAGCGTGGCGATCAGCATCAGGACGATGCCAAGGATCACCGCCGTCGACAGCGCGCCCGACCGGCCCTGGGCGAAGAACTGCGCCAGCGCGCCGGGAAGCTCGGCCACGATGCCGACGTAGATGATCAGCGAGATGCCGTTGCCGACGCCGCGCGCCGTGATCTGTTCGCCCAGCCACATCAGGAACATGGTGCCGCCGACCAGCGTGATGACCGTGGATATGCGGAAGAACCAGCCCGGATCGGTCACGAGGTCGCCCGCCTCCATCGAGACGGCAAGGCCATAGGCCTGGAACGTGGCCAGGAACACAGTGCCATAGCGGGTATACTGCGTGATCTTGCGGCGGCCCGCCTCGCCCTCTTTCTTGAGGTTCTTCAGCGGCTCCCACATCGAGGCCAGAAGCTGGATGATGATCGAGGCCGAGATGTAGGGCATGATGCCAAGGGCGAAGATGCCCATCCGGGAAAGCGCGCCACCGGTGAACATCCCCAGGACGCCGGCGATGCCGCCTGCCGCCTGCTCCATGAACTCGCGCAGCGCCTCGCCGTCGATGCCGGGTACCGGGATATAGGTCCCGATCCGGTAGACGATCAGAAGGCCGATGGTGAAGAGAAGGCGCTGACGCAGCTCGGTTGCCTTGCCAAGCATGCCCCAGCTGACGTTCGCCGCCATTTGCTCTGCTGCAGATGCCATTCCCGGTCTCTCTTATGCAAAGCGCCGCCGGACCTGTTCCCCGGTCGGCGGCGCTGGAAAACTTGACTAGGTATGTAAGCGGCGAAGCCGCCGCTCACAAGCCGTTACTCGGCAGCCGACGCGGATGTGACCGTCAGAGAGCCGCCCGCTTTCTCGACCGCCTCGATGGCGGATTTCGACGCGCCGGTGACGGCGATCGTCGCCTTGGCCGAGAAATCGCCCTTCGCCAGAACGCGGATACCGTCCTTCTTGCGGCGGACCAGACCCGAATCGACCAGCTCGGTCTCGGTGATTTCCAGGCCCAGCTTGCCTTCGTCGATGAATTTCTGGATCAGGCCCAGGTTCACGACGGCGAATGCCTTGCGGTTCGGCTTGTTGAAGCCACGCTTGGGCAGACGCTGATACAGCGGCATCTGGCCGCCCTCGTAGCCGTTGATGGCCACGCCCGAGCGCGATTTCTGACCCTTGATACCACGGCCGGCGGTCTTGCCCTTGCCCGATCCCGGGCCACGGCCGATGCGCTTGGCCTTTTTCGACGCGCCCGCGTTGTCGCGAAGTTCGTTCAGTTTCATGTCGCTTCTCCTTGCCGGATGCGGCCCCCAGCGACGGGAGCGGCCGACCACGGCGTTTCTTGATAAGGTTCATGCGGCCCTTTTGCGGGCCACCGGCGGCGTATAGGGGATCGCGGGCGGTTGAGCAAGAGCGGGGTGTTGTCATGACGGCTGGGCGGATAAATCTGACGTAACCCGCGTTGCGGTTCAGTGATGTCGCGTTCGCCCGACCGCTATCTCTGGGTCACCGCCAGCCTGAGCGCCAGACCGACGAAAACGAGTGCCGCAATGCGGTTCAGGACAAGCTGCGCGGTCGGCGACCGCTTGAGCCATTCCCCCAGGAAACCGGCGCTCCAGGCAACAAGTCCGAAAACAAGTATCGTCGCCAGGATGAAAAGACAGCCGAGGCCAAGAAGCTGCGGAACGAGGGGACCCGCCGAGGGATCGGCGAACTGCGGCAGGAACGCCAGAAAGAATATCGCCACCTTGGGGTTGGTGATGTTCATCACGATACCGCGACGATACAGCTGTGAAAGACTGGGCTCGGTTTCCGTGCTGGCGGAGAACCTGGACGTTCCCGCCTTCAGGGCTTGCCACGCCAGATAGAGAAGATACGCGGCCCCCAAGAGCTTGATCGCGGTAAAGGCAATGGTCGAGGCCGAGAAGATCGCCGCAATGCCGAATGCGACAGCGGTCGTGTGGACAAGCAATCCCGTGCACAGCCCCAGCGTCACGACAAATCCGGCCAGACGCCCGTAGAGGGCCGACTGCGTCAGCACGAAGATGTTGTCCGGTCCGGGGGCGATACCCAGCGCGAGCGCCGCGAGGAAGAATACGGAAAGAACGTCCGGTTCCGGCAAAGACGGTACTCCCCATCATATTGCGTATGCAAGCATGAACGCGCACCGACAACCCGGTTCCCATACCGTGACCGAAATGGGCTGTCCATGCGCCGTGGCGGTTACTCGACCGGGCGTCCGACCCATAGCCCCGTGAAAATGAAAACGCCCCGGCCTTTCGACCGGGGCGCCTGTTTTCCCGAAGGACGCGTGTCTAGCCGCGCTCTTCGATGATCTCCACCAGATGCGGGATCGAGTTGACCATGCCGCGGACGGAAGGGGTGTCTTCCAGTTCGCGGGTCTTGTGCATCTTGTTCAGGCCCAGGCCGATCAGCGTGGCGCGCTGGACGGCGGGGCGGCGGATCGGCGAGCCGATCTGTTTGACGACGATGGTCTTTGCCATGTGACTCAAGCCTCCTCGACGACCTGGCCGCTTTCCTGCGGCGTGTCTTCACGCTTGGGCAGGATGTCGGCGACCTTCTTGCCGCGACGCTGGGCGACCGAGCGGGGCGATGCCTGCTTGCCCAGACCGTCCATCGTGGCGCGGATCATGTTGTAGGGGTTCTGCGAGCCCAGCGACTTTGCGACGACGTCCTGCATGCCGACCATCTCGAAGACGGCGCGCATCGGACCACCGGCGATGATCCCGGTGCCGTGCGGCGCGGTGCGCATCACGACCTTGCCGGCGCCGTGACGGCCTTCGATGTCGTGGTGCAGCGTGCGGCCTTCGCGCAGCGGAACGCGGATCATCTGGCGCTTGGCCTGCTCGGTGGCCTTGCGGATGGCCTCGGGGACCTCCTTGGCCTTGCCCTTGCCGAAGCCGACGCGGCCCTTCTGGTCGCCGACGACGACCAGTGCTGCGAAACCGAAGCGCTTGCCGCCCTTGACGGTCTTGGACACACGGTTGATCGCGACCAGGCGGTCAGCGAATTCCGGGGTTTCCTCGCGGTCGCGACGACCCCCTCTCTGGTGCGGTTCTCTGGCCATCTGGCCTCCTTCAATCTTTGCTGGCGCGTCGCGCCGTTGGTCCGACCTTTGGTGAGCGATGCTCCCAGGTCATCGGAGGGGCCTTGCGGCCCCCCGCGCTTAAAGTTTCAGCCCGGCTTCCCGAGCGGCGTCGGCCAATGCCTTGACCTTGCCGTGGTACAGGAAACCGCCACGGTCGAAATAGGCCTCTTCGATGCCCGCCTTCCTGGCGCGCTCGGCGATGACCTGACCGACCTTGGCCGCGGCTTCGACATTGTTCTTGCCAAGGATGCCCAGGTCCTTCTCCAGCGAGGAGGCCGAGGCGAGCGTCACGCCCTGGACGTCGTCGATCAGCTGGACGCTGATGTTCTTCGACGAACGGTGCACCGAAAGCCGGGGCTTGCCGCTGTTCACCTTGCGAAGTTTGTTCCGGACGCGCAAGCGGCGCTTCTGGAACAGCTCTCTTTTGGAAAGTGCCATTTGTCCGGTCCTTACTTCTTCTTGCCTTCCTTGCGGAAGATGAATTCGCCTTTGTAGCGGATGCCCTTGCCCTTGTAGGGCTCTGGCGCGCGCCACTCGCGGATGTTCGACGCGACCTGACCGACCAACTGCTGGTCGATGCCCTCGACGACGATTTCCGTCAGCTTCGGGCAGGTCACGGTGACGCCCTGCGGCACCTCGAAGTCCACGTCGTGCGACAGGCCGAGGTTCAGGATCAGCTTGTTACCCTGCATCTGGGCACGATAGCCCACACCCTGGATTTCAAGCTCTTTCTTGAAGCCGTCGGTCACGCCGGTGACAAGGTTGGCGACCATCGTGCGGCTCATGCCCCACTGCTGGCGCGCCCGCTTGGACTTGCCGCGCGGCTCGACCGAGACGACGTTGCCGTCGATCGTGATCGAAACGTCGTCGGTCGCCGTGAACTCGCGCTGGCCCTTCGGCCCCTTGACGGTAACGGTCTGGCCGGAGACGGAGGCTTCAACCCCCGACGGCAGCTCGACCGGTCTTTTCCCAATACGAGACATGTCGTGCTCTCCCTAGAAGACCGTGCAGAGGACTTCGCCGCCGACGCCCTGGGCGCGAGCGTTCGCATCCGACATCACGCCCCTGGACGTGGTGACGATGGAAACACCCAGACCCTGGCGGACCTGCGGAATGTCGTCCTTGCCAAGATAAACCCGACGCCCCGGCTTCGAGACGCGCTGAAGCTCGCGGATGACCGGAGTGCCTTCGTAGTACTTGAGGCTGATCTCGATGGCCGGGTGGCCATTCTTGTCGGTCGTCTCTTCGAAGCCGCGGATATAGCCTTCGTCGGCCAGAACTTCGAGAACCCAGCGGCGCAACTTGGACGCCGGCGTGATCGTGGTGGATTTGCCACGCATCTGCGCGTTGCGGATGCGGGTCAGCATATCACCGAGAGGATCGTTCATTTCATACCCTCCTTACCAGCTTGACTTGACCATGCCGGGAACCTGGCCCATCGAGCCAAGATCACGCAGCGCGATCCGTGACATTTTCAGCTTGCGGTAATAGGCGTGCGGACGCCCCGTCAGCTGGCAACGGTTGTGAAGACGGGTGGCAGAGCTGTTGCGCGGCAGTTTGGCCAGTTTCAGGCTTGCCTTGAACCGCTCTTCCACGGGCTTCGATTGGTCGTTGATGATCACTTTCAGAGCGGCCCGCTTGGTGGCGTACTGATCCACCAGCTTCTGGCGCTTCTTCTCGCGTTCAATCATGGATTTCTTTGCCATGTCGGTCTCTCTCCCAGGCTCAGCTGTTGAACGGCATGTTGAAATGCTTCAACAGCGCCTTGGCTTCTGCATCCGTCTTCGCATTGGTGCAGATGATGATGTCCATGCCCCAGACTTCGTCGACCTTGTCGAAGTTGATCTCGGGGAAGACGATGTGTTCCTTCAGCCCCATGGCATAGTTGCCACGTCCGTCGAACGCCGAGCCTTTCACGCCGCGGAAGTCGCGGACGCGGGGCAGTGCGATGGTGATCAGGCGGTCCAGGAAATCGTACATGCGGTTGCCGCGAAGCGTGACCTTGGTGCCCAGCGGCATGTCTTCACGGACGCGGAAGCCGGCGATCGACTTCTTTGCCTTGGTGATGACGGCCTGCTGACCGGCGATGGCGGTCAGGTCGTCCTGCGCGCCTTTCGCCTTCTTCGAGTCCCTCACGGCCTCGGCACCGGCGCCGATGTTCAGGACGATCTTGTCCAGGCGCGGGATCTGCATGTCGTTCTTGTAGCCGAATTCCTCTTTCATGGCAGCGCGGATGCTGTCCTTGTAGAGCGACTTCAGCCGCGGGGTATAATTGGCTGCATCAAGCATCAGATCACGTCCCCCGTGGTCTTGGCCACACGCACCTTCTTGCCGTCTTCAACCTTGAAGCCGACGCGGGTGGGTTTGCCGTTCTTGTCGAGAAGCGCCAGGTTCGAAAGATTGATCGGCATCGCCTTGGGCTGGCGGCCGCCCTGGTCCTGCGCGGTCTGACGCTGGTGACGGATGGCGATGTTCACGCCTTCCACGATGGCCTTGTTGTCCTGGGTCAGAACGCGGGTGATCTCACCCTGTTTGCCCTTGTCCTTGCCGGCCAGCACGACGACTGTGTCGCCTTTCTTGAGCTTCGCAGCCATCTTACAGCACCTCCGGGGCCAGCGAGATGATCTTCATGAAGTTCTTCGCGCGCAACTCGCGAACGACCGGTCCGAAGATACGGGTGCCGATCGGCTCGTTGTTGTTGTTGAGGATAACGGCGGCGTTCCGGTCGAAGCGGATCGCGGTGCCGTCTTCGCGGCGAACTTCCTTGGCGGTGCGCACGACGACGGCCTTGCGGACGTCGCCCTTCTTCACGCGGCCGCGCGGAATGGCTTCCTTGACCGAGACGACGATGATGTCGCCAACGGACGCGTATTTGCGCTTGGAACCACCCAGGACCTTGATGCACTGAACCCGGCGCGCGCCGGAGTTGTCAGCGACATCCAGATTGGTCTGCATCTGGATCATTTGGTTTCTCCCGACTTCCGGAACCGCCCGCTTGGGACATAGGCTCCGGGGTTTCGATCAAACCGGGGTGTGACGGCCTAGTTGGCGATCACCTCCCAGCGTTTCGTTTTCGATTTCGGCGCGCATTCCTGAATGCGAACCGCATCGCCCACCTTGAACGTGTTGTTCTCGTCGTGGGCGCGATATTTCTTCGACTTCCGGATCGTCTTTTTCAGAACCGGGTGCGTGAAGCGGCGTTCGACCGAAACCGTGACGGTCTGCGCGTTCGCATCGCTGGTGACGGTGCCTTGCAGGATTCTCTTGGGCATCTCTTCAGGCCTCCGCAGCCGCGGAAGCGGCCTTTTCGTTCAGAATGGTCTTCACACGTGCCACGTTGCGGCGCACCTGGCGCATACGTGCGGTATTTTCCAGCTGGTTGGTGGCCTGCTGGAAGCGGAGGTTGAACGCCTCCTTCTTCAGATTTGCCAGCTCGTCGCGAAGCTGATCGGGAGTTTTGTCCCGCAGTTCCTTGGCGTCCATCGCCTGTCTTCCTTTCAACATCACCGGTGGGCCGCCTTGCGGCGTCACCCCGATTCCGGTGGAGTTCCGTAGGTGAAGGCTGCCGTTTAAGGGGCATGGGCCATGAAAGCAAGCCCCAATTTCGACAGGGTACGGACGGCTTGTGAAAGATGACGCCGATGCGGCCCCTTTCCCCCTCGTCCGGTCATTTGCGCTCTGCTAGCGTCCGGTAGCCGGGGCAGTCCCGGCGTCTATTTTATGCAAAGGGAGTTTCCGCATGTCGATATTGAAACGCGGTCTCAAGGGCGCGCCCGTGAAACGGCTTCAGGAAAGACTGGGCATCGCCGCGGACGGCGATTTCGGCCCGGGCACCGAGGCGGCCGTGAAGGATTTTCAGAAAGCCAATGGCCTGGCCGTCGACGGGATCGCGGGGCCGGACACGTTTACCGCGCTGGGGATGCCCGAGCTGGTGCTGTTGCGCCGCGGTTCGCGCGGCGAGACGGTGAAGCGGCTTCAGCGGGGTCTTGAAATCGGAGCGGACGGAATCTTCGGCGCCGGCACCGAAAAGGCCGTGAAGGAATTCCAGACGGCCAACGGTCTGGACGCCGACGGGCTGGCCGGCCCCGAGACGCTGGCGAAGCTGGACGCCTTCGACGAGATGACGCCCGAGGTGGCGAAAAAGGCCGAGGTTCAGCCGGACGAGGAAGCCTTCGACAGCGAACCCCTGCCCGAAATCAAGGGAAGCGAAGTGGTCGCCGGGTCGGCCATCGAGGTGCCCGAGAAGAAATCCGTCTGGGGCAAGGTCAAGGGCTGGTTCGGCTAGGCACCCCTGCCCGCCGGCCCCCTTCGGGGGGCTGGCCTTCCTACTGGTTAACGCGGGCGTAAGCTTTGTTAACGCACGGTCGTCTCGTGGGGTGGTTCGGGCCGTTTCCCGCACCATCCACCGATGGAATACCGACAAAATACCGACGTGATACCGACGTTGCGATTTTGCCCCGAAACGCAGGAAAACAAGGCGTTTACGATTTCGCCCGGTGCGCGCAACACCCAACACGCGCACGCATCATTAACCTCAACTCTCCCACTTGTAGTTGAAGCTGACGCTGATGCGTTCATCCTCGGCCATGTTCATCGGCACTTCGTGCCTGAGCCAGCTTTCCCACAACAGGACATCGCCCACCTCGGGCCGCACATAGACGAACTGCCGGTTCTCTTCGCGCGCATCCTTCTTCTTCGGCGGCGCCGCCATCATCATCTGAAGCCGAGGATCTTCGTATTTTATCGCCGAAGTGCCCTCGGGCAGCTTCACGTAGGTGGTGCCGCTGACCACCGAATGGGGATGGATATGGGCAGTGTGGATCCCACCTTCGGGCAGAATGTTGATCCAGAGATCCTCGAGCACCAGCTTGCCCCCGCCGAGGTCGAATTCCAGGTCATCGGCGAAGGCGGCGACGTGGCGGTCAAGCTGCTTGACGATGTCGGCGAAGATCGGGAAACGCCACGGCAGATCGGTCAGGCTGGCATAGCTGGTGTACCCCGGATAGCCCTCGGCCTCGCACCACTCCTGTCCCGCCTCGTCGTCTTCGGCGATCGAGTAGCAGGAAGCCTGAAGCTCATCGGCATCGATGCCGGAAAGCTTCGAGCGGTAAAGGCGGGTGGGGAAGAGATTGGTCAGCATGGGCGCGATGTAAACCAACGCGCCTTTCTTGCCTAGAGCGCCGCTACCGGAAGGAACGAGAACGGCCAGAAGATGTGGACGACAAGGCCGATCAGCGCGAGATTCAGCAAGGCGAGCAGGACCAGCAGTTTGTGGACGTGCCGCGTGCTGTCGGTCGTCGCGGTGGTGGTGCGGTCGATGGCCCTGACGATCCGATCGGCCGCCGTATCGTTGCCGTTCTCGACGATGCGGCGCATCGCCTCGACCTCGCTGCGCAGGCCATAAAGCGCCGCCAGCAGTTCGGCATTCCGGCGAATGAGAAACTGGCCGGGGCCGCTGCCCTCGAGCGTCTCGACATCCATTTCGACTTCGTCGTCGTCCTGTTCTTCGGCTTCGTCGTGCCGCTGCTGATACTCGGGCTCGGAGTCGTATTCGGTCTGGGCAGTGCTGTCGTCCAGCACGCCCTCTTCCGCCTCGAGTTCCGCTTCGCTTGAGGCATCGACTTCGGCGCCAGACATCGTATCGACGTCGTGATCCCGCAATGCCTTGTCCGACCGAACCCTTTTGGCCTGCACCTTTTTCGAAACCTCTTTTTCCGTTTGCTCCGTCTGACCCTTAATGGCCTGCGAGCGCGTAATCGATCTCAGCATGTTTCTTAACCGACCCTGGTGATGCCAGCCTGAAGTCAGGCCATCAAACAGAAGTTCAACTGGTCAACACGACCGTGTGTTGCGCCTGAAGAAGCGCAATGGCCGCACAAGTTCTCTGACATGGTCTATTTGCCCGGGAATTATGACGAAAATTGGACAACCTTTGCGGGAAAGTTTGGAGCATTGTGTCCATTCGGCCGGTTTTCTGTGAAAATTGTAGAAAAGCCGGGTTTTCGTCTGTTCTTCTGGTTCCCGGGAATCAAGGGAGAAGGTGGTTGAGCAGGATTGCGCGTGCCCACTTCGGGGCAGGAAGACCCCGTCTCGTTCGTCGCCACATCTCTCTGATGCGAAAAGGGCGGAGTCGATGCTCCGCCCTTCCTGATTCTTGAACCGTTCCGCTTTGTAAGCCTGAGCTTACCAGTCTTCGCGGACGACGGTGCGGGTCTTGACCGGCAGTTTCATCGCGGCAAGGCGCAGGGCTTCGCGCGCGATCGTCTCGTTGACGCCGTCGATCTCGAACATGATGCGGCCCGGCTTGACCTTGCAGGCCCAGCGGTCGACCGAACCTTTGCCCTTACCCATCCGGACCTCGATCGGCTTGGCCGAGATCGGGGTGTCCGGGAAGATACGGATCCAGACACGGCCCTGACGCTTCATGTGACGCGTCATGGCACGACGGGCGGCTTCGATCTGACGCGCAGTGACGCGCTCGGGCTCGACGGCTTTCAGGCCGAAGGTCCCGAAGTTCAGGTCAGACCCGCCCTTTGCCTCGCCGTGGATACGGCCCTTGTGCATCTTGCGGAATTTCGTGCGCTTTGGTTGCAGCATCTCTCAAACTCCTCAATTACGACCGCGGCCGCCACCGGCGCCACGGGGCGCGGGGCCTTCCTGAAGCTCCTGCTGGCGACGGTCACGAGCCGACGGATCGTGCTCCATGATTTCGCCTTTGAAGATCCAGACCTTGATGCCGATGATGCCATAGGGCGTCGTTGCTTCGGCCAATGCATAGTCGATATCAGCCCGCAGCGTGTGCAGCGGCACCCGGCCCTCGCGGTACCATTCGGTCCGCGCGATCTCGGCGCCGCCAAGACGGCCCGCGACGTTGACGCGGATGCCGAGGGCACCCATGCGCATCGCGTTCTGCACGGCGCGCTTCATGGCGCGGCGGAAGCTGACCCGCCGTTCCAGCTGCTGGGCGATCGACTCGGCCACCAGTGCCGCGTCAAGCTCGGGCTTGCGGACCTCGACGATGTTCAGGTGCAGCTCGCTGTCCGTCATCGCGGCAAGCTTCTTGCGCAGACCTTCGATGTCAGCGCCTTTCTTGCCGATGATGACGCCCGGACGCGCGGTGTGGATCGTCACGCGGCACTTGCGGTGCGGACGTTCGATGATCACACGGCTGACGCCGGCCTGCTTGCACTCTTCCTTGATGAACTCGCGGATCTTGATGTCTTCGAGCAGAAGATCACCGTAATCCTTCG
>JAVJUV010000111.1:0-3974 GCA_040220415.1 Silicimonas sp.
TAGTGTTCGCGATGAGAAATTATGCCCATAACAGCCATCATCGACATGGTTTCCCTTTCCAGGGTGCCGATCCGCTACATCGGCGGGAAGCCAAAGCATCAGCACGCTTTATGAAGAAGTTGGCAGTTGCGGGCCGATTGAGCGGTTTGGGCTATCTCGTGAAGAAGGAGCCGCCACAGGTCTAGCCGATGGGCCCTTTGGAAGTTCTGATCCCGTCGTACTAGTACTGTTCGGTGGCGGTTGGGTGTTTCATGGGTTTGGTCCACGAAAAGTGAAAGTGTCCTTCGGGTTTTGTGACTGACGGATGAGGGCCTTTGGGGTCCCTCAGATGGGTCCGGGCCGGGTTCCGGTCTGCCGTTCCGGATGAAGGGCTTTCCCATGCAAACAGGTGTCTTGCGCGTGTTGCCCGCGACCGCTGCTTCCTGGTGGCGGCATAGAGAACTGCGCCGAACCGGCGAGACGGAGCTGGCACGGCGGCTCGAGCGGAAAGCCGTTCTCCGCGATCTCGGCTATCTCAGGCAGGCTGCGACTCTGCCAAACGCGCACGTGATTTGCGGGGAGGATGGGACGTTCCTCCATCTCGGTTGGAACACCGTATCGAGTTTCGCGCCGATCGAGCGCTTTCCCTTGGCCGCACTTGCGGTCGCACGAGGGACCCCGTTTATCGATATTCGACCCGTCACCGATGTCATCGCCTTCGCTAACCTGCCGCTGGTGGCTCGGGGCGGATCTGTCGACCCTGACCTTTCAGGTGCCGGCCGGCCCGTCTCGCTGACCACCTACATCGACATGGTCGAAAAGCTTGGCGCGAAGGTCGCCAACGATCCGCGGCCCCGTCAGTCAACCTGGTCCCCAATCTTTTCACCAACACACGAAAGGAGGCCAGCCATGGCCCGATCCCGCACGCCCAAACTCGATGCCTCCGAGGTCATCACGAACGAAATCATTCGCATCATCGAGCGCGGCGTCCTGCCATGGCGCAAGCCCTGGACCGCAGGTGGCAGCTCTCGCCCCCTGCGCGTGGGCGGTGAGCCCTACCAGGGGGTCAACAACTTCCTGCTGACCATGCGGACCGTGATGGCCGGCCACAGCTCGCCCTTCTGGATGACGCTGCCGCAGGCCAATGCGTTGGACGCAAAGGTGCGCAAGGGAGAGAAATCCTCCGTCGTGGTCTACTATGGTCAAAGCCGGAAAGACGCCGGCGATGAGGATCAGCACAGGGAGAACGATGATCGTTCCGAGGAGGCCCGGATCTTCCGCTTCCAGAAATCCTATCGCGTGTTCAATGCCTGCCAGATCGAGGGCCTGCCCGACAGCTTCTTACCCGATCCGGAGCCAGCACCCGAGCATCCGCCGTCCGAGCCCATCCCGCATATGCAGGCGTTTTTTGACGCCATCGACATCACGACCGTCTTCACGGGAACGGAAGCCTATTATCTGCCACCCGTGGACAAGGTCTACATGCCGTCCATCACGCGGTTCCATGACCCGCGCAATTTCTACGGGGTCTGGGCGCATGAGCTGGCCCATGCCACGAAAGCCCCCCATCGACTGAACCGTGATTTCGGGTTCTCGAAGTTTGGCAACACGTCCTATGCGCGCGAGGAGATCGTCGCGGAATTGACCTCGGTTTTCCTGGGTCAGACGCTCGGCTTCACGGCCCATACGCTCGAGATGAATGCCGCCTACCTCTACAACTGGCTGCGCGTCCTGAGCTCTGACAAAACAGCGATCTTCAAGCACGCGGCTGATGCACAGCGCGCCTGCGACTATCTGATTTCCAGATCTGAGAAGGGCAGGGCAGGGGAGAGCGCCGAGGCCGCCTGACAAATAAATCGCTGCACCGCCGCATGGCGGCTTGGAGCCCATCCCTACCGGAGTATTGTTGGGTGGGAGACGGTCTTGCCTCGCGAGATTGCCTTAATCATGTCAGTTTCACTTCCTAAAAACCGATTATCTTGGAGTTGAAAGCATCATGTTCATCGTGTCACTTCGCGGAAGGTTTGGGACCATAATTGCGGTTCAACTCTGTCTGCTTTCTATCGCACTGACTGTTGTTCTTTTCAGCTCATCCATTTTGGGGCTTCAACTGGCAGCGGTTGCTGCATTTTTGGTGGGATCATTTTTGACCTTGGCACATATGGGCCGGAACAAGGAAAAACTGATCTTTAACAGTCAAGTGAACCGACATTTCGCATATCCGTCCACCTCCAAGAAAGAGAAATGGATGGCGTGCTATCAGTGGACGCAGGTTATCTTCTTCTTCTGCGGAGGTCTCTTGGTAGCTTTATCAGGAGTGGATAAAATCGCTTACCCAACCGGAGTGATTGCTGTCGGATTTTTCCTTGGATGCCTTAGTGTGATAGATGTCATTCATCGACTTTCCCGCAAGCGCGACCACTAACTCCATGCTTTTGCTGTCGGGCTGAATCTGATCTGCTACATGCGACTTTGTCCCGCGCTGCCGATCTTCATGCGCTTTGTACCGAACGTCGGGAGGGAGCCGTTGTACGACGGTGTCGGACATGTAGAGTATCACTCGACAATAGGAGATATGAAGAATGCTGTATCAATACGCTAGGGTGCTCGCAGAAGGCGTCTGGCTGATAGCATTTTTCAGCTTCATGGTCTTCACTTTCTACAGGCATTTTTTCGTGCAACCGTTTAACCACTTGGAACTGCGTGACCCAACTCACGAAAGCTACAGCTTTAACCGGAAGGTGCTTCTGGTGTTCGCGGCGATACAATTGAGCGGCTTGCTTCTTTTCGGTCTGTTCCCTCGCTCATAGACAAATGTGACCAAAGCCTTCGGTACTTGATGGTCCAGAGTCTGCTTAGTCCACACAGCGGACTTCTGAAGTAGTGCGGGACGTGTTGGTTCTGTCTGGCTCCGTCCGCCAAGCGGAAAAGAAAAAGCAGGCTTTGGGAAGGGTGCTTCAACTTCTCAAAGGAGAGCCCTATGACCATCACTGCACAGCCCCAGACAGACTGCCCGGATCCGAGTGTGATCGCCGCGCAGAACGACGCGTTCCGCAAGCTCGCGTGCCTTGGAGTGCCGCCCGCGCAGCCCATCCAGGGCCGGATGCATGTCACCCGCTCGATCATGGAGGCCGGTGACGGCTTTATGGCCGAGGCGGTGAAAGCCACCGGTGAGTTTGCCACCTTTGAGCTCGAGAATGACCCAGAGGGATGGCACGATTTCGGGGCGGTCGAGATCCGGGGTGAGACGGTGTTCTGGAAAATCGATCTGTATGAAGCGGATTCGGATTTCCGCTATGGGGCCGAGGCTCCGGACAATCCCGCGACCACCATGCGCGTGCTGACCATCATGTTCGCACGCGACTGGTAGGGCAGGGGACTCCTCCCCCCTGACATCTCAGACGATGAAGGCCCGCTGCCCCTCAAAAGGCAAAGCGGGCCTTCTGTCTTTGTGATCCCCGAAGCCGGGGATTGGTCACGCGCGAGCACGCGGGCCGAATTCCACCCACCGAGAAGGACATCCCATGACCACAAGCTTCAAACCCATTTCCGTCGCCATCGGCGATCTGGTCCCGCATCCCGCCAACGTGCGCAGCAACTCGCCGGAAACCTATGACGCCGAGAACATCGCCAATCTGAAGGCCAGCATCTCTGTGCTGGGCCTGCTCCAGCCGCTCCTGGTCCAGAAGCTTGACGGCAAATACGCCGTGCTCGCCGGTGGCCGTCGCCATGCTGCGCTGAACGAGCTGGTCGCAGACAAGGCCGCCAAGGAGTTCACCGCGAAGACCAAGGTGGACTGCCGCCTCGTGCCGGCGGATTGCGACGTCACCACGGCCCTGTCGCTCGCCGAGAACATCACCCAGGCGCCGATGAACTCAATCGACGAGTTCGAGGCTTTCGCCCGTATGATGGAGGTCGACGGCCAGACGCCCGAGACCATCGCAAAGACATTCGGCACGACCGTCGCCGCTGTGAAAGGCCGGTTGCGCTACGGT
>JAVJUV010000112.1:0-9686 GCA_040220415.1 Silicimonas sp.
CCGGGGTGAACGATCCACTGGTGGACCTGTTGTTGCGCCAGCAGCAGTGCAGGGTAGCTATGATCGGACAGGATAACCGCTGAAGGCATCTAAGCGGGAAGCCCCCCTCAAAACAAGGTATCCCTGAGGACCGTGGTAGACGACCACGTCGATAGGCCGGAGATGTAAGCGCGGCAACGCGTTCAGTTGACCGGTACTAATTGTCCGATAGGCTTGATTTGATCCAGTAAAAGCCAGACTTTGGCTGGACCAAAAGCATACACCGAAGTGTACTGACTTGGAATTCAAGGGTTTTTCTTGGTTTGGTGGTCATAGCAAGAGCAAAACACCCGGTCCCATCCCGAACCCGGCCGTTAAGTGCCTTAGCGCCGATGGTACTGCGTCTCAAGACGTGGGAGAGTAGGTCGCCGCCAAACCTAGTAAGACCCTTGATTGGTATCTCTCTGACGATGCCGCCTCTCATTCCAGACAATTCGAGGCGGTCCAACGCAATGGCGCGGGATGGAGCAGTCTGGTAGCTCGTCAGGCTCATAACCTGAAGGTCGCAGGTTCAAATCCTGCTCCCGCAACCAATAATTCCTGCTGTGGCAGGCTTAACAAAACCCCGGTCTCCGAAAAGAGGTCGGGGTTTTGTCTTGCCGCCCGTAGATCGCAGCAAAGTGCTGCGCAGGGCCATGGCCAGATCTCCGGTGTCGGGAATGAGTGAGACCTTCTCCACTAGCGCCCGGAACGTTTCGGCCGTCGCCATGATCGGAGCCGGTTCGGTGCCTCCATCACCAAGCAAGAGGATGGGCTGACGCTCGACGATGACGGCTTTGCAGATCGGCTTCGCGGTTGGCTACAGACACTCAGAAAATGAACGCGTTGGTTGCCGAACTGCCGGGCTTCGTTGAAGAGGCCGCAGCCCATCTCGGATCAAGCATTCAGCAAGGACTGCGAAGAAAATTCCCAAGAGCTTCCAGCATTCCGTCCCAGCCGGACCGATGCCCGGCCACGTCATCCTGGCCATCGAAGTAGAGCCCCTGTTCGATCAGCTTCATCCTGGTCCCCCCTTTCGTCGCCTCGAAGGTGATGGCGACCGTTCCCGCGAAGGTGAGCCGGTTGCCGCACGTCAGTGTTGTTGTATAAACGATCCGCAGTCCGGGTTCGATTTGCAAGTAGCGGTTTTCGTTGATGTAGGTCGAACCGCCCTTGGGGCCGAAGCGACAAATGTCGGTTTCGCCAACCGTGAAGCGGAATTGATCGAAGGTCAGGTCCCAGCCTTCTCCCGGATCCCCCCATTTCCGCTGCGCTTCCTCGCTCGACCAGGCCGAGAAAACGTCTGCAACCGGCTGATCATACTTCCTTGTCAGCTCAACCGTGCCCTCTTCGATGCTCATGTCAGTGTCCTTTCGAGATGTTGTTTCTGAAGTGGAGCGAGAATGGGCTTGATCAGCTTAGAAGATTAGCGGCAGACTCGACGGTATCGGGGCATTTGTGCCAAGGTTGGCACATGCCGATACGCCCGTGTCCCCCAGAGCCGCTTCGCGTTTCTATCCTGTGCCTGCCGGAAAGCGGGACGATGGCCGCGTTCGGCCTGCATGAAGTCCTCGCTGACACCGGCACAAACGAGAAGGCGCTGTCCCGCCCAATCCACCCGACGCTCGTGGCGCGCGGCACCGGGTCGTTCCGCTCCAGCACCGGTTTGCAGGTCACACCCGAGGGAGATCTGAACGGGACCTGTGCAGACGTCATCGTCGTCTGCGATATCCACCTGAACCGGGACGATGTGCTCGACCGTCGATGGCTCGAGGAGATCGCGTGGGTGCGCCGCCACGTCGACCACGGCTCGCTCATCTGCTCAACGTGCAGCGGAGCCGTGCTATTGGCGGAAGCGGGCCTCCTAGATGGTGCAGAAGCCGCGTCCCACTGGACCATGGCCGACCTGTTCCGCGACCGCTATCCCAGTGTCAAGTTCCGGTCTGAACGGATTCTCTGTGACAGCGGGCGCAACGGCCAACTGATCACAACGGGCGGCGCGTCCTCCTGGCAGGACCTCGCGCTGTATTTGATCGGGCGTTTCTGCGGCCCGGAAGAAGCTGCTCGAGTCGCACGCCTGTTTCTGCTCGGCGACAGGGGCTATGGGCAATTGCCCTTCGCCTCCATGGCACGGCCACGCCAACACAGTGATGCAGTCATATCCAAGATCCAGGAATGGCTTGTCGACCATTATGACACCCCGGCGCCCGTCACTGTCATGGTCCACCGCTCAGGTCTGTCGGAACGTAGCTTCAAGCGCCGCTTTTCCGCTGCCACCGGATATACGCCTGTCGAGTACGTACAGGCCCTCCGGATCGAGGAGGCCAAGCAGATGCTCGAAACCGATGATATGGCCATCGAAGAGATTTCGGCCGCCGTGGGTTACGAGGATCCGACGTTCTTCCGCAGGCTGTTCAAGCGCCGTGCCGGTGTTACCCCGGCTCAGTACCGCCAGCGCAACCGCATTCGTGGCCTGGACTGATGGCCGTTTTGCCCCGAAAGCGATGAATCTGCCTCTGATCTGCCGTGCCCGGATTTGCGACTGTCGAGACGCGATGAGTCACAACATCCAGCAAACAAAGGCGACCAGCCATGGACTTCTAATACACCCCGACCAGCTGCTCTCAGGCAACTCACATCATGCTCAGGGAAGCAAAAGCTGAATTTCCACGCGCATCAGGTCAACATCCTTGAACGCACGCTCGAGGACGGCACCGATTATACGCAGATCAACCCGAACGGCTATGTACCGGCATTGAGGCTCGACGACGGCATGCTGCTGACCGAAAACGTCGCGATCCTCGATTGGATCGCTGGTCAATCAGCCGTGCTCCTTCCAGAAGGAAAGCTGGGACGTACCCGCCACCTGCAGACGCTCGCCTTCATCTCGACGGAGATTCACAAGCCGTTCATCCCGCTTTTCTTTCTGGAGGACGAAGAGGAACAAGCCCGACTGCGCGAGACATTGGTGCCGCGGTTTCGGTGGATCGGTTCAAGGCTCGATGGTGAGACCCTTTTCGGCGCACGGTTCACAGGTGCGGATGCCTTTCTCTACGTCATGCTCCGCTGGGCTGCGATGATCGGACTTGAGACCCCGGATGCGTTCAAGGCCTTCGTGGAAAAGGTCGAAAGCCGTGAGACAGTTCGGACCGTGCTTGCGACCGAAGGCTTGAAGCCGCTGCGCAGTGAAATGTGACTGTGTCTGTTCTCAAGCCGGTGTCATACCGCCTGACCTGCTCCCGCAACCAATCAAAGCGAACAAGCCGCACCCGAAAGGGCGCGGCTTTTTTTGTTTGATTAAGCCAACTTGTCTCAGAGCTCGCCGGTACGTGGATGGTGGCTTTTTCGCGCGTAATGTCCACCGGCACGACAGGCGATCTTCAGCCCGGCGATGCGATGTCATGGGCGCTCGTGCGGTGGCTTTCTTCCAGAGGCCTGGGCGCTTCTCGGCCCCTATCACTTTCAGAGTGCCGGTCCACCATCCGCGACACGGCTGTCTCGATCGTTGTCTTGCCGCGCCATTGGATGTTCCGGTTGTCCCGGACGAACAAGCCGTTGGCGATCCCCTCGTACATCCCGATCAGGGAATCGGCCACTTCCGCCGGCACGCCCGCTTCGGCCAGGGCCGCAGCGCGCGCGCTGGCGGGAACAAACTGGGGTGTGACCGTGCGCCCGAGTTGCGCCGAGAAGGCATCGGCGATATCGGCTGCGCTCCAGTCCGCAAGGCCGGATAGTTCGATAATGCGCCGGCCGCTCCAGTCGCTGCAAAGAAGCTCGGCCGCGGCGTCGCCCACGTCGATGGTGCTGGCCATCGCGATTTTCTGATCCGGTCTGATGAAGGTCGGAAGCAGGTCTTGCCGAACCGGTACGATGACCTCTTCCCAGGTCTCGATGAAGTATGCCGACCGCAGAAAGGCAATCGAGGGCGCGGATGATCCGTCCAGGGCCTGCTCGAACCGGTTGAGGGTCGCGATCACCCCGGTTCCGGACTCGAATTGAGCGCCGATCGAGGACAGGGCCACGGCTTTGGACAGGGTTGCTGTTCGCAGCGCGACCACGAGAGCGGCCGCAACCTTCGCGGTGCTCTGGAAGGGATCGCCGGCCACGGGGGGCGGGTTGAGGAAGAACGCCGAATCCGCGCCTTCGAGTGCAGCCGAAATGCTGGCGCTGCTCTCGAGGTCGCCGACAGCCACCTCGGCACCGCGCGAGGCCCAGACCTCGCCCTGTGCCTCCCGCCGCACGACGACCCTTACGGCCTCGCCCCTTGCCAGAAGCGCCCGCGCGACTTCTCCGCCCGTGCGCCCTCCTGCTCCGAATACCACGTGCATGACCGGCTCCTTTCATGATGCCAAGAAATCCTGTCAGTAGGCGTAATTGAATCCGTGCCATGCGTCTAATGCATGTGCTATATAGTCACCATGCACGAACTGGAATTGCGTAACGTCGACCTGAATCTGCTGGTGATGCTTGGCGTGCTCCTCGAGGAAAGGAGCGTCACCAGGGCAGCCGGGCGTCTGAACATGAGCCAACCAGCGGTAAGCCGCGCGCTTGGCAGGTTGCGCATGGCTTTTGCCGATCCCCTGCTCGTGGAGGACCGCGGAGGCTATTGCCTGAGCGCCCGCGCCGAAGACATTCAGCCCCGTTTGAAGCGATTGCTCGCAGATGCCGGCGATCTGATGAGCGCCAGAGAGTTCGTCCCGGCTGACGCGGTTGGCACCATTCGTCTTCTGATGCCTGACCTCGAGGCCACCACTTTGGCGCCTTCCCTCCTGGCCAGGCTGCAAGCCGAGGCGCCGGCGCTTGACCTGGAAATCCATCCGCTTGCGGGGCCCGTCTTCGAGGCACTCGGCAGCGACACCGCCGACGCCCTGATCGGTGTCATCGGCGATGCACCTTCGGGCATCCACGCACGCGCTCTCTATGACGATCGTTACGTCACCCTGATGCGCAGGGATCACCCGGCGAGGGGCCTGGACCTCACGCTTGAGCGCTATCTCGACCTAGGCCACATCGCCGTCAGCGTTGCGGGGACGGGCCGGTCGGCGGTTGACGAAGCCCTCGCCGAGCTTGGGCAAACCAGACGGGTTCAGGTTCGTGTCCCGAGTTTCCTGGCCGCCTTGGAAATTGCAGCCAGGTCCGATCTGCTGTTGACCATTCCATCCAGCCTGGCGCGAACAGAGGCCGCGCGCGACCGACTTGACGCGCGTCCACCGCCCCTGCCCCTGGCTGGTTTCACCATGAGACTTTTGTGGCATGCGCGGCATCAGGAGAGTCCACGGCACATCTGGTTGCGGAACATGATTGTTGAGGTGGCCAAGGAAAAGCGTTGATCCGGTCGGCTCGGTCGTGGTCGGGTTCGCGCTTTGCCCGGTAGGCAGGCTTTAGCTGTGGTTCGCCCTGGGATCGATCTCGCCGGCGTAGAGCCCGGCCAGCAGCGCACGAAACCCTGCGACGGCCTTGCGGGAAGTCTCTTCGGGTGTGTCGGAACTGGCAATCCAGGTTGCGGCATGAATGCTGGCGCCGTTGATGAGGCGCGCGGCCGCCTCGGGATCCACATCCGCCAGCCGCCCCTCGGCCTTGAGGGCCTCGAGCTTGTTCTTCAGATCCATGACACAGCAATTCGTGTCCGGCCATTGGGAGATATCGCCCAGCACCGCCGGACCGTCGAGGAACATGATGCGTTGGATCTCCGGCTCAAGCGCCATTTCGATGTACGCGATCCAGTTGTCGACGACGGCCTGCCAAAGGGACGGCGCGCGCGCGGAGATCTCTGCAAGGCGCCCGGTCATCTCTGTGTCGATCTGCTTGACCACGGCTTGGAACAGGCCCTTCTTGTCGCCGAAATGGTGATACAGCGCGCCGCGGGTCAGGCCCGCCGCGGCGGTGAAATCGTCCATCGAGGCGTCGGCGTAGCCAACCGTGCCGAACGCGTGCCGCGCGGCCGCGATCAGCTTGGCACGGGTCTCGGCGATCATTTCCTTGCGGGGTTTTCGCAATCGTTTCTCCTCAGCTCGCATACGCCATGTATGTATATTGACATACGCGGCGTATGCGATTAACTCCATTGGCATACACTTCGTATGTAAAATGTGTTTCGGCACGAATCAAGGAGTTATCGGATGTCCAATCCCTATGCGGTCATCTTTCGTGTTCCCGGTACCAAGGGGTTCTCGGCAGCCGGGTTCGTTGCGCGGCTGCCGATCGCCATGGCGCCGATCGGCATCGTGGCGATGCTCTCGCAGACCCATGGCGAATACTGGTTGGCCGGTGCGGTGGCAGCGGTTTTCGCACTGACCAACGCGCTCGTGTCGCCGCAGATATCGCGGTTTGTCGACCGGTTCGGGCAGTTGAGGATCGTCGCCCCGGCCACCATCATTTCGGCCGCGGCGTTCCTGGCCCTTATAGCCGCAACGCATTTTGGATGGCCGAACTGGGCCTTGTTCGTCTCGGCCTTCCTCGCCGCCGCGATGCCGAGCATGTCAGCCATGGTGCGCGCACGGTGGAGCGTGATTTTCCGAGATCGGCCGGAGCTCAATACCGCCTTCGCCTTTGAATCCGCCGCCGACGAGCTGATCTACATCGCCGGCGCGTCGCTGTCGGTCGGGCTGTCGGTCTCGTTCTTTCCGGAGGCCGGCATTCTTGCCAGCACGATCCTTCTATCCGTGGGGAGCGCTGCCTTTCTGTTGCAACGGGGGACCGAGCCCAAGGTGGTCGAATGGACGGGCGAGGAGCGGGCGCAGGGGTCGGCCATCCTGTTGCGGCCCGTGCAGATCGTCACGCTGACCCTGATCTTCGTCGGGGCCATCTTCGCCACGGCCGAGGTCAGTGCGGTGGCAATCACGGAAGCGCTCGGGAAACCGGATGCGGCAAGCCTTGTGATCGGTGTCTATGCGGTGGGCTCGTTCGTGCTTGGCCTCGTGCTTGGCGCCCTCAATCCGCAGATGCCGCTTCAACGCCAATTGCTGATCGCGGTCGGGGTTCTCGCCGCGACGGCGGTTCCGCTGCTCTTCGCCAGCGGTTCTGTGGCCGTGCTTGCCTTCGCCGTGTTCGTCAGCGGCATCGCGGTCTCTCCCACGTTCATCACGGCGTTCGGCCTAGTCGAACGCCGGGTTCCCGCCTCGATGTTGACCGAGGGCGTGACTTGGGTGATGACCGGGATCGGCATCGGTATGGCCCTTGGGGCATTCGTCGCCGGCTGGGTGGTCGACAATTACGGACCCGAGAACGGGTTCTGGGTGTCGGTTGCATCGGGCGTGGCGGCGTTCCTGACGGTGGCCCTGGGGCAGAGGAGCCTGTCGGTCAAGTGTGCCTGCCCATCTGACGATCCCAAACTGCAGCCGGCGGTGTAAAGTCGCAAAAACACCCCTCGCGACCCGCCAGCCGTGGCCCGGCCGCGAGGGTGAACCGCCGAGCATAATCCCGCCGGTCGAAACAGGACATACCGTTTCGACCAGATTATGGGATGGTCGGATTCGGTCTATATCGGTGGGGGATTCGGGCTTGACCTGCGTCCTTCATCATTTCCCCATTTATGAGGCCCCAATGAAAATTCTCTACGAAACCCGCGCCACGGCGACCGGAGGTCGTACGGGCACCACCGCCGTCGATGACGGATCGCTCAACCTGTCGCTTTCGACGCCCAAGGCACTTGGCGGCGCAGGCGGTGACGGCACCAATCCCGAGCAGCTCTTCGCCAGCGGCTACGCGGCCTGTTTCCTCAGTGCGCTCCACTTCGTCGCCGGCAAGCACAAGCAGAAGCTTTCCGACGAAAGCCGCGTCTCGGCCACTGTCGGCATCGGCCCGCGCGACGAGGGCGCCGGCTTTGCGCTGGACGTGGCTCTTTCCATTCATCTTCCCGGCCTGGAAAAGGACCTCGCCTCGAAACTTGTCGAGGAGGCGCATGCCGCCTGTCCCTACTCGCACCTTGCCCGGGAAGGGACGGATGTCCGGCTGACGCTGGATTGACCAAATTGGCGGCGTGCCTTCGGTTCACGCGATATCGTCACCATGCACGCTGCGCCTGAGGCCGGCCCGGTCACCGCTGCCGCGATGACCGGGCCAGTTCGCGGGCAAGATCGACGAAGACCTTGAACGCTGCGGGCGGATTGCGGCGGCTGGGGTAGTAGAGGCACAGCGGCGACAGCGCCGGCGTATACTCTTCGAGCAGCCGGACGAGGCGGCCGGCCTCGATATCCTCGAGCACGTCGGATTCCATGAAATAGCCGATTCCGACGGCCTCGCGCACCGCCATGCGCGCAAGGCTGGATTCGTCCAGGGTGATCGGGCCGTCGACGTCGACCTGCACGGGCTGCCCCTCGGATTCGAACTTCCAGCGGAACAGCGCCCCGTTGGGCAGCCGGACACGAATGCAGGCATGCGCAGCTAGGTCGGTGGGGACGCGCGGCCTGTCACGGTTCTCGAAATAGGCGGGAGAGGCGACAACCGCGTGGCGCCTTGCAGGCCCCAGCGGGATCGCGATCATGTCGCTGGGAACCAGCGCTTCGCTCCGTATTCCGAAATCGAACCCGTCGGCCACGACATCGACCAGGTTGCCCTCGGTCACCACGTCGATCCGGACATTCGGGAAACGCCGGAGATATTCGAGGATGAGCGGCGACAGGATCTCTCGCCCCGCGGTGGCGAAGGTATTGATGCGCAACTCGCCGGAGGGCGTCTCCTGCTCCGACCGCACGGTGTCGAGCGCGCTGTGTATGTCCATCAGCGCGGGGCTGACCTGATCCACGAAGCGTTGCCCCGCGCCCGTCAGGGAAACGCTGCGCGTCGTCCGGTTGAAAAGGCGCACCCCCAACTGACCTTCCAGCTTGGCAATCGCGTTGCTGAGCGCGCTTGTCGACATTCCGACATCTAGCGCCGCCGCGCGAAACGTGCCCCTGCGGGCGACGGCCAGCACCGCGTCGAACTCGGTGAGTTTGTGGTTTCTCATTGTCCCGAAAACCGTAATTCCGCATCTAGATTTATCCTCGTTATCTGGACGCAGTCAAAGCCCTAAATTGCCGTCAGACAGCAACGGAGTTGAAAAGATGCAGTACTATCAGGTTTTCATCAGTGCCGAGCAGACGGTACAAGCCTATCGGATTCTCGATCAGCTCATCGCCCGGCAGCTCGTGTTCGGCGGCCCTGTGGTCGGTGGACCGGCCAAGTTCCTCTGGAACTTCAAGGAAAGCGATGTGCCGGAAAGCATGAGGCAGCACAAGCTCCTCACGCTCGAGCAGGACTACAACTACATCATCACCTACACGCGCGAGGATCTCAAGGAAGAGCTCGTCGAAGTGGCGGAAGCCGCGTCGCTCGAAGAGGTCTGCATGATCTCCTTCCTGCCGATGGAGCCCAACAGGTCGCTTCGCATACTTCTCGATGCCTCGTTCGAGGATCGCGAAAAAGGCCTGCAGCCCGAACCCGTCGATGCGGTCGCCGCCCTGACCTTCGTGCCCAAGGCGCAAATCTCATCCAGAACCAAAAGCTCGGACGGTGCCGTCGGCACCCGCCGTTGAAATCGCAACCCTGACAAGGAGAATGACCATGTCCATCGAACTCCCCGACGTGATCGCCGCCTATTTCTCGGCGGACAAGAAAGGCAACTCGCAGGCGATCTCGGAATGCTTCACCGAGGACGCGACCGTTACCGACGAGGGCAACACCTATACCGG
>JAVJUV010000113.1:0-123021 GCA_040220415.1 Silicimonas sp.
GAGCCGTAATGATCACGGTCGTGTAGCGTCGAAGACATCGCGGGGCGTGGACCGATAAAAGGCCGTTGCACAGTTTCTGACACTCCTCGGAGAAAACCGGAATGCGGAGGCTGGACAATGACGGGACAGGTACAACCAGGAGGCAAGACTCACAAATCTTTCGCCCTTGTGTTCAGTGGCGGCGGCGCCAGGGGTCTCTCTCATGCGGGTGTGTTACGCGCGCTTATCTCCCGAGGCTTTGTGCCGAGCGCAATCGTGGGAGTATCCATGGGTGCGGTTGCGGGCGCCACCTACGCCCTGAATGACAATTGGTTCGACGCACTGGTAGACATGGATACCAGCGGGTTTCCGGCAACTCCGGACTTTCGCCTACCCGGTCTGGTCGCAAGAATGAGGGGGCTTCGTACCGCTTTGCTTGCCGCTCGCGACATGTATTTTGGCTGGGGGGTTGGCGCGCCTACCGAGTCATGGGGCCGCAGCGTCCTGTCTGGCCTGACGCAGGGCAAAAACCTGGAAGATGGCCGCATCCCGGTGTTCGTCTGCGCAACCGACATGCTGACCGGTACACGTGTGGTCTTTGGCAAGGGGCGTGCCACGGATTACGTCTATGCCAGCGCGGCGCTTGCCGGGATATTGCCGCCCTTGGTCGATGGACCGCATGTGCTGATGGACGGGGCCTATGCCGACATAGCGCCGGTCGATGTTGCAAGGGCAACAGGCGCAGAGGTCGTGATCGCCGTGGACCCAAGCCAGCGCGAAAACGCGGTTGGCCCGAAAAACGGCATGCAGGCGATGCTGCGATCCATAGAAGTCTGCCAGTATGAACATGCACGGCTGCGGTTCGATCAGGCGGATCTGGTGATACGACCCGATTTCGGGCGCTCGATCGGCACACTGGAATTCGGGCTCAAACGTCGCTGCATCGCTGCCGGGGCCGTGGCCACGCGCCGCATATATGCAGAAATCGCGGAGTTGCTTGATCCCGGGCAGCCAAAGCGGCCGGCCGACCCGCTTAGGGGTTGAAAAGCCAGATCACTGCTTTGACGCGAACGGCGCGAACTGCCCTCTGCGTCAATTGGGAGATACCTTCGCAATCAGCCCCATCAGCGCCGTGACCAGCGGTCGCACAAAGCACGACCAACAGTGGGCCCGGCCCTCCTCTTTATCGCGGGCCTGATACATCTGCTCCACGATGCGCAGATAGAACGTCATCGCTAGCATGCTGTTGGGAATGCCAATCACCGCCAGCCACGGAAAGCCTGTCTCGATTACCGCGCCGAACAGCAGCACCTTGCCAACAAATCCGAAGGGCGGTGGAATCCCGGTGAGCGAGAGCGGGAACGCGACCATTGCCACTCCGACCGCAGGCGCACACAACCGAAATTCTTGAAGTCTTCAAGATCGCGCCCCGCGACCATGGTCCCTGAAGGTGAGGCCAGTGGGTTGATGCCTAGCGCGACGCGCTCGACAGCAAGTTATGGCCTGCGAGACGCGCGGCTTTGGTGGGCCTTGCTGGACCCTCGCGGTCCTAGATGCAGCCTCTTGGTCAGACCGGCCTGTCGGGGCGACACTGAACAGCGTCTCCAAGTCGTACTCGCAGGCTGGTCAGTGGCACAGACGGCGACTAGGATAATTCTAAGAACTTGCTACGTGGTATAGGTTTGGGCGACGGACGTTTTCAAACTGAAAGAAACGGAGAGAAGTTTCCATGTGCCTATCCGCCCAAGTCAGCTTTGCCGCCAGCGTGTTCCTTGTCGGCGGCGGGACTGCCATTTCGATTGTGGCATTGCAGCGCAACAAACGCTACCTGCCGCTTGCCCTGATGCCGCTTTTTGCCGGCCATCAGCAATTCACGGAAGGTTTTGTCTGGGTCGGCATGAACGAAAATGATCCCCTGACGGTTTTATGGGGGGCCATGGGGTTCATCTTTTTCACTTGGTTCATCTGGCCAATTTGGGTGCCGTTCTCGGTCTACGTACTCGAGCCGGACGAGAGTTCCCGCAAGAGGCTGTTCCTGATCATGGCAGTGATCGGGCTGATTTTCGGTCTATTGCTTTACATCCCGCACGGGCTCGACAGCAGCATGGTCGTGGTCGAGATCAACAATCAGTCGCTGGCCTATGAAAAATCCATGTGGCTTGATTTCATGATGCCGCGCTGGTTGACCAACACGATCTACGTTACCCTTATCACCTTGCCCCCGGCACTGTCGCATTACAAGCATGTGCGCCATTTCGCCCTGACGCTGGGGGCGGTCATCGTGGTCGACATCGCCTTCCTGCAATACGCCTACATATCATTTTTCTGCCTGCTGGCGGGGCTGGCAACACTGCATCTGGTTTACATCATCCTTACCAACAAATGCGCCCGCGAATGCCCTGAACTGTTCGCCTGATCCCGTCGTATAGCTTTCCGTGTCGCAGTTTGATGGACTTAGGGGATCGCTTCGTCGCTAGACAGGGCAATGGCAATCATCGGGGTCCTCCAGGCAGCAGGCTCCGCAATGGTGTTGGATCACCTCACGCAGAGCAGCGCGTGCTCTGTGCAGCCGAACGCCAAGGGCGTTGCGGTTCAACCCCATCTCGGCGGCCACCATTCCCCGATCCTCTTCACCGAAATCAATCCTCCGGATCAAATTGGCATCAATGGGACGAAGTTCGGCAAGCAGCCTGCTCGGGCAAGTGCATGGCTGCGCCATCTGCACCGGCGCATCGGCAACCAACTCTTGCGGTTCTCGTGCGACAGCCACGGCCAGCCGGCTGTGCCGTGTGGTCTTGCGGTAATGATCGTTCATGGTGGACCGCAGGATCGCGTATAACCAGGCATCCATCCGCTCGATATCGCGCAGTTGATCCTTACGTGCCAGCACACGGATACAGAACTCCTGCAGGACATCCTCGGCGTCTGCGCGGTTGCCAAGCCGTTTCACGAGAAACCCCAAAAACGCCCCACGCCCGTCCAGCAATGCGCGCTGGGTCGATGTTTCACTGTTTTGTTCTTCCATATTGCTGTTCATTCGAATTCCTCCTTTTCGTGGCTCCTTTCGATCACGCGACCGTATTCGGCCTCTGGTCGGCTGCGCTTCCGGAGCGTCTGAACGAGTACAGAATCAGAGCCAGTCCGATCAGGATCATCGGCGCGGAAAGCGCCTGACCCATCGTCAGGCCCCACTCGCCGAAATGAAGCGCGTGACCGATCGGATTTTCAGTGGTCACGAACTGCATGTCCGGCTGCCGGAACAACTCCACGAAGCTCCTGGCAGAGCCGTACCCGATCAGAAATGCGCCGGTCAGGGCGCCGGGGGTCTTCAGCAAGCCGCGGCGCCAGGCGAGATAGAGTAGGAGCGTACCGAGCAGCAGCCCTTCCAGAAGCGCCTCGTAGAGCTGCGAAGGATGGCGGGCGCAGAGCCCGGTGATGCCTTCACAGGCTTGCGCCGCCTCGCCCGGGAAGATCACCGCCCATGGAACATCCGTCGGGCGCCCCCAAAGCTCGTTGTTGGTGAAATTCGCCAGCCGTCCCAGAAACAGCCCCGGCGGGGTTGCCAGCGCAAGCAGATCAGACGTGCTGAGCAGGGATGCGTTCTGGCGAAGACAGAATACCAACGTCGCGACGGCGACACCCGCAAAACCGCCGTGGAACGACATGCCGCCCTGCCATACCTTGAGGGTTTCCTGAGGGTTGGCCAGGTAGTAGTCGGGCTGATAAAATAGCACGAAGCCCACGCGTCCGCCGACGATCACACCCAGGATGATCCATGTCAGAAGGTTCTCGATCTGCTGGCGATCAAGTGGCGGCCCGGCCGATGGCCAGAGTGCTGAGCGACGAACAGCCGCCAGGCAGATGCGCCATCCGATGAGGATGCCGACGATATAGGCAAGTGCGTACCATCGCAGCGCGAACGTGAAACTGCCGATCTCGATCGAGAAAAGGTCGGTGCCGATGTCTGGAAATGGGATCGCTGCGGTCAGCATGGACGAAGCCCCTGTTCTTTGCGTTGGAATCGAAAACCAACTTGCCCATGGTGCTCGTTCCATGGCGCAGATGTCTGACGATGACGTGAGCCGCGATCAGTCATGGCGTGATCCTCGTCTATGCCAGTCTCTGACCCCGATGATGACGAGCGGGGTCAGCGTGAGTGCGCCCAGTCCGATTGCAGCCCAGGCAGCACGGGAGGTGTCTCCGCTGACGACTTCGTTGCCGAAATGCGCGAGTACGAAACTGGCAGGAATGATCCCGGCCAGGGTAGCCAGGCAGAAGCGCCATAAATGCAGTCGGCTGAGCCCCGCAGCATAGCTGACGATATCGAATGAAACGAATGGCAGGAGCCGGCTGACAAAAACTGTGAATGTCAGTACGTTCTGAGAGCCGAGCCAGCCAGCATCGACTCTATCGCCGAACCATTTCCGCAACACGTCTTGACCCAGGAACCGGGCGAGCCCGAAGGCTACAAGAGCGCCCAGCTCGGCGCCGAAGACGATGTAGACTGTTCCGAGAGTGTGGCCGTATGCGGCACCCGCGGCCAAGGCGATAGGTGCACTCGGGATCGGCGTGGCCACGATCGCGGTCGTCATCAGTCCGATGACGACAATTGGTCCCCAGATGCCGGCAGCAGCGACCCATTCAGATATCTTGTCGCCGTTAAATTGAGTGAGGGTCTCGGTCATCGGGCCAAAGGCAAGGGCCAGCAGGACAACCACGAAGCCGATTGCAACAATCGCCTTGACGGCAGGAGTAATGGCCAGGTCGCGGTTCATCTGCGCGTCATGTCAGGTAAGGGACGGACAGTTGCGTCGCCGCCAGCAGTTGGAACACGATACGGAACGGGATACTTCATCGCGGTGCCCGCGCGCCGAAAAGTCCATTGTGGAGCAGCAGGCACCATGCTCCATGTGCGGCCAGGCCGCGGGCACCGCGAGCGGATGCCAGAACAACCTTAACAACGGGTGCCAAAAACAGAAACAATCCGGCCGCACGGTCAAATGAGCCTACTATCTCGTAGGCATCTCGATCTTGATTGTGGGCGCCCGACATTTGCGTATTGCCTCCATCCTGATTGTTCGGGCTTCTCTTGAATTACATATTCAGCTTCCACTAACTGGAAGGTCAAGAGCGCCGCGAGAAAAATCAGACAGCGTCCACGGCTGCCCGGAGCAGATCGCGGACTTGGCCGGCGACCGCGTTCAGGTCGACGTTCTCCACCGCTTGCATCGAGGCCACCGGGTCAATGGCGCTGATCTCGGTTCCTCCGTCCACCTGGCGCAAAATCACGTTGCAGGGCAGCATCGCGCCGACGCGCGGCTCGATCTCGATGGCCTTATGGGCCATGCCCGGATTGCAGGCGCCAAGGATGCGATAAGGCGGCATCTCCACGCCCAGCTTCTTTTGCATCGTCGCCTGCACGTTGATCTCGGTCAGTACGCCAAAGCCCTTCTCTGCCAAAGCATCGCGAACAAGCAATTCGGCGTCGTCTATGGCGACATCCTTCAATACGCGATCATGAGTATAAGCCATTTCAATTCTTCCTTTCGACTTTGCGATGGTTGCTGGTCATTGTCTGGACGTCGCAATTCCGAACGCGGTCTGGCTTTGGCGTCCGGATGCGTCGCGGGTTAGGCGTTTTGGAAATCGGCGCCAGTCAGAGCTGGCGCCGAACCGCTCAATTGTCGTTCATCATTGTTCCGTTGCTCATGCCCTGGCCATTGCCGGGCTGAACCGGCGGCTGTGTCATGTTCGACCGCATCATCTGTATCCGTTCCATCATTTCGGCGGGTGCCGCCATCTCTTCCGCCGTCACCGCGCCGTCACCGTCAGCATCGAGGTGCTGGAAGCGATCCACCATCATCTCGCGGATCATCGCGCTATGAAGGGTTTCGAACTCGGAAATCGAGAGCGATCCGTCGCCGTCGCTGTCGTATTCCGCGAGCTTGGCCTGCAGTTGCGAGCGCATCTCGTCGGGCGTGACCGTGCCATCGCCGTCGGCGTCGAACATCTGCATCATGTCCCCGCCCATCGGACCCATGCCACCCGTCGCGCCCATACCGCCCATCATGTTTCCATGCATGCGCTGCATCATGTCCATCATTCCGTCCATGCCCCCCATCATGCCCATCATGCCGGGGCCGCCGCTCTGCATCATGCCGGGCCCGGATCTGGCGCCGGGTTGCCCTGCATGTCCGTGATTGGCGTCAGCGAACGCGGCCCCGCCAAGAACGGTTGCGGCCAGGGTCATTGCAGCGAAGAAAGTATTGCGTTTCATTAGGTCACCTCGTGTCAGTGTTACGATAGCGAACATATGGCAGGTGATGGTCGCGACGGAATGCCGGGCACACCGGCGTTTTGTATCGGCGGGTCACAAACGCGGTGCCTGTTACATTTCGTGACAAATCTCTTCAGGAAAGCACCCCGCATTCGTCTAAAGGAAGGGTTATGAGCGAACAGCCGCACATTCTTGTTGTCGATGACCACCGCGAAATCCGCGATGCCGTAACGCGCTATCTCGAGAAGAACGGGATGCGCGCGACCTCGGCGCGCGATGCGGTCGACATGGATGCGAAGCTCGCCAACGGCCAATTCGACCTGATCGTTCTCGACGTTATGATGCCGGGAGAAGACGGTCTCTCCGTATGCCGGCGGCTGTCCGCCACCGGAGCCGTTCCGATTTTGATGCTGACGGCGCTTGGAGAGGAAACCGATCGGATCGTCGGCCTTGAAATCGGTGCGGACGACTATCTTGCGAAACCCTTCAACCCGCGCGAACTGATAGCCCGCATCAAGGCCATCCTGCGCCGTTCGACGATATCCGAGTCCTACGCGGGCAGTCTGTCGGGGAGACGGATTGCGTTTGCGCATTGGGTCCTGGACACGGACAGTCGGGTGCTGTCGAACGAGGACGGTGCACAAGTCGATCTGACCAGTGCGGAATTCAAGTTGCTTACTGTCCTGCTGGAACGTCCTCGTTTTGTCCTGAGCCGCGATCAACTGCTCGATCTGACGGCCGGCCGTGCGGCGTCAGTCTTTGATCGGACTATAGACAACCAGATCAGCCGACTGCGCCGCAAGATCGAGCTTGATGTGTCGCGCCCCCGCATTGTCACGACCGTGCGCGGCGGCGGTTATTGCTTGGCTACAGACGTCCGCGAGTTGAGCTGATGCCGCGCGCCGTCGACAGTCTTCGGGGGCAGCTGGTCCTGCTTATCGTCGCGGCGCTTGCCGTCGCCCAGACGATCAGCCTGTGGCTGTTCGTTGACGAGCGTGGCCTTGCCGTGCGCGCGGCTCTGGGCTTCGAGGCGGCAGGTCGAGCCGCGAACGTCGCGCTGTTGCTCGACGAGGCGCCGGAATCGTTGCAGCAGGCGATCCTAAGGGCGGCGAACTCTCCGTTGGTGCGCTTCGACCTGTCGGACGTTCCCGCTGTCGACCATGAAAGCCATACGGACGGCGGAGCCGTGGAGGCGCGCGTTCGTGGACTTCTTGGCGGAACGAAAGAGCGGGAAATCCGCGTGGAACTGCATGAGGTCGACCATGGCATCCTGCCGATGGCGCATCTCGCGCCAGAGATGGCCGAAATGCATCTGGCGATGATGCGGGGCGAACTTTCCGCGATCGAGATGCAACTGTCGATCGCCCTGATGGATGGTCAATGGCTGAATGTCGGAACACGGTTCGAGCGACCGCCGTTGCAATGGCCCTGGGCGTCATTCGTCAGTTTCGGCATCACGGCGGCAATCATTCTGATCACGGCTTTCTGGTTTCTGCTGACCCGTCTGACGGGACCGCTTCTGCTGATCTCTCGCGCGGCTGACAAGCTTGGACGCGGAGAAGCCGTTGATCCATTGCCGCTGATCGGTCCGAGCGAGGTGCGCAGCCTCACCCAGGCGTTTAACATGATGCAGGCAAGGTTGACCCGCTTCGTCACAGACCGAACACGTCTTCTCGCCGCATTGGGTCATGATCTGCGCTCTCCGCTGACCGCCATGCGCGTCCGGGCCGAGATGGTCGAGGAAGACGAAACGCGCGAGAGCCTCATAGCCTCGGTCGAGGAAATGCAAGAAATGGTCGATGCAACGCTGGCATTTGCACGGGGCATGGCCAGCACCGAAGCCTACGAGACGATGGATCTGGGCGCGTACTTGAAGCAGTTGCAGTCCGACATGATCGACAGCTTTACCCTGGATGCAGCCGATAGCTTGTGGGTGAGGTTGCGTCCGAAATCGGTGCGTCGTGCCCTGCGCAATATCATCGAGAATGCGTGTCGCTACGGCGGAGGAGCCGAGGTTACCTTCCGGCACGACGCCGAGCACGTCCACGTACTCGTTGCGGACAATGGTCCCGGTATCCCCGAAGCTGAACTCGAGCAGGTGTTTGAGCCGTTTTTCCGGCTCGAAAAATCCCGCTCGCGCGAAACCGGCGGAACCGGCCTTGGCCTGTCGATAGCACGAACAATCATCAGAGCCCACGGCGGCGAAGTGACTTTGGCGAACCGCGCCGAGGGCGGTCTGCTTGTGACTATCACGCTGCCGCTCGAAACAGAAACACAACAGGAAGAAAGGAACATATCATGAAAATCGTTATCCCCGTCGCCACCCCGTCAGCCCTGGTCCTATCCGCCGGATCCGCGTTTGCCGGTCCGTCGGATGGTTGGGGCGACAGTTTCGGTCACATGATGTGGGGAGGTGGGTTCGGCATGGCTGGCGGCTTGATGATGCTGTTGTTCTGGGGGGCGATCATCGCATTGATCGTGTTCGCCGTCCGTGGCTTTTCCACCGGATCGAGCCCAGCCAGCAAACCGGACGCGGCCGAGATTCTTCGCGAACGCTATGCAAAAGGCGAAATTGACGATGAGGAGTACGAACGTCGCAAGGCACAGCTGGAGAAATGACAGGCTGCTCTCGGTTGACCGACACTGCGGAACCGCAACAGCCCCCCGCCCCGGCAGCACCGCGCTGTCGTTGTGTCGGTCAACGGCTGATTGCGCTCGTGCCTGGTGGACGTTTCCTTGGATACAAACCGGTCCAGGGCGGCGATGGGTCTGCGATTTGTCGCAAACTGTAACCTGGGCCCGTCTTGACACAGTGGGATACACGAATGGACGCCTCCCGATCTTGCGGGTGCAGTCTGCACCTTTACTTTCGTCACATGCGGAAAACAAAATTTGAGAGGAACGACCGATGAGACGTTTTCTTCTTTCAACTGTTGCTGTCCTGATCGCGAGTGCCGCGGCGCAGGCGGATGTCTATATCCCTGAGGGTACAGGCGGAACGGTTCTGCATCTGGACAAGGATTTCAATGTCGAGGAACGGATCAGCGGCCTTGACAACGTGCATGGGCTGGCAGGCGCACCCGAGCGTGGTCTGCTGGTTGCCGGCAGCCTGTCCGAAGCCGATCTGGGCATGATCGAAAAACCGAAAACCGTATCTGCGGAGGATCATGAAGCGCACCACGGCGGCGGTGACGCCCCGGCACCGGACTCGGTCAGCCTGGTAGCGCTGGTGGATGCAGAGAGCCACGAGATCCTGCGCCGGATCGAAGTGCCCGGCATTGTGCATCACGTCGAGGTTTCAGCAGACGAGAAATATGCCGTGGTCACCCATCCGGCACTCGATGCCGTCTCGGTCATCGACCTCGATACCGGCGAAGTGACTGCGACCGTCGCCACCGGGCCGATACCTGAATACGCCACTTCCGATCCGAAGACCGGCCGGTTCTTCGTCTCGAACGCGGGCAACGATACGGTCAGCGACCTCGATCCCGTGGCGGGCATCGTGACGCGGAACTTCAGGTTGCAAGGCGCACCCAAGCACATCCTGATCGATGCGGATGCGCGACAGCTGATCGTCAGTGAGGCCGAGGCCGGCACAATCGCAATCATCGACGCCGACACCGGCGAAACGCTCGATCGGTTCGACGTTGGTGGCGAATTGCATGGCGTCGCCGCCGACAACGGCACGGTCTGGTCGAGCGCCCGCGAGCGTGATCGGGTGGTGCGCATCGATCGTGCCACCGGCCAGCGCCTCGAGGCCGAGATCGGTGCCGAGCCCTACCATATGGCCCGGGTCGGTGACGCACTTGTCGTGAGCAGCGCCACAGAGGATGTCGTCTGGATTCTCGATCCGAGCACGCTGGAACTTCGTGAATCTATCGAGACCGCAAGCACCGGGCATCAGTTCGTGGAGATGAACTGATGCCATCACATAGTTAAAGGCGGGCACAGCGGCGCCAGTCCCTTCTGCCGGTTGACATTCCTGCGGTGGAAGCCGGGTAAACCATGATGAAATCGCAGCCCAGTAGGAGGCGATCGTGTTTCCAGAGATCGGACAATTTGCCCTCGCCCTCGCGCTTGGCACTGCGCTGGTGCAGAGCGTACTGCCTATGCTTGGTGCGGCCCGTGGCAATTCGCTGTGGATGCGTAGCGCGCGCAGTTCATCTATCGCGCAACTGGTCTTTATCGGCATCGCATTCGCGGCGCTGATGCACGCCTTCGTGGTCAGCGATTTCACAGTGGCGAACGTTGTCGAGAATTCGCATTCGCTCAAACCGATGCTCTTCAAGATTGCGGGCACTTGGGGCAGCCATGAGGGGTCCCTTCTGCTCTGGGTGCTAATCCTTGCGGCCTTCGGCGCGGGTGTCGCGCTCTTCGGGTCCAACATTCCGGATGCACTGAAAGCCAGAACGCTGTCGGTGCAAGCGTGGATCAGCACAGGCTTCCTGTCGTTCCTTTTGCTGACATCAAATCCGTTCGAGCGGGTGTTTCCTCCACCTCTGGACGGAAATGATCTGAATCCGCTCTTGCAGGATGTTGGCCTCGCGATGCATCCCCCGCTTTTGTATTTCGGCTATGTCGGGTTTTCCATTGTGTTCTCCTTTGCCGTGGCCGCGCTGATCGAGGGGCGGATCGACGCCGCATGGGCGCGGTGGGTCCGGCCATGGACACTGGCGGCGTGGATGAGCCTGACGGCCGGGATCGCCCTCGGGTCCTGGTGGGCCTACTATGAACTGGGCTGGGGCGGCTGGTGGTTCTGGGACCCGGTCGAGAATGTAAGTTTCATGCCCTGGCTTCTCGGCACGGCGCTTCTTCACTCGGCAATTGTCACCGAAAAGCGCGATGCCTTCAAAAGCTGGACCATTCTTCTCGCCATCCTCACCTTCTCCTTGTCGTTGCTGGGTACGTTCATCGTGCGGTCGGGCCTTCTGACATCCGTTCATGCTTTTGCAGTCGATCCCGAGCGCGGCCTCTACATCCTTGGGCTTCTCGGGGTCTCGATCGGGGGCTCGCTTGCGCTTTATGCCTGGCGCGCACCTCAGATGGAGGGCGGTGGACTTTTCACTCCGATCAGCCGTGAGGCCGGTCTGTTGATCAACAACCTGCTTCTGGCGACGGCGACCGGAACCGTGTTGTTCGGAACGCTGTATCCACTGTTCATGGAGGCGCTCTCTGGCGACACGGTCTCAGTCGGACCGCCGTTCTTCAACGCGACCTTCATTCCGATGATGCTGCCATTGGTCGTGATGATGGGCATCGGACCTTTCCTGTCGTGGAAACGCGCCGACCTGAAGGGTGTCTTTCAACGCCTTCGCTTAATCGCGGTGCTGGCGGGACTTGCTGGGCTTGCCACTTGGTATTTCGCGCAGGGCGGACCCGTCCTCGCCTACCTGTCGGTTGCAATTGCCGTATGGCTACTCATTGCCACCCTGCGCGAATGGGCAGTTCGGATAAGGCTTTTGGACGTGCCGCTGACCGAATCGGTACGACGGGTCCGAAATCTGCCCCGTGCCGCCCATGGGATGACTCTGGCTCACGCAGGATTGGCGATTGCGATGCTCGGCTTTATCGGCTCCAGCGCCTGGAAATCGGAGGAGATCGTATTCGTGCAACCGGGCTCCGTCATCGAGATCGCGGGTTATGATGCACGCTTCGATGGTGTCGAACGCGTTCGCGGACCCAACTACATTGCCGATCGGGGCGCGCTGACGATCAGCCGGAAGGGTGAGTTCGTGACAATGCTTTACCCCGAACGGCGCTCTTATCCCGTAGCTCAAAGCACCACGACAGAGTCGGCGATCCGCTCTACCCTCGCGGGCGATCTCTATGTGTCTCTGGCGGAACCCGCATCCGAGACAGCCGCCGCTCAAGGCGCGTGGACGCTTCGCATTCTCTACGAGCCGCTCGTGAATTTCATCTGGATCGGTTCGGCGATGCTGGTTCTCGGGGGCGGCCTGTCCCTGTCCGACAGGCGCCTGCGTGTCGGTGCCCCGCGTCGGGCGTCGCGGAGCAGACCCGTTGCAACACCGGCGGAGTGAAACGACATGAAACGTACCATCGCGGCCCTTCCCATCCTGATCGCCCTGATATTCGGGGCGTTCTTCCTCTGGGGGCTGAATCCCAACCGCGATCCGAACGCGATCCCGTCAGTACTCATCTCGCAGCCGGCACCGAATTTCGACTTGCCGGCCGTCGAGGGCGTCGGCGTGCCGGGCCTGTCGCGCGATAATCTGTTCGGGAACTCTGACCCCGTGGTGGTCAACGTCTTCGCCTCCTGGTGTGTGCCGTGTCGTGCCGAACACGCCGTGCTGACCCGAATGGTCGAACGGGACGGTGTCCGTCTTTTCGGCATCAACTACAAGGACAAGCCGGAAGACGCACGGGCTTGGCTGCAAAACCTCGGAAATCCCTACGAGCGGATCGGATCGGACCTGAGCGGCCGGGCCGGCATCGAATGGGGGATATCCGGCGTGCCCGAGACCTTCATCGTCACAGGCGAAGGAACGGTGTTTTATCGCTATGTCGGCCCGGTCGTGGGGGCTGAGGCCGAGAAAAGGTTTGCAGCCGCATTGGCAGAGGCCAGGGCGCGGAATGGAGCCAACTCATGACATGGAAAACTCTGGCGGCGGCGGCGGTGCTGGCCGCCCTTCCCTTTGCTGCGGGCGCGGTCGAACCCGACGAGATTCTGGACGACCCCGTGTTGGAGGCGCGGGCGCGCGAAATATCAAAGGATCTGCGCTGTGTCGTTTGCCAAAACCAAGACATTGACAGTTCAAACGCCGGAGTCGCGCGCGATCTCCGGTTGCTCGTCCGCGAACGGCTGACCGCCGGTGATACAAATGCGGAAGCCATCGAATTCATCCGCGCGCGTTATGGTGACTACGTGCTCCTGAAGCCACCTTTCAAACCGGAAACCTACGCGCTCTGGCTGGCTCCGGCGCTTCTTGTCTTGCTTGGAGCGGGCGCTGTCATCGTCGTTCTGCGAAGCAGCCAGAAGCGGCAAGTCACGGACAGACTGAGCGAGGATGACGAACGGATGGTCGCGGAGATGCTCAACGCCGAAAAGGAGGGAAGATCTTGATGTTTTGGGGAACTCTCGTGCTTCTTTCGGTGTCTGCTGTCGCGATGCTGCTTCTTCCGATGTTGAGGTCCGACACTGCCGGGACCGACCGGCGGGCGGGCGCGGTTGCCGTACTTGCCGACCAGTTGCATGAGGTCGAAAGGGATGCCGAACGCGGTTTGATTTCGAATAACGAGGCCGAGGCCGCCAGGATCGAGATCAAGCGGCGGCTGCTGAAACTCGGTCGCGGGCACTCTGCCGGGCAGCGCACCGAAGCAGGAGGGAATGCTGCGTTGTGGGTATCAGCCCTTGTTGTTCCTCTGGTGGCGGGGCTTCTCTATGCACAGCTCGGTTCGCCCGAAGTTCCTGCCGTGCCCTTCGCCGATCGGCAGGATGAACGGGCCGAACAGGCGCAAATTACCGAATTGACCGGACGATTGCTGGAGCGCCTTGAAAGCGATCCCGAAGGTGGTCCGACCGAGGGCTGGATGCTGCTCGGGCAGACCTACATGCGCATGGGCAGGTATGCCGACGCCACCACTGCCATGGAAACCGTGATCGAACGTGACGACGCATTTTCGGCCATGCTGTCGCAATACGCCGAAGCCCTTATTGCGGCCGAGGACGGCATAGTAACGCCCCAGGCACGGAACGCAATCCGGCGTGCACGGGAAATGGACCCGTCAAACCCCGCTGCCTACTACTACGAAGCAATTGCGCTCGATCAGGCCGGTAACAGCGAAGAAGCACACGATCTGCTGCTTTCCAGACTGGAGCAGGCTGCTGGTCCGGCCCCGTGGATGGAAGTCTTCGTCGCGCAGGCCAACCGCATCGGTGAGGCGATTGGACGCGAACCTGTGACACTTTCCGATTTTGCGCCAATGGCCGGGGGCACGCCCGGACCGACCCGGGATGATGTCGCGGCAGCATCCGAGATGAGCGAGGCCGACAGGGCAGCCTTCATTCGCTCGATGGTGGATCGGCTGGCCGATCGTTTGGCCGAAGACCCAGATGATCTGGACGGGTGGCTGCGCCTTGGAAATGCGTATCGCGTGCTGGGCGAGATGGACAAGGCCCGCGAGGCATTCCTGTCGGCAGAGGAGCTCGCGTCGAACCTAGCCAGCGAAGACCCGCGAAGGGTTGCGATCCGAGACGTGTTGTCGGAATATTCGGACTAGGAGGAGGAAAGAAATGTGAAAAGACGACAGTTTGTTCGCGGTTCACTCACGGCCGTGGCACTAGGGTCCGGAACAACCGTCGCGGCGCATCCTCCGGAGCAGTTGCTCGAGTACGGCCTGCCGCCAGAGATGCTGCCCACGCGAGTTCCTATCGAATCGGGCTTCGCGCCCTTCGAGATTCATGTGATGCCGCATGAGTATGCGCTCTATTTAACTTTGCAGGAAAACACGGCGCTCCGTTATGTCGTCGGGATCGGTCGCCGGGGTCTCTACCATGCCGGTGAATTCTATGTTGGTGCAAAGAAGGAATGGCCGAGTTGGACACCGACGCCGGGCATGTTGCGCAGGGAGCCGGAGGTTTATTCCAGATGGAGAGACGGGATGCCGGGAGGGCTGAACAATCCTCTAGGTTCGCGCGCTCTATATCTGTTTCAGCCAGGCCGTGGCGATACGTTCTTGAGAATTCACGGCACCAACGACCCGTCGACTTTGGCTCGAAGAGTATCGAACGGCTGTGCCCGGCTGGTCAATGATCAGATGATCGACTTGTATGACCGTGTTCGCATGGACACGCGGGTGGTGCTTCACCCCAATGTCGTCTGATCCGGCGGTGTGCCCACTCCGTATGCAGGCACCTGTCCGGCATGGCCGCTGCCAGATTACTCTCCGGCTGTTTCGCGGCAGTCCGCCCCCATCCCTTCTCCGTCAACTCTTTGAACACAGCCTAAATTAACACGACTCCGGCAAGACGATGCCATCCGGGGCTGCGAGTCCATGGCCCCTCTGTGTCTGGGATCGAGGCGAATCATATGCGACTGACTCCGGTACCCAAAAGATCGGGAGGAAGAATCTGGTCGGATATGACCGCAAAATACTCGGATATCCGGGCGCGTTGTTCTGGCGGATAGACGTCTTCGGGAGGCAAGCCCCCATGCTGTGCAAAAAGCATGATGTCGCGCGCGATCGGCGCCGCGGCGGTCGATCCACCACCCCCGTGCTCAACCACGACGGCCACCGCATATTGAGGCGCATCAAAAGGGGCGAACGCCACGAAAAGCGCGTGGTCGCGTCTGTTCCAGGGCAGATCATCCTGAGAACGGACTCCGGCAGCCCGCTCTGCCGCCGTAATCGAAAAGACCTGGCTCGATCCCGTCTTTCCGGCCATCGCCTTGGCGGTATCGGCTATGCGCGATCGATAGGCCGTCCCACGTTGGTGGTTCGAGACCTCGAACATGCCCCGCCGGACGATGGCCAGTGCCTCGTCCGACAAACCGAGCGAGGCCCGCACAGGTTCGTCGAGGCTCGGACCACCGAACGTCCGCACCAGCCGGGGAAGCACAGCCCTGCCCGACGCCAGCCGCGCCACCATTGTCGCAAGCTGGATCGGTGAGGCGAGCGTGAAGCCTTGGCCAATCGAGGCGTTGATGGTGTCGCCAATCAACCAGTCCTGGCCATACCGCTCCTGCTTCCACGCACGGGAAGGGTTGTTGCCATGCGCCATCCCGGAGAGCGGCAAATCGTATTTCTGACCAAAGCCGAGCCGGTCATTCATCGCAAAGATGCCGTCGATGCCGATACGCTGGGCGACTTCGTAGAAATAGACGTCACAGGACTCGCGAAGTCCACGCAGCATATCCACGCGTCCGTGGCCGCCGCGCTTCCAGCAATGGAACCTACGGCCGGAGATTTCGACATATCCGTTGCAGGTGACGGTCTCATTCGGGTCCATGGCACCACTTTCGAGCGCGGCAAGCGCATTCGACATCTTGACGGTGGAGCCCGGCGGATAGGCGCCTTGAACGGTCTTGTCGGACATCGGGCGGTATTGGTTGTCACGAAGGGCGCCATAGTCACGGCTCGAGATCCCGCGGACAAACAGGTTCGGATCAAAGGACGGCGCCGACGTGCAACCGAGCAGATCGCCGTTTGTCACATCCATGACGATCGCGGCGGCGCTTTGCCCCTCCAGCCGCACCCGCATGAAGTTTTGCAGATGATGGTCAAGCGTGATCTGCAGGTCCGGCCCAGGGGTAGAGGGATCAAGAGCCAGTTCCCGCATCGTGCGACCGGATGCGTTGACTTCGACGCGCCGTACGCCTGGAATACCGCGCAGTGCGCGCTCATGACTGCGTTCGATACCGATCTTGCCTATTTCAAAATCCGGCAGACGAAGGAGTGCATCTTCTCCTTCCTCGCCATTCTCCAATTCGTTCTCGCTGACCGGGCCTACATAGCCGACCTGATGGGCGAAATCCGGACCAAATGGATAGACGCGTGACGTGACTACTTCTAAATGGACTCCCGGTAGAACCGGTGAGTTCACCGCGATGATCGACAATTCCTCCCAACTCACCCGATCTTTCACCGTGACGGGTGCAAATCCCGAAGCACGACCGATCCTGTCTCGAAGTCTCAAGACGGTTTCGTCGTCAAGACCAAGAAGGGGCCGCAGTTTCGCAAGCACATCCTCGACATCCTCAACTTCCTCCCGCATCAGTCCAATCCGGTAGGTCTTCTGGTTATCAGCCACGATTTTGCCGGACCGGTCATAGATGCGGCCCCGGTCTGGACGGACGAGCCTCAGGCTGATCCGATTTTCCTCCGCCAACAGGTAGTATTGCTCGGCATCGCGGACCCCGAATTGCCACGCCCGCAGACCCAGAGTGCCGACGACCGTCGTCATGGCGCCACCCATCAGCAGCGCCCTTCGCGTCGTCGTCCTGGACAGCTTGGCAAGGTCACGCTCAGTTCGGTGCACGAACATAACCCTCCCTGGTGGATGGGGTTTCTCGCGTTCGTCCGGCGGTTCGTACGAAAGCAGCCGCTCGCAGAATGATCACGAATAGCACAAGACCTACGAACCATGGCCTGAGCGGGTTTGGCTCCGGGATCGCGCGATGGAAGCTCAGGAAATGCATGAAGAGGAAGTAAAAGACATGTGCAACCGTCAGCCACCAAAGCGGAAGGACGCCCATTTGAAGGAATTTCCAGGCCGATACGCCAAGTCGGCGCATTGCGCGGTCGCTGGACGTTGCTGCGAGCAGGATCGCAAGTGCGAAGGCGGCAAGCCCAATGGCGTTAGCAAGCCCGAACCCATGCTGGAACATCACATAGCTCAGAAGGTCGGGATGCCATTCAAATCCGATGAGCCGCATGAGGTCCCATTCAACCCAGCCCACCAGAATGATAGCGGCGTGGACGCTGACCAGCAGGCAGGCCTGGATGCCAAGCTCACGGCGGAACGGCAGCAGCCGGGTGACCGACCGCAGGAATCGGGTTAGCGGCCCCAGGCTAATGGTCAAGGCGATGAGGATAAGCGAGGCATCCCCGAAAGCCCGGTTCCAGCGGTGCATCGGGCTCCATTCCGCGTGAACGGCAGCGAAGCCAAACACCAGCCCGGTTGCCAGAATTGCCACGATCACGTGTCGAGCCAACGCCCGCTTGGCCATATAGCTGATCGCCGTCCAAAGGTTTTGCAGCACGGTCACACTCATTCAGGTGCTTCCTGTGCCATGTTTAGCGCGATTGGAGGAAGTCCCTTCGCGACACCTTCAAGTCGATACGCATGCAATGCTCTGATAGCAGCGAATGCCATGATGATCACGCCTGCCGCCGCAAGATATGGCCGAAGCGGATCGAACCAGGCGAGCAGGGCAGGACCACCGAAAACCAGCATCAGAACCTTGTTGCAGGTCGGGCAGGCGATCCCAAGAAAGCTTACCATCCCTCCGGTCCCCGATGCGCGCAGACGACAATGTGGAAGCCAGAGCGCGGCGGTCACGCCGGCGAGTAACGCCGTCAGTACGGTCGCCCCAAGCTCCCAGGGCCCGACGGGTGTCATACGGACAAAAAACGGGTTGACCCACACCGCCGTGACGGTTCCGAGACTGGTAAACATCAACAGTCCAATGGCGAAGCCACGAAGGATCCTGCGCGAATCGTCTGTCTGCTTCTCACCTGCTGAAGGGGCTCTATCGGGCATCAAATTCGACCTCCGCAAAATCCTCACCGAAACCGACGTTGACTACCCAGCGTCCCGTCCTCGGCATTTTGAACTTCGCCCGCCATCTGCCAGCTCCGACCAATTCCAGAGGCGGATTGAAACCATCTCTATGCACGTCGACCATCCCAAAGTTGACCTCTGGGCGCATGCCGGCCAACTCGGGCGCGTTAGCGTCAGGCAGGAACTGGATCTCCAGACGGACGTCACGGTCGCCCGTCGCATAGACCTGAATATCGAGGCGACCGTCCGAGAGTGTTTCGGAGACCGACGCAGTTGGCTTTACCAGGTCGCCGGACGACGCCCCCGGCGTCGGTGTCCTCAGGGCTCCCCAGACGAATACTCCAGTTATCACAACGACACCAAGGACGATGAGGATAGATCTAGTTTTCATTGGACATTGCCATCTGTGAATGATCCATGCCCGCCGCCATGGGGGTTCCGTCTGGCAGCGGCGCAGGCGCTGGCAAAATGCCCGTGCCCTCGGGGTCGAGCAGGTAAGTGGCGATGGCCTCGCGGTCGGCATCGGTGAAGTAGGAAGTGCCTTCGGCAACCACCTCTGCCATGCTGCCGCCAAAGGCATCTCCATTCGGAAGTAGCCCGGATTCGAGCGCATAGGCCAGATTGGGAACCGTCCAACCCCTTGCCAGCAGGTCGTCAACCAGGATGGACGGGGCCTTGCTGCCACCAGGCAAGCTGGCGTTTCCGGCGAAACGTTCGCCGTCTTTCAATCCCCCAGCCAGGTTCCGTCCGGTGTGGCAGGCCGCGCAATGGGCCGCGCCTTCCACCAGCACACGACCGCGATTCCAGGGCGAAGATGTGCCCAAGAGCGCATCGGTTTCCGGGGCTTCAAAATATGCGGAACGCCACAGCTTCAGGCCCGAGCGGAAACTGAAGGGAAAACCCACATCATGGGGCGCTGCCGCTTCGGCGACCGGCGGAACGGAACGGAACGCCTCCCAGAGGTCGGCGATTTCCTGATCGGTGAATCCGGCATAGAACGAGTAGGTGAACACCGGATAGTAGGGATCACCTTCCGGGGATACACCTTGGCGAATGGCTTTCGCAAAGTCCTGGATTGTCCAAAGCCCGATTCCTCCGTCTGGATGCGGTGTGATGTTGGGGGGAACGAAGGTGCCGAAAGGCGTGTCAAGCGGCGCGCCCCCGGCCAAGGCCAGACCCTCAGCGGCAGTATTGGTGTGGCAAGATACGCAACCGCTCGCGCGGGCGAGGTAGGCTCCGCGCGCGGCATCGCCCGTCGGAAAAGCGGCGGGTTCCGCGGTGCCAATAGGCCATAGTGCAAGCGCCCCTGCCCCTAGGCTTGCGGACAGGGCGGGGAATACCAGGCTAAGCCGGATCAGACCGCGCATCTTCAGCTCCGGCCCGCGCGAAACTGCGCATGACAGGACGAGCAGGTGCCGGTGATCCGATTGAAGAGGTCGTCCGCCGCAAACGTTGTGAGGTCAAGGGCGGGTTCAGTGGGCTCGGCAACAGCACGGGATGCCGCAATCTCCCCAGGGTTCTCTGCGTATCCCATCAATTCGGCGATTGTGAACACCTTCTCTGTTGGTGGCGCAGGTTGCGCCGCCATTGCGGAGTGGTCCATTGCGGCCATGTTCTCCGCAGGTTGTAGGCCGTTCGGTGCGGCCGCTGACAACGCGTCGGCATAGATCTCAAGGTTTTCGGCCAGAGATGCGAAATCCTGCCAGCTTTCCCAGATCTCCGACTTGGCGTAGGTAACGCCTTCAAGGCTGTCCTCCGGGAACAACGACAACATCTTTTCTCCCGCGTGGCTGGAGATCACGCGCGCGCCTTCCGAGACCGTGAAGGCGTCGTACGGCACAGTCCCTTGCATCATCGGGGCGAGTTCCGCCACGATGTCGCGTATTGCTGTCATCCCGTTCATGCGGTCCAGGACGACCCCGGTCGCACCCGTGTGCGCTGTTGCCGCCGCCGCCATTGCAGAAGCGGTAAGCGTAATTGTGATTTTTGCTCGAATTGCCATGTTATTGCCTGTCTTTGGTTTTTGTATTGGGTCAAACGCCCCAAGCGACACTGAAGGCCGATTTCGGGCTGTTCACCTGCTCGGAACGAACATCAGGGATAGCTGAAACGACGCGCAGGCATTGCCTGTAAGGCAGTGCAAGGCAGCATCGGGCAACGCCCCCCGGTCCGACAGATCAGCTCAAGTGTCGGGGAGGCGGCAAATCGATGGGAGGGCCATCAAATCGTAGCTGAGAACTTGCAAGCACTGGACCCAGGTAGAGCCCAAGCTCAGAAATGACAGGTGCCAGCGGAAGCGACGGGATCACGAAGCCCGAGCAGATGAGGGCCGGATGACAGGACGGTTCCGCGTCCGGAGCCTTAGTGGGGCTGAGGATGGAGGTCTCAGAGTGATGGTCCGCAACTGCTGCGGCACCGGCGATCTGACCAATAGTCAAGCCAAGGAGCAGAGAAACGGTTAGCAACAGCACCGACAGATACCGCTGCAGATTGCGCGGAGCCGCGGCTTTCTTTCGGGATGCGATGGTGCCGGACCGCGCCATCATTGCAGATGACTGATCCGTATTTCGACAGGTTCCATGTGGTCCAGGCACACGCGCTCGGCCGTCAGCGATACTGACGTCGGAAAGACAGACTTCCTTACGTCGCTTGGCCGATGCTGACAATCCCGCGATGTCGGGGCCGAAATGGTGGCCGCAGGACCGAGAGAGTTCAAGCAATCCTGCCAGTCGCAGTCTCTGAAGAAGGAAGTTTTGTTAAGAAGGAGGATACCCGTCTCTTGCGAAGTGAAAACCATCCGACCCGTCAGGAAAGGCACGGCCGGCGCACAGGCAACGACTAACCCTCGACTGAATTGCATGCTCTGCTCCATTTTTTCTCAGTCATGCATCCTTCCACCGCTGGAAGGTCAAGCCGCCTTGTTGGCTGAATTCTATTTGGCCACCCTCATCGAGAGTTCCTTTGGCCGGGCCAAAGGGTGGAGGACCTGTTTCAAGGAGTTCTGTTCCAATACTACTCTACGGCGACCCGTCCTGATCCGGCCATAGTCAGTGCCTCGAGTACAGCCTCTGTCGACAGAAGTTCCGGCAAGACAACGCCTTCTGGCGCAGCGGGACCATACACGGTGTTGAACGGAATTCCGTAGCGCCCGAAGCTTTCCAGATAGCGCGAGATGGACTCGTCAGGACGCGTCCAATCCGCCTGCATGGCGACAATCCCGGGCTCACGCAGTCGCGACGCGACAGGCTCGCGGTCGAGAACCAGCGCCTTGTTCGCCTTGCATGTCAGACACCAATCGGCCGTCACGTCCACAAAAACGACCTGCCCGGTCGAGACAAGGCGCGCGATCTCGGACCTGTCGAACTTGGCCCAATCGGTTGCTGCCGATGTCACCGCGTTGCGGGCCTCGGATAGCAACCCGGCCAGAGCCAACGCGACCACGACCAGGATCGTAGCCCCCGGAATCCTCGCAATGCCCGGTATGCGTGGCATCGACAGCAGCGCCACAGCACCGAGGGTGGTCAACCCAATCCAGATGGCTGCCCTTTGGCCGGCCACGCCGCTCAGAACCCAGAAGAGCCAGGCCGCTGTGGCAGCGAGTGCTATACCCAGTACGACCTTCAGAACGAGCATCCAGCGGCCCGGTCTGGGGAGGCGCTGGATAAGTTGCGGGAACGCCGCGACGGCGAGGTACGGAAGCGACAAGCCAACTCCGAGCGCGGTGAAGATCACCGCAATGTCGATGGCACGCCCAGCCAGCGCAAAGGCAACTGCCGTGCCAAGGAAGGGTGCCGAACAGGGCGTGGCCAGAATGGCCGCGAAGGCGCCGGTTGCGAAGTCGCCGCCATAGCCCGTGCCACCGCCAGCGCGCGTCAGGCGGGTCTGCCATGAGGAGGGCAGCGTGATCTCGAAGAGGCCGAAGAGATTGGCCGAAAAGATCACGAGCACGACCAGCATCACGGCCAGGAAGACCGGGTTCTGAAATTGCAGGCCCCATCCTACCGTCAGCCCAAAACCCCGCGCGGCAAGCGTCGCTCCGGCGAGAACCCACATGAACGCCAGGACACCGAGTGCGGAGACCGCAAAACCGGTGCGGATGCGTGCAGGGGATAGCCCGCCGGATTTGACAGTGGATGAAAGCTTGATGGACAGAACCGGCAGCACACACGGCATCACGTTCAGGATCAGCCCACCGAGAAAGGCGATGGCGGCGATCCACGCCAGTTCGCCCAGACCTGGCACTACCGCGGCGATGCTGAAAGGCGGCGCGGGCGCATCCCCGGACAATACGGGCTCCAGCGTGGCTGCGCGGGTGCCATCGGTGACCGTTACCTGCAATTCGGACGGGTCAGATGCAGCAGCCAGGATCGGTAGTCGCGCCCAGACCAGCCGCCCCCCTTCCCCTAACCGTATGTCGGGCTTGCCGAACGCAGTCCCCTCTCCCAGTTCGGGGAAGATATCGGGAGCTTCGAATGGCTCATCGCTTCTTGCGATCAGCGTCAGGGCCGTCTTTGCATCATCTAGATGGGCGGAGGTGATCCTGATTCCGGTATCCATGCCGTCATCGGGTACACGGGCTGCATAGGTCGAAATCAGCCTTGCTGCCTCGTTGTCGATCCCGCTGGCCCTAGGCAGATCCAGCGAGAGATCGAATTCCTGCGGAACGCAAACCGTCGAACAGGTCAAGAGGTTCACACGTGCACGCAATGCGACAGGCATTCCAGGTTCCGAAAGCACGATCCGGATCGGAAAGACGACCTCGTCGTGATAGCCGAAGTTCTCGATCCCGAAAGCCGTGAACCGCTCGGGTGGCGGCCATAGGAACTCGGCCTCCGCGATATTCTCGGAGCCTGCCCAGTCGATCGACGGCGGCAGACCGACCTCACCCGGCGAGCGCCAGTAGGTCTTCCAGTCCTCGCCAAGTTGCAGATGGAGGCCGGCCGAGATCGACGTCGCGTCCGGATTGACGCCGTTCTCAGCAGTGATCAGGCGGGCCTCGACTGCGGGATTCCTGAAACTTTCCGATCCGGCAGCCACGACTGCTGAAGTGGCAACAAGGCTTGCGAAGACGGCAGCAGCCAGCCAGCCGAAAACCCTGGAAACCCGCTGTTTCAAGTTCGCTGACATACCAATGCCCAGCCTTCCTCGCGTTCTCTGTCGACCAATTCCTGAATCGTTCGCTCGCTGATTTCCCCCTGGATCACGGTCCGACCAATCACCATTGCCGGCGTACCGATGAAAGCAAAGATTCGGGCAAGCGCGGCACTGTTCTCCAGGTCGAGAAGAACGCGTTCACCGTTCATGTCCGCAGTCAATTGCGCATGGTCGATTCCGATATCATCTGCAAGTGCTTGAAGGTATTCGGGTGTTGCCCGAAACGGTGATTTCATTAGGCGTTCGTGAAACGCGGGGTAAGCCCCTTGGTTTCTTGCCGCCAGAGCTGCCTTTGCGGCAAGTTTCGACGTCTCACCCAATAGCGGCAACTCGTGCCAGGCAACCCGTACTCCGCTACCCGGGCGCGCCTCGATGGCGGCGAGGCGCTTGGTCTGCACTCGGCAATAGGGGCAATAATAATCTGAGAAGGACGCCACCGGGACATTCTCCCCGGCACCGAATGTATCGCCGTACAGGGTGCCACAGATGTTACTCCTCACCCGTGTCTCGGCATCCGCTTGATCGTTTTCTGTTCGATCCTCCAAGCCGAAGAATGGATCGAAACCTGCCGAGCTTTTTCCGGCTGTCAGCCGTCGAAACCCGACCGGATCGTCGATCTCCTCAAAGACGAGATCTTCGCGCCCTAAACCGGGAACAATTCGAACGCCAGCATATAAAACAGCGAGCCCGGATACGATCAGAATTGTCCTTCGTGGCTGAGACATCATGATTTTACCGTGGCAGCCTTCATTCTGTATTCAATCACTTCCTAATCTGACGTGGCACGTACCATGAAGCCCACTCGATCGCCTTCACAGTCGAGAACTGCCAGTCCGTTCGCTCCAGTCTCGGTTGCCACACAGCCCTGCGGAATCTGGGCTTCGGTTCCGCTGGTTGACAGGCGTGTCGTGTCACTGGCCCTGCACTGCTTGATAGCCGCCGAACACCCGCCCAGCACAACAAGAAGGAGGACAGCGGGAGTGCCTCGAAACAGCAATATGCGGCGGCTATTCGGCTGCAATTGTTGCGGCTGTTCGATCTTCGGACGCCTCATTCTCGTTGTCAGCAACACGCGGCTTTCCATGACAGGATTTTCCCATGATGCGATGCATGACCAAATGGACTCCGACGCAGAGGAGGAGCGGCGCGAATGTGATGAGATTGTCGGACACGCCGGAAGCCCGGCCCGCCACGAGAAGGGCAATGATCGGCAGGAGCATGACTGCGCAGCATGCCCACATCCCGTACTTCATCAGCTTTTCCGGCCCGGATTGTGCAGTGCCTTTGTCTTTCATGTTCTGTTTTCTCGATTTTCCAGTCGCCCGTTCCGAGAGCTACCGGCTTCCAGCGCGGGAAGGTCAATGTTACAAACCGATACAAAAATCACTGTTTTGTCAGATCAATCCGGCTTGACCCTCCCGCGCTGGAAGGTGGTTTACGACCATCAAACAGGCGTAAAAAGGAGCAAGCAGGCAATGGCCGAGCAGGCGTACATACTTATTGATCGGCGCCGTTTTGTTGCGGTTGCGGCGGGAGGCATGGTTGCGTTGGCGGCACCGTCGATTCTTCGAGCCCAAGAAGCATCGTCAGTTCGGCGCAATGTGTCGTCCTTTCGCACGCACGATTGGCGGGATCATTTCGATACCCTGGGCAAAGGTATCATTATTTCGGACACGACCACGAAGGCGCTGCAGCATTGGACCGCCGATGGAGAAATGCGCATCTATCCGACATCTGTTCCCCAGACGGATGAGCTGACGAAACGAGGCTATACAGAGGTTGTCGAAAAACGCGAGAATCCAAGCTGGGCGCCGACGCCGTCGATGCGCGAGCGGAACCCCGAATGGCCAGCGCTCATCGCCGGCGGGGATCCGGACAATCCGCTAGGCACCCGCGCACTTTACCTGTCCTGGCAGTACTACCGGATCCATGGCACGCAGGATACGCGCAAGATCGGACGCAGATCTTCGAACGGTTGCATTGGTCTCTACAATGAACAGATCGAAGAAGTGTACGGGCGAGCGCCGATCGGCACGCAGGTGAAGTTGATTTGATCCGAGTAGGTGCGCGCGAGGTACTCTAAGGAATGAACAAAACACTCTTGGCGATTGCGGCATTTTTTCTGTTCGGTGGCCTTGCCGTCTATTGGAACACGACCCAATCCGATCAACAGTCGGCCGGTCACGCGATGGTGCCACCGGACACGAGCGAAGTTGCACAAGGAGCGCCGATCGTGGAAGTTGCGTTCCCGGCAGAACTGTCCGCAAACGCGCAGATCGGGAAACGTGTCTTCGAAGCTAAATGCGCAGCATGCCACGGTACCAATGCCGCTGGACGAAGTGGGGTCGCGCCGCCGCTCGTTCACAAGATTTATGAGCCCAATCATCACTCTGACATGGCTTTCGTCCTGGCAGCGAAAAACGGGGTCAGATCGCATCATTGGAATTTCGGCAATATGCCTCCGGTAGAGGGTCTTACCGATGCCGATGTAAAGATGATCGCGCGCTTTGTCCGCGAACTCCAGGCAGAGAACGGCATTTTCTAGCGGTATGCTTGGTGGGTTTGATCCTTTCGTGCTCCTGCGTGCAGCGTTCCTATGTGTGCTCATTTTGCTTAGCGTCGGGTCGCAGCCTGCCGACGCGCAGGTGGACGATCCGACAGTTTCGGTTGCGTCGGACGCGTATGGTGTCGAGGAACATGAGGAGACACATTCTCATGTCGAAGAAGCCCGAGGGCATTGCCACCCGGGGCTGGATTGCGCAGTCGCCGCCATGACAGTCGAACCGACTCAAGCACCTCAAGCGCTCGGCTTTGACGGCGACGGGTTCCGCTCCGACCACATCCGTCTCAACGGGCTCGGTCCTATCGATGAGCCACCGCCTCCACGCGGGCTGGCCTTGCCCGAGTACGGAATAGTGCAGACATGAAACCAAATAGACGGAGAAATGAGATGAAAATCACGACAACAGGCATCACGTCCCTTGCAGCAGGACTCCTCGCGGTCTCATCGACAACGGCCCTCGCCGACGCTGGCCACGGCACGGCACCCGATTTCGGCCGGACGGGAGACGAGCATCACGTGTCGCGCACGTACGAGGTGCGCATGGGCGAGATGTATTTCAAACCGGGAGCAATCCGCGTGATGCCGGGCGAGACCGTTCGCTTCATCGTCGTCAACGAAGGCGATGCGGTGCACGAATTCAATCTGGGCAACGAGGACGCGTGGGGATCGCACGCCGCCGAGATGAACCGGATGGTGGATGAGGGCATGATTGACTATGACGTGCTGCGTCACGGCAAGATGCGCGAGATGGGCATGATGCACGCCGACCCGAACGCGGTTCTGCTCGAGCCCGGCGAGCGCGCCGAGACCATCTGGACATTTCCGGACAAAGTGACTGAAGTCGGGATTGCCTGCAATGTGCCCGGGCATCGTGAATCCGGGATGGTTCAGGATATCATCTTCCGGGGCGAAGGCTGACAGCAGTTGGGAAGGGTCGCCCCTGCCGCCCTTCCCTGCTCATCGGAGGCGATATCCATGACGACACGGCGGGATTTTCTATTGAATGGCGTGGCATCGGCCTCGGCGCTAGCATTGCCGGTTACGGCGCGCGCTGTGACGCCACAGTTTGACGAATTGGTAGCCCGACAGGCTGCGGTCCAGCTCGCGCCACCGTCCTATCCGAAGACGGAAATATGGGGTTATGACGGCGTGATGCCCGGCCCGGAATTGCGGATCGTGCAGGGCGCACGGGTTCAGCGAAGATTCCTGAACGAATTGCCACAGGTAAGCTCTGTCCACTGGCACGGAATCCGGATCGACAACGCGATGGACGGCGTCGCAGGGCTGACCCAGGCCGGGGTCGAACCGGGCGAGGGCTTCGATTACGACTTCGTTGCACCCGATGCCGGGACCTATTGGTACCACGCGCACAACAGGTCGGTCGAACAGGTCGCTCGCGGACTTTACGGCGCGCTGATCGTCGAGGAAGCCGAGGCTCCGGAGGTGGATCGCGAGGAAGTTCTGATCCTGGACGACTGGCTTCTCGATCCCGAGACCGCGCAGATCGATCCGGATTTCACATCCGCGGGTGCCCGCAGCCACGCCGGTCGCATGGGCAATTTCGTTGCGACCAACGGACGGTACGATCTTTCGATCGATGTGCTGCAGAACCAACGGTTTCGACTGCGTCTGATCAATGCGGCCAACGCACGAATTTTCGTCGTTGATGTCGCGGGGATGGAAGGCTGGACAGTTGCGCTGGACGGGATGCCACTGGAACAACCCCAAAGGCTTGAGGAACCCCTTATCCTCGGCCCCGGCCAACGCGCCGACCTGATCGTCGATGTTACCGCCGAATCCGGTGAAACGGCACATCTGGTGCGCGTCGATATTGAGGAAGGGGTATCTCAGGTGGCCTTTCCCGTGACCGGTCGGGCATCGACCGTACGCCGTGAAGCTCCGCCGGCCCTGCCAAGGAATGCAAAGATGGATGTTCCGGGCCTGCAAGATGCGGCTCCCGTTCGCCTGAACATCGAAGGCGGCGCGATGGGCAGGATGCAAACGGCGATCCTGGACGGCGAGCGGAAATCCTTCCGCGAACTGGTAGCGGTCAACGAGTACTGGGCCTTCAACGGCACCGTCGGAATGCCCGAAACACCGCTTGCCGATCTTGCTCGTGGGCAGACGGTCAAGCTTGCGATCAACAATGACACGTTTTTCCCGCACGCCATGCATCTGCACGGGATGCATTTCCGCGAAATCGGCGAGGATGGCACCTTGGGACCGCTCCGGGATACGATAACGATGTTCCGGGGGGAAACACGGACCGTCGCCTTTGTCGCCAACAATCCGGGCGACTGGCTGTTCCACTGCCATATGCTTAGCCACGCGGCCTCCGGTATGATGACCTGGATGCGGGTGACGTGATGCCAAGATACCTGATGCTGTCGGTGATTGCCCTGGGTGCTGCCGGAGCCGCTGGCTGGCTAATGACCACGGCCGGTGCGCAGAGAGAATCCACGCCGGAATCGATTGATATCGCACAGGGAGAGAATCTCTACATAGAAAACTGCGCCTCCTGCCACGGCGCCAATCTGGAAGGACAGCCAGACTGGCGGTCACCCGGACCCGATGGCCTTCTGCCTGCCCCCCCGCATGACGAAACCGGTCATACCTGGCATCATCCCGATGGCGTGCTGTTCGACTACACCAAGCTGGGCGGCAGGGCAGCACTCGCGCTTCAAGGGGTCGAGTTCGAAAGCGGCATGCCCGGGTTCGGCGACCAGCTGTCGGACGCCGAAATCTGGAACATCATCTCATATGTCAAATCAACTTGGCCCGAGCGTCAGCGCGCCGTTCAGGCCGAACGAAGTGCTGCCGCGGCAGCAGGAAGGTAATTGAAATGCGTCTTCTTCCGACCTTGCTAATGGCAACTGGACTGGCGATTGCACCCTTAGCGTCAATCGCCCAGGACCTGACTGACGAGCGGATCAAGGAGCTTGCCCTGCAAGCCATTCGAGAGAACCCGCAGATCATCATGGACGCGGCTCGACTTCTGGAGGCGCAACGAAATGCGGCGCAATCCCAAGCACAGGCCGCGATAGTGGAAAGAGAGCGCGATATATTGGAACGCGATCCAAACGCGCCTGTCTTGGGTAACCCGGACGGCGACGTCACTGTGGTCGAGTTCTTCGATTACAATTGCCCCTATTGCAAACGTGCCATGGCAGAAGTTCAGGGGCTTTTGGAAGGCGACGAGAACGTCAGGCTGGTCTATCGGGAATGGCCGATCCTTGGCGACGGGTCGGTATTCGCCGCCAAGGCCGCACTGGCCGCGCGTGAGCAGGGCAAGTACGAAGAGTTCCACTGGGCTCTGATGGGTATGCAGGAACGGGCAGATGAAGCTTCCGTCATGAGAATCGCCACTGATATCGGGCTGGATGTCGAGCGGCTAGTTGCTGACATGGACACAGCCGAGATAGAGGAACACATTGCTACCTCCATGCGCCTGACGCAGGCGCTTGGATTCAATGGCACGCCGTCCTTTGTGATCGGGGACAACCTCGTGCCTGGTTTCGTCGAGGAAGAACAGCTCAGGACCATAGTCGAGAAGGTCCGCGAAGCGGCCGAATAATGTGACTGCGCTGAGTCGGCGCCGATTGCTTCTCAGGGTGCGGCCAGCGCCGCCACATCGTATCCAGCATTGCGGATCGCTTCGGACACTGCGCGATCGCTAAGAAAACTTTCGACTGCAACGGTTCGTGTGCCAAGGTCGCATGCAACCTTAGCTGTCGGGTCGATTGCCTTGATTGCCTTTTCGATTGCTGCGGTGCAATGCCCGCAGCTCATGTCCGGAACATTGAAGCTGCTCATATTCGTCTCCTTCACTCTCGAAATCAGGTGAGTGCTTCCAGCGGGGGAAGGTCAAGGGCGAAAAAAACATCCACAATGAGTTGACCTTCCAGCAAGGGGAAGCCTTATCTGTCACGCGAACGGCGAGGGAGATTCCAATGACGAACACACAAGATCTGCGGATCTCTGTAAAGAACATGAGCTGCGCCTCCTGCGTCGGTCGGGTAGAGCGCGCGCTTTCGGGCCTCGACGGCGTCAGCGACGTCAACGTCAACCTTGCAGCCGAGACCGTGACGTTCGAACTGGATCGCCCCGCCCGCATCCCCGACGCGACCAGAGCGCTGGACGCGGCCGGCTATCCGGCCCGGACGCAGACTGTCCGCCTGAACGTCTCGTCCATGTCCTGTGCCTCCTGTGTCGGCCGTGTCGACAAGGCCTTGACGGCGGTGCCGGGGGTTCTGGACGTGAACGTCAATCTCGCGTCAGAGACCGCAACCGTGATCTATATCGAGGGCGCGGCGGAACTCTCTGATCTACTAACAGCCGCCGGAGAGGCCGGCTACCCTGCCGAACCGGCGGACAGCGCCCTGCCTGAGGAGCGCAGCGCACGCAAGGAAGACGAAGCGCGCTATCTGGCCCGAAAGACGGTCTTCGCGGCGACGCTGGCTTTGCCCGTCTTCCTGCTCGAGATGGGGGCCCATCTGGTGCCGGGGATGCACGAGATGATCGGCCGCACGATCGGGCACCAGACAAGCTGGACGATCCAGTTCGTGCTGACGACGATCGTGCTGTTCTGGCCCGGGCGCCACTTCTATACCAAAGGGTTTCCCGCGCTCTTGAAGGGCGCGCCCGACATGAACAGCCTCGTCGCCGTCGGCACCGGCGCGGCCTATCTCTTTTCCGTGACCGCGCTCTTCGCGCCCGCGTTGCTGCCCGAGGCGTCACGCGCCGTTTATTTCGAGGCGGCGGCGGTGATCGTCGTGCTGATCCTTCTGGGCCGCTGGATGGAGTCGCGCGCCAAGGGCCGCACCGGTGCCGCGATCCAGAAACTGCTCGGCCTTCAGGCCCGCACCGCGCGGGTTCTGGTCGATGGCGAGCCCCGGGCCGTTGCCATCGAGCGGATCCGCGTGGGTGACATACTTGTCGTGCGCCCCGGCGAACGCATCGCGGTGGATGGCGAGGTGACCGAAGGCAGTGCGCATGTGGATCAAAGCATGATCACCGGAGAACCGGTTCCGGTCGCCAAGGTCGAGGGCGATCCAGTGACCGGCGGCACCGTCAACGGCACCGGCAGCTTCCGGTTCCGCGCGACGCGCGTGGGAGCCGACACGACGCTGGCGCAGATCATCCGCATGGTGGAACAGGCGCAGGGCGCCAAGCTGCCAATCCAGGGCCTGGTGGACCGCATCACACTTTGGTTCGTGCCGGCGGTGATGGCGCTGGCCGCCGTGACCGTTCTGGTCTGGCTGCTTGTCGGCCCCTCCCCTGCCCTATCCTACGCGCTGGTGGCGGGCGTGTCGGTGCTGATCATCGCCTGCCCCTGTGCCATGGGCCTTGCCACGCCAACCTCGATCATGGTGGGCACCGGGCGCGCGGCCGAGATGGGTGTGCTCTTTCGCAAGGGCGATGCGCTGCAGCAACTGACCTCGGTGGATGTCGTCGCGCTCGACAAGACCGGCACCGTGACCCAAGGCCGCCCCGAGCTGACCGACCTCGTTCTGGCCGCCGGATTCGAGCGGGCCGAGATCCTGGCACTGGTCGCGGCGGTAGAGGCGCAGTCCGAGCATCCGATCGCCGAGGCAATCGTGCGGACGGCAAAGGCCGAGGGTGCTGCACGCTTCAATGTCGAGGGATTCACGTCATACACCGGCTACGGCGTGCAAGCCACGGTCTCCGGACGCGAGGTGCTGGTCGGCGCGGACCGCCTGATGGCTCGCGAAGGGCTGAGCATCGAGGCGCTGGCGGACGCCGAGCGCCGCTTGGCCGAGCAGGGCCGGACGGCGTTGTTCGCGGCGGTGGACGGGAAGGTCGCGGCGGTCTTCGGCGTGGCCGATCCGGTCAAGGCCGCCAGCGCCGCCGCCATCGCTGCGCTCCACGGCCTGGGACTGAAGGTCGCGATGATCACCGGCGACAAGAAGGCGACGGCCGAGGCCATCGCGCGGGAAACCGGCATCGACCACGTGATCGCCGGCGTCCTGCCCGATGGCAAGGTGGCGGCGCTGGACGAGTTGCGCGGCGACGGCCAGCAGGTCGCCTTCGTCGGCGACGGCATCAACGACGCGCCAGCGCTGGCCCATGCCGATGTCGGCATCGCGATCGGCACCGGCACCGACGTTGCGATCGAATCCGCCGATGTCGTGCTGATGTCGGGCGATCTGCGCGGAGTGGTCAATGCCTTCGAGGTTTCCACCCGGACCATGCGCAATATCCGCCAGAACCTGTTCTGGGCCTTTGGCTATAACGTCGCGCTGATCCCGGTGGCCGCCGGCGTGCTCTTTCCGGCCTTCGGGCTGTTGCTGTCGCCGGTGCTGGCGGCCGGCGCGATGGCGCTCAGTTCCGTCTTCGTGCTGACAAACGCCCTGCGGCTGCGCCGGGTCAGCCCGCTCATGGATGAAGCCAATGCTTTGGGCCCTGAAGTGACCGCGTCGTTATCCCCTGCCCCTGTCGCCGCAGAATAAGGAGAACCTGATCATGAACATTGGAGATGTCGCCGCCCTTTCGGGCCTGCCGGCAAAGACGATCCGCTATTATGAGGATATCGGGCTTGTGAAGCCTCTTCGCAGCACGAACGGCTATCGCACATTCCGCGAAAGCGATGCACATAAGCTCGCGTTCCTCGGACGTTCCCGTGCGCTCGGCTTCAGCATAGAGGACTGCCGCAACCTTCTTGCTCTGTACGAAGACGAAAAACGCGCCAGTGCAGAGGTCAAGGATATCGCAGAGCAGCATCTCGAACGGATCGACGACAAGATCGCGGAGCTGAAGGAAATGCGCGCGACGCTGGCACATCTGGTGGACGCCTGTGCCGGGGATCACCGCCCGGATTGCCCAATCCTCGCCGATTTGGCAACGAAACACCGCGACGAAGAGCAATTCGAGAATACTGCATAGCCGGGTACGAGGGTTTGGCTTGGGCGATCCTCCTTGCGATTGTGCTCTTCGGTTTGAGTGGACTTGTGCATGTCCGTGCGATGACTTTCGTAATGACGGTTACCAAACTCGCTCCGTTCACGCAGCCAAGCCGCCTGTTGTTTGCGCTCTATACCCTCGCTACCGCCCACGTAGTTGAAGCCGGGCTATATGCACTGGGTTTCAGTTTCGGCGAGATCATAGGTATCGGCGGCTTCGCTCAAGAGAATGTCGATTCATTCATGGACGTTTTCTACTTTTCCGTCGTCAATTACTCCTCCCTGGGACTTGGCGATATTTATCCCACGGGTCATTTGCGCTTTCTTGCCGGCGTCGAGGCCCTAAATGGCTTTCTCCTGATCAGTTGCTCTGCTTCTACAATCTTCCTCGTGGTCACGAGAAAGATGGATTAGGAGCGCCACAAAACCTTGCCGGAAAAGAGTTTGAAACCCTCCATCGCTGGAAGGTTGTTAATGTTGTGAACGGGGATGGAACAAGCGAAAGGAACACGTCATGTCATATTGGAGATTTGCCGCCATGATCGCGACCTCGACGGTCGTGATGTTCGGGCTGATGTATCTCAACACCTATCTCCTAACCCATGTTTTCTGGTCCGAAACCCGAGCCTATATGGCGCTGCTGATGGGCGCGACGATGGCGATCATCATGCTGGCCTTCATGCTTTCAATGTATTCGAGCAAGACCGTAAATACCGCTATCTTCAGTGGTGCAGTCGTCGTGTTCGCCGCCTCGCTCTGGCTCGTACGAAGCCAGGTCACGGTGGGCGACACCAGCTACATGGGCGCGATGATCCCGCACCATTCGATCGCGATCATGACATCGAGCCGCGCCAATATCTCGGACCCGCGCGTGCGCAAGCTCGCGGACGAGATCATCTATGCGCAAGACAAGGAGATCGCAGAGATGCGCTATCTGATAAACGATATCGACGCATCCGGCGACACATCCGAGACTGCAAGTCCCGAGAGCCCTCGTATCGTGAGCTTGGATCAAGCCCTGTCAACAACAAACGTCGCCGTGCTCGACCCCGGCTTCCTGACGGAGGAGGATATCGCGCAGCTTCTGCCGAATGGCGCGGCGTGCACGTTCAACTATACAACCGGCAGTCCGGCCTCACTGGCATTGGGTGAGGTCGATGGCGCAGCCGTCGGGCTCGTCAAGCTGAGCGGCGATCTCGTCCGGGTCGAACAGAATGCAGCCGGCGAATTGGGTACAGAAGGCCTGTCGATCCGCCTTGGCGTTCCCCAGGACGGTGCTGCGCTCGAAACCACCGGTACTGAACCGGTCGATGCGACTCTGACGATCGAGCTCGATGCCGGTCTGACCGCCGGATTCCGGGGATTCTACAGTTGCGGGGCGTGACATGAAGCACCAGTCAAGCACCGAGGCGCAGTCGGCGAAGCTGTACCGCATGGTCATGCAGGGCCACCTTTGCCCCTACGGTCTGAAGTCTAAAGACTTGCTGGAGAGGCAGGGGTATGAGGTCGAGGACCACCATCTGACAATACGTGAGGAAGCCGACGCGTTCATGGTAAAGCATGGCGTCGAAACCACCCCGCAGACCTGGATCGGGGACGAGCGGATTGGGGGCTACGACGATTTGCGAGAGCATTTCGGCAAGGAGACGCAGGACGCGGACGAAACCAGTTATCAACCCGTGATCGCAATTTTCGCCGTCGCCTTCTTGATGGCCCTCGGCCTGAGCTGGGCGATGTTCGGCTCGGTCCTGACCCTGCGCGCGGCGGAATGGTTCATCGCGATCTCGATGTGTTTCCTGGCGGTGGAGAAACTGCAGGATGTCGAGAGCTTTTCCACGATGTTCCTGAGCTACGATATTCTGGCCCGCCGCTGGGTGCGCTACGGCTGTCTCTATCCTTTCGGCGAAGCCTTTGCGGGCGTGCTGATGGTTGTCGGAGCGCTGACCTGGCTTTCGGCGCCGGTGGCGCTGTTCATCGGCACGGTCGGCGCGGTCTCGGTCTTCAAGGCGGTCTATATCGACAAGCGCGAATTGAAATGCGCCTGCGTCGGCGGCAACAGCAATGTGCCGCTCGGCTTCGTGTCGCTGACCGAGAACCTGATGATGATCACCATGGGGGTCTGGATGCCGCTCAAGGTCTTCGTGCTGGGCTGGTGATCTGCCAACTCGGAACGGTGAGCCGCGCACGGAAGTCACTTTAGGGTCCGTGCGCCTTGGCGGAACAGCGTTTCGCCAACCACGCCGGATATGATGTAGGGCGTTGGTCGGAATCTATGAAACCGCCGGGATCGAACCGGTCGAGACGACCTTGGCTCTTGCACTCGAAGTCCGCTTGACCGCCGGATCCCCTCGGATTCCACAGTTGCGCGGCCTGACATCAACGAGCGGTTGGGATCGCCAATGGTCCGCCGGGCCACCTATACATTTTGGCTTGATTCCAAAGACGTCTTGGAGAAATCGCCCGCTCTGTTCTAGATCTGCGCTAATCCGGATGCCCGGTTCAATACGACCTTGAAACCGGAAGAAAAGCGTCGATCGAAAGACCGGCGCGGGGGCTGGTCCAGCTATCGCGAAAAATCGTCAGCGACACGCCTTGACCTTCCAGCGGGGTAAGCTCCAAATCTTGCTTGTCATCGCTCACACACATAGGTCATGAAATGCTTTCACGCCGCCGTTTCCTCGCATCAACAGGTGGTCTCGCGGCCGCAGCCGCAGTACTACCTGCGCAGTTCCTTTCGGCGCAATCGGGAGGTGCGCTTCGGTCTCTCAGTATGACGACGCGCACGATTGAGGTCGGTGGGCGCGCCGCGACAGTGTTTGGAATTGTCGATAGCGCCGGCCGGCATGGACTTGATATCTATCAGTCCGATGGGTTCGACGTTCAGCTAATGAGCGGAATAGACACACCGACGGTGATCCACTGGCACGGACTGACCCCACCATTCGCCCTTGATGGGACCGAAGTTGCTCAAGCCCTCGTCGCTCCGGGGGGAACTCATGAATACCGCTTTGCCCTCGAACAAAGCGGTACCTTCTGGATGCATTCGCACCACGGCCTGACCGAACAGAGTTTGCTCGCCGCCCCGCTCATTGTCCGTGCCGACGCCGATCGTGGGATCGACCGTCAGGATGTGACCGTCATGCTGCATGATTTCAGCTTCACATCGCCCGAGGAAATCCTCGCCCAGTTGACCGGCCAGCCGGCTGCCGTCATCGGTTCGGGCACGGCGGCGATGAATATGGGGATGATGCGCACAGGTCCTGGCAGCATAGCCGGCATGGGGAATGCGCCAACGACGGAGAGCATGGCCGGTATGGATCACTCGGCGATGGGTCATGGCGCTATGGGCGGAATGCAGATGGACCTGAATGACATTGCCTTCGATGCCTATCTCGTCAACGACCGCGATCTGTCGGACCCGTTTGTCGCACAGGTGGATCGCGGGACCAAAGTGCGCCTGAGGATCATCAACGGCGCGTCATCGACCAACTTCTGGATTGATCTGGGCGCGTTGAACGGAACGCTCGTGGCTGTCGATGGTATGGATGTGATGCCGGTGTTCGGGCGCCGTTTCGAGATCGCGATGGCGCAACGCCTCGATGTCGAGGTCATGGTGCCGGGCGATGGCGGCGCTTTTCCGATCCTTGCACAACGTGAGGGCGACCGGGCTCGCACTGGGATCGTTCTTGCCACGGCGGGGGCCGAGATCACGCGCCTAACTTCGGAGGCAGAGAAGGTTGCCCCACCGGTCCTGCTCGATCTGGAGCGTCAACTTGTGGCGGCCACTCCGCTCGCGGATCAATCCCCAGACCGCCGGATCGCTGTGGATCTGACGGGCGACATGATGAGCTATGTCTGGGGGTTGAACGGTCGGACCTACAACGAGCGCAAGCCGCTGGAAGTTGCAACTGGCGAGCGCGTGGAAATCATGTTGCGCAACCAGACCATGATGTCTCACCCGATGCACCTACACGGGCACCATTTTCAGGTCGTGGGGCTTGGCGCAGCGCGGCTGAATGGCGCGCTGCGAGATACGATCATCGTCCCGCCGATGGAAAGTGTCACGATCGCTTTCGACGCAGACAATCCCGGCGAATGGCCACTTCACTGCCACAACTTATATCACATGGCCGCAGGTATGATGACGACCCTCCGCTATTTATGAACCGTGGAGAGCGATGCGAATTGCGCAGTATAAAGTAACCGCAGGTACGGTTCATACTCGATGTCGAGGTGGTTTTGGAAACCCACTTGCGTCGATTCTGCAGGAATTCCACGCGCCATGGTCGCGCTCATTACTGCTTTTGTGCTGCGAGGCGTACATCCGTACCCCTACATTCGGCGTCGCACGTCATTCTGGTTGCAGGGGCCGCTCTGGAACATAATGGGCAGTTGCAGGAATTGTCCCCTGCCCCTTTGGGCCGATCCTCGCGGGGCGAATTTTTGATGGTGTCCCGGGGCGTGGTGTAGCTCACGGCAGGCCTCGCGCTCACCGGCGGGCCGAGTTGGTCAGTCGCGCTGCGCGGCAGGCAGGCTGACAGCGAGATCATCGCAGACCGGCGCGAGCGTTTCCAGCGTCATGTAGCGACCGCGCTGGACCGTCCATTCCTCGGTCTGCTCCATCAGTATGGCGCCCACCAATCGGCGGATCGAAGCCTCGTTCGGAAAGATGCCCACAACATCCGTGCGCCGCTTGATCTCACCGTTGAGGCGCTCGATAGGATTCGTTGAGTGCAGCTTCGTGCGGTGTTGCTGAGGAAAGGTCATGTAGGCCAGCACGTCCTCTTCGGCGGTATCCATGAGCGTGGCCAGCTTCGGGAGCTTGCCGCGCATCTGGTCCGCCACAAGGCGCCACTGGGCCTTGGCCGCTACATGGTCGGGCTGGGCGAATGCGGTGGCGATGAAGGCCGAGACCACCCTGCGGCTGTTCTTGCCGGCATGGGCGAGAGCATTGCGCTGGAAGTGGACACGGCATCGCTGCCAACTCGTGGACAGGACGCGGGCCGTGGCGGCCTTGATCCCTTCATGTGCGTCGCTGATGACCAGCTTCACGCCGCCGAGGCCGCGGCGGACAAGATCGCGCAGGAATTCGGTCCAGAAGGGCTCGGCTTCGGAAGCACCGATCGCCATGCCCAGCACCTCGCGCCTGCCGTCCGTATTGACGCCCACTGCCAGCGTGACCGCGACGCTGACGATCCGCCCGCCCTGGCGCACCTTGAGGTAGGTGGCGTCGATCCAGAGGTAGGGCCATTCTCCCTCGATGGGCCGGGTCAGGAACGCATTGACACGTTCGTCAATCTCTTCGCACAGACGGCTGACCTGGCTCTTCGAGATCCCGGTGCCGCCCATCGCCTGCACGAGGTCGTCCATCGAGCGCGTCGAGACGCCATGAACATATGCCTCCTGGATCACGGCCGTCAGCGCCTTCTCGACAGTGCGCCGGGGCTCGAGGAACGAGGGAAAGTAGGAGCCGGTGCGCAGCCGTGGGATGCGCAACTCGACGCTGCCGGCCCGCGTCTGCCAGTCCCGGTCGCGGTAGCCATTGCGCTGCGCCAGGCGCTCGCTGTTCTTCTCGCCATAGTCAGCGCCGGTCTTGGCGCCAACCTCCAGCTCCATCAGTCGTTCGGCAGCGAAGCCGATCATCTCGCGCAGCAGGTCAGCATCGGCGCTTTTCTCCATCAGCGCGCGAAGGTCCATCATGGGTTTGGTCATCGGGTGTTGTCCTCGGTTCAGGTTGGTGTCGCAACCCGACCCTACCGAGAAACCCGATGGCCACCGACAGCTACACCACGCCCCGGGACGTCACCGAATTTCTTGCCCCCTGCCCTTCTCACCTTTGCTTCGCCTTCGGCGTGTTTGGGCCGTGGGCCGCAGCTTTGTCCATCATTGCAACATGAGCTGAAGAAGCACAGCAATAGCCCCTAACGGAATCAATTTTGAAACCGTCTGTATTGAGGAAGCCAAGGGCGTCGGTTCGATCCACAACCCGAGAACCAACATCGCCAGCTCGAATAACTAGTGCGCTGCAGCGACCTTGACCGTTTGCCATGCGTTCGTTCGGTCGAATGTGGCGGGTTCTGGAAGATACAGATCCACGATACCGGTGCCGATTACTTCACGTCGTCGATCCGTAGCCAGGGCTTCATCGCAAACCTCGTGCAGGCTGTTCAACAGTATGATGCGGCACTTTGGTCCGTGCGTCCCCTGGATGCAAATGAGGTAACATGACATATTGCTGGCCAGTCTGTCCCGTTGGCTCACGTCTACTGCTTGAGAGAATCGGGTGCCGGTTCTCGAGTCTTCGCCACGGCCAAGCCGCCTCAGACAGCGAGATTTGGGAGGTGTGGTTAGTAGTTTTTGAGAGACTATCCACTTGGTCATTCTTGCAGTCATTGCGTTAGCGCCGCTTGGAATCGTCGTGGCTGATGGATGCGCGAGGTTTCGCTCTGCCTCCCTCTTTGACAGCCGTGCAAGTTCGATATATTCTGGAAAAATAGATACTTAAGGAGCCCGCAAGGCGAACGCGATATCTGAAGTTCGCTACGGAAGGCACCCTCATCACTAGATATAGCGACCGCGAACACCCTTTCATCCGGTTCTTGTGCTCGCGCCAAGTTCTGCCATTGTCAGAAGCCCGGACTACCGCCCGCAGAAAAAAATGTTGTAGACGACCCGCTTCCGCTGTAGTCACAGTTTAACGGAAGAAATCGCGATAAAAGCGATATTAGGCGAGGCAGCAGAATGGGAGCAGCACCATTCCAGCGTGACGTGGGCGATTTGTCCTTCGATGAAATCATCCTCCGGCAAGGAGAGCTGATTTCTGACAGGCTCAATATCTTGCGTCAGGAGCAGTATCCACCAGATGCCCAAAAGGGCTTGCGGCAGTTCTCTCTTGCAGAGGTGGCTTATTTTCTTGGGGTCACGCAATCCACGATCAAGAAGTTGCATCTGGAAGGGAAAGGTCCGGAGCCGGAAACGTCCGCGTCGGGGCGCCGGTCCTATTCCGCAGAGCAAATGCTGGAGCTTCGTGCCTATCTCGATGCCCACGGTCGCCCAGGCAAGCGGCGCTACCTTCCCCACCGGACCGATGGCGAAGAACTGCACGTCATCTCGGTAGTGAACTTTAAGGGCGGAAGCGGCAAAACGACGACTGCCGCGCACCTTGCGCAGCATCTCGCCCTTAAGGGCCACCGGGTGCTGGCGGTGGATCTGGATCCACAGGCCTCGCTTACTGCACTGCATGGGATTCAGCCTGAGTTAGACTCTGTTTCGTCGCTCTATGAGACTCTGCGCTACGACGACGATCGGCAGCCGATCAGCGCGGTGATCCAGCCTACGAACTTTCCAAACCTGGATATCGTTCCGGCAAGCCTTGACTTGCAGGAGTACGAGTACGACACACCCGTGGCACTAACTAGCCGCGATCCGTCCGAGGGCCGCGCGTTCTTCACCCGCATTTCAAAAGCATTCGAAGAGGTAGCGGACCGCTATGATGTGGTAGTGATAGACTGCCCTCCGCAGCTTGGATATCTGACCCTGACGGCCTTAACAGCGTCAAGCTCTGTGCTGATCACCGTGCATCCTCAGATGCTCGATGTGATGTCTATGAGCCAGTTCCTTCTGATGCTGGGTGGCATCATGCGCACGATCCGGGAGGCCGGGGCCGAGATGCGGCTGAAGTGGTTCCGCTACCTTGTGACCCGCTTTGAACCGACCGATGGGCCGCAAAGGCAGATGGTCGGGTTCCTGCAGGCGATGTTTCCCAACCAGATGCTTGAAGCGCAGATGGTGAAATCCACTGCGATCTCGGATGCGGGGATCACCAAGCAAACGCTGTATGAGGTCGAGCGCGCGCAATTTGTGCGCTCGACTTACGACCGGGCAATCACCTCACTCAATGCGGTGAATGATGAGATCGCCGGTCTCGTGCATCAGGCCTGGGGGCGCGAAAGTCCATGAGTTTGACAGCCGTGCAGATGATTTTTGACAGCCGTGCAGAAGGGGTGTTGAGCGCCCCGAGAAGGAGGGCGACATGGCCAGAAAAGACCTGTTGAAATCGGTGATTGGACAGCCGACCGACACGCCGGTCGATGGCGGACGCTCAAGCTATGCGATGCGCGGCGCCTCGAAATCCATGAAGGTCTCGATCGATAGTCTCGCCGAGAATTCCAGGCGTCTTCTCGAAGGTGAAACCATCGTTGAGATCGACCCCGATCGCATCGACGCCTCGTTTGTGAGTGACCGCCTCAGCGGGGATGATGAGGCCTTCGACGAGTTGAAAGCCTCGATCTCGGCCAGCGGACAAGACACGCCGGTCTTGCTGCGGCCGCATCCAGAAGCGGCAAATCGGTATATGGTGGTCTTTGGTCATCGGCGCGTGCGTGTGGCCCGCGCACTTGGTCGCCCGGTGCGTGCAGTGGTCAAGGAGTTGGACGATGTTGCCCATGTTTTAGCCCAAGGTCAGGAGAACACGGCACGCGCCGATCTTTCGTTTATTGAAAAGGCGCTCTTTGCCAAGAACCTGCATGATCTGAGTCAGGGCAAAGATGTGATCCAGCAGGCGCTGACCATCGACGGCACACTCTTGTCGCGCATGTTGTCAGTCGCGACAACGGTGCCCCCCCATGTCATTGCCGCAATCGGGCCTGCCAAGCAGATTGGCCGGGACCGCTGGGAAGATTTCAAGAAGCTGATGGCGGTGAAAGCGAACCACACAATAGTCGACCGCATCTTGGCTACAGAGGACTTCAAGCAGCTCGATAGCGATACGAAGTTCGAAATCCTGTACAGCAAAGTTGCAGAAGCGGGCAGGGCGCCCAAGCGGCGAGCGGCGAAAGCGGCACCGACCAAGCGCACCTGGACGGCTGGGGGGGGCAGGATCAAAGGCGTGATTGGGCGCTCGGGCCGTGCCTACAGCATCTCGCTGTCATCCAAGGATTCTGCGGCGTTCGGGGAGTTTCTCTCGGAAAACCTCGATCGTCTATACGCGGATTTTCTCGCTCAATCTGAGGAGACATCGACATCATGACCTGAGGCAAAAGAAAAGCCCCCAAGCCGATCCGGCCCGAGAGCTTATCCGTTTAGATTAGACACCTACTGGATACCGCTCCCGCGAATCACTGTCAACGAAAGAACGTCGTTTTGGCGAAGGGAGATCTTTTGCCTCCACAAAACCGGAGGTGAGATACAGGCATGAAACATACAGGTTGGCGCAAGCCGACACCGGGTCTTGGGGTTGCTGAGCAGCTTGCCCAAGCCGGTGAACTGGTAGCAGTACCCAAAACACGGGCCTTCGTCGCGGTAAAGCGCGTGGGCGCCCATATCGGCCTCAAGGCTGGTGACATGATGCTCCTCGATACGCTAGGGGCCTTCACGCAATCCCAGGACTGGGAGGAGGGGCAGCGCCCGATCGTCTGGGCGTCGAATGCCTATCTGATGGAGCAGACAGGCTTCTCGTTGTCGGCGCTCAAACGCCATGCGCGACGCCTGGCGGAGGCCGGCGTGATCGCTTTCAAGGACAGCCCCAACGGCAAGCGGTGGGGCCGCAGGGACGCGAATGGCGTCATCATCGAGGCCTACGGCTTCGACCTGTCGCCGCTTTCGGCCCGTGTCGAGGAGTTCGAGGAACTTCACGCCGAATTGCAGGCCGAACGTGAGCTCTGTCAGCGCCTGAAGCGCCAGATCACGGTAGCACGGCGGATGATCCGTGCCCGGATCGAGGCTGCCCTCAGCGGCGCGCTTAGGGGCCCCTGGACGCAGCTTACAGGGATGTTTGAGGATCTCCTGGCCCGACTTCCACGCCGGAACACAGCCTCAGAGGCGTTGGAACGGCTCCTAACCTGGTTCAGGGAGCTGCAGGAACGTGTGGAGGCGGCCTACCTCAAGGCAACTCAGCCAGTCGAGGTTGTGGAAAACACTACAGAAACCAGCGAACAAGTGCCTGAACAGACTCAAGAAATGAACCCCAGGGAGGTCATTTCTGAACCTCACATACTAACTACAAACCAACTTGATCCTGTAACCTGTAATTCCTCAGAAAAAGAGGAAGCGGCGGGCGTGGTGCCAAATGCGCCACCAGACGAGCAGGTGGACAGGGAGTTGGAAGATTGGGTTGCTGAAACCCGCAAGAAACGCGGCGCAGCGCTTGATTTGCCCACGGTCATGCAAGCCTGTCCGGAATTCGCCTCCTGGGCGCGCAATGTGGGTGGATATCTGAAGGATTGGGGCGATCTTCACCGGGTTGCGGGGCAACTCAGACCGATGATCGGCGTCTCCGAGCACGCCTGGAACCTGGCACAGGACCGTCTTGGACCGCAAGTCGCGACGGCAGCGCTGGTGCTCACCTTCGACAAGCATTGCGCTGGTGAAGTGGCGTCACCAGGTGGATACCTGCGCGGCATGGTCGAGAAAGCCGGGGCAGGGGAGCTGCATCTCGAGCGTAGCTTCTATGGCCGGTTGAGCGGGCAGGCGGCGTGATGGGGCAGGGGATCAGAGACCTGCGGCGATGGTCAGGTTCACCCGGAATCTGTCGCGTCGGCGCTGATAGCGGCGGGTCATCTCGGCCGATGCGTGCCCGAGTTGCTTCTGGACGTAGCGCTCGTTGACTTCCGCGCTACTGGCGAGACCGGCGCGCAAGGAGTGGCCCGAGAACAGGGCCAAACGGTCTTTTTCAGGCAGCTCAGCACGGATACCACTTTTGAGCACGGTTTGCTTGATCAGCCGCGCAACGTGCTTGTCGCTGAGCCGGGCCTCAAGTGCACGTTTGCCGTCGCGCGAGGTGCGAACGAAGACCGGGCCAAAATCGATCTTTGCAAAATGCAGCCATTGTTCCAGCGCATGCACCGGGCAGGTCTGTTCCGAGGAACCGCGCCCGATTTCGACCTCGCGCCAACCGGTCTTGGCGTTCAGTGCGAGTACGGCGCCACCGTCGAGGATTTTGATCCATCCTCCAGAGTCTGGTGTGTCGTCTTTCCCATGGTCGACACTAACGATTTCCGAGCGCCGAAGGCCTCCTGCATACCCGATCAGCAGGATCGCCCGGTCGCGCAAACCACGCAGGTCAAAGGGCAGGGTGGCGACCATGGCCAGGATGTCCTCGGCCAGGATGGCTTCTTTCTGCACCGGAGGACGGGTGTGCCTGCGCTTGATCCCGGCCAGCACGGTGGCGATGTGGCGGTTCTTGCGGTCAAGGGTGAACCCACGCTGCGCATAGTTCCAGGCAAGGCCTGAGAGGCGACGTTCGATCGTGCTGACAGACAGGGGTCGGGACGCCGACTGCGAAGGAGAGGGGTCCGACCCGGAGGCGAGATCGGCGAGGTAAAGACCGATCATCTCGGCCGAGGGGGGCAAAGGGTCGGTACCCTTCAACCGGCACCAGCGGGCGAAGTGCTTCCAGTCCGCCGCATAGGCCTTGTTGGTGTTTTCTGCCGTCGAGGCTTTGGCATAGTCGCGGGCGGTCTCGACAAGGCGATCGAGCGTGCCGGAGCCGGCAACATGAGAGGGCAGGGCGATGCCATCGCTTTTCTCTTGATCTCTCTCGTCGTCCTGAGCGACATTAGACGCACCAGAGTGTGATGAAGTCGGCTTCTCGTCCTCTGAGGTCATTTTCCAGTGAATCCAGCAATGAAATTGAACTGTCACCGAGCATATATATTTACGTCCGATAATGCAAACTTATTGGACGTAGTAGAGAACAGCGAAGTGGGGCGGTTTCTACCGTATATTGTGGACGAAAGCGCCGTAGCAGGATAGTGTTGTGGCATGACCTATCAGCCAACTGCTATCTCTGACGACCTGAACAGCCTACCGCAGCTGCCGGGCTGGGTCACCTCTGGATGTGCGGAAACCCTTGAAACTGCGGCCTTTCGGTCGGGGGCGGCGCTCACGGTGCTTGATCAACTGGTCAGCGACCCTAGGCATGGTGTGCCACTGAAATTGCTTGCGAACCGGCTGGCTTTGAGTGCCGCGACGGGGACGTCGAAACTGGAAGGTCGCATGGCGCGGGAGGCAGATATGCGCGACGCCTACCACCTGACGCCGCCGGGCGAGGCGCGGGGGCCGGATGGCGATCTTTTGGCGTTTTGGCGCGGGGCGGTGCGGCTCGGGCTGGGCGGACCCGGCGAAATCGCAGACCTTGTCGGACCCGACCTATCGGAGGATGTGGCAGGTTGGTTGGACACCGGCCAGGAATGTGCCCGGACCCGTGGGCCGCTGACGGGCTGCGTCTCCATCTTACGCGCCGTTCTCGACGCCGACGACCGGGCGGAACGGGTCGCCTGCTTGCTGTCCGATATCGTCCTGGCGCGGACGCTGAACTGGAAGGCGGTGCTGCCGGTTACGGCGCAGCGGCTCACCAAATCGATGTTGCGCGACTCGACTGCGAGCGGGCAAAGCGCCGAGTTGGCGATTCAGGTTCGGATCCTCGAGGCCACCGATGAGACGATCCGGATCGCGCGGGATCTGGCCCGCCGGGCCGGGGCACTTCGCACCGTGGCGCCGAAGCTGCGGGCGAAAGGATCGGATTCGGCGGTCGAGCTGTTTCTCGCTGAGGATGCCGTTGCGCCGGCCTCGATGCTGTCGCCGCGCATCCGGGGCACCAACATTCCGATGAGCGACCGGGCCGCGCGGCGGTTCTGCGACCGGCTTGTCGAGCTCGGCGTCGCACGTGAGCTGACCGGGCGGGCGACCTTCCGGCTCTATGGGATCGCGCCATGACGACCGTGACCAGGAAACGGAAACCGGCGGAGGAGGGCGGCGCCGTCTTTGACCGGAACCTTGACGAACTGCCGCAGGAGCTGCGCTGGCGCGAATGGATGGGACGGATCGAGGCGGTGCTATTCGCCAGCGCGTCACCGGTCGGCCGCGACGACCTGGCCCGCGTGGTAGGGCAGGGGGCCTCAGTCGAGATGCTGATCGACGACATCCAAGCTGAACTCACCGGCCGTCCGTATGAGCTGGCTCAGGTACCGGGTGGATGGATGTTCCGGACCAAGACGCAGTTTGCTGACGCCATCAAGGCCGCTGCCGACCTGGGCAATCAGTCGCTGGCCTTCACCGAGATGGAGATGGGAGTGCTTTGCGCCATCGCCTATCATCAGCCCATCGACCGCGCCAGCCTGGCCGACATCTTCGGCAAGGAAGTCAGCCGCGATCTGTTGTCTAGGCTGCGGTACAAAGACCTGATCGCAAGCGGGCCTAGGTCTCCGCGGCCTGGGGCGCCGCATACCTTCGTGACGACCGAGACGTTCCTGGTGACCTTCGATCTGCAGAGCCTGCGGGATTTGCCGGAGCTGGAGCTCGACTTTGACACGAACGCGAGTGCCGAGACCTAGTGCCCCGTTCCGAGAGAGACTGGTAAGAAGCGCAAATCAAAACCTCGCGCGGCGGCGGCGAAAGCGCACTTTTTGCCGGGTGGGCTCGCCGAACAACACATCGGGAATCGCGGAGTTTTCCGATATGTGTTGGACTAGCTTTGTCTTCGGGTATTCAAAGCCATAGATCCAATCACCTTTGATACGCCTGAGAAGCCAAACAACGTCCTCTCCGAAGTCGAAGGCGACAATGACGCCGACATGAACCCATTCTTTCAGCAATCGCGAATCGAAGATCCAGAGCTGGTGCACGACCCCATCTTTGGTTGGATACTTTATACCATCTTTGATGGCCGACTGAAACTGCTTCCGATCGGTCTGGCGCCGCGTTCCATCGACGACCCAGAACATCGGTTGATGAAATTCAGTCCGCTTCTTTGCTTCCTCTGGCCTTAGGTATGAGTGTTGGAATTCGACGACCAAACCCTTGGGTGTTTTGACGTCCGCAATGTGCAGTTCGCCCTGATCGTCCCTCGCAGCCACTTCCTGCCAGTCTGTCGGGAAGTGATTCTTCCAATCCCGGTGCCATTGCGTTTCGTTCTCCCACCAATGATCACAGTGACGGCGGCCCTTATGGGCCCAGTGCCAGACCTTCCGGGTTCCACACCTGGCGATCACTTCTGCGCCACAACCGGGGCATCGACCCTTTGCGCCCGGTGTCGCTTCGACGCGCTGAAATTCATTTACTGCGAACCGCATGGCACTGCCCTCAAGTCGGTGTTCGCTTATCGCGAACTAGATCGTTGGGCGGTCTTTTCGGTCGACCGCCGCGACACCAGTTCACCTGTCCTTTCTTGATCCAGAAATGGCATCCGCACTCGTTCTTTTGATGGACAGAGGGATGCACCGTTGGCCGTGACCAAAAATCTTCAGAGATATCCCAACGGGGCCGCTGATTGGGGTTCAATGATAGTGTGATGACTTCTCCGCAGCCGCCGGGACATCTGAGGCATGCCCATTTCTTTACATTGCCACTTTCCACGACGGTCAGCGTTTCCGGTGCAAGCACCGTCCGGTCTTGCAAGGACGGTGCCCGGGTGGTCAGGAAGTCAAATGGCAATAAACCCAATCTCCGGAAAAAACGTGAGATAGCTTGTTTCATGTCAGGTCACCATGTCCAGAAATGGTTGCACATCGCCCCGACCAAGCGTCTGTGCCGCGTCGCAGCATGGGCAGCCGGATCGGACTTCAACAAGGGGCCTACGCTCGTCTCTGGCGTGAAAGCGTCGCATGCGCGTGGGCACCATACCGGCCTCTCCAGCGAGCCCGGCCACGCCAGCCAGCCACTCATTGACCGCCATCGCCGCCGCTTCGGTCGTGAAGGTGACCACTGCCGGAGATGGATCGCCTTCGCCCAAAACATAGGCTTCTTCTTTCAGTCGCTCATAAGCGTCAGGGTCATCGCGTCTAATAGCTTCTTCGCGCGCGCGGCGGGGATCTACGTAACCTCCGCAAAGCAGGCAGGGATGCCCAGGCACGAGTGTCGAAACGCGTGCAAAGAGATCATATGCTTTGTCGGTCCGCCGCTGCATTGCGAGCCCAACATCAATTACCGGGATGCCGTAGAAGCGCGCGAAGCGGTTTAGAAACAAGCGGCCGGCGTGGTCATCGGTGCAACAAAAGATCACATCGCATGCTTTCAGCGCATCCCAGGTTCTCGGGTGTCCAGCCCAGGCATCCACGCTCAGCAACATCATGCCGAGCCCGGATTCCTCTACGGTGCGCGTGTGAATGGTAGTCTTTGGCAATTTCGCATCGACATCCGAGCGCCGCGCGCCATGAAGGCGGTTGAGATTTGTCTCGTCCACGATGTCCTTGTCGAATTGGACGGCCTCCTGAACCCCAAGACGCAACAGCAGGGGCAAAAGAGCACTTCCGGTCGCGCCGCCGCCAGCAATCCCGCATCGGAACCCAACAATTTGACGTGAGGCTTCTTTCCCGAAGAGCCGGACCTGACGATCCAGAAAATCCGCCGGCGTTCCCTTCAGTCCCGAGATATGCAGTCGCGGTCCGACATGCAGGATCCGACTGATGTCTTCTGCTTTCTCTTTCTGCGTCCAAATACGCGCAGCAATATCACCATTTTCGGCAATAACGACGCTGATCAACCCCGGCATTCCTTTCAGAAGGGCGGTGCGTGCCAGCTCGGCTTCGTTGCGGTCGTCCTGGTCAGAGAACTGCGCCTGTCCTTTGGGATGGGTATGAACCAGGGAAGGAATGAGACTCATCGCCTTCGCCTTGTTCAGGAGGTGCATGAAGCCATCGGTCTGCCACGTGACATGCCGCGCTGACGCTGACACAAGCTCGCTACTGCCGATGGCTTGGAAATGATGCGAAACCAGCCGACGCCGCGGTTGATGTGTCCACGGATCGACTTCGATATCGGCAATGCCGAAGAGCATGTAGGCGGAGCGCTCCGACCCGGACCCTGCCGTCAGCAGGGACCGAATCTGCGCCTCGTGCGGGTCCAGCAGGATGAGATCCAGTGCCCCCATCACGCCCGGGCCTCCGCCAACGCACTTTGCACGCGGGCGACCATGGTCTGAAGCCCGTCAACGCCCGGACGCCATGCATTGTTGTGGCGCGACCAGCGCTGCCATACGCGACCACCGAAGCGGTGCTCAACGGTACAGGCCTTTGGCACTTGCCCAGTGCCTGCCAAAGTCAGCTTCGGCGCGACGTAGAACATGTCAGGCGGGCAGTCCGGGTATCCTCTGGGAAGCAGAATCAGAACGTCTGCCGCCGTGTGGTTGAATTTGCCGTCCGGCAGCGGCAGGTTCTTCAGGATGATCCCAGTACTGCCACCTTCCGTCACCACTTCGAACTCGTAGCCGTGACCAGAAAGATAGATCTGATCTTTCGACGGAAGGGCATCCCCCTCCGTCGTGTGGTCGATCAGCGAAACGAACCGCTCAACTCCGGCTTCGGCCAGGTTGATCACATCCGTATCCGCGATCTTCTTGTCGTGCTGCCCAGGGATTTCCTGCCAGAGGTTGTAGTTCGGCGGCAACTTGGCCAGCTTCCGCAGTACGAAGCCGCTGATGCATGCCCGAGGCCATTCGAGATCGGCGTCGTCGATCTTAAACTTGAAGCTCCGGTCGGAACGAGCGACCAGCACCTTCTCCACACCACGACCACGCAGGTCATAGCTTTCGTCGAGCCGGATGTCTTCGAAGTCGCCGTTGGGCAGCATAGCGATGGCAACATGCTCGTCGACGGGATGCCCGCCGGCGGCCTCGATAAGCTGGCGTCCCAAGACCTTGGGATCGTCGAAGTCATGTTTGTTAAAGTTGAGGCTCTCATCTGCAATGAGAACCGAAAAGCTAGGAAAGTTTCCTTGCGGTTTCATGTTTTATTTCCTTGTGTTGGTAGAGGTCACGGACACCATGTCCGCGCCTTCACAAGGACAATCGCGGCGTCAGGAAGAATCCGGTAAGCCAGTTCCGATCTTTTTTCTCAGGGTGCCCGCCGGCGGCGCGTTACAGATAAAAAAGTAGGGGCACCGGGCACATCTGTCGCTTCGGTTTGGTGGAAACCGACCCTCGACGATGGCAATCGCTGCGTCTGCGATTTTGGCTTTCTTGTTCCCGAGTTGCGCGCTCTTCATTGACAACCGATCTTGCGATCCACCGGTCAAATAGACGAACTCCGCTTCGCCGCGGCCATCGGCGGCGATTTGAAACGCAGCCGCATCAAGCGCGGTCACCGCGGTGCTTGTCTTGCGCCCCGTGCGAATGCGTCGGAACACCGTGGTGTTTCCCGTGTCGATCTCCTCGTGAGCTGTCACCACGACTTCCGCATCGCCGAACCGGAGTGAAAGGGATTGCGGAACGCGCCGGGTCTCGCCCTGCCTCAGCCGGAGGAAAAACTGCAGCAACTCGCCGGAGATTTGACGATACTCCGAGGCGTAGCCGTGTTCAATCGGTCCATGGGCAGTCCACGCGGTGTCCATGATCGCCTGCAACTCTCGCTGGTCCGTCACATCACTGAGGCGTCTCGTTAGCTCATCGACAACGGCCTGAACGGCATTGTGCATGCGCATGGGGGCGGACTCCATGCGACGACCACCGACTTGCAACACATGTGCATAGAAGAAGCGTCGTGGACATTTGTCGAAGGTGGCGAGTTGAGACGGCGACACTCGGGCAATCCCGTCGACTTCCAACTTGAAGTATTCGTCGGCGGCCAAAACGCCAGCTGGAGCGGACATCGGCGATGCTTCACAGAGCTTGCCAGAAATGTCGTCGATGAAGCTGGATCTGCTCTGCCGCCGACCATTGGACTGCTTGTTTGGTGCATAGAGCGTTAGGTGCTCTTCCGCTCGGGACAATGCCACAAAGAACAGGCAACGCTGTTCCTCGTCATGCCCAGCCTTGATAGCCTCGCTGCCAATGAATGGCGCACCCTCGATCATCCCGTCCGGCGGTGCGAGGCCACGGCTCTGATTGGCTGATCGGGGGATTGAACTGCTCGTCAAAGACGGCAGGTGAAGCACCTTGAACTCGAGGCCCTTACTCCCGTGGATCGTCATCAGGCGGACGGCATCCAAGCTCTGAGCGGCACTTGGAAGATCGCGCAGATCGCGCTCGTCCGAGAGGATCACAAGCCGCCGGATGTGCTCCAGAAGGTCCCGTATCGGGTAGCCCGATCTTTCAGGCAGAGCCGACCGCAGAAAATTCTGGAATTGCCAGAGGGCGAGTGCGGGGTTGGCGTTGCCGCTCCGAGCCTCGGTCGCGATATCGGCTGCCAGGCGGGTTCGGTCCAGGTAGATCTTCGTGACCACTTGCCAGGCCGTGGACGTTGGTTCGATCCCTTCGAAGGCGTCTGTTAGCGCTTTGAGCGAAAGCCGGCCCTCTTCCGACAATCCCGGAGTCGCTCCCAGAACAGTCCGCCAATCTAGTGGGAGAGGCTTGTCAGCACACCGGATCGTCTCAACGGCTTCGGCGACGTCCTCGATAGGCATCCGAAACGGTGGCATCGAGGCGATGCATGTCAACCCCATCGCTCGCGGATCAATCACGAGCGACAGCAGCGACAATGCTTCCTTGATTTCTGGCCGGTCGAACAAAGGGCCGAGGAACAGAACCGGTATTCCACGTGCCTCCAGACCCGAAGCGATTTCTGCCAACCGTGCGTTTCCCTTGCAGATGACTGCCTGATCTCGAAAAGATATCGAGTTGGTAAGTGCAGCGGTTAGTCGTGCGGTGACCTCGTCGATTTCATGATCTTTCGACTCGACTGAAACGAACGACGGCGCCACGCCGTTTGTGCCCTTGAATGCATTTGCCTCGAAGTCCGGCGCTTCCATGCGCGTTTTCGCAAACTCGCTGAATATATCGCAGATTTCCTGGCTTGAGCGGTAGTTCGTACTGAGTTGCAGCGATGTCCCACCTGGAAAATCATCAGTCTCGAACCGACCGATATTGTACGAGGATGCACCACGGAAACGATAGATGGATTGCTTCGCATCACCCACGACCCACAGGTTTTCGCCGTCAGGCTTCAGCGCACGCAAAAGTCGTACGCTCGCGCGGTTTACGTCCTGATACTCGTCTACGAGAATATGCTCATATCGGTCCCGCAGCTGTGCGCGGACAGCCTCGTCCGACTCGACCAGCGCCGTTGGGCGAGCGACAAGATCACCGAAATCGACTGCACCGAGATCAGCCTTCAGTTGCTCATATAGGTCGTAAACCGAAGCGATCTCGAGACATTTCTCTGCCGCAGTCCGATCTTCGTCGGTTTGCGCTATGTCGGCCATTTTCTGTGAGAGCGCACGATAATGGTGATGATCGACGACTTCGTCTTTTGCGCGTGAGATGGCCGAGAGAATGGACCGCAAATTGTCGGTCGGATCATAAAGGTCGTTGAAATGTGTCAGTCTCAACCGCGGAAACTCGTCTTCCAAAAGTGCAATGGCTTCGGTGGCGTCGATCAACCGTGGGTCAGATGGCAAACCTGCGCGATCATGGAACCGGCGCAGTATATCAAGTCCAAAGGAGTGAAACGTTCCGATCCAAGCGGAGCCGGCAGCTTCGGGCCAGGTCACCATGGCGCGATCCGTCATTTCGCCGGCCGCCTTGTTTGAGAAGGTCACAAGCAGGATGCCTTCCGGGTCAACGCCCCGATTCTTCAGAACCGACAGCCGGCCGACGAGCGTTTGCGTCTTGCCGGTTCCCGGCCCGGCCTTCAGAAGTAAAGCCTTTCCGCTATGTTCCGCCGCACGTCTTTGCTCGTCATTCAAAGGCTTTGGCGTTGACACAGTGTCGTCGCCCTCTTCGCTCGGTGGGAGCAAGAGCGCATCGAATAGTTGAACAGCCACCATTGGGTAGGGAGCGCCAAGCCGCTCGCTGATGGCACTTGCGCTCAAGCCCTCATCGATATGCCAGGTCCACGCCAATGTGCGAGGAAACAGAAACTCACGCGCAAAGAGGTCCATCTGAACTTCCTGGCGCGCACGGTTGCTATAGTCGACCACGCGGTCAGCGCCAACCGATGAAGGATCAGCGGAGCGGGCAGGATCGACTGCCATTGTTGGCGGTATTTCCATTTCGCCCCCGAACTCGTCATGTCCGACCTCGTGGGCAACCAGGAATGCATCGAGGAATGCATTTCCTGTGTCTTCATGAAGAATCGTTCCGGTTGTCTTGTGCAAAAGGGCCCGGCCACCTTTGAGTTGCGGATGACCTGTAGGGCGTTTTCTGACCTCAAGGCCGCGACCCTTCGCTTCGCATAGTGCGAAATCGTAAGGATCAGCGGGGTCGCTGCCTCTACTCCTGCATTGCGCGTGAAGAACAGCCGCGCGTGCTCTTATGGTTTCAATCCGATCCATTTTCAGCAAGCAACGACTGCAGTGCACGCTGCTCCTCCTCGGTGAGGTCGGCCAGATCGACATAGTCCGAGAATTCGATCGGCGTCTCATCGCCAGGCTTACCATCGGATTTCATAGCAACAGCATGTCCATCTCCCTGCTGAATGCCGCTGATCACATCTTGAATATGCACATCGAGCCTTGTCGCCAAAGCCTTCAATAGCCCAGTGGGCATCGATGCTAGATGTACAACTCTTGCGTTCAGGCCTGTGAAGAAGGTTCGGGGAAGACCGAGGTCCCGCGCAAGTTCCCTTACACCGCCGCCAAACAGCGATTGCTGGACATGCTGGACCCGTAAGGTCTCAGCGTTCATCGCCTTGGTCTCGAAAGGTAGGCTCGCCTTGGCCACCTCCAACTCGCTCATTGATAACTCGTTGAAAAGCGCCAAGAGGTCGTGAGCGTACTCGGGGTAGCGCTGAAGATATGTCTGTAACACTGCGGGCGACATTTCGTCTTCCACGGTGAAGTCGCTGAGGACGTCGTCTCTATTAGTCATGGTCGAACTCCAACTCCAGCGCTTGCCTGATCTTCGCATATGCGCGATCTCGGCGATTTCGGACCGTCTTCTCAACGCAGCCCAGAAGATCCGTCATTGACGGTTCGCCATCTTTCGTTGTTTCGATCGGAATATCTGCAAGCATCAAATCAATCACCTCTCGTTCGATCTCCGGTAAAGCGTCAATCGCGCGGCGCAGGTGAATCCGGTAATCGAGATCTTCATCGGCTGTGAGCCCGGCCTTCTTATAGCGCTCCAGCGCCTCTTCCACGGTGGCCCGCACCTCGCCGGTGACGGCATCCTCTACCTCTTCGTTGGCGTTCTCCTTGAGGTTCACCTTGCGGAGTTTCGTGATGCGAGCCAAACGAACCGCCTTGTCGAAGACGACCTCGTAGATATCGAGTTGCTCATCATAGTCCTGCCGGTCTTTGAACATCAGCTCGGTCACATGGTCGATCATCGCATCTCGGATTTGAGCAATACGTGCATCTTCGTAGATTTTGTCGCCGACGTTACGGTTCGCCCGTGGACAGGCTGCTTCAACGCGATCTCGCAGGACATTGTAGATGGCAACAAATCGACCATCGGTGTTGTCCGACTTTGTCTGACGCAGGTGATAGACGAGCACTTCCGACGGTACATAGTCGTCGTGCCTTCGATCCCGTATGGCAGCCCTCGCCAACAGGTCATCGAAGGGCCAGCGAAGACTTTCCGCGATGAAGTCGATTGTCGGGGGGCGTCGCGTGTATAGCTCGCCGCTACCTTTGCGCTTTCGTAGTGGCTCGATGTTCATTTTGCTCAATTACTCGCCTCAATTCAGATTGTTGCCTTTTTTCTCTTTTGTTGTGGTGAGTTTCCATCATCGCAACTACCAGTCAATCTCGAACCGCTCTTTCATCTCTTCGGTGCGCGCCCAAGGGTCACCTGGCAATTGGTCCACCAAATCGGCGAATATGCGTTGGATCGCACCAAAGGTTGATTTCTCTGTCAGACTCTCGGCTTCTGCCGCGGGAAGCAGGGGGCGCATATCTAACAGAAGCCGAGGGTTCGCCATCTTGGCAAACATGCGTTGCTGCGCTTGTGCACGCGAGATCTTCTGCTCCGATAATGCAAGGTAGCCCAGAAACATTTCGACCAGTCTGTTCAAGTCGATCCCCTCGAAGACCTCGAGACCATGGGCCAGGTCGTAGAGATCTCGCCCTTTGTCACGTTGTAGCAGGGCCCGAAACTTGGTCGCCAACATTTCTTCCCTGGTGAAGGTCGGGATCGTGGTGCGCGCTGCGAACCATGGATTTTCAATCTCGAATGGCAACTCTAGTGCACCATCAAAGGCGTCAATCTCGCGTGTGTTGATTTCAAGTTTGAGGCGTATGAGTACCCCACTCCCATCCTCCGCCTCAACTCTGAAGAGGAACTTTGGCGCAACGGGGCTCTGGTCAAATTTGGCCTGTCCTAGCCACGGTTCTAGAACGACGCGAAGCTGATCGAGGATGGGCCCGATGGGGCCGTTGGTTGTACGGACTAGATCGATGTCCTCGGAATAGCGAAGCGGCTTCGGGAAGTGCAGCTTGTTGAGAGCTGTTCCCCCGCGAAAGCGCAACTCCTTTCGAAGCATCTCATCGGAGAAGATGTCGACAAGCGCGCGACTGATGATCAGATCCTGTTCGATCTGACGTTGCTCGGCCCATGGTGCAATTGCTCCCCACGCGACTATGTTCTGCGACGGGATCATTCATCGACCTCCGGATTGCGGCGAATGATGACACGCCAACGAGGATTGCGGTCGATTGGATCGAACGCGAAGTCTGGGTCTCGTGCTTCTGCACGATCAAGCTCAGTCCAGTTGCTCTGGCTGCGAGCCAACAGTACATGATGCATTGCTTCTGCCTTGGCGCCATGACCAAGCCAGTCCAGCAAGTATCCCAGCCGCTGCACCACTGGCCGCTCTACGGTTCGGGATAGGTGAGCCAGTTGCTCTTCGTCAATTTTCGGACCGAGGTCCGAGAGCACCGTGGCGACATTGTCGATGCCGGCAGATGCTTGGGGGTAGCGGAGGAGGTCGAGAGCGGTCAGAGCCGGTGACGAAAGTTGCATAGAGCCAGTGTCCGTTTTGCGCTTTTCTACGCCTTCGGCGACCTCCGAAATGTCCTTGCGGTAGTAGAAGACAATAAGATTACGACCGGCTCGAATTTTCGGAAACCGCTTTGACGTCACGACCTGGAATTCCATAACGGCCTGGTGGGTCGCGCCATGAAGCTCTGCAGCCTTGAGGAGGCCGACATAGTAGTTTTGTCCCTCGTGTCCCATAAGAGCGTCGATGTACCAGGATGGTGGTGGTGCTCCCCACGTTGCATACTGCGGAGGGACGGCAACGTAGAAACCCTGCCGAGGGCTCAACAAGGTCTTACGACGTTGTAGCCGTTCTGCAGCGTCTAGGAATGCGCCGTGGCTCACGTTGAGGGCGCTCTCTGCTTCGTCAGCCGTGAACACGGATCGGCCAGCCGACAGCAGCTCGGTGATGTAGCTAGATAGGGCAGATCGCTGATCATGAACCATGTTTGTATGTCCGCGCTTTGAGCGGAAAATCTTACATGATTTGCCAGCTCTGAGCAATATGTGCTCAAATGTCCGCACCTAAAGCGGAATCTCTAGCATGGTTGCATCAACAACCAAAGCCAAGTGACCTTCAGGGAGCTGCCTCGACCGACACCTAGAAGAAGATGGGCCAGATAGTCAGCTCCCTGCGTCGTCCTGAGTATCACTGCTTTGAGGGGTGATTATCACTGGAACTAAGTGGCGAAAGATCGCAGAATTTGTAACCACTTGTATTCATGAATTCTAATGGCGAAGGATAATGCGTCTACTTGCTACAGCCGACATTCACCTAGGTTCTCCGATCAGGTCGGTCGCGCTGCGAAACTCTGATCTTGGCGATCGTTTGAAGCAGGCGAGTCGTGACACGTTCGCACGGATCGTCGATCTGGCGGTGACCGAGAACGTGGATGCGCTCGTTTTGGCGGGGGACATTTTCGACAATGGATACCCCGATTTGCGGTCTCGCGCCTTCCTGATCGCACAGTTGTCACGGGCCGCGGAGGCAGGTGTGCCAACGGTGTTGGTCCGAGGTAACCACGATGCGTTGCTCGACCACCGTGCCTACGGAGAGCTTGGCCCTAACATCCATCTTCTGCACAAGGAAATGCCAACGGTCGAAATCGGCGATGTCGCCTTTCACGGGCTTTCGTACGATGCAGCTCATGTCGGAAAGAGCTTTCTTCCCGACTACCCAAAATCGGTGCCGGACAAGCGAAATGTCGGCCTTATGCATACTTCGCTCGATGGGGCTCCCGGTCATGACCCGTATGCGCCCTGCGCCACAGCCGACCTGATGGCGCATGGCTTCGACCTTTGGTGCCTCGGTCACATACATGCGCCGTTCGAGCGTTGGGATGGCCCTGTCTTGGCGGTCATGCCGGGCATCCCGCAGCCCCGCCATTTCGGTGAGCGCCAAGGCGGGACAGTTACGATTGTCGAAATGGGAGACGGCGCACCCATAGTCGAGCGGCGCGACGTCTCGCGGTTGGGCTTCGCCGAGTTGGAATTGGACCTCCAAGACTCCGGCGATCAGCAGGATATGGTTGCTACCCTTAGAGACGGGTTCTTATCGGCGCAGCACCCGAATAAGGATGCCGCCGTCCGGCTGAGGGCAACGAGCTCGAGGCAGAGCGGCACGTTTGTCACGGAGCTCGCAGCGGAAGTGCTGGACGACGTTGATCGGGTATTTCTGGATAAGGTCGAGGTCGTGGTGCCCTCCCGCTCGCTTAACACCGAGACAGATGACCTTGTTCGCCTGATGCGTACGGAAATGGCGGAAGATGGTTTCAGGCAAGCCGCCCTGCAACAACTTGATGAGGTCCGAACCGCGCTCCCGAATGAAATCGCTGCAGAACTGGAAGATCACGCTCTGGATGCATTGCTCGAGGACGCTATCGCCGAGGTGATGCTTGCGCTTCATGCGGAGCGAGCGGAATGAGGCTGAATGCGCTGCATCTCATCCGCTATGGCAACTTCGAAGACGCTGAGATCGTTTTTCCGGTGCCCGCGCGTGACACCCCTGATGTAACCGTCGTTTACGGGCCAAACGAGGCCGGAAAGTCGACCGCATTTCATGCATTACTAGACATTTTCTTTGGCTTCCGGGCTGGTACGCATCCCTACGCATTCCGGTTCGAGCGAAGCGACTTGCTTGTGGGGGCGGACCTTGACCTGCCCGGCCGCGAGGCAACTGTCCTGAGGCGCAACAGCAAGCGGTCGCAATCCTTGCTGGACACGCACAATCGGCCGGTCGCCGACGCGATCCTCGCGAGCGCCTTGCACGGGCTGACGCGGGAGGAATTTGAGGAGCGGTTCTCGCTGGATGAAAGAGGTCTACGGGACGGCGGCGAACGGATTGCCAGTGCGAAGGGCGATCTCGGTCAGCTTTTGCATGCGGGCGTTTCGGGTCTGACCGGTATTTCCGAGACGCTGAATGCACTGTCGGAGCGTGCCGACAAATTCCACAAAAAACATGGCCGTGCCACGGAGCTGAAACAGGCGAACGACCGCTTGAAACAGATCAGCCGCGAGCTTCGAGCCGATCGGCTGACCTCGGAACGGGAACGAATTCTTCGTCAGGACCGTGAACAGAAGACTGCGCTGTTCGAGGCGGAAAACTTGGCGCTGGTCACCGCGCAAAAACGTCGTCTTGCCGCTACGGCGGCCAGTACGTGGTTCGACCGAACCGAGGAGATGGAACGACTCGCCGAGGCCCTGAAGGACTACCCGAGTGGCCCGGACCAGCCCCGGGATGCGGCCGAGCGCGTGGCGGCACTGGTGGAGAAAGTCTCCTCGCTCGAGGCCAGAATCACCGAGGCAGACGATGACGTCGCCGGCCTGGATCAGATCATTGAGGAGAACCCCGCTGACACGCTCGCCCCGGCGCTGAACGCCGAGTTGGAACGCCTGGATCAGATGACGGTGGATGGCGCCCCGTTGATGGACCGCGCCACGACGGCGCGCGCGGATCTCGACCGTCGCACTGCAGACCGGGATGCTCTCGCCATGGAGATATCGACGGCGCAGGCGCGGCTTTCGGTGTCCGGCACTGCGGTGGCGGATCTCGTCCTCGAGACGGCTGAGTTGGAAGAGATCGCCGAGGCTGTCGAGGCATGCCGCATGGCCAGCGAGGCGTTGAACACGGCGAAGGCCGTCGCCGATGCAGCGAGAGCGCGAGAGGGCGAGGCGCCTAGCGAACCGCAAGATCTGACGCTCCTGCGCGACGCATTCGAGGCCTGGAGGCCGGTTTCGAACCTGACCACGTTCGAAACAGAGCGGGAACAAACCCTCGCGCGCCTCACCAAGGCTGCCGCCGACTTACCTGCGGACTGGACTGGCTTGGTCGACGCCGGCCTACCCGCGCCCGAAACGCTTGAGAAAGCCGCGCGGGAGTGGTCGGACTTGTCCTCGGACATCGCCGCAGCCAAGAGCAACGTCGAGGAACGCTCGAAAGAATTGGAGGATGCCACAGCCGATGTCTCGGCTTTGCAGGCCGCGCCCGAAGCGGTGGATGTCGCAACCACCGAGGAAACCCGCCGCCACCGCGACCTGGCTTGGACACGCCACCGCGACGACCTGTCCGATCCCTCCGCCGACCAATTCGAGGCGGCGATGCGCGCGGACGACAGCGCACGCGCCCATTTCATGGCGGGGGCGGAGATCCGCCTGCGGCGACTTGAAGCGCAGAGGCGGGAAAAGACAGCGAAGGCGCGCTTCGAAACCGCTGAGGCGCGGCTGGCAGACCTGATCGATCGCCGCGAGAGTTTGTCAGAGGTTCATTCAAGGCTATCAGCAAGGCTCGGTCTGGAAGCAGGCACCACTCCAGCGGCTTTCGGACCACGCCACCAGACCCTTTCAGCGGCGGCCAACGCCGCTGCCGATCACTCGAACGCGCAAGCAGCGTTGGATACCCGCCGCCACCGCGAGGTAGCCTTGCGCACCGAACTGATGGAAGCGGCCCGCGCCTTGGATCTCGGCGTGGGCAAGGGCGATATGGCGGCCCGGGTGCAAAGGGTTCTGACGCTGGAAGAAAGTGATCGCAAGGCCTGGAGTAGATGGAGGGACAGCCAGAAGGCCATCGACAAACTGGACGACGACGCACTGGTCAAGAAGGACGATCTAAAGCGGGCCGAGCTCGAGTTCGAACGGTTGACTTCCTCTCTGCCGCTACCGGATCGCTCGGTCGAGGGGGTCCGGACGGCTCTTCCACACTTGCGAAACCTACTTCGGCTGCACACCGATCATCAGCGTCTCGATGAGCGAATCGAGACACTGCAGCGGGCGATTTCGGCCTTGTCAGAGGGGGCCGAACGGCTGGCGAAGATTCTTGGTGCGACAGAGGATCAGGGCGGGCGGGAACCCATTCAGACCATCGACCAGGCGCGCATACGTGTGGCGGCAGCAACGCGCGCCGACGAAAAACGTGGCGACGCCGAGTCGCGCAGGGACAAGCTCATGGCGACACGACATCGCCACAATACCGATCTTGAGACCGCAAGGAACGAGCTAGATGACCGTTTCAAGGGTCAGGGAGACGATAGTCTAGCGCCGAGCGATCGGATAGCACGGCTCGTTGAGCGGGACCGGCTTCGCGCCGAGCACCTGACTGCGGATCGGGATAGGCAGCAGGCCATCGTTGGCGTCGACGAGGACCTCTTCGGCGAGGAACTCGGCCTGATGCCGGACGCCTCTCGCGGACCTGTTCTCGAACAGCAGGTGCAAGACGCGCAAGAGAGCCGCGACTCGGCGCGCGATGCAGCACGTGAGGCCGAGCGTTTGTACCGCGAAGCATTCGACGCCGCCGACCGTACCGATCTGGTCACCGAACAGGCGACGTTACTGGAGGCGCTCCGCAATGGCGGTCGCCAGGCGGTCGTTGCGCGGCTGGGTGTGCTGGCGGCCCGCGGCGCACTTCGTCGTCTGGCGGAGGAACGACGCAGCGACATGCTGCGCGATGTCGAGGCGGCCTTTGTGACAATGACCAAACCCAAGTGGCGCGGCGTCGAGGTTTGGAGCCAGGTCGAAGGCGAAAAGCTGGTCGGCATCTACGCCGACGGGGACAAGGTTCCGGTCGATAAGATGTCGACGGGGACTATGGGCCAGCTCTACTTCGCCTTGCGGCTAGCGGGGTATCGCGGCTTTGCGCGTGACCTCGGACCCCTTCCGATGATCCTCGACGACATCATGGAAACTTTCGACGACACACGGGCCCGGGCCGCATTGCAACTGTGCGCCGAGATAGGGGCAAGTGGACAGGCAATCCTCTTCACGCACCACGCGCACCTGGTTGAGATGGCCCAGACCGCAGTTCCGGGGGTGTCCATTGTAGATATGCCAGCCTGACCAACCGAGCCCCCAATTCTTGGTTGACCACCCACTTGTCGCCGGACCGGACTGCCTGATGGACCGGCGGTGCCGATGCCACACTCCGCTCATTTCACCTTTGTGCGGAGAATGGCTTCGAGCCGACAACGATAATGGAGAATGCAGTCCGGCGACGTCGGAACAGCCCGAACGCTGAGGTGGCCAGCACCAAGTACGGCGCTAGGCTGTCATTATGCGGTTCTTCGTCGAAAGACGCTTCTCGGATGGAGGAAGAGAGTGAGCTTTTTGTTCTGGTGGATCGTTGGCGGTGTCGTCCTCGTCATTCTCGGAAGCTGGGCTTGGAAGCCGAGTAAGGCCACCCGACAACACCGGCATCACGATGAGACGCGGCCATCAACCAAAGTGGCAAAACCCAAGGGGCCTTCCCGCGCCAAGCAACGCGGATTGCGGGCTCCGGCTTCGATGGGTTGGGAAGTCCATGAGTTTGGCGACAATGCGCCCGCGGGCGATTGGGTACAGTGGAAGATTGGAAGCGGATGGTTCGACGTCCAGGGTCACTTCAATCGCAAGGAGACAGTAAGAGAGTTTCTTCGACTGGCAACCCAAGCCGACGAGCGGGGCGAGCCTTTCGGGGCATTGCTTAACCCCGAGCCTGACAACAAGTATGACAAGAACGCCATGCAGGTGATCGGCATCCTTGGTCCGCACGAAGCGCCGACGTCACGGGTCTTCTTGGGCTATGTGCCCGCCGATGTGGCGGCCGAGGTCGCGAGCTTTCCAGAGGGGATGCCAATTGCCGTGGAACTGAAGAAGTCCCGGATCGGAGAGGTCGACGTCATCTTGAACTGCGCAGGTCTGTGGCCACCGGCCAAGCAGCGTCGGGATCTGGGTTTTGAGAAAGCGCCATCGAAACCTGTCACTAGAGTGGATGAGAATGCACTCGAGAAGCTCGATGAATTGATCGAGCGCATGAACGCGATGCCTGCTCTCACAGCGAAGCAGGCGGCCGCGAGGCAGAAAACGAATAGGATCGATTTCATCGAGGACGACGAGGCAACGATTCAGCGCAAGTTGGCCGAACTGGAGGCCGACAGATCACCTTCGGTTCTCGAGGACCCTGGCGGCATCAAACAATACGACAACGACCTCGCCAAGCAGGTGGAGATCGTCAGCGAGGGACTCGATGGATGGGAACGCTCCGGCATGACACCCGCGCCGTACTATTCCTACCGGATTGCTGTGATCCTTTCGAAGCAGAAAGAAGTTGAGCGCGAGAAGGCTTTCCTAGCCGCCTGGTGCAGGCATTTCTCCGAAGTTGGTATCGGGCAGCGCTATGCGGACTTGGTCGAGCGGGCGCGTAAGAAGGGTGCCATACCACCGGCATGAAAATTGGTAGAGGTGGTTTGGCGAGCCCGTGGTAGCGGAGGTATCTGTCGGTCGGAGCGGTAACGAGAATGGCCCGCCCCTATCGTTACCTGGCTCTTCAAGCTATGGACGTTGCAGAAATTCGCTGCATTTGGCACGAACTGGTAGATTGCGGGTCTTTGCTGCCGTTGCCCGAAGGACTGCCTACCGCTCTTGCAAGACCAGACGCACGCCGAGGGTACAATAGATGCTGCCGACGACCGCGCCGTTGAGTTCTCATGCATCAGACGGAATAAGATGCACCTCCAACTCCAAATCCGGCACGGCGCCCACCTGGCGATAGAACGCCCGTGCGGATGCGTTCTCAGCCCACAGATCCAGCACGATCGCATCGCATCCCAGCTCCTCCGCCCTCTTGCGCAGCGCCGCGACAAGGGCGTCGCCGATCCCGCGATTGCGGCACGGCTCAGTAACCACCAGATCGCCAAGCCACAGCCTTCGGGATCGTGTATGAATTTCGAAGCGCTTGCCGTAGGAGGCGAATCCCACGACCTCCGTGCCGATTTCGGCCACGAGGCAATCGAACCATCGGTCCTCGCCGAATCCGAACCGAAGCAATGCGCCCGTCTCGGCGCCCGGATCGAGATCGGCCACATGGCTGGCCAGTTCACGCGCCAATTGCGCGATGGCCGGAACATCTGCCTCAAGTGCGGAGCGGATACGCATCCTGCCATCTCCCGGTCTGGTTCAGGTCCGGCCAGACCTCGATCAGGCATGCGGCAGCCGGAAGCGCGTCTTCCACGTGCCAGATCTCGTCCGGCAGAAAATCCACGATACGTTCAGCGCCCGCGAAGGCGGCGGCACGGTTAGGGGCCCAGTCGATCGCCGCCCGGCCGGTGAGGCACAGCGCGACACCGCTGGTGAAGTCCGGCACGAACAGACCCGCCCGGCCGTCGGACTCGATATTGCCGAGCGTGCTGAAGTACCGGTTTCCGGAGAAATCGGGAAAGGACAGCGTGCCGTCCTCGTTGATGCCCAGGAACCCGGGACGCCCGCCGCGATGGGAGACATCGAGTCCTTCAGTGGCGTTCCCTGCAACTCGCGCGCCGCGCGAGGCGATGAAGAACGTATCCGCGCCGGCAACGATGCGGCGGACAGGATCGCTCTCCAACAGCACTCGCCGCCGCCGAGGGGGCGGTGGATCGGCCGGTACCGGCGCGAAGGCGCGGGTCTGGATGTATTTCGGGCAGTTGCCGAAGCTCCGTTCCACGGAGATCATCAGGCCCTCGCCGCCAGAGGCGGTCTGGCCATTCATCCTGTTGCGGCGGCGCGTTGCAAGATCGATGCCGATCAGACCGACACCCGCGCCGGGACCGGTGTCGAGGTCGAAGTCCTCTGCAAGATCCGGTGTGTGGCTCAGCGAAAGTCGTTTCGGGGAAAGCGCCCGTGCGAATCCTGGCGTTCCCGATACCGGCACCGCCCAGGGCCGGCCCCGCCGGTCGAGAAGTGCGAGGAACACCAGCGGCAGGCTCTCGAAGAACTCCTGATGCTGCGCGGGCATGGCATCGCGCATCGCGCGCGAGGCCATCTCTCGCGTCCGCGGCGGAACGCCGGCGCGATCCTGCACCGCGATCTCGCCGGCGTGAAATGTGGCTGGGTGGTTCATGTTTCCCTCCTTGTCGGGATGTCAGGTGATCGCGGGCAGCGGCGAGCGCGCCATGCCGGGCAGTGCCTTCTCGAAGTGAAATCGACGGATCGCCCCGCCGAGGGTCTTGTTGGTTGCCCGCGTCGCGACCTCCTGCCGAACCTTGCGATATCCGGTGTTTCGGTAGAGGGTGAGTGCGGCCGTTTGCAACTCCGACGTGCTGAGGATCATCCGCTTGCAGCCGGCCTTTTGGGCCTCGGTCTCGGCGCGGGCCAGCAAGTCACGCCCAATGCCGCGGCGCCGGAACCGCGGATCGACATACATGCGGCGCAGCTCGGCCGCGCCGGGTTCCGCCTGTTCGAGACCGAACATGCCGACCAGTCCGCCCGCTGCGGAGGCGACGAAGAACTGTCCACCGCGCGCGGCATAGTAGCGCGCGATATTGTCGATCTCCTCTCGCAGCGCAGTGGCAATGTAGGCCTCGAATTGTTCCGCCATGTGACGCGGTGCCATCAGCCTGTTCACCGCGATGAAAAGCGCGCGCACCGCCGCCGCATCATCCGGTTCGAACGGTCGCACGATGATCGGATCATCATCCGGAGCCGTTGCGGGCGCGCGGCCTTTCCGGTCGGCACGTGTCGGAACATGAGGGCTGGACACCTCGGCATCGCGTTTCATGGGCGGAAATCTCCCACTGCGTGGTTTGCTTATTCTCGACCGGCCCGCCGGAGAACCGACAGGCCGGTTCACTCAGGCGGCGCGAGCTTTGCGGGCGGGGAAGTCGATGTCGGTTTCGGCGACGTGGTTGAGGTAGTTGGTGAAGATGTTCGCCACCACGTTCGCGACGGTTTCGACGATGTCGGAATCCGATAGCCCGGCATCGCGGGCCGCGGTCAGGTCGGCATCCGTCACCAGACCGCGCGCCTGCACCATGGCCAGCGCCAGTCGCAGGATTGCCGCGATGCGCGGATCGTCGGAGCGGCCGGCGAGATGAGCGTCGACGTCGCCAGGCGCGACGTTCAGCCCGGCCGAGATCGCGGCATGGGCGGAGGCGCAGTAGTCGCAGCTATTGGCCCCGGCGACGGCAAGCGCTATCGCCTCGCGGGTGCGGGCGTCGAAACTGCCGCCAGCAAGCGCCTCGTTGAGGCCAAGCAGGCCGCCAAGCACAGCGGGCTGGTTTGCCGCGACGCGGTAGAGGTTCGGCACCATACCGAGCTTGCCCTTGATCGCGGTGAACAGAGTGGCGGCCTCGGGGGCGGCGACGGAGTCGGAAACCTGGGTGATACGTGCCATGGAATATTTCCTTTCTCGGTTTTGGGGGCTCAGGCAGTGGCCAGGCCAGTTTCGGGTTTCGACAGGGCGATGACCGTCACGACCGCCGCGCCGTTCAGCCAGTAGTAAGCCGCGTCGAGCCCGGAGAACCCGAGCGCGAAGGGCAGGATCAGGAACAGCACGCCCACGCCCAGATCGACGGCGAGATGCAGCTTGTACGGCAGCACGCGGATCAGCCCGAGGTGGTGGTCTGTGAAGACCGTCAGGAGCAGGGCCGCGACACCGACGATGGACGAGATGGTGAGCGCGAGGGGATGCGTGGCGCCGAGCCCGATCAGGAACGGCAGGGCGATGAGCGCAAGCGCGACGGGATAGTCGAGCCTGGCATGGATGGTCTTGGTGACAAAGCGCATGGTGTGAGGTCCTTGAAGAGGTTACAGGGGCGGCGGTCTGTCCGCCGTGCCACCTACCTATCCGACCCGATCAGGACGGCGAATTCCTGAAAGTCCGGGAAACCTCTCAGGTCGTCCGTAGATTCGGACGACCTGTCACGCGGCGCGCGACTCCATCCCGCCCTGCCGGAACGCGGCGGGGGAAACACCGATCTCTTTCTTGAACACCCGGCTGAAGGCCGATTCCGAGGCGTAGCCAGACACTTCGGCCGCCTCGGCCACACTGAGTCCGCGCGCACTGATCGCTTCGCGGGCGATCTGCATCCGCCAGGATGTCACGTAGCTCATCGGGGTTGCGCCGATCCGTGCCGTGAACCGTTCGGCGAAGCCGGTGCGCGAAAGCCCCGCCTCGCGGGCAAGCGCCGCCACGGTCCAGTTTGCAGTGGGGTTCCGGTGAAAGGCGGTGAGCGCACGGGCGAGGTGCGGGTCGGCAAAGCCCGCCACGCCGCAATCAATCTCGCGCGCCTGCTCGATATAGGAACGGATCGCCTGGGCGAAGATCGCCTCGGACATCTTCAGCGCGATCAGGTCGCCGCCCAGCCGCGCGCCGCCCGCCTCGGCACCGATCACCCGCAGCGTAGCCTCGAGCCATGGGCCCGCCTCCTCGCCGTAGCCCCGCAGATGAATGAATGGGGGCAGCTGGTCGAACAGCAGGTGCTTCGAGCCCTCGGCCAGGGCGAAATGCCCACAGATCAGTTGCGTGTCGCGGGGCGATTCCTCACCACCCCAGACCAGGGTGCCATGGCCCGGAAATCCTGCGCGCGACAGGATGTCGTCAAGCGGCAGCGCGTCGTCCGGGCCGGTATGGCGGCAGGACAGGATATGGGCGGTGCCATGGGGGATCACGATCAGATCGCCCTGGCCAAGATGCACCGGCACCGGCACGCCCGCCACCCGGACAAGCGCCTCGCCCCGGTGCGCGAAGTGAAAGCGCGCCACGTCGCGGAAAGGCGGGACACGCACGCCCCATGGCTCGGTGAAGCTCGTGCGGAAGTAGAGCGTGCCACGGAGCGAGAGGCGGGTGAGGATATCGCTGAGCAGGTCGAACATGAATGCAAGTTTATCACTGGAATCCGAATCGTCCATACAGCCGGACGATCGGGCATTCATTCCGAACGCACCGGCATTCATGGTCCGGTTCCTTTCGTGTCAACTGGCGTGATCGAAACCCAACCAAGGAGATGACACGATGAAAACCCTTACACTCATGATCGGCCTTGCCATGTCGGCGACCGGTGTTGTTGCGCAGGCCGGCGAGGCGATGAACGATCTCGAGATCGCGCATACCGCCTATACGGCGGGTCAGCTCGACATCCGGTATGCCCATCTGGCGCTGGCTGTGTCCGAAAACGACGCGGTGCGCGAATTTGCCCAGACCATGATCCGCGATCATTCGGCGGTGAACGAAGCGGCAGGCGCGTTGATCGCGGATCTCAATGTCACCCCGCAGGACAACCCGCTGTCTCAGGCGCTGGTCGAGGGTGCGGCGGCAAAGCGCGCCGAACTGGTGGATCTGTCGGGCGCGGCCTTCGACTGTGCTTATGCGACGAACGAACTCGGCTACCACCAGGTCGTGAACAAGACGGTCGCCGAGGACTTCATCCCCGCCGTCACAGTCGAACCTCTGAAGGCTCTGCTGGGGGATGCGCTCGTCACCTTCCGCGCACATGAAGCACATGCGGAGAATATGGTGTCGGGTCTGCAATGCGCGGGCTGACACGGCTCACGCGGAGGCGGTTAGGTCAGGGGCTTGGCACCGCGATGGCCCTGGCCGGACTCCCCGGCATTCTTCGGGCTCATGACGGCACGCATGAGGTCACGGTGCGAATCGAGCGTTTCGCTTTCGATCCGCGTGAAATCGAGATCCTCGTCGGCGACAGCGTGACCTGGATCAACGGCGATGTCGCACCGCACACGGCGACCACGCTCGGCGGCTGGGATACCGGCAGCATCGAACGAGATGGCCAAAGCCGGATCACATTCGATTCACCTGGTGAGCATCACTACATCTGCGGGTTTCACCCGCGCATGAAAGGAACTGTCGTCGTCCGTGCCGAAAAGGACGGCTGACCAGCGCGGGCTGTCCGCTTCCCGTCCCCCGGTGGGTGGCCCGCGCAACAAACCATGAAGGGAAAAACCATGTCTGAACCCATCACCCTCGTAAGCCACGCGCTTTGCCCTTATGTCCAGCGCATCGCAATCGCCCTTGCAGAAAAGGGCGTCGCGCATGACCGTGTCACCATTGATCTGGCCAACAAGCCGGACTGGTTTCTGGCGATTTCGCCAATGGGCCGCACGCCAGTCCTGAAGGTGGCTGCCGCGGCGCTCTTCGAATCCGCGGCGATCCTCGAATATCTTGAGGAAACACAGCCCAACCCGCTGCATCCCGCCGATCCGGTCGAACGGGCGCGGCACCGCGCCTGGGTTGGCTTCGGGTCGGAGGTGCTGAACGACATCGCTGGATTCTACGCCGCGCCGGACGATGCTACGCTCGATGCGAAGGCCGAGGCGCTGCATGCCCGTTTCCGCCTCCTCGAAGACCATCTTGGCCAAGGTCCGTGGTTCGCGGGCGAACGCTTCAGCCTTGTCGACGCTGTCTTCGCTCCGGTGTTCCGCTATTTCGACACCTTCGAGCGCATCGGGGATTTCGGCTTCTTCGACGGGCTCGTCAAGGTTCCAGCCTGGCGTGTGGCGTTGGCGGGTCGACCGACGGCGCGCGATGCCGTCGCCGGTGATTACGGCGACCGTCTGGTCGAGTTCCTGCGCCGCCGCAACGGCGCGTTGGCAGGCCGAATGGAAATCAGCTCCGTGCGGGAAAGGAAGTCGGCTTGAGCCGGGAAGCCGCCGCCATGTGCTACGATGTCGAAACCCGTTGCAAGGAGAGCGTCGGCATGGCGCAAAAAGGCTCGCCCCGGATCACATTCGGGCGCTTGCCGGATATAGGGCCGGATACGCTGGTCGCGCATATGTCGGACCCGCGCGTGGCCGAGCACATGCCGCTGCTGAAGGGCGCGTGGACCCGCGAGGTTGCCGCGAAATTCGTCGCAGCCAAGGAGGAGCGCTGGCGCAGCGACGGGCTGGGGCATTGGGCAATCCTTGCGGATGATCGCTATGTGGGCTGGGGCGGATTCCAGAAGGAGGGCGACGAATGGGATTTCGGTCTGGTCCTGAAGCCCGCGGCCTTCGGGCTCGGCGCCCGGATCACCCGCAAGGCCATCGCCTTCGCCAGGGCCGATGCGCGCATTCCCTTCGTCACCTTTCTCTTGCCGCCGTCGCGCCGGAACCTTGCAGCGCTCGACCGGCTGGGCGCGACGTTCATTGGCAAGATCGAACACGATGGCGCGACGTTCCTCAAGTATCGGCTGGAGACGAGGTGACGCCTTGCTCGCGATGAGTCGATTGCATTCAGCGTAACCCATCACCCGAACCGCCGGCGATTTTTTTAGGCACGGATCGCCGGCTACGATACCTGCGGCGACATCCAAGGGAGCGGCGTTCCCCCACGCGAAGACAGGCCGAGATGGCGATCTTCGAATACATCAACGGCTTCTACAATCCACGCCGCCGCCACTCAGCACTGGGCTGGCAAAGCCCCGTCGCTTCGAACGAAAGGTGGCCTAAACGAGCACTTGGGGCGGCACTAAAGCGTGACAGGTCCAACGTGACTTTTTTTCAGAAGGGAGACTGCAGCGTGGCGGTCGTGGTGCCATCAGAAAGTGAAAGCTAGCTCTGGGTTTTGTCGGATTCGGAGCAGGCGGGAAAGAGGTCTGGCGGGGTTCCGGATGGACCCCGCAGACCATAAGTAAATTCTACCCCCAACGTTTCTCCGGTCCGCGCGCGGTTGCCGCGTGTCCCCTCAAAATCGGAGATTAATAATGGCCAAATCCACGAAGCCCAGGTTCGACGTTGCGGCGTCGATCACCGACGAGCTCATCGGCATCATAGACCGGGGCGTATTGCCGTGGCGCAAACCCTGGCAGGTCGGCGGCAGCTCGGTGCCGCTCAGGCAGAACGGCGAGCCCTACCAGGGCATCAACAACTTCCTGCTCACCATGCGCACCATGATGGCTGGTTACACCTCGCCATATTGGATGACCCTCAGGCAGGCGAACGAGCTGGACGCAAAGGTCGTCAAGGGTTCGAAATCTTCGGTCGTCGTCTACTACGGCACCGCCGAACGCGGTCGCGACAAAGACGCCCTTGACGAAACCGAGACGGACGATCCCAAGGCCATCCCCTTCATGAAATCCTACCGCGTCTTCAATGCGGACCAGATCGAGGGGCTGGACGCCCGTTTCCATCCCGAGCCTCCGGAGGCGCAGAAATATCCCGAACGCGCGCCGATCCCGCATATGCAGGCCTTCTTCGAGGCCATCGGTGCGACCGTCAGTTTTTCGGGCCGCGAGGCCTGCTATGTCCCGACGCTCGACAAGATCTACATGCCCCCGATCGAGCTCTTCGAGGATCCGCGGAACTTCTATGCCGTCTGGGGGCACGAGCTGGGTCATTGGACCAAACCCCACCATCGCCTGAACCGCAGCTACGGCGATGCCCGGTTCGGGAACACGGCCTATGCACGCGAGGAAATCGTCGCCGAGCTTTGCACGGCCTTTCTGGGGCAGAAGCTGGGGTTCTCCGCGCATACGCTGGAGCTGAACGCGGCCTATCTCGACAACTGGGTGCGGGTCCTACGCTCGGACAAGCGGGCGATCTTCAAGCACGCGGCGGATGCGCAGCGGGCCTGCGATTATCTCGTCGCCGCGTCGGAAGCGGGGCAGACGGAGCAGGCCGCGTGAGGCAGGAGTCCGTTGTAGCCGGAACCACCCGGGAAAGAGAAAGCAGGCTTTGGGTCTGGTGGTTTCAACTCTTCCGGAAAGGACAGACCCATGAGCACCCCCGAACCCGCAGAGTTCCCTGCGCCAGATGCGGCCATCATCGCCGCGCAGAACGACGCTTTCCGCAGGTTGGCCTGCCTTGGCATCCCGCCAGACCTGCCGATCCAAGGCCGCATGCATGTGACGCGCTCATTGATGGAAGCCGGCGACGGGTTCATGGCCGAAGCGGTGAAGGCCACGGGGGAGTTCGACACCTTCGAGCCTGACAACGATCCCGAGGGCTGGCACGATTTCGGAGCCGTCACGATCCGCGGCGAGACCGTGTTCTGGAAAATCGATCTGTACGAGGCCGACAGCGATTTCCGCTACGGAGCGGAATCCCCGGACAACCCCGAAACCACCATGCGCGTGCTGACCATTATGATGGCGCGTGACTGGTAGGGCAGGGCGCTCCAGACCTGCCCGCGACGGGCCCGCTGACCCCCGAAAGGGAATGCGGGCCCTTTGTCCTGTTGGTTCCCGGATCCGGGGATTGGTCGCGCGAAGACCCGCGCGGCTCTCTCAATCACGTCGAAAAGGACAAATCATGACTCACACGTTCAAACCCACCACCGTCGCCATCGGCGATCTTGTCGCCCACCCGGCCAATGTGCGCAGCAAGTCGCCCGAGACCTATGCCTCCGAGAACATCGCGCATCTGAAGGCCAGCATCGCCGTGCTGGGCCTCCTGCAGCCGCTTCTGGTCCAGAAGATCGATGGCAAGTTCGCCGTGCTCGCCGGCGGCCGGCGTCATGCGGCGCTCCTGGAACTGGTCGCGGACAAGTCGGCCAAAGGCTTCGCCAAACGCACGAAGATCGACTGCCGGATTGTCCCCAACGATTGCGACGTGACCACCGCGCTGTCGCTCGCCGAGAACATCACCCAGGCGCCGATGAATGCGATCGACGAGTTCGAGGCCTTCGCCCGGATGATGGAGGTCGACGGGCAGACGCCTGAGACGATCGCCAAGACCTTCGGCACCACCGTCGCTGCGGTGAAAGGCCGTCTGCGCTACGGGCTGATCCATCCCGACATCCGTGCCGCCGCCCGCGCCAAAGCGATCACGCTCGATACGATGAAAGCCTTCGCCGAGCATCCAAGCCAAGAGGTGCAGAAAGAGGTCTTCGAGGCGCTCACCAAGGAGGACAGCTACCTGCAGGCCTATTCGGTGCGAAACGCGCTCAAGTCCCGCGGCGTGCAGGTCAGCGACGATATCGGGGCGTTCGTGCGGCAGGACTACGAAGCGCGTGGCGGAGCCATCGCGGCCGATCTCCTGGACGAGCATTCCGTGCTCGAGGATTCCGCGCTGGTCGAAACCATCCTGCTCGAGAAGCTCAGCACAGCCGCCGAAGAGGCTCGCGCAGCGATTGGTTTTGCCTGGGCAGATGCGGTCATCCAGTACGATTACGCCGCCATGGCAGATTACGGGCGTGTCTATCCGGGGCCTGTTGAACCCGATGAGAAAGGGGCGAGGCGCGTGGACGAGATCACCGCCGAGCTTGAGACGCTCGAATGCGAGATGGAGAACGAAGACCTCGAGGATGAGGCTTACAACGATCTCTACGACCGGGTCGACGCGTTGGAAGCTGAAGCACGGGATCTGCAGGAGGCCTACAGCGCGGAGGATCTCGCACGCTCCGGCGTGATCGCCTCCTGGTCGCACGGCAATATCAGCCTGCATGTCGGCATGGTGCGCCCTGAGGACAAACCCGAAAGCGCGGGCAAGGCACCCGGCACGACACAGGACCAGGGCGCGGCGGACAGGAATGAGATCACCTATCCCGCCTCTCTGACCGAGGACCTCAAGACCGAACGGGCGATGGCACTCGGTGCCGCCATGGCGATGCATCCGGAAGCCACGCTCGACCTCACGCTCTTCAAGCTGGTGACCGATGTGCTGGGTCACGGCATGAGCGTCACCCAGGCGATCAAGGTCGATGCCCGCCAGGAGTATCGCAGCCACGCCAAGATGGACGAGATTGACAGCACTTCGCTCGAACAGGTGGCGGAAGCCCGTGACGCGCTCGATCTCTCCTGGGCGGATGACGCCAAATCCCCCGCCGACCAGTTCGCACGCTTCCGCGCACTCGATGCGGGCGAGAAAGCCAGGCTCGTGGCCTTTGCCACCGCCAGCACCACGCAGTCCTGCTTTGCGCGGGACCGGCAGCGCGACAGCTTGATGCATGATTTCGAGGTCGAGATCATGCCGGACATCCGGGCGCATTGGACGCCGAATGCGGCGCTCTTCAACCGGTTCAAGAAGGCGTGGCTCCTCAAGATCCTCGGCGAGGAGCTGGGGCTCGCGCAGGAGGCGGTGACATTGGCCTCCTCGACCAAGAAAGAGGTCGTTGCCTTCTGCGACAAGCTCTTTGCAGAGCCCTTTGCCACGCTCACCGATGCGCAGCGCGCGGCAGTCGCGGCCTGGTGTCCGCCGTTGATGCAGACCTCCGGGACCGAGGCGGCCGAAGCACCTGACGTCGAAAAACCCGAAGGCGAAACTGAGGTCGCAGAAGCGGCCTGAACGAGCAGGCGACCCGCAGCGCAAGCGCGGGTCGCACCTTTCTCAAACGCACAGGAATATCCAATGGCACTTCTCAGCTTCTCAGCTTCTCTGCGGCGGGCGCCGCGGCACAGATCGCGCATGCGCGCGGCTGTTCCACCTTCCTGCCGAACTGGAACGGCCCGGTCGGCAAACCCGCCCTCATCCTGATCGTCGGCAATGGCGTGCATCTGCGCTCCAACGGCATCGACGGTGCGTCCACGCGGATCGTCACCACCGAGCGCGCCGATCCCTCCTTCGCCTTCGCGACAGGCATCAACCCGTTTTGGGATCCGGACTGGATGGTGGCCCGGCAAGCGGCGTTCCGCGATCTGACGGGCCAGTTCTACACCGACATTCTCGACGACGTGCAGATGCTCATCGACCGAGGTCATGACACCATCCGGCTGGCGACCGATGGCCACACGATCCGCGTCTTCCTGCGCCGCGCCGCCGACTACCTGATCGGCGGCACCTATGATGTCCCGTCCGGTCTCGGCGGGACGTTCCGGGTGATCCTCAGGGATGTCACCGACACGCATGCGGTCGTGCAGAACCGCGGTAATTGCGAAGATTTCGACGAGATGCTGCCGTACAGGGTGCCTCTCGATGCGCTCATCGAGATCGATGACCGGAGGGCGGCGTAACGCGCCCTCTCTCAAACTCGCATCGCCAATACCCTGCCGCGCTTCGCGCTCTCGGGACATTGGCGACACATAATTCCTCCAGAGAGAAAGGACTCTGAAATGGGTTGGCTCTTTTATACCGATCGCCGCGTGAAGACCTACGCGGACGAAAAGGCGGAAATCGCCCGGCTCTGTACCTTCGAGACGGAGACGCGCCGAACAGAATTGCTCAAGGCCTGCAAGGTCGGCTCGACCTGGTATGCCGCGGCGAAGGTCACGAACCTCGACGGCTCGCCGATGGAGGATGCGACCTATGTCACGGATGAGGACGGGTCGATCACCTTCGGGGCTGTGTTCCTGACGCGCTACGATGACGGTTGCTGGGGCTACAAGGACATGGAGGAAAGCGCTGGCCCTGTCGAGTCGAGCGCCCCGCTCAGCCTTCTGGCGCTGCTCTCCGAATTGAAGGACCCAGACAGCTATGCCCATGCCTGGCGCCAACGCTGCCAGGACTGGGCGGCGATCCCGGACTACCAGGAGGGCGACAAGATACGGCTCGCCGCGCCGGTGACGCTGACCGATGGCAGCACCTGCCAGATCGTTACCGCGACTCACTACAGTCGCGGGCGGCAGAAACGGCGCTGCTACCGCATTGAGGAAACCGGCGGGCTCGTGCGTCTGTCGAAGGCCTCGCTCACGGGGTCGGAACTCCTCGGCTCCGCCAAGGGCGCGGCGAGCCCGGTTCTGGCCGAGTTCTTCAGGAGGCAAAAGGGGTGACGATGTTCCCCATTGCTGCCTCTTGCAGAATATTAAGAAAATCCGTATATTCATACAAAGGCGGAAAATCCATGGAGAGTCGAGATGAAACAGTTTGCAGCAGGGGATCTGACCCGAAATACGGGCGATCTCTTCGAGGCGGCGACCGTCGCCCCGGTCGCCATCACGAAACACCGTAAACCGCGCTTCGTGGTCATGTCGATGGAGCGGTTCCAGGCCCTGACGGCCGGACGCGGATCCCAGGTCGCCCTCGATGTGACCGATATGCCCGAGGAGCTCGGTAACCTCCTCGACCGGGGGATCGAAGAGCATTTCCGTGACCGCTGACTTTCCGGCGGCGGGTCAGGTCTTCGACCAGGGCAATCGCGTTTGGCTCACGCATTGGCCAAACCATTGAGAATGCTCCGTAAGTAGTCGTCGCTCCAACCAGCTTTCTTGAGCTTGATGGAGAGCGAGCCTTTCGAGGGATCACGTCGGACGACGGCGAGTGCGCGGCGACGCAGGACGGCAAGGTTGCCCGGGCCGTTGTCCTTTCGGTTGCGCGCGGCATCCTCTCGGAATGACACGTCGAGCTGCCAGTGCAGGGCGTTCTCGATGGCCCAGTGGTCGCGGACCGTGGAAAGCAGGACCTCGGGCGCAGGCATCCAGGACAGGGCGAAGAACCGGGTTTCGGAGGTCACCTTGCCGCCCGTCTCCCGGGTCGCCTCGATCCGGCCGAACCCCTTGAGGCCCGGAAATTCGTGGTATGCTCCCAATGCCTTGGCCGAAACCACGATGGCTTTGCGGGTCTCCTTGCGGCCATGGCCGGCCTCTTCGGTGACCGCCTCGGGATGGGCTGCCTCGAGCCCGGTGAAACAGCCGCGGGCGTCGGACAGGAGCGACTCCTGATTGCCTTTCAGAGCGAGGCACCAGTCGCCGCCGCCCGCGTTGATGGCTGCAACCGTTCGGCGATTGCAGTGCAGGGCGTCGCCGGTCACCACCTTGCCCCGGAGCGCGATCAGCCCAAGGGCCTCGATCGCCGCATCGAGTTCCGCGCCCCGGTCGGCGGGCACCGTCGCCAGCGTCAGGCGCAGCCTTGCCGCATAGGCCGAGACCATCATCCGCGTCCGCGCGCTTTCGGTCTTGTCGCGCGCGCCCCGCAGCGCCTTGCCGTCGATGGCGATGACATCGCCGTCCCTGAGAAGTGCTGCGATCTCGGCAAGCACCTTGCCAAAGGCCGCATCGAGCGCCTTCGGGTCGATCATCCTGAAGACCCCGGAGAAGGTATCATGCGAAGGGATGGCATGCCTGAGCTTCAGGAAGTCCCTGAAAAGATGCTCTTTTGCACGACCGAACGCAGCCATCTCGGCACAGGAGCTGGACCCGCACAGCACTGACACGAAGGCAATGACGAGCAACTCGCCAAGATCATGACGCGCGTTGCTGGCGCGTGGATCGGGAACGTCATCGAAGGCGGAAAGGAAAATCTGCATGGTGGCATGGGCTCCGTGAACTGACGCCCAGCCCCAGAATCCATCGCTCCGTCAGACGCAACCCCGCCCAATCACGACCTCCGTTCCAAACGCGATTCCCCTGGGTCTTCGACTACCACTACCTTTGGAAATGGCAGGCGGATCGCGGCGAAACCGAAGGACGGAAGAAACGGCCAAGCTGCGTGGTGATCGTCGTCACGAACGCGGCCGGGCAACATGTCATGTTCATTGCGCCCATTACCAGTAAATCCCCGGATGAGGGGCGTGTGGCGCTGGAGATACCTGAGACCGAAGCGCGCCGCGCCAGGCTCGACGGCGATGTGCCGCTCTGGGTCGTTCTGGACGAGTTGAACGCCGATGTTCTCGAGACCTCCTACACAATCGAAGAACGCTCGCCGCGCGGATCATTCAGCCCGGCTTTCACCGACGCGATTCTGCGCGAGGTGCAGCGCCTTCGCGCCGCCGGCGGACTGAAGTTGTCGAGCCGGACCTGATCGCCGAACACCGGCAAAACGGACGCTTCGGTCTCGCCGCGTTCGCGGGAGACCGCGGTCCAATCCCTCTCTGACCTGCCCACATTCCGAACTTCCAGCTGCCTCCAACTCCTGAAAGAGGAAAGGGGGCTTTCTGTCCTGTCAGACCCGTAACCTGACTGGAAGGACAGACGCCATGGCCAATCGAAGCCTGAAGAACGGACCCGATATCCCATCACCAGCCCGCCTCCGGGAGGCCCTGACCCGCATCGGCAGGGAGATCGAGGACCAGCCTCTCAGGAGCTCCTCGTTGGCCCGCATCATGCGCGAGACGTATCATGGCAGCGATGCCGCCGGCGCATGGGACTGGCGCATGGCCTATGACATGATGCAGGCCGCTGCGGTCATGCAGGTCGTGAAGGGCACCGGCCAAGACACATTCGCCATCGCCAGGCTTCTCGCCTCGCGGCTCCTGACGGAGACGCGGCGCTCCGAGCAGCAAATCCGCCTGCAGCAATTCTCGACCCCACTGACCTATGCGGCGCTGGTAGCGCACGTCGCCGCCATCCGCCCCGGCGAAATCGTACTGGAGCCTTCCGCAGGCACCGGCGCGCTGGCCGCATTCGCCGCGCGCTCGGGCGGCAAACCGCTGCACAACGAAATCGATCCTTTCCGCCGGGCGCTTCTCGAGGCGGTGTTCCGCACGGAAGCTACCGGCTTCGACGCCGAGCATATCGACGATCTGTTGACCGTGCCCGAGCTTCCGGGCGTCATCGTGATGAACCCGCCCTTCGCCTCCTCGGTCGACCGGTCGCGCGACAGGCACATCGCGGCCAAGCACCTTATCTCGGCTGCGAAGCGCCTGGCGCCCGGCGGTCGTCTCGTCGCGATCATGCCAATGGGCTTTACGCCGGAGCGAGACGCGGCGCACTGGGCGCGGGCCTCAGCCGTCGCGAAACCGCGTTTCGCACTCTCGATCCCGGGCCATGTCTATGCCAGGCTCGGCACCACGGTCGAAACCCAACTCATGGTCTTCGACAAGGTGCAGGAAGAGCTCGAGATCCTCCGCGTGGCCGTCGATGATCTGGATGCGGCTCGGGAAATCGTCGATGCCATCGCCGCGACCCGACCTGCCGTTCCGGTCCAGACCAGAGTGCCGGCCCGGCCAGCCCCGCGGCAGGGCGGCTCTTCTGCCGCGCACAATCGCCCGGCCGCCGCAACCTCCTCCACCAAGCCGACAACAAATGCCGCCATCCCTCTGGCCTTCACCTCCCTCGACATCCCGCGCGACAACACGCCCGTCTCCGACATCTATGCCCGCTATCGTCCGCAGCGGATCGAGATCGCAGGAGCGCAGGAACATCCCACCCCGCTGGTCGAGAGCATCGCCATGGCCTCGGTCGCGCCGCCTATGCCGTCGAGCGAGGCCGCCGAGGGGCTGCGTCTGCCCGGCCGCCTGATCGAGGAGGGCCATCTTTCCGAGGCGCAGCTCGAAACCATCCTTATGGCGAACGATGCCCACGCGCGCGACCTGCCGGGCCGGTTCACGATCGACGACGATCAAACGAAGCTCACACGGGCCGATGACGAACCCGACGCACGCGCCTATCGTCTGGGCTATTTCCTCGGCGACGGAACCGGCTGCGGCAAGGGCCGGGAATGCGCCGGTCTGATCCTTGCCGGATGGCTCGCGGGCCGGCGCAAGGCGGTCTGGGTCTCCAGATCCGCGACACTCATCGAGGACGCGATCCGCGACTGGACCGATCTCGGCGGCTCGCCCGCCGACATTCAGCCGCTCTCGAAATGGAAGCCCGACCAGCCGATCCCCATGGGCGACGGCATCCTTTTCGTGACCTACGCGACGCTGCGTTCCGCGGGCAAATGTGGCACGACCCGCCTCAGCCAGGTCCTCGACTGGATGGGCGAGGGGTTCGACGGCGTGTTGGCCTTCGACGAGGCTCATGCCATGCAGAACGCCGCCGGCTCGGTAGAGGGCAGGGGGGTCAAACCCTCCCAGCAGGGTCTCGCCGGGCTGAGGCTGCAACTCGCCGCCCCCAGGGCCCGAGTTTTCTATGTCTCGGCAACCGGCGCCACCAGCGTTCACAATCTCGCTTATGCCTCCCGCCTCGGTCTCTGGGGGCAGGGGCCCGAGTATCCCTTCCCGAGCCGCGAAAGCTTTGTCTCGGCGATGGAGGCCGGCGAGGTGGCAGCGATGGAGGTGGTCGCGCGCGATCTGAAGACGCTTGGGCATTACACGGCGCGGGCACTCAGCTTCGACGGCGTGGAATACGACGTGCTCGAACATGCGCTGACACCGGCCCAGATCGAGATCTACGACGCCTATGCCGGCGCCTTCCGCACGATCCATCACAACCTCGAGGCGGCGCTGACCGCGACGGGGGTCAATGATGCCTCCGGTAAGACGAATGCCTCCGCCGCCAAGGCCTCAGCCAAGTCACGTTTCGAGAGCACCAAGCAGCGCTTCTTCAACCATCTCTTGATGGGCATGAAGGCCCCGACCATCATCCGCGCCATCGAGCAGGACGTGAACGAAGGCTATGCCTGCGTCATCCAGATGGTTTCGACAGGAGAGAGCCTGCTGAAGCGCCGGCTCGAGGCGATGGACCCGGAGGACGAGCTGGTCGAGGGTGCCTTGACACCTCGCGACTATGTTCTCAGTTATCTTGAGCAGGCCTTCCCGATCCATGCCCAAAAACTCGTGGAGATCGACGGGAACGTCGTCGCCGAACCGCTGCGGGATGCGAATGGCGCCCTGGTTGTCTCGCGCGAGGCCGAGGCCCTGCGCGACGCCGCAATGATGGACCTGATGGCGCTGGCTCCGATCCCCTCGGCGCTCGATCAGATACTCTGGGCTTTTGAAGATAAGGCCGTGGCCGAGGTGACGGGACGCTCCATCCGGCCGCTGAAATCGCAAGATGGCGCGCTCTTCATCGAGAAGCGCAGCGCGAGCAGCAATTCCTCGGAAACCCGGGCCTTCATGGACGGAGAGAAGGACATCCTGATCTTCTCCGATGCGGGCGGCACGGGCCGGTCCTATCACGCCGCCCAGACGGCGAAGAACCAGAAGCGGCGGCGGCATTACCTGCTGGAGCCCGGCTGGCGCGCCGATGCCGCGATCCAGGGGTTGGGCCGGACGCACCGCTCCGCCCAGGTCAGCGCGCCGTTCTTTCGCGTCTGTACCTCGGATGTACATGGCGAGAAGCGCTTCACCTCCACGATCGCCCGGCGGCTGGATCAGCTGGGGGCCCTGACCAAGGGCCAGCGCGAGACCGGCTCGCAGGGGATGTTCCGCGCCGACGACAATCTCGAAAGCCCGATCGCCCGGGCGGCACTCCGCGGCTACTACGCCGATCTGGCCGCCGGGCGGGCCGGGGCGATGAGCTACGAGCGGTTCACGGACTGGACCGCGCTGCGGCTGATCGATCAGGACGGCGTGCTCCTGGAAGAGCTTCCCCCGATCCAGCGCTTCCTCAACCGGGTGCTGGCTCTGCCGATCCACATGCAGAACGCGCTCTTTGCGGAGTTCATGAGACGCATTGCCGACCAGACCGAACGCGCCCGCGCCGCCGACACGCTCGATGTCGGCGTGGAGACGCTGCGCGGCGAGAGGATCGAGCAGGTCTCGACCGAAGATCTCTGGACCTGCCCGAAATCCGGTGAGGTTACGCGGATCATCGGGCTTGAGGTCACCGACCCCGTGAAGGTTCTTTCGGCCGAGGACGCGCTGGACCGGAACCCCGACAAACAGCCGATGATCAATCGCGCCTCCGGTCGCGCAGCGCTGATTTCGTCCCGTCCAATGCAGATGTATGACGAGGAAATCGTCACGCTGATGCGCAAGGTCACGCGGCCGAACGGGTCCAGCTATCTCGAGGAAGGGAAGTTCCAGGCCTCCGCATGGGAGGAGATCGAGTCGCCCGAGTTCCGGCGTCTCTGGGACGAAGAGGCCGACAGCCTGCCCAAGGTGACAACGACGAAGCTCTATCTTCTGACCGGGCTGTTGTTGCCGATCTGGAAGGACATTCCCTCGGGCAACGAGCGCATCTACCGCGTCACGCCGGAAGGGCAGGGGAGCATGATCGGCCGGACCGTCAGCGAGGACGGTGCCGCGGCGCTCAGAGCCCGGTTCATGGTCGGCACCCCGAAAACCCCGGAAGAGATGCTGACGGCCGCGCTCGGTTCCACCGCGCCGGTCGATCTGGGTCGCGGCCTCACGCTCACGCGCCGCCGGGTTGCGGGTTCGGCACGTCTCGAGATCGACGGGGCGGACCGGGGCATGATCGACGGGCTGAAGGCAATGGGGTGCTTCACCGAGATCATCACCTTCCAACTCAGGGTCTTCGTGCCGCACGGGGAGGGCGTCGATACCGCCGCGATCCTGGCCCGGATCGTGGGGGACGGATCATCGTCCCGGACTGACCAGGCCGCCTAGGGCGTTTCGAGTTTTTATTGAACCAATAAGTATCAGAATTCGAATGAGAAAGGTTCGAATTCTGATGCAATGCAAACTCGAAACACCCGAAAGAAAAAGTGAGCCTTGGGTCGGGGGAACGCGGAAGGGGTGGTTGCCCGCCCTGTGTTCCGGCGCCGTGGCGGGTCACCGCCCCCTCGGCGCCTCCCCCAAACTCAGACAAGAGGACGAAGCCCATGACCAATCCAGAGATCAACTTCGCCGAGACCATGACGAAATGGCAGGCCGAGCGCGACGCCGCGAACAAGGCTGCCCGGAGCGAGCTGCTCCCGCAATTGCGCTCCCTCGGCATCGCCGAGGTGACCGCCGAATATGAAGGCTATGGCGATTCCAGCAATATCGAGGACGTGACGGTACAGCCCGCGGGCATCGAGCTGCCCGACGATCTCTCCACGAAACTCGGCGACTTCGCATGGGGCCTCGCCTATCACCACCATCCTGGGTTCGAGAACAACGAGGGCGGCTACGGCACGCTGACCTGGGACATCGCAGCCGACAGCATCACGCTGGATCACGCCGACCGCTACGTAGAGTGCTCCCACAGTTATGACGAGGGGCTGTGAGATGGCTCACCCTCTTCATCATGCCGAAAGCTCCGCGCGGAAATTCGGCGGCAAGCCATCCGACTACCAGGCGATCCACGACTGGTTTGATGCCTCGAAGGCGCATCTGGCCATCTTCACCCACCGGGCGCTGCGCCATCACACGCAAGGCATCTTCGAAGCCGAACGGGTCTTCGGGCTCTCCCTCACCAACGGGGCGGGACGCGAGATCCCCGTTCGCTGGATCGGCGAGCAGCATGTCCGCGAGGACTGCCAGGGCCGCATTCCGAGCATGGCCGACTGGCTTGGGCGGATTCAGCCCGAGCCCTGGATGGCCAACGGGCATATTGACCGACAGGCGCGTGAGCCGGTCGGCGATCCCCGCACGGAATGGCTGGCCGCGGTGGCAGCCGGCAAGACGATCCTCGGCCTCAGGGACTGGATGTCTGTGCAAACATGGAGAGTCAAATGAACATTGCGGAGATCAAGGCCGCCGTGGATGCCGGCAAATCCGTCCACTGGGCGAACGAGGGTTACCGGGTGCATCGGGACGGCCTCGGCCAGTACCTCATCACCTTTGTGCCGAATGGTAGCACCATCGGTCTCACCGATCGGAGCGGCCAGCAGTTGAACGGGGCCGAGGCCGACTTCTTCATATCGGCACCGAACCATGATGCCGCAATTGAGCAGGGGCGGGAGGTGCGGGGGGCGACGTCGCACAATTGTTCCGGCGCAGGGTCAGGCTGACAGGCAGGAGAGAAAGGAAAGAGGGCTTTTTGGTTTTGCGATCCCATGAGGGGTCGACAAAGCAATCCCGGATGTCCTGGCCAGAGGTCAGGCTCCACCAACCCAGGAAGGATAAGACCCATGTTCGCAGGAACCCTGACCAAAAACGCCGAAACCGCAGCCGCCGCCTATTCCGGCATGATCCACTCCGCCCGGTTCGACATCGCGATAGGGCTCGAGACCCGGACGAAGATGTCTGAGCGGAGCCCGGACTTTGACGTGACCGCGGTGAACAAATCCGGGCGCAAGGTGCGCATCGGCACGGCCTGGAACGAGACAGGCAATACCACCGGCAATCCTTACATCTCGATGCAGATCGATGTCGGCCTTGGGCCATTCCGTGTCAACGCCGTGCAGACGAAAGAAGCGCGCGAGGCGATGACCGGCGAATTCGAGATTATCCCGCAGGTCTCGAACGGCGCCATGAAGTCCGGCTCGATCTCCGGCGAGCTGACCGCGCTGGATGCCGACAACGCCTTCGCCGGTTACATCGCCAACATGATGTTCGACCTGGACTTCATGCTCATCGAGAACGCGTTCAAGACGGAAGAAACCCATCCCGATTACCGGATCGAGGTCAGCTCGCCGCGCGGCCACCCGATCCGCGTGGGCTCGGCCTGGATGGCGAAGAGCAACCGGACCGGCAACGACTACGTCTCGCTCCTCATCAACACGCCCGATGGGGACCTGCGCGTCAACGCCGTGCAGAACGAGGAGCAGCGGGGGGGCCAAACCTTCTCGATCATTCCATTCGTTGAAAGCGCGGATCAGCAGCAAGACACGAATGCGGGTCTGGCGCTCGTCGCCTGATCAGGGCGTTTCGCCCAAGGGGCGCATGCCAAGTGCCTCCGGGCAATTCATTTGGTCGCGCGCTGATGGGGTATTCCAATCGAGCAGCACACGGAGCTTGTGATGCAGGCCAATGAGGGGAGCCGCGACAACGCGGCTCCCCTTTTCTGTGTCGGTTCAGTCGAAAGATCCCTCCGATGCAGGCCAGGTGGACAAAATGCGCGCTCGATGCCGCCTGCCAATGGTGCTATCCGCGCTCACCGCATCCAATAGCCAGTCTCACGCGTTGAATAGCGTCTCGATGATCGGACAGTCGGGAACATCACCCTTTGCGCATTCGGCAGCCATGCTGGTCAAGGCGCGCTCCAGTTTCTTCAGGTGCCTGATCTTGTCTTTCACCGAACCTAGATGCTCCATCGTCATTGCATGCACCTCGCCGCAGCTGACGCCATCCTGATCGACCATCTTCAGCATGGCGCGGATTTCGTCGATGCTGAAGCCGAGCTCGCGGCTGCGTTTGATGAAGGTGAGCCGCTTTAGATGCTCATGGGTGTATTGCCGGTTCCCACCGGCCGTTCGGTCGGGCTTAGGCATCAGTTCGATGCGCTCGTAGTAGCGGATCGTCTCGATGTTCACGCCGGTCCGGGCGGACATGGCACCGATCGGATAGCCTCGCGTGTTCGTGATCTTCGCCATGTCGGATACTCCTTGCATCTGTAGCCGCTACAGGCGGTACGCCCTTTACTAGGATGGATCAAATGAGGACTCGAGCATGACAACGGAGGTAGACGCAGCGCCCGAGCGGGAGCGCGATCTGGGCACGAAGGCTGCGGCCGCAGGCGGCATCCTGGGTGCGCTCGCGATGACGTCATGCTGTATTCTGCCGCTGGTCCTCTTCAGTCTCGGAGCCACCGGCGCGTGGATCGGCCAACTCGGTGCGCTCTACCAGTACAAATGGATATTCTTTGCCTTTGCGGGCGCCTCCCTCGCCTACGGCTTCTGGAAGGTCTACCGGCCGGCCGAGCAAGTCTGCGCAGACGGAACCTGTGAACGGACCGTGAACCAGCGGTTCATGAAGGGCGCGCTCTGGACAGCGACCGGCGTGGTCGCGCTCTCCTTGGCTTTCCCGTACATCGCCACATCGCTCCTCGGATATTGAGAAAGGAACTCTCATGCGCAAAACACTCATCGTCATCGGCGCGGTGTTATTCGCCGCTGGTGCCGTTCATGCAGAAGAACGGCAGGCCCGCATCGAGGTCAGCGGCCTCTGGTGCCCGTCGTGCTCCTACATCGTCGGCGAGGCGCTGCAGAAATCGGCGAGCGTCGAGATCGTCAGCTTCGAGGAGCACGAAAGCGGCGAGTCCGGCGTCTACACGATCACCTTCGATGACACGCTGACGGCGCTGGAAGAGATCGTCGCTCAGCCGGCGGCGTATGGATACAACGCCGTCCTGCTGGACAATCCGTCGAATTCCTGAGGGCAACGCATGCGCGACCAGCCACTCGGAATGATCCTGGCCACGGCGATTGCCGCCCCTCTCGTTGTGATCTGCTGCAGCGGCGGCCTTGCGCTGATCGTCTCGGCGATTGCCGGGCTGGCAGGCTGGCTTTCGGGGGCTGGTCTAATGGATGCTCTTCTGGCGGCCATGTTGGTGGGCGTCGTCGTGATGGCATTCCAGTGCAGGCCCGACCCGGGATCGGCGATTGAACAGCCAGCCGATGCGGGGGAGCGCCGCTCATGAAGGACAAGCTCCTGCTGATCGGCGTGATTGGAACCGTGATCGCCGCGCTCTGCTGCTTCACCCCGGTCCTCTTCATCCTGCTGGGGGCTGTCGGACTATCAGCGGCGCTCGGCTGGATCGACATCGTGCTTTTGCCGGCGCTCGTCTTCTTCGTCCTTCTCACGATCTACGCCCTTGTCCGCAGGAACATGCGGTCGCAACAAGGAGATTCCGATGTCTGACTACTGCTCGAATGGGAACGAAAGCTACGATGTGGCCGTGGTCGGCGCGGGATCTGCCGGGTTCTCGGCCGCGATCACCGCCGCCGAGGACGGCGCACGCGTGGCGCTCATCGGCCATGGCGTCATCGGAGGCACCTGCGTGAACGTGGGCTGCGTGCCGTCGAAGGCGATGATCCGGGCGATGGAGGTGATGCACGCGCCCGCCGCGGCGCGGCGCTTCCACGGGATCGAGGCCGAGGCCCGGATCACCGACTGGAAAGCGCTCGTTCGCCAGAAGCAGGCGCTGGTCGACGACCTGCGCGCCGCGAAATACATTGACGTCCTGCCGCGACACAACGGCATCGCCTATCTGGAAGGCGCGGCCAGCTTCGTCGACGGCGGCAGGTTGACGGTCGGAGCCGCGCCCGTGTCCGCGGGCAAGATCATTCTCGCAACCGGCTCGCGCCCGCATATCCCCAACATCCCGGGGCTGGCCGAGGTGCGCCACCATAACAGCACCTCGATCCTCGAGCTGGAGCGGCGCCCTGAGACCCTCATCGTGATGGGGGGCGGCTACATCGGCGTCGAATTGGCCCAGCTCTTCGCCCGGGCCGGCGCGAAGGTGACTATCGTCACCCGACGGGGGCTTCTCCCTGACGCTGAACCGGAGATCAGTGAGGCGCTGACGCGGAGTTTCGAAGATGAAGGCATCTCTGTCAGAGTTGTCCGATCCTACACACGTGTTGCGCAGCAGTCGGAGGGGATCGCGCTGACCGTGGAGATGGACGGCGGCACCCAGGTCTTTCAGGCAGAAGAACTCCTGCTTGCAACCGGTCGGGTCCCAAACACCGAGTGCCTCGCTCTCGACCGGGCCGGAATCGAAACTAATGCACGGGGCGGTATCGTGATTGACGACCGGATGCGGACGAACCGCGCGGACGTCTACGCCGCCGGCGACGTCACCGGGCGCGACCAGTTCGTCTATATGGCGGCCTATGGCGCAAAGCTCGCGGCGAAGAACGCCATGAACGGTGACAGCCTCGTCTACGACAATAGCGCGATGCCGGCGGTCGTCTTCTCCGACCCGCAGATGGCCAGCGTCGGCCTGACCGAAGCTGCGGCCAAGGCGGCGGGGCATGACGTGCGCACCTCGGTCCTGCCACTCGATGCGGTGCCCAGGGCGTTGGCGGCGCGCGACACGAGGGGGCTGATCAAGCTGGTGGCCGACGGGCCGAGCAAGCGGCTTCTGGGCGCGCATATCCTTGCGCCCGAGGGCGCCGACAGCATCCAGACCGCCGCAATGGCGCTTAAGGCGGGCATGACCTACGAAGATCTCGGTGCCATGATTTTCCCCTATCTCACGATGGTCGAAGGTCTGAAACTCGCCGCCCAAACCTTCGAGAAGGATGTGGCGGCGCTCAGCTGCTGCGCCGGGTGACGGGAATGGCTGAGCGGAGCAGATCGCGTGGCCTTCTTGCATCGCCGCTTGGCTTCGCCGTGCACTGGGGGCTGCCGATCCTCTTCATGCTGGCGGTCACTGGCGTACCGCATCCGGTGAAGACATGGGTCTGGGCGGTAGCGCTGGTCTGGATGGGCGGTGCCTGTCTCTGGAACGCGCGCCGCTGCAGACGGCGACACTGCTACTGGACTGGGCCGTTTTTCCTGCTAATGACGCTACCCGTCCTCGCCTACGGCTACGGTATCGTGACGCTCGGCGACGAAGGATGGAAGTGGCTGGGTCTCTCCATCGGTGTCGGTACCGTGGTGATCACCGCGATCACCGAGCGGCACGGAAAGTATTTGTAGCCCTGTGGTCAATTGAAACAGGCGCTTCAGTTCGGATTTTTCAAAGCGCATTGACCTTCCAGCCGCTGCATGGGGCAAGTTAGAAGGTGCAGCGAACTGGAGGCATTCTTTGGATCTGACATTACAAACCCTGATCTTCGCCTTCGGCCTTGGCCTGTTGGGCTTCGTCGAGCCCTGCACGATCGGGGCGCATATGCTATTTCTCGACGGCCAGACCAGGCGGCCAGTGACAGACCGTTTCAAGGCTGCGATGGCCTTTCTCGCCGCACGGCTGGTGATCATGGGAGGGATCGGCGGCCTGATCGTGGTCCTCGGCCAGCAATTGATCGGTGTGCAGACAAGTTTCTGGCTGGTGTTCGGCGGTATCTATCTGGCGCTTGGCCTCGCCATAGTCTTCGGTGCGGAAAAGCTGCTCCGAACCCGGATTCGAATGACACCTGACACCTGGCGAGCTGCCACCAACCCGGTTCTGCAGGGGGTGGCCTTCGGCTTCAACATCCCGGCATGCGCGGCACCGATCCTGTTCGGACTGATAGGAGCTTCAGCCGTCGCGGGCGCGACCATGAACGGATTCATATTGATGTCGGTCTTCGCGCTGGCCTTGTCACTGCCGCTTCTGCCCTTGTCCATCGCACCTAGATTGGCCCGGCCGCTGGACCGGTTCGCGGCCTGGCTGCGGCCGCGGCGTTGGCTTCTGGGCTCCATCCTGATCGCGCTCGGTCTCTGGTCGCTGTATTTCGGACTGTTCGTCAATCCGGCCGATTGGAGCGGCGCGTGACGGGACGCCGCCGTTTCTGGCACGTCGCGGGAGCCGGCGCCGCATTCCAGGCCGGCTCATCGGCGGTGGACAGCGCAACGGTGATGTCGGCGCTGGTGTTCCAACTAACCGGCAGTCCGGTCGCCGTCGGCGCGGTCTCGACGATCCTGCGGCTGGGTTGGTTGTTGCCGCAGTTGGTCGTGGGGTTTCTGGCCGGCAGGGGCGGATCGGCAATGCCCTTTTATGCGGTCGGCGCGTTCGGGCGGACGGGCGCCATCGCGCTTTTGGCGGGAGTGCTATGGATCGGGGCGGCCGCCGGGCTGTCGCCGGCGGCACTTGGCGCGGCGACACTGACTCTCTGGACGCTATACGCCTTCCTCAGCGGCATCGTCGGTGTGCCCTACAACGACATCGTCGCGCGCTCCGTGCCGGCGGATCTACGCAGCCGTGTCCTCGCGCTGCGCTTCTTCGGTGGCGGCGTCGCGGGCCTCGGAGTGGCAGCGCTGGCAGACCGCCTGATCCGCCGCCTGGACTTCACAACCTCCTATGCCGCCGTATTCGCCATCGCCGCAGCCCTGATGCTGGTCTCCTCAATTGTTTTCGTCGCCATGGGAGAGCCGGACCGTTCGGCACCTGTCAGAGCAGCGGACACATTCGCGACCTACTTGCGCGAAGGCATCGTCACCTATCGGACCGACAGGACCTTCCGCCAGTTTGTCATCGCACAATGGTGCGGTGGCGCGGTTCTGATGGCCGCGCCATTCTTTGTTGTGGGTACGGAGACGCTAGGCGTCGGCCTGCAGAACGTGGCGCTGCTCCTTGCCGCGCAAATTGCCGGGGCGCTCCTGTCCAACGCTCTCTGGGGTTGGTGGGGAGACCGCCTTGGCAAGCTCAGCCTGATGCGCGCGATCGCGGCCGCCCGCATCGCCCCGCCGCTCGTGCTGGTCGTCCTGCTGGTGGCTGACGCACCAAGCGGTACTCCGCTGCCGATCCTTCTGGGCGTGTTCTTCGTTCTCGGAGCGCTGACCAACGGTCTGACCATCGCCGTGATCGGCCTGCTGATGGAGATATCACCTGAAAACCGCAGGCCCGCCTATAGCGGGTATTTCAACGCCTTGTCGGCACCTGCCTACCTGCTTCCGCTGGTCGGAGGCGTGGTGGCAGCGGCGTTCGGACTGACGCTCGTCTTCGTGATTTCGGCGGCAGCCGCGTTTGGGCAATCGGTCATTCTGTTTCGTATCAAGACGAGAAATGAGAAGGATCACTGAAAGACCTTGTGGTCATCGGTGTCGGCATGGCCGGAGCGATTGCCACCCGGAATGTGCGTCAATCCAAGCACGGCCATTGATATGAAAGCCACCTGATTGTGCCGATGCCTTGGGGCCAGTACCACAAAGCCTGACGGCCTCCCCTGCTCGGCAGCCAAGTCACAGGCGAGAACGGCCCTGCGGTCCGTCGCGCATTCGGCCATGCGGCCTCACCGCGGCGTTGCACCCGGCATCCCGGTTTGCCCGTCTCGCGAGCACGGCGCTCCCCGGCCGCTCCGCCGGATTGCGCTCTGGTCTGTTTTGCCGCAGGCAAAACGATCCCGCCGCTCCATCCGTCTGTCCCGCGTCCGGTCGCGCCGTTTGCCTGCTCGGGTCGGGCAAACCTACCGTCAAAACACACACACATGAGCGTGGAAGCATATCCTCCGGATGGCCCCCAAATCAGCCCGCGTCAAGGATCGCAAAACTTTTCGGCGAGGTCACTCCACGCGGGACGGTCGGTCCAGTGGGAAAGGGCGCGCGGGTTTTAGACGAAGCACCCGGAAAACTTTTGCGCCCGGCAAGCCGGCGGCTGCGCCGTCCCTGACCCGGGCAGATTCGGAAACCGGACATTCGGCCATGCCACCACACTCACGTGGTCGTCGAACCAAATATCTGGAGAACGAACATGGCTTACGATCAAGCGAACACCTATGAGACCATCGAACTTTTCGGGCTGACCGAGAAGGACGCCCATCTGCCGAGCCCGGAGGATCAAATCCTGAGGGACAACATCATCCGCGAAACCTTCGAGACCCTGCTGGGTCAACTGCGCGGTACCGGTCTCGAGGCGGAAATCGAACCGCTCGCGCACGGGCTCGCCACCATCCTGCAGCGCCGCAAGGTAGCGCTCGGCAAGGAGGTCGATCGCACCGCCGATAAGATCGGCGCGCTCGCAAAATCCCACGACGGATCAGAAATCGCCGAGACCGCCCTGGAAGAGGCGCAGGCCCGCTTCCTGCACCTGCGCGAGATCGTCGGTGCCATCGAGGTGATGAGCGAGGCGGCGGCGGAATGCTACGAGATCGAGACCGGCCACGCCTTCATCCCGGCAGCCGGGTCGCGCGCCAGTGCTCGCGCGCAGGAGACCGGGGCTGTCTTCGAGGCCCGGCAGCTCCTAGAGCAACATGATCGGGAGACGGCCGCCAAGTCCAGAGTTGAGGGGGTTCCGCTGATCGTCTCGGGCGCGACCGACTGGAGCGATATCGACGTGATCTTCAACACGCTCGACAAGGTTCGGGAGCGCATCAAGCAGAACCGCAACCAGGATATCTTCATCTGCCACAAGGGCGGCAAGAACGGCGCCGAGATGATCGCGGCCCGGTGGGCCCGGGCGCGCGGTGTCGCGCAGGCGCGGTTCGATCCACGCTGGTCCGCGCATGGACGGGCGGCTCCGTTCAAGTGCAACGACGAGATGCTGGACGACAAGTTCGCGGCGACGGGCGTCGTGCTCTTCGGCGGCAACGGGGTCGCGCTGAACCTCGGGCAGAAAGCGGAAGCAAAAGGTCTGACGGTCATGCGGGTCGCGGACCCCGCGAAGAAGACAGCAGGAGAATGATCGAGAGAGGGTCGCCTTTGGGCGGCCCTTTCGTCGTTTCTCATCGGCGTGTCGGGGGCTGGGTTTCGTATAGCGACGCCGTCCCTTCGTCCAGGTTCACCAGATAGCGCCGCAGCTTCGTCGGTTTGCCATTTTGTCGCGTGATGGGCGTCAACCCAACGCAGTCCTACCTCGGTCCAAAAGCCGAGCTTGAGGCAGAAGACCGGCCCCTCCAGATCGACGGCAATCCGGAACACGGTCCCCGTGTGTGGAGGTGCGAACCACCCGGGCGGGTCATCTCGAAATGCACAAGGCCAATGACGCCTGCGTTGTGGAAGCCGCCATCCGGGTCACTCCTTTTTGCTCCTAGATGTGGATCGCACGGGGTCGGCCCGGCCGTGCCCTCCGCTTTCGCTCCGGCAAGCACAAATACGGTTTCCACGCTTTTGGCGCGGACCCTCCGCATTTGCGCTTGCGACCGGGCCTCTTGCCCCCGTGCTGTCAGATCCCCATCGCAAAAAGGAGAGACCCAAATGACCAACCACTACGTCGCCACCGTCCCCGTCAAGTTCACCGACAATGAGGGCCAGGAACGCACCCGCTTCCAACGCGTGGGGGCCATGTTCCGCAACACCCGCAACGGCGATGGCTCCGAGTTCTTCAGCCTCAAGCTCGACTTTCCGGTCGCGGTCTCGGAGCTGGTGATGTTCCCGCCAAGCTCGAAAGAACCCCAGGACTAAATCCTCTGACGAGGATGGGCCGCCATCAGGCGGCCCTGACCCGCCGCCGGGACAGCTGCGCGAAAGATCGAGAGCCCGGCCTGTGGCCGGGCTCAAGGTATGGTGATCCGGGACCGCAGGCGGTCCCGGGGGAGGGATGAGATGGTTCGTGACAGGACGGTCCGCCAGCCTCAAGGGGGCCATCCGGAATAACCCTCCGGCTGTGCCTCTCGGGTTTTTCCGGCAGAGATTTGGCGAGCCAAATCTGGCCACCCTTGACCCTGCCGGACCGCCCCATCTGTGAGGACTTGCGCCGCCCCCTCGCTTCCGTCCGAACACTGGTGTGTTCGGCCAGAACCTCCGGCGCGGGCACGAGGAAGGCCAGACGGGGTTCCTGGGGGCGGAGATTGGGAAGGCATGAAACGCCCCTCCATTGGGACAGGTGTGGTCATCTACAGTCTCGCCCCCCTGGCGTTCAGCGAGCCGCGTCGAAGCTACACAAATCATGTTCGGTATCAATAATGCTGTATTGACACACTAGTAGGGTGTCGTATGATGCATGGGTAGCTGCTGAAGGTGGCAGGAAATAGGGGGGCTTTCTTCGCGTGTCCCAGACCAAAAGACTGACTGAGTTTGAGAGGATGGAGATCGTGCGCGAAGCCGCGGACGGCGCCACGACATCGGGCCTGGCCGAACGGTTCGGCGTCTCTCAGCGAGCGATTCAATACACGCTGAAGGCCCATGGCGAACGGCAGAGGGACGCCGCTACCCCGACCGCCGCGGTGACCGTGAAGCTGACCCCGGAGGAGCTTGAGGCGCTTGATAGCGTGCTGGCGACGGCGGGGATCGAGACCCGCACGGAGGGGCTGAGAAGGCTGATCCAGGCGGCCGGCGGGACCTTCGTGCCGGACGTGCAACTCGCGGCCGAGATGGCGCGCTACCGGGCGTCGCTGCAGGAGGTTGGCAACGGTGTGGCACAGCTCTCAAAGCGTATGGCAGAGGCCAACCGGAACGGGCAGGCAGTGGCGGAGTTTTCCGATCTGCGCCTCGTCCAGATGCGAGGCCTCGCGCGGTTTATTCTCGACAGCGCCGACGAGATCGATCTGCTCGTGCGCCGCCGCCGGGATGCGATGCAAGTCGAGGCCACCGCCGCGCTGAGGGAGTTCGCTCATGCGGCTGAATGATGCTGTTCATGATGTGACCGGCGAAGTCTTCCGGGACGGCTGGAGCCGGATCCGGGGCTCGATGCAGGGGCTCCATGTCGCCAAGCAGAGGCAGTTCATCCGCGCCGCGGCGGGGCATCGCGCAGCGGTCTTCAAGGCGATCCGCGGTGGCGGCACGCATACCAAGTCGCAACTCTCAAACCAGCTCGGCTACCTCACCACCAAGTCCACCCATATCGTGGACAGTTCCGGGTTCCTCGACGGGAAGGCGAAGCTCGAGGGAAAGGAGATCAAGGACCTGACCGAGCGCTTTGCCAAGCGCTGGAGTGCCGGGTTCAAACCGAAGCTCGGACAGACCACCCATATGCTGATGTCCTTCCCTGTTGGTACCCGTGGAAAGGATGTCCGGGACATCACCGCCAATGTCGCCGAGCGGTTCTTCCAGACGGCTGAGGGGCACTTCGACTACATCATCGCGGTCCACGAGGACCGCTCCCATCCGCATGCCCATATCGTCCTGAACCGCCGGTCCCAGGAGGGGGAGTTCTTCTTCCTCGGCCGGGATCACCGGTTCAACTATGACGACTTCCGCCTCGCCATGGTCGAGGAGGCCGAGAGGTTCGGGGTCCGTCTGGAGGCCACGCGTCGTCTCGACCGAGGCGTTGTGCACTACCCGCCGCGAACCCGCGAGATCTACGCCGCGAAAGACGAGGGCAGGGCAGCTGAGCCGAGACCTCGGGTCGGGGCCGATCTGGAGCGTGCGCTCGCCGAGATCGCCAACACCCGGGCCGTCTTCCATGCGCTCGCCACGGAGGCCTCGCGCGAGGCCCGCGGGCCCCGGGAGGACATCTCGGACGCCCTGTTCCGGGCCGGTGAACTTCTGGCTCGGGGCGGCAAACTTGAAGCCAAAGGAGACGTCTACATGGCCGAGGAGCAATCATTCGATGCGTTGAGAACCCGCTACGCCGACCAGGTCGCGCGCGTCCAGGGGATGATCGCCGAGAAGCCGGAGGTGGAACGGCCGCGCCTTGAGCGCAGCCTCAATGAGATCCAGGCGCGGCTCGCCCACATGCAGCCGCTTGGGCTGCGTTCCGTGACGCTGACCGAACGGCCGTCCGACGGTGGGGTCTATTCCGAGACGAACATCGACCGGGACCAGCTGGCGCGGTTGCAGGACCCCGATGTTCGGGCGCAGATCGACACGGCGCTCAGGGGCACCGGGATTCGAACGTCGGTCGTGGTCGCGCGGATGGAGACGGGAGCACAGAACGCCGCCCTCGAGCGGCAATGGATCGCCGATGATCTGGCGCGCGTGGCAGAGACCGACGGGCTGAACCTCGAACGTCGCGCCGATCTGGAGGCCGCCCGAGAAACCCTCAACCGCGCCCATGTTCAGCTCGGCATCACGCTCGAACGGAACGAGGTGCTGCGCCAGGACGGGGTGATCCACGCGGCGCGCGACGCGCCCCTGTCGGATCGTAGGGTGTCTGAAACCGAGACACCCACTGCGATGGAGGTCGTCCGGGCGCCCGTCCTCGACCCGGAGGTTCGGCGGGTGCTGGAGAACGAACGGACGGGCGAGATGTCCGCGCCCTTCGCGGATGCCGACCAGCGTCTTGCCTATCGGGAAGCCGTGGAGCGGGAGCTCGATGCCGAGCAGATCGAACGATTGCGGGACGGCGACGTGGACGTGTTGAAGGAGCAGATCACGGACCGCCTCGATCGGCTCTATGCGGCGAAAGTCTACCTGCAGTCCAACGAGGCGACCGCCAACAGCGAGGCGGCGCGCGCCGTCGTCGAGGAGATTGCCGACCGGGATTACGAGCTTCATCGTGCCGATCTTACCGATGGCGAAAAAGAGCGCGGGGAGACCCACTGATGCGCGGCCTAGGGACCGGCCGTCTCGCTGTCGGCGTCATGCTGGTGACCCTCGTCGCCGCCGCGATAGGATACGTGATTGCCTCGGCTGTGCTGACCTTCCGCGATCTGGGGTTTCAGGGGGAGATTGATTTCTTCTACATCGCCGAGAACTACCTGGTCTTCCGTACCGCCCGGCCCGACGATTTCCGGCTCGTCACCCTGATCATGGGCGGGGCCGGGGTGGCGGGCTTTCTCATGAGCCTTGCGATGTCCGGCTCGGCGCTTACACGCTTCGGCTACACCCATTGGCAGACTCGACGGGAGATGAAGCGGAACGGCTTCTTCGGTGCGCCCGGCACCGGCTTCGTGATTGGCAAGCTCGGCAAGCCGACGTCGCGGGCGCCGTTCTTGTGCTCGAAGACCTTCCCGCATGCGCTGATTGTCGCGCCTACCGGGCGCGGCAAGACCACCGGGTTCGTGATCCCGAACCTCCTGACCTGGCAGGGCTCGGCCGTCGTCCTCGACGTGAAAGGCGAGTGCTACGAGGCCTCGGCTCGCCACCGCGCCGCGGCGGGCGACACGGTCTACCGCTTCGCGCCGACCGACTGGGAAAACAAGCGCACGCATCGCTACAACCCGCTTCTGAGGATCTACGAGCTTCAGGATCCGGCGCGCCAGCAGATGGAACTCCTGCTTCTCGCGACGCTCTTTTTGCAGAACGACAACGACCGGGTGCAGGGCCTTCTAAAGGGCGGGATCGATCTCTTTGTCGCTGCGGGGCTTTTGGCCTTCCAACGCCACAGGCCAACTCTCGGGGAGATCTACCGGATCGCCGCCTCGGGCGGGCACAAGCAGAAGGAGTATCTCGCCCGCGCCCACGAGGTTCGGAATCCGGCCGCGCGGCTGATCTTCACCCGGCTCGCCTCCACCAACAACGACACACTGACCTCCTAAGTCTCGCTCCTGATGACCTCCGGGCTCGACCAAGGGCAGAACCCGGCCATCGATGATGCCACGGCGGTGTCGGATTTCGACTTCCGGACGATCCGCAAGCAGCCCTTCAGCGTCTATCTCGTGGTTCAGCCCCTCATGGTGAAGCCGTTGGCCCCGCTGATCCGGCTCTTTTTCTCGGACCTGCTGTCTGCGATGCAGGAGAAGGAACCGGGTCCGGACGAGCCCTGGCCGGTGATGATCCTCCTCGATGAGTTCAATCGTCTCGGCAAGATGCCCATCGTGGCCGAGAGCATCGAGATTCTGAGGCAGTATCGCGGGCATCTGGCCATCGTCACCCAGACCATCCCAGCCATCGACGAGATCTATGGTGAGAACACGCGCCGGGCCCTGCAGGGCAACGCCGGCATCAAGCTCTACCTCACACCCTCAGACGAAAAGACCGTCGAGGAGTTGAGCAAGGCCGTCGGCAAAACCACGAAGACCGTTGTGACCCGCTCCCGCGCCATCGGCAAGAACCCCTTCGAGGGACGGAGCCAGTCCGAGCGCACAGAAGAAGTCTCGCTTTTACCGGAGGACGAAGCCCGTCGGCTGCCGCTGGATGAGATCGTCGTCGTGGTCGATGCGCAGATGCCGGTGAAGGCCAAACGCGTGGTATATTTTGACGATCCGTTCTTCAAAAGTATCCACGCGGCGCAGGAGGGTGATCTGCCGTTTCCGGAGGGGCCTCTGGCACCAATGGGGGAGTTGCCCCTGAGCGTCCGGGCGACGCCGACAGCGCCGCGCGGGTCGGGCCTGTCGGAACGCGATTTCGAGGCTCGGATGGGGATTGCCGATTCGGGTGGAGACACTCTTGACGACCCGGTCGCGACGCCAGAGGCAAGGCGGGCTCGTGCAGCCGTGATCACGGACGATCAGCGCCAGTTCGAGATGGATTTCGAGGGCCTGGCCGGACTCGATGCCGGAGCCCTGAGCGAGGACGACCTTCACGTGGTTCAGGATGCCCTGAGCGAGTTGGACCGCCTCGAGGGGGAGATTGCGGGTGCGTCAGAAGCCGGAGAGAGGGTGGTGGCGCGCTAAGCGAACATCGTCGCAAGTCGCGACGAAAGGCAACAGTGAGCCCAACCTCCTCATTCACGGCGCTTACTCGAACGGCTGTTCTCTGCGACCGCGGCCAGAAAAGCTGAGCGGATAGCCGCCTTCATGGCGTCCTGGGGTCCGGCTTCCTGTGAACCGCTCGTTGCCATCACCAACTTGGAGGCAGGCGTGCTTTCGAACCCAAGAGCCTTGTTCACAACCGACAGGCCGGAATGCAGTGATGAGCGGCCCAAAAGGCCCACTGCGATCCCGGCTTCGACCGCTGCGATAACGCCGGAGACGCTCTGGCTGGAATAAACGATGCGATATGGCTTTCCACGAGCCTTCAGGGAAGCGATTGCCGCGTCTCGCCACCAGCAAGCGTGATCGAACAAGGCCACCGGCAAGCTTTCATCGGTCGGGAAATTCCGCTGTGTTGACGATACCCAGCAGGTCGGGTCTTCATAGAGGACTTCTTCATGGACCGATGGGCGTTCCACTTCGTAGATCGCCAGGTCCAGCGATCTCTTGTCGAGGGCATCGGGAAAATTCGAGCTCAAGGCACAGGTCACTTCCAGTTCGACCTTCGGATGGTGGCGTGTGAACGCCGCGATAATCTCCGCGAGCTTGGTTCGTCCGTGATCGTCGGGAATGCCGACACGGAGCTTACCGGATACGGCATCCTGGGAAATGTCTCGCAGCACCGCGTCGAGGCGCCCCGTCACCTCTTGTGCAACTGGTAGCAACTGACGGCCCGCGTCACTCAGGATGACTCCGCGCCCGTGCCGTTCAAAAACGGGTTGGCCGAGAATGGTTTCGAGGCGTTTGATCTGAAGACTGGTTGCAGATTGAGACCGGTAGATACGCGCAGCGCCGTCTGTGACGCTGCCAGCCTCGGCCACAGCCACGAAGGTGCGCAGCAAGTCGCTGTCTAGGTTGTCCATTCAATACTCCAATAGCAGAGATTGAAACTATTTGTTTCACATATGCCTAGCTGACCAATAATTTCAAGGTCAGAGGAGTATCCGATGTCCGATCAGACCATTGCCCGCCGACCATCGAACAGGAAATCACTGGTGTGGGGCGTTTGCCTTCTTCTGCTGGCAGGCGTTGGTCTTGCCTGGCCGAACCACGCCGTAGATGCGGCCGAGTTCGTCTTGTGGGGTTTGATCGTTGTCGCACCCATTGTCATTCCGGGCATCCTTCTTGCGGCTTGGATCATCGCGAGCGGCGCGGACTCGCATATCGCCGGGGCGTTCGAGGGCAGGACGCTGCGAACGGTGGTGGCCGCATCGTTGATCGGGGCCATTACGCCGGTCTGCGGCGTCACCGTGCTGCCCTTGATGGCCGGACTGCTAGCGGCGGGCGTGCCGCTGGCTCCGATTATGGCGTTCTGGTTGTCCTCCCCGATCACGGACCCGGCGATGCTCGCGACAACCGCTGCCACACTTGGTCTGAGCTTTGCGATTGGCAAAACACTCGCGGCCTTCGGGTTGGGTCTGTTCGGGGGCGCGATCACCGGGTTGTTCGCCAAACGGCCGTGGGCGTTGAGCGCACTTCGCGACAACGGCCTCGCACGGCAACTGAGCGCCGCACGATGTGGCGGGGACCAGATCTTCGATCCGTGGGTTTGGCGCACGAGGACCCGGCGGCGGTCGTTCAGCACACAGTTCTGGGCGACCACGCGGCTTATCCTGATCTGCCTGATCCCTGCCTTCGCGGCTGAATACGCCCTGAACGCCGCGCTGACGCCGGGGGCGCTGGCGGCCTATCTCGGCGAGGATCAATGGTGGGCCATACCTGCCGCCGTCTTTGTCGGCGCTCCGGCCTATATCGACGGCTATGCCGCGCTCCCGCTGACACGCGGGCTGATTGACAACGGCATGTCCGAAGGCGCGGCTATGGCGTTCCTGATCTCTGGCGGCGTAGTCAGCATCTGGGGCGCGATGGCCATTGCGCCGGTTCTCAAACTGAAGCCGTTCCTGTTGTATTTGATGCTCGCGGTTCTGGGGTCGCTCGCAGCGGGGTATGTCTTTGGGTGGATCGTCTGAAAGCCAGCGGGAATCGGAAGCGGACCTTGGGCGAATGGCAGCCTCGTCCCGCGTTTTGCTTTTTCGTGCGCTTTGCAGCGAATGGAATGCGTCTCGCGGAGCAGCAATTCGTGCGCGACAAAGCATGGGGCAGAATTCCATGCCAGGCCGTCACACACAGCAGATCGTTCGAGATTTGCGCAGTCCTTTTAGCAGCGGTTACCAAGGCCTCAGTGACATCAGCGGCCACCCAAACGCGTGGCGCGGTCAAGCTGAGCTTGGTACCGCGCTGCAGCACCGGTGTCTGCCGGGCTCTGAGATGTGTTGGCTACCGGTTGGCTCTGTGCGCCACCGAAGTAACGGCGTTCCGGCATCGGAGCGACGCCCATCAAGGCGCGGGCACGTAAGGCGGTATACTCTGCTCCTGTCGCGGCACCCATCAGGTACCGGTTTTGAGCTTGCTGTGAGCCTAAGGCAGCGCGGCTGAAGGCATAGGCGCCACCAAACCCACCGGAGATCGCTGGCATCATGATGTTGCCGGAGACCGCGCGCACGATGAATGGGGTGGCGATGATAAATCCTTTCGCCATCAGGACCATCATGAAGAACGGGACGAGCGCACCGATATTCGGCGCGGCGGTTGGATCACCCAATTCACCCAAGAGCGACGCTGAGACGCCAGTGATGGTCGAGAACACCCCGGCAATAATGATCGGATACATAGCGAACGAAACGACTGCCGAAAGCCACCGGGCGAAATAGTCTTTCGTCACTTCAAAAAGCGTCAGAAAGATCATGATGGGCGCAAGACCGAGAAGGAGCGAGATCATCAAGCGCGATGCGACCATAAGAAATGCCGCAAGCGCACCAAGTAGCGAGAGCAGGAAGACGCCTAGGTTGGATAGGATTGCTCCGGCCATCCAGTTGAGTTCTTCACCTGCGGCGTTCAGGTAATCGCCGAAACGCGCAATCATGCGATCAAACTCTTCGGCGTAAGTGCCTGAGGGTCCGGGCGTGCCGCCCCCAACAGCGGCGATGAGCGAGCCGGCAATGTTGTCGATTCCGCTCAGGATCGCAGAGGATAGCGCGTTGAACTGGGTCCAGTTCTGGGCAAATATCCCAATGAGCGCAATCTTCACTGCGAGCCAAAAGGCAGTCCGGCCGTCCATGGCACGATACTGGAAGACCATGTTTATGCATACGAGGATGAGAACGAGCGTTGCGCCGAGGGTGGTAATCGTTCCAACAGTAGCCGCTACAGCACCAAATTGGGTTTCGGCAGCGTCATCGAGAAACCCCTGAGCTTCGTCAACGATGTAGGAAACAACACTCATGTCTTTGTCCTATCTCACCAATTGCCCTCGGCTTCGCAAATCTCCCGAGCGGCCGATCGTAGCTGGTTGACAAGGGTCAGATAGCGATCTTCTGCTTCTCGCATCACGTTTCGATCAGCGCCGAGATAGCGGTCGCTGAAGTGTTGAACCGCGGCGTCCCAGGAAGGGAAACGTGTCGCACAGGAGCATTCGCCAGCTTCGACAACGCGCTCGAGTCCTTGAGCCCGATAGATCGTTTGAATCACGAGGCGCTTGTAGTTCTCCCGCGAGGGTAAATTGCCGATCCATTCGGGTTCTGACGGTCGCTCTTGGCAAAACTCGAAGGTCTGTTCCATGGTTGGCACCAGACCTTGTGTGTAAGAGATGGACGGATGGAAAACGATCAGTGAGATCAGAAGTGCTCTATGCCAGATCATGCTCGCTTCTCCATGATCTTCGCATATTCCTCTTCTGAGATCTCGCGCTGTAAAACGACCGTGAGGACAGGTTGCAAACCCTGCATTTGAGTTGCGGATATGATCTCCCAACCTTCGACCGTGTAGGTGAAGAGGACGTCTTCGGCCTTTTCCATCGACCCTGAATCGGTCGGAGAGAAGGTCAGGATTTTTGGCTCATAGCGCTTCATGTTTCTTCCTTCTAAATTACTGTTCCGGGCAAATAAAACTCCGTGATTCCGCGTTCTCCGTCTTCGCGGCCCGCCTGAATGATCACGTCTATGGAGCTTTCGATGTAGTCTATCATATCGCGGTAAGGGATCGGGACTTCGGTCTTGAGGGCTGCGATGGCTAGGCGTTGGACCGCCAATTGGGGCGTTTCCGCGTGCAACGTGGTCATAGAGCCGCCGTGACCGGTATTGATCGCTTCAAGGAACGTCATCGCTTCTTTCCCCCGGACCTCGCCCAGGATGATGCGATCTGGCCGCATCCGCAGGGTTGCAGTCAGAAGGACATCGGCGGTTTGGTTTATCGCATCCCGGTTCGAGATCAGCGTGACGGCATTGGGTTGTTTCGGCAGCAGTTCGGCGGCTTCCTCGATCGTCAGGATCCGCTCCTCGTCGCTGACATAGGAGAGGATCTTTCGAGCGGCGACGGTCTTCCCGGTGGAGGTGCCACCCGAGACGATCATGTTGAGCTTGTTCTCAACGCAATGATGAATAGCGGCGTCGATATCCCCACTGACCACGACATCGCGAAGCTGACGGTTCTTCTCCTGTCGCAGCTCGTCCAGCTTGCGTTCCTCCCCGTAGAGAAACCTGAGCTCAATAGTCTCGAGGGGCAGGCTTGAGAAAAAGCGCAGGCTGATTGACATGCCCCGGCTGACGGCCGGCGGCGTGATGACCTGGGCGCGGATCGGTCGGTCGCGATAGGTGATCGAGACTGAGACAATCGGGCGGTCTTTCGATAGCGGCGTGGACGCGTCGGACGCGATCTGGTTGCCGAGATCCTTGATCTGGTCCTCGGTGAGCGTCTGGTCGAGGCGCCGCATGAAATGATCCCCCTGGAACTCGCCCCAGCACGACCCATCCGGGTTGATGCAGATCTCGATCACATCCTCGCGCTTGGCGTCTTCCAGCTTGTCGATGGAGGCCTGGAGGTAGCTGAGCGTCATGGGTCAGAAGATCTCCAAATCCCGGTCCACCATGACGGTGATCCGCGCGCCCTGATCGACGTAGATCACCGGGCCGATCGACAGGTATTCGCCGATTACGCTGTCTGTGGCGTCGGCCAGATCGTCGCCGATGTCTTCCAGCACATCCTCTGCGAGTTCATCCTCCGTCTGGTTTGCCGCCACCGATGGCGCGGCGGAAATCAGCGAGATGAGTGCTGCAGAGCCGAAGCGTTCGGCAAAGCGCGTGTCGACGAAACCGGTCGTGCCGGAGCGGCCGAGCTCATCGGCCCCAAACGCGCTGATCTGGATCGTCTGATTGCTTGGCAGAATGATCCGGTCCCAGGCGATCGTCAGGCGACGCTGCGCGATATCGGCCCCCGACCGATAGCGACCGATCAGACGGGACCCGGCGGGGATCAGAAGGCGCGTCCCGTCATAGCTGTAGACGTTCTCGGATGTGATCGCGCGGACCTGGCCGGCAAGCTCGCTTGATATTGCGGTCTCGAGGGCGGCCTGTATCACCGTGCCTTGAATGACGGTGTTCGACGGGTTCGCGATAACCTCGGATTGGGTGACCGGGCTCGGGAAGGCGCCGTTAAGGACGAAGTCGGTGACTTCACCGAAAGTGCGCTCCGCGAGTTCAGCCCCCTCGGGACCGCCGGTGGCACCACCGAAGGCGATGACGGGGGAGAGGATACGGCGCTCCTGGAACGCGCGTTCTTCCTCGGACCGAAGTTGCAACTCGGCAAGGCGTCGGGCCTCTTCCTCCCGCCGCAGCCGCTCCTCTTCCTGCAGCCGCAATTCCTCTTCGGTCGGGCCAGAGGGGGCGGGGGACGGCTGCTGCGCCTCAAGCCTTGCAAGATCGAGATCCATGCGCAGCTGTTGCAATTCGCGGTCCCGGGCTTCCAATTCCTCAGCAAACTGCTGTTGGGCGGCTTCCGAGGCCGCCTGCAGTTCGGCCAGTTGGGCGGTCAGCGCATTCATCGCCTCGGCCGCTGCCGTGTCCTCTTTGACCACCGGCTCTGGGGCGTTCTGAATGGCTTCGATCTGCGCTTGCAGCGCCGCAATTTGAGCGAGCAGTTCGGCGTTGGGCTCAGATGCCGGGACAGGGACCTCGACGACTTGCGGTTCCGGCGGGGCGGGGGGCACGAACGGCTCGATGGTTCCAAAGCCATCCCCTTCCGGTTGGAACTCATCCGGGGTGGCCGTTGGCAAAACCACATCCTCGTCCGCCTTGTTGAGGAGAAGAAGGACCGCGCCGCCCATTCCGACGAGCGCGACCACAAGGATCGCGATGAGAGGGGAGCGACGTGTTGCCCTGACCGGGCTGCCGCTCGCTCCGGCTTCAAGCCGGGCGAGGCGTTCGGAGACGTCAGGCTGCTTTGGGTCATCGCTCATGAGGAGCCTCCTGACAAAGCGTTGTCTTGAATGCAGACGACTTCCTCACCCAGACGCAGCACCCATTGCGCGTTCACGCCGGAGACCCGGATCACGCCCGGCTCGGTGGCTTGGGTGTTGACGGTGCGCTCACGCCCGTTCGCGTAGCGGAAGATCGCGGGCACGGGCGCGTTGCGGGCAAACTGGAAGTAGGTGAACGTCCCGTCGTCCCAGACCCGTACCGGCGTGATTTCCGTGCGATCGCTGGCCCCATAATTGTAGTTCGGCGCTTGCGCTGCGACAGCATTCTCAGGGCGGCGTTGCTCATCAGGATAATGAAACTGCACCACGTAGAAGGTGGGCGTCGAGACCTCCTGGACATTGAAGTAATAGCTGCGTCGGTTGGTGTAGACGGTCACGTTCGTATGGACGCCGCGGGCGAGGGGTTTGATCGCGAATGCCTGGCCGCCGGGCACGCCGTCGAGCTCGAAGCCTTCGGTGTCACCGGCCAGGATCGAGCGGATGGTTTCACCGTCGCCGAATTCAATCGTCGTGACATGGGTGAGCGAGACGTTGAGGCGGAAGACCTGGCCTTCCTGATAGGTCGCGATCCGGACGCGGGCGTCGTTGGGGCCGCGCCGCGGTGTGGCTTCTGCGAGCGCCGAGGTGGCCGTGAAGGTCAACACGAGGAAGGCCAGTCCGAGACGCCGCATTCAATTCTCCAATCTATCGGACCGGATCGCGTATTCGATCACGGTAAAGCCAAAGGGGTTCGTCCAGACCTGATCGATCGTGCGCGCCTCTTCGGGTCGAAACTCGAACATGAGCGTCGCGGTGAAGAGGCCTGCCTGGATACCCTGAATGGAGGTGAGTCGCTTGCGCAGACGCACGGTTGCACGGTTCTCACCGATGAGGTTGATGCTCAGGATTTCAACATCCAGTGTCGCGCTGTCGCCATAGACAGTTGGAGGGTATTGCGGGCTCGCGCTGCTCCATTGCGCCCTGACGGAAGCTTCCGCCCGACCATCGGAGCGCTGCAGAACGCTGGTGATGCGGACATCATTGTCGAGCTGGTTGTAGACCTCGCGATCGGTCACGTAGCGGAAGATCTCCGCCTCGATCACGGCCTGGTTGCCGGTAACTTCGGTGGCCCCCACGGTGGCTTCGGGCAATGCAAACCCTGTCTCTGGATCGTAAGGCACGACCACGGGTGGCGGATCGACATCGAGAATGGCCACTATGACCGCACCGAGGCAACCAACGAGCCCGAAAACCAATCCCAGGAGCCCGAGGCGTTGCCAAAGCCGCTCGCGGCGCAGCGCGCCGTAGACCAGTTCCTCCTCGATGATCTCTCTCTCGTTGTTCAACGTCTCTGGTCCCGATGCTCAGTCGCCAAGGTCCGGAATGGTGAATTCCATGAAGTTCTGTTCTTCGGCGATGGTGGCGGCGTCGATGACACCGCCGGTACCATCGCCGACGGTCTGCACGGCTTCGAGCTGCCACATGGCCACGAGCGCGATCGCCAGTTCGGCGGTGACGCGTGTGTTGAGATCGACGCTCTCTTTCAGCTCATCCATGTCGTCGATGAGACCGACCAGGCGCTCGACGCGCTCAAGCGATTGGCCGGCGTCGTCATAGCTGTTCTGGGCTGCGGCCGAGACGAGGGCGCCGGTTGTGGCTTGTGTCGCGATGCGTTCGGCCCCGGCATTGCCGCTCGTGGCCATCTCGCGGAGCGTGTCGTCGTCGAAGCCGAGCTCGGCCAGCACGCGGTCCATCTGCGTTTCGATCTCGGCAGCACCCGAGCCGCTGAGCCCGGAGAAGTCGCCGGTGCGGATGGCCTGGATCGTGGCCTGGATATCACCGAACTCCTGATCGAGAATGCCGTTCAACTCGGCTTCCATCTCCGTGGCGATCACTTCGGGCAGTTCCGCCAGCCGGGTCAGGGCCTCATAGGTGCGCTGCAACTCGGCCAGTTGATCGGTGAGCGTCATGAGCTGCTCGCGCAGCTGCAGAAGCTGTTCGTTCTGCAAGAGTTCATCCTCGATCATCTGGCGCAGCTGCTGGATGTTCTGGGCGATGTTCTGGGTGTCCACGACCGGCACGCCCTGCGCGGCCGCAGAGCCCGGGAGGAAAGAAACGGGGACAGCGATGCCGCCCATGGACAGCAGTGTTGTCAGGATGAGGGTACGAAGGCTTTTGAGAAGCGTGGTGGGGGGCATCAGTCCAGGTCCTCTATGATGAAGGTCATGAAGTCTTGCTCTTGCATCCGCGCCGCGGCGAGGCGCATCTGTGCGGCGCTGAGCGGTTGGGTCCGCGCAGCTTGCAGCCGGGTCATCGCGGCAATGAGCCGGACGAGTTCGGCCCGGGCATAGGTGTTGAGCGCCATGGACTCCTGCACGTCCGCCGTGGTGCCGTCGCGGGTCACGATGTCCCGGACACGAAGAGCGGCTTGCCGGATCGCGGTCGGGGAGGTGCTGCCATAGAAGGCGGCGCCCATGCCCATGAGCGACAGGTTCGAATTGGCGAGCAGGGTCGGGTCGATCGTGCCAAGCGCCTCGATCCCGCCGATCCGGCCGAGATAGGTGTTGTACTGCTGCGGGATGACCGTGACGTAGTGTTGCGTTTCCCGAAAGGGCGGCACGCCGCTGTATTCGATCACCCGGCCAGGACCCGCATTGTATGCCGCGAGCGCGAAAATGATGTTGCCGTCGAAGCGGGCGAGTTGATCCGAGAGATACCGCGCGCCGCCTTCGACCTGCAGATAGGGGCTGGTGCGGTATTCCGGGTTTATTCCAAGATCGCTCGCTGTGCCGGGCATGATCTGCGTGAGCCCATAGGCCCCGACTGGGCTTTCAGCCCGGATCACGAACCGGCTCTCTTGCCAGATCAGGGCCTGGAGGAGCGCGCGCCATTGGACGACCGAGAGGCCGGCGGCAGAGACCCCGGCTCGGGCGTGGGTCTCCTGAGCGACCCGGATGATGAGCTCTTCGATGTTCTGGGCGGCGTCCCCGAACATCTGGTCCCCGGCGGGGTTCGGATCGATGTCTGCCGTACCATAGACGGCCTCAGTCGAGCGGTCCGAATCGCCGCTGCCGCCTTCGAGATCACTAACCATCCCGGTGATCGCGGCGCTGTCAAAGCTCGTTTGCGCTTCGAGGATCGCATCGAGCACCGCGAGCTGTTCGCGCTCGATGGCCGTGATCTGTTCTTGGACGGAAAGGGTTTCGCGCTGCACGGCGAGATCGGCTTCGCGGTCGCCGGTTTCGAGGATGTCGCGCGCGGTCAAGCCGCCGTCATTCACCGGCACGCCTTGAGCCAGCGCACCTGAGGACAGCCCGACAATTACCAGTGCAACCACGAGGCCCTTACTCATGGGCAACGTCCCCGAAGTCTGGTCCCCCAAACGCCTCGAAATCGCAGTCAGTAGGGGAAGGGCCCTGGGAAACGAAGGCAAAGCAGTTCGCCTCGGGCTCGCGGTAATTGGAGCAAGCCGCGACCGCACAGAGCAGGAGGACATGGGCCAGTTTCTTCATGGATGAAGTCTCCAAAAGTCGGGTCGGTCGCGGTAATCGGCGCCGGCGAGCTTTTCGCCGGCCTCCATCCCGCCGAGGATGGTCAGGTTGGGACCGAGGGCGCTCAGGTCCGCGTCCACGACAACGGAGCCCTGGTCATCGCGAATAAGCGCGAGCCGAGACTGTGTGCCGGTGTTCAGCAGCGTATCGAGCTCTTTCTGGTAGAGATTGAGCATCGCGTAATCCGAGGCATTGGCGCGGATATTGGGGAGAAGCACCTGCGTCGGCACCGCCTCGACGATGGTCTTGCCGGTGCGCGTCCGCTCGAGCTGGCTGGCATACTGGGTCATCATCACGGCCACGGTGTTCTGTTTCCGGGCCGTGACCAGCCATTGGGACAATCGCTCCGCGAAATACGCGTTGTCGAGCGCCTTCCAGGCCTCGTCGATGATGATGATCGTGGGGCGTCGGTCTTCGATCTTCCGCTCGATCCGGCGGAAAAGATAGCTCAGGACCGCCATCCGTTCCCTGTCGCTTTCGCTGTCGAGGATGCCGGTGAGATCGAAGCCGACCATATCGCCATCGAGCGAGAACGTGTCCTCGAGGCTATGGCCAAAGATCCAGCCGAAGCGGCCTTTCTCGGCCCATTCGAGAACGCGTTGGTTCAGGTCGCCTTCATCGTCCATGGACATGAAAAGCGATGCGAAATTCTGCCAGTTGCGCAACCCCGGGTCCGTGGCGTGCGCGTTCTGGCGTACACACTCCATGATTCGGTTGGTTTGCGCGGGCGTCAGCGGCTTGTCTTCGCGATGGAGCAGGGTGCCGAACCAATCGGCGAGCCAGGCAATCCCGCGACTGTCGGTCTCTGTCCAAAGCGGGTTGAGGCCCGTCGGCATCCCGCCCTGGATCGTCGTGTAGCGGCCACCATTGGCCCGCACGGCCATGTCCATGCCTTGCCGATAGTCGAAGACGAAGACACGGGCCCCGGCGCGCTTGGCCTGCGTCATGAGGAACGCCGCCAAGACCGATTTACCGGAACCGGGACGGCCCATGATCAGCGTGTGGCCACTTGTTGGCTCTTTGTCGGGAGACCCGGCCTCGTGGAAGGAAAACCGATAGGCGCTTCGTTCCGGCGTGGGAAAGAGCGAAATGACATTGCCCCAGGGCACCTCGTCCCCTTGCTTGCCAAGCTGGGTCCGGTGAAAGGCCGCGAAATCGGCAAAATTGCGGTTCGTGATCGTGCTGGGGCGCAGCCGCTTGGGCTGGTTGCCGGGGTGCTGGCTGAAATAATGCGTGTTGGCGCCGAAGCGGTCGCTCACCATGGTCACGCCTTCCGAGGCCGCGGCGTTCACGATCTCTGCGCCGAGGGTTTCCAGCGCGTCTAGGGTTTCGGCAAAGACGGTGACGACCATGTGATGGTCCCCCATGCTGGCGCGCTTGGCTTCCAGATCATCGGCGAGGAAGGAGAGGTTTTCGCGCAAGGACACCGCGGCGTCATCGGCGGCCTGCATCTGCTTCACCTGCCGCTTGATCCGCGCGATCGTCATGTTGGTGTTCACGGGCGTGAAGGAGTGTGTGACGATCATGTCGACGGGCAGATTGAGCGTGTCGAACATCGTGCAGCTCGTCTGCTCGGAATAGTCCTTGATGCTGTAGCTCCTGCCGTAGCGGCGGCCGGCGACGCCTTCGCTCAGCTCGAAATGATCTCCGTGGAAGGTCACGCGCGTGTTCGCGGCTGATGAGGCCACGAAGCCGAACTGCGAGGTATGATAGAGCGGACGTTCCTGCCCCGTGTTCAGCGCGCCGAGAAAACCGACCAGGTCGCCCGTCTCCGCCGAGAGAACCGTCGGTTTGAGGTTGGCCAGACCTGACGTGAAAATACCAACCGCTTCGTTCAGACGACGCAGCCGCTTCGCCGTTTCGTTTTTCAATCGGGCAGGGGATGGGCTCCGCATGAAGCTCAGGAAGCTCTTGGATGGCGGTCGGTGGATGACGGTCAGCGTGAGCGTCTTGTCGCGCAGCCCGCCGGTCGCCATTCTTGCGCGCCATTGCGCGTCGACAATGGCGGCGAAGCTGTCGCCGTCGATCGGTTCAAGGTCGACCTTGATCCCCTTCGAGACCTTGTGAACGTAGTAGCTGAACTCTTCGCCAAGCTGCGCGACGATCCGGGCAAAGAGCGCGCGCACCTTGTCGAGATAGTCGTCATCGGTGGTGTAGCTGTTGACGCCGGTGATGCGGATGCACTGGAAGAGCTCATTCACCCGGGTGCGCACCGTGCGATCATCGACGAGGCTCACATAGGGAAGCATGTGGGCGAGGTGTTTTTCGTGCTGATACCATTTTGGCATCAGCGTGCGCTCATCGTGCTCGCCGCGTCCGTTGACGTCATCACGGGGCATAGCTGTCACCCCCATGGATTTTGCGGTTTCGGGTTGGAGGCGTTTCCTGGAGGGTGGTCATGGCGACATCGATGAAGCGCGGATCCCAATCCGCGGCCTTCCAAAGCAGCGGATACAGAATGGCCGCGATGCCAAGCACCACGAAGCTCTGGATCCACACGAACAATAGAACCGAGCCGAAAAGCCAGACCACGGCATACATGATCGGCAACCCGAATAGCCTGGGCGGGCGCACGAGGCCGAGAAAGAGGGGAGATCGTTCCGCCACGACGCGCTCCCTCAGCTGAAGACCGCGGCCACGATCGTGGGCGCTGCCGCGACACCCGCGATCCCGACAAGAACCCAGAGGGCCTGGCGCAGGTCGATGATGTTGAAGAACCAGCTCAGGAAGACGCCGATGACAGCCAGCGTTGCGATCACGACGCCAAGCGGGCCAGTGAGCGCATCGACGATGCCTTGCAGGAGGTCCTGGATCGGCGACAGGTCGATGGATTGCGCCATCGCCGGTTCGGCCAGGGCGACAAAGACCGTCAAAACGGTCAGCAATAGGGGGAACGGCCTCATGAGTTTTCTCCTTCCAGCCTGTTGAACACGGCCAGCACCCGCTGAACGTGGGCTTGTGTCTCTCGGTAGGGTGGGATCCCGCCATGCTCTCGCACGGCTTCGGGTCCGGCGTTGTAGGCCGCGAGGGCCAGCCGCGCGTCGCGGAAGGTCTCGAGCTGTGCGGCGAGGTAGCGCGCGGACCCGTCGAGATTTGCGCGCCAGTCAGTGGCGTCGACGCCGAGGTCATCGGCGGTATCCGGCATGAGCTGGCCAAGGCCAATCGCACCGACACGCGACTGGGCATTGGGATTGTAGGCGCTCTCTATTTCGATGTTGGCGCGGAAGAGGAGGCGCCACTCAGTCACCGTGAGGCCGGATGCGCGCAAACCTTGATGACTGGCATAGCGGAGGGCGGTCTCGTCAATCGTGGCAAGGATGTCAGGGCGCGGGATTACGACGCCGGGTGCAACGGCGGCCACGCGGAACGTACCATCGTCCGCTTGGGTCTCATCCTCGCTGTCGTCGCCGAAGATATGCAGCGGTGCGTTGGGATCGCCCTGGCCGACCCCGTCATTGTAGTTGCGGGCAAAACTGTCCTGGGATTGGGACGGAGAAAGCGACCCATCGCTTTCCACCATGAAGACCATCTGCGCCGGCGCGGCTTGAGCCGTGAACAGCAGAAAAAGGACGCTAGTCGTCGATAACGTCGTCTTCCGCTTCAGCCAACGTGTAGGTCCAGCGCTGCCCTTCGTAGACAGGGAAGGCCACGACGGAGAAGCCGAGGTCGATAAGGAAGGAGACGAGGCCGGTGACGGTCTTGAAGGTTCTGAGCTGGATGAAGTCACCATCCGGTCGCGCCCGGGCGGTGACGAGTTCCTTCTCGACGCCGTCTTCATTGACGGCGCGCAGCAGCCAAATGCCATGCCAGACCGAGTTCTTTCGGTAGGCATCCTGCTTGCACACGACTTCGACGCTGTGTCCGGATTCAACGAGCATTTTGAATCCCGCTTCTGTAACCACATTCGGCGCTTCTTTTCTTAAGTCGATCGCCACGGCGCGCCCTTTTCGGTCTTTGGGCGCACCGAAGCCATTGCTTCCATGAGCCATGATTACAATAATACGGTTTTGTTTGCAAGATGCGGTTTTGTCTTGCCTAAACCATTGTTCCGGAGCAATATTTCGCACGCATACATGTTCTCCTCAAGCACCGAAGGTAAATGCCCATGCGCAGACAGATCACCTGTATGTGCTATGTTACTGTAGTTTTGTGCTTTTTGCTTCCCGGGACGGGACACGCCCAAACCTGCTACGCGCCCGAGCGGCCCTTCGTGCCGACCGATTCCGACGATATTCGCGAGTACCGTGATCTGATCCGGTCTGACTTCGAGCTCTACATTGAGGACATTCAGGCATATTTCCGCTGCCTCGAGGAAGAGCGTGCGCGGGCTTTTGAGGAGGCGCGGGAGGTGAGCGAGGAATACGGGCGGTTTCTGCAGGCGGTTGGGCAGTGACGGACAAGCGGCTATCTGGGCAGACAGTTGCGTTGAGTGACGCGAAGCTACGCAAAGCGGAGATCGCAATTTGCGGAACTGGCGCTTGGCTACGCGCTCCGGTTTTCTCATTCGAGGGAAAATTATGAACGTCTTGCTGATCATCGTGATCTTCAACTTCGAGACCGGGTCTGACGTGGAGACACGCATGGACTTCGAGGACGAGCCATCCTGTCACGCGGCGGCGCTAGACGCCTTCTGGGCGGTGGACGAGCACTCTGAAATCCGCGCGATGGAGGTGCCCGTCGGGCAGGAGATGCTCAACGGCACGATGATCGCCTACGGCACCTCTGGAGATGAGATTGGCATGTATGCCTGCAATGTGTTGCGCTCGATTGAGCGGAGGTAAGACGGGTAGCGTGACCAAGTGATCGCCTGGGCGTGGATCGCGACTCGGAAGGGCGGAGGCCCTGGGCACCTGTCGTACGCCGTCTAGATCCGACCGCCAAAGGCGGTGCCCACTAGAAGCACGTTTATAATGATGGACTAGGACCCGATCAAACACTCACCTGTTGCGGTTCTGGCCTAATTCTCCGCGTCTAGTAGTTTACCTGCTCGTAGCCGTAGTTGCCTTCGTAGTCCCGCCACTCCACAAAAACCGAGCGGTGCCAGATCCTCGGGCAATGATCGCCATACCGCTCGAGACCAACATGCGCCTCCGGCAGATCGCCGACACTGCTTCGGCTCCATCCATAGTCGCCTTGCGTGCCGTACCGTCCCAACCGCACGCTGGCATAGCTGTTGCAATCGCCGTCCTCACCGGACTCCCATTGGCGGGCCTGGGTTTGAAAGACGCGGATGGACCGTACGAAGTTGAACTCCGGGCCGCTGATGTCGATGTCGGCCCGATCCTGAACAAGTTGCAGCGTGAAGCCCTCCGGCATCGGAGCCGCATCACCGCCCGTCAGGCGGAGAACGGCAGGTTGCGGCCCAGGAGGTGCGGTGAGTGGTGGCGTCGGAAAGGTTGGGGAAGGGGCGCTCGCAGTCTTTCCGCCGACACCCGTGATGGAATTGCCGACCTCATCGACTGGAAAAGACTGAAGCGGCGTCGTCTGATCGAGCTCGAAAAGGATCTCGTAGATCCGCTCGCCGGTCAGAGCCTTCGGATCGACCGAATAGGCCGCGCCCATCGGACACCGCCAGATTTGCAGGGGTGGCTCCACGGGCCAGGGCGTGATGCGGCGGATAAACTCCGCACGGGCGCGGGCGCAAGGGACCGATGCCGGCCAACCGCCCGAGAGACAGAGCAGGATTGCGCAATCGATCTGGTAGGATTGCGCTTCGGCACCCTGCGGTTCGGTGGCGAGTGCCGCGGTAGTCAGCGCCGCTGCGGTTAAGGCAGTCGTTCTGAGGGCATTCAACATGGGACCTCCACAGTGCGCAGCAGAAGATGTAATTCAATACAGCAGTATTGACATTGTAATACGGTTTTGGCAAATCCTTTATCGTTCGGTTGAGCGTGGCTGACAGGAATTGAATTCGCGATTGGGCCACCGGACGTACTCTGTGGTTCATCGCGCTTGGTGGTCCCTCACCGGAAAAGTGGCCGCTGTGATCAACGTCCAGAGACCATGAAGGCGTAGTCATTGTGCAGCGTTCCGAAGCGACAAGTCGGAGACGGAACCTTGGTGCGACTTCCGCCAAACAGGCATTGTCGTCGAATTGGCGATGGTCAGCATGAAATGGCCGATACCGTCACGGGCGCCTTCGAAAGAGCTATGTTTCGAATGATTGGAAAGCGGATTTGGAGGTGCAAATGATTCCGCACGATATGAAGACCGCCGCATTTTGGGCTGGCTTACTCTGCGTCTGTTCTTCCATGTCGACTGCCGGCGGAATCGAGCGGCTCGGGGATCCATCGCAAATCCTGTTCGAAGAGGGACGGAACTATCTGGAATTCTCCGTCGGAACGGTGAACCCGACGGTGTCGGGCGTTCCGCTGGCTGGCATCCCGACCGGGCCGACGGGCAACATCGCCAACAGCTACCAGTCATATTCGCTCGGATACAAACGTGATTTGAACGACCGTGTGACGCTGGCGTTTGCTATCGATGAGCCGGTGGGGGTGTCTCTGGCCTATTCCAATGCGCCCGCGTTCTTCGGCGGCTCGAGCGCAGAGGTGTCATCCATCGCTTACACCGCGCTCGCCAGATATGAGATCAGCGACAGGGTCAGTGTCTACGGTGGTCTGCGCCTCATTGGTGTCGATGGCACCATCACCGTCATTTCGCCAGCATCCACGCCGAACCCCTACAATCTGAACGTCAGCAGAGACTACCAGCTCGGATACCTTGCAGGGGTCGCTTATGAGATTCCGGACATCGCATTACGGATCGCCGCTACCTACGAGTCGCGGACACGACACGAGTTTCAGGACAATAGCGGGACGCCCTTCGAGGTTGAAATCCCGCAAGCCGTCACGCTGCACGCCCAAACCGGGATAGCAGCGGACACGCTCCTCTTCGGATCGGTCCGGTGGCGCGAGTGGTCCGAGTTCAAGGTCCAGCCCGCCGACTTCTTTTCCCTGGTTCCGGGCGTTGGCCCGGTCAATACCCCGATCGCCAGCGGGACGAGCGATATTTGGAGCTATGAACTCGGCGTCGGACGCAAGTTTACCGAAAACTGGAGCGGGGCCTTGGCCATAGGCTATGAGAGGGATCTTGGGGACACGGTTGGAAACTTCTCGGGCACAGATGGCTTGGTCAGCTACAGCGTGGCCGTGTCCTATGAGACCAACAGCTGGCAGGTGACAACAGGTCTCACGTATTTCGAGCTCGGCAGCGCGAACTCGTCCGTCACGGCTTTCACAGGGAACGATGGTGTTTCTGCAGGCCTTCAGGTCAGCTACACATTCTAAAGGGTCAGGAGCGACCCTTGAGCAAACGACGCAATCGAAGTCCTGCAAAGAGGATGTGCGGCGGCAGGGCCAAAGAGTAGTGGCCGCAATTGAGTTCGAGGAGGTCGGGATGAGCGCCTGAGGCATGCAATCTCTCCACGAACCTATGTGACAACTCCGGGACAACGACAGTATCCCGCTTTGCAAGAACAAGCTGCAATTCAAGCCCGGGCCGGGCGAGTTTTCCCGCGTAGTTCGCCTGATTGATGGGGCTCCAGGCATTTCGCAGCTCCGGGAGGCTCATATCGGGCTCGAGACTTTGCCGGATCGCCGCAGTGGCCCGTCCGGTCCAGACCATATCGGCAAGACTGTCGGCCGTCAGGAAGAGCGAAGCTTTCGAGACGTTGTCATCGTGGGCCGCAACCAAACCGGCCACCCATGATCCGAGACTCATCCCAAGCACGGAAATCTCGCCATAGCCTTCGCTTTTCGCCCACGCGACGAGCTTTCTGCCATCGAGAACAGCCTGCCTTACGGACTGGATCGTTCGACCGATATTTGCGCTGAGCATGTAGTCCGCGTATGCGGAACCTGGCCTACGGCGCTCAAAGTGATAGGGCATTGCGATTTCGATGACGGCGATACCGCGTCTCGAGAAATAGTTCGCGAGGTGGCGCTGATGCCTTTGAGCATTCCAGTGATGAAAGACGATCAACGCATGGTCCAAACCCCCACTTTCCGTTACGCGAGCCCAGACCATGTTGTTCTCGCTGACGTCGGTTTGAATGTCAGACGGAAACTTCAGGCGATCTTCCGTGCGCAGGACGTCGAGAGCTGAAGCCGCAGGACGTTCAAAGAAGGTCGAATCTTCGGTAGCCTCTTCCGCGAGTGCACAGAAGTCCGCGAGGGCTACGTGGCGCTCCGCCGCCGGGAAGGCCCGGTCGGCGTCGAGGACGAGTTCAGATTGTGCTTTGAGCGCGTTCCCCCTTTGAACACGCCTCTCATCCCACCGATCCAGCAAATTGAGATACATTCTAGTCGCTCCGCTCTCGTGCTGTGTCCCCTCGTCCGTAGTCCGGATCAAAGAGCGCATAGGTTGCAAGCATTACCCCTGCGAACAGCAACATAGAGAAGCCCGTGACCGTGCCGATGAGCAAGTAGGCTGCGCTCAGAAGTCCTATGGTCACGACCATCATCCCGAGACGCATGGATGAACGATCTGATGCCCGCAACTTTGAAGCGCCGTACAAGAAGACAAAGATGGCCGACAACACGATCAGAAGGCTCGTGAAGTGGTTGGGTGCACTGTAGTCCCCCAGGCTTCGCGGCCTATCGCGTGAAGAGAAGACTGCCCATATATCATTCGTCAACCAGCGGGCGATGTTCGTTCCGCTCGAGGTCAGATAGGCACTTTGCAGCTTCATGCAGACGGCGATGAGAATCGCCAGAATGGTGCAGCGGAAGATTGCCCGTATCATTTTGACACCGACCTCCCTGACCACATCCTGGTTGGCCGCATCCCCGGGATCCTGATTACTTGACTGGATGTTCCCGAAGTCCTGGGCAACGGAGTAGAGCAGGATGAGCCCCGCGAAGAACAGGTAGAAGCTGATGCACATGTAGAGATAGGCGAAGCCTGTAAACGCGATCGCTTCGGGCACCGAAATGATCTCAGGTCGGACGATCGCCAGCGATCCCCAATCGGTTGCGAAGTCCCCTCCGCCGCGCAAAAGGGGAAGCAGCCGGACGCTGATCCATTGGAAGACTCCCGCGAACAGAATGCAGATGAGAAAGACGGCCCAGAATGTATAGGAAGCAGCCTCAACGCTTCGAAACCAGGCCTCAGAGCTCTCGGCGAGAGAGCCATTCTTCGCCACCTGACGTCGACCCTCCTCCCTCCAGAAAAAAAGCAACTCGGCGGCAAACGCGAAGAACAACGGCATGAAGGCGAGAAACAGGAATGTCCAATTGGGCGCCCATAGGAAGCCGACTTGCTTGGCAAGGCCATCGGGAGCCTCGAAAGTCACTTCGTGGATGCCAAGAAAGTAGGAGGTGAACTGAAGTGCCACGGCTCCCGCGAAGACCGAGGCCGGCAGGTTCAGCGGTGAGCGGCTAAACAGGGCCTCCGTTGCCGATGTGAGGCTGAAACGTGGAGTCGGGCGGGGGGCGAGTTCAGGCTTTGTTGCCTCTGTCAGTCTGTCGTCTGGCGCGTTTTCGTCAGTGTGGTTGCTTTCGTCCAAATTTGGAGCGGACGTGACAGGGGTGCCCTTCGCTACGCGCTTCGCGCGCCGTTTGGCGTCCAGTCTGGAGCGGGCGGCGCTGAGCTCCGTTTGCAAATCGCTCGCCGCCTCCGGATCATCACAGCCGAAGACCCTTGCAAGCCATCTGATGTTCTCGCTGCTGATCCCGTTATCGTTGTCCTGGAACCAGACCTGGACTGTGCGGAGATCGATACCATTGCGGTTGGCTTCGATTGACGAAATTGCGTCGGCCAACGTCTCCGGCGTCCAAGGTCCGTCAGGAAATCCGTGAACGTCGGCCGGTCTACCCGCACCTGCTGCCGCTAAACGAGCAAAAAGCTGCTTAAAATCTTCGCCTGTTTTCTGCGGCGCAACAAAATATTTTCCATTTTTGATCAATGTCTTGCGCGTCAGTTTTTCGTTCTTTTGCGCCCCTCTGCGTACTTTATCGTGAAGACGTCAAACAGGTAAGCTCAACTATTCCGAGTGGCGGATTTTGGCTGGAATTGGCCGCTGCTGCGCCGTGCCCTCAAGCATCGGTGTGCCCGATCCAGCATCGACAAAACCGGAGGATTCTGCATGGCAACCGTCGTAAGGATCAAAGTGAAGCCAAACCGAAACGCAGGTCGAGGCTCCAGCCAAAAGCGGAGTGGCTGCGAAGAGCGCCTCCACGCCCATGCGGTGAATCGCATCTACGACCGCCAAACTGGTGAGCATGTTGGATGGCTCTATGAATGGAACACTGGCGATCGAGTTCCAAGGTGGTTGGCAGCGCCGTACAGTGATGTTGTCTACGGCTGACTGTACCGTGATCAATTTCCGAAGTAGGTCATTTTGCATCAGCTTTCATGATGTTAACTTGTTAGCTTAGAACTGCGATACAGTTGAACAGGTCGAGGTATGAGCGACCATGAAAGTGTCTGTTTTCAGCACGAAGCCTTATGACGAAGACTTTCTGGCGGCGGCCAACGATGCCGTGCATGATCTTGCGTTTTTAGACGTCCGTTTGTCGCGCGATACTGCGGCATTGGCGCGAGGGTGTGACGTCGTTTGTGCATTCGTCAATGATGATTTGGACAGCGACGTCATCGCGGAACTGGCACAGGCCGGCGTTGGCATGATCGCGCTGCGTTCAGCCGGTTTCAACCATGTCGATCTGGCAGCCGCGCAGGAAGCGGGTATTCCGGTGGCGCGCGTTCCGGCCTATTCGCCACATGCTGTGGCCGAGCATACGATCGCGCTGATCCTGACGTTGAACCGGCACCTTCACCGCGCCTACAATCGTGTGCGCGACGGCAATTTCGCGCTCGACGGCCTCCTGGGCTTCGATCTTCACGGCAAGACCGTGGGCATCGTCGGCACCGGCCAGATCGGCGCGATCGTAACGCGGATCCTCGCTGGGTTTGGCTGCGATCTGCTGGCCTTGGATCCGTACGAAAACCCGGCCTGCACCGATCTTGGAGTGCGCTATGTCGATCTGGACGCATTGCTGCACCAGAGCGATATTATCACCCTCCAGTGCCCACTGACGCCGGACACACATCATCTGATCGACGCTGATGCGATCGCCAAGATGAAGCCCGGCGCGATGATCGTTAACACCAGCCGGGGTGCCGTGGTGAACACGGCCGCCCTGATCGCCGGGCTCAAGAGCGGGACCATCGGTAGCGTCGGTCTGGACGTCTATGAAGAAGAGGCCGACTTGTTCTTCGAGGACCTATCCCAGACGTTCATCCGCGACGATGTCTTCGCGCGGCTGCTGACGTTTCCCAACGTGCTGATTACCGGCCATCAGGGGTTCTTCACCCGCGAAGCGTTGACGGCCATCGCAGAAACGACCATCGCCAATATCACCGCCTTCGAACGCGACGGCGCCCCGGTTCATGCGGTCCCCATGCCCGGCGACGGCTAGGCGATGGCGGCGCTTTTGGCGGCAACACCGCTTGCGGTAATCATGATCGGCATGGGCGTTTTGCGCCGGTCCGCCCTCGTCGCCGGGGGCGCGGGCCTCGCGGTTGCGGTGTTGCTCAGCCTCACGGCATTTCGACCGGCCCAAGGGGAATTGGCCTCGCTCATGCGCGGCGTCACGGCAGAGGCGGGTCACGCGACGCTGACGATCCTCTGGATCATTCTTCCGGCGCTGGCGATCTTCGAGTTGCAAAAACAATCGGATGCGATCGCGCATATCAGGAATGCGCTTGCGTCCCTCACGGACGACCGCAGCATGCAGGCCATCCTGATCGCCTGGTTCTTCGGTTTATTCATGGAAGGCGCGGCCGGTTTCGGCACACCGGTTGCCTTGGCGGCCCCCTTGCTGGTGGGCCTTGGCTATGCGCCCGTCCGGGCCGTGGTTCTGGCGCTTCTGGGTCATGCGGCGGGGGTGTCGTTCGGGGCGGTGGGCACGCCGGCGCTTGCACAGATCGCCATAACGGGCCTGACGGAGACCGAGATCGCGGGACGCACGGCTGCGCTTCATGCCGTCTGCGCCCCTTTTCTGCTATTGGCAATGGTTCGACTCGCCGCAAACGGCCCCCTGTCGCGCGGCGATGTGCTTTGGACGGCAACTGCGGCGGTTTGTTTCCTGCTGCCCTCGCTCGCCCTTGCCGCGCTGATCGGGCCGGAACTGCCGACGCTCGGCGGTGCCTTGATGGGCGGTGCTGCGTTCATCGTCTTGCTGCGGCGCGGGCGGGCACCCGTAGGGCTGAACCCGCGACAGCTTATCGCCGATCTGTCGCCCTATCTGTTGATCCTTCTGCTTGTGCTGCTGACGCGGTTGATCCCGCCGATCCAACGGGGTCTAAGTGTCGTCAATTTTAGCTGGACATTCGACGGCTACAGCGGGTCTTTTCAGCCGTTCTATCATCCGGGCACGATGCTGTTTCTTGGTCTGGCGCTTGCTGCCATCGCACGGGGGCAGGCCGCGATGCTGCTTACAGCGCTGGCCGCTGCCTTGCGCCGCCTGCTGCCTGTGGCGCTGGCGCTTTTGGTCATGTTGGCATTGTCACGGCTGATGGTGCATGCGGGGATGATCGCAAGCCTTGCTGCTGCTGCCGCCAGTGTGGGGCCTGCCTGGCCGGTGCTTGCCCCCTTTGTGGGCGTGCTGGGGACGTTTATCACCGGTTCTGCCACCGCCTCGAATATACTGTTTACCGATCTGCAACTGTCGACCGCTCAAAGCCTCGCCTTGCCCGTCCCTTTGCTGGTCGCCGCGCAGGGGTTTGGTGCCGCGATTGGCAACATCGTCGCACCGCATAACATCATCGCCGGAAGTGCGACGGTGGGTCTGGTGGGACGCGAAGGCGATGTGCTGGCGAGGACAGTGACGCCCTGTCTTTTGTATGCTGGATTGGGTGCAGTGATGGTGTTTCTGGGAATCAATCTTCTTTGATGAAGCGGCGCGAGTCTGTTGCGGCGCAGCGGAGAATTCATCAACGACTGGGTCTTGCATATCTTCACGACTGCCAGTCATTCGCTTATGCTGCATTGCAGAAAGAGGCGTTGGCATGAGTTTACTTCTGATCTTTTTGGCACTTGCCCTGCTGATCGCGGGGGCATGGCGCGGTGTGTCTGTGCTTGTCCTTGCGCCGATGCTTGCGATGCTTGCTGCATTCGCGTCAGGCGCACCCGTTCTTGCAGGTTATACGCAGATTTTCATGCAGGCGGCGGGCGGTTTTGTGGTCGCCTTCTTTCCACTGTTCCTGCTGGGGGCGCTTTTTGGAAAAGTGATGGAAGCGTCGGGTGCGGCAGCGCGTTTGGCCAGTGCGATCGCAACGGCTCTTGGTGCGCAAAACGCCATATTGGCGGTTGTTCTGGCCTGTGCCTTGCTGACCTATGGCGGCGTGTCGCTTTTTGTCGTGGCCTTTGCGGCCTGGCCGCTGGCGCATGCGCTTTTCGTGCAAACCGGGCTGCCACAGCGATTGATCCCCGCGACTATCGCATTGGGTGCTTTCACCTTTACCATGACCGCCTTGCCCGGCACGCCGTCGATCCAGAACGCAATCCCCATGGCGACCTTCGGAACAACCGCATTCGCCGCGCCGGGGCTGGGGCTGCTTGCGGGGGCCGTGATGCTGGGTCTGGGACTGGTCTGGTTGCAATGGCGGGTGCGGGCACTTTCCGCTGATGGCGAGACTCCCGTGACCGACACCCCTACGGCCGCCGGGTCAATGCCGCTTTGGCGCGCATCCGCGCCGATCCTGTCGGTTGGTGCCGTCACGCTGATCATGGGCAGCGTGGTCTTGCCGGGGCTGGACACCGCGTATTTGGCCGAACCGGCGTATGGCGCGACTGAGTTGTCCCGTGTGCGGGGGCTTTGGTCGGTCATCACGGCGCTGACCGTTGCGCTGGTACTGGCGTTGATCCTGAGCCGCCCGCCACAGCTGATGCAGACGCTGAACCAGGGCGCGGAATCGGCGCTGTTGCCGCTGTTCAACACGGCAAGCTTGGTCGGGTTTGGCGCGGTCATCGCGACCCTGCCGGGTTTTGACGTCTTTCGGCAAAGCCTTGACGGGTTGGCGGGTGGCAATGTCTTGATTTCTGCGGCGCTATCGTCCGCCGCGCTTGCCGGGATCACTGGGTCTGCATCGGGTGGTATGTCGATTGCGCTGGATGTGCTGGGTCCATCCATGATCACGCAAGCGGCCATACAGGGTGTTGATCCGGCGCTGCTCCACCGTGTCGTTGCCGTTGCCACGGGGGGGTTGGATACGCTGCCGCACAATGGTGCCGTTGTAACGCTACTGGGTATTTGCGGGATGACTCATAGGCAAGCCTATGTCGATATCTTTGTGGTGGCGGTTGTGGTGCCGACCGTCGCTTGCGCTTTGATTATCGCGCTTGGCATGACTTTTGGGAGCTTTTAGGACCGGATCTGGTCCCCGGAAACTGGACCAGCTTTTGGCTGGCCGCGACCCGCAGGATTTGTTCGCGAAGGACGGTCTGGTCGATGAACTGAAGAAGGCGCTGTCGGAGCGGCTTTTGAATGCCGAACTGGACGAGCATCTGGTGGGCGATTCCGGCCGAAGCGTCGGCAATCACCCCAATGGCAAGGCGAAGAAAACGATGCTAATGGGCACGTCCAAGATGACGCTGGACATTCCGCGCGATCGCGATGGGACGTTCGATCCCAAACTGATCGCCAAGTATCAGCGCCGGTTTCCCGATTTCGATGACAAGGTCAACTCGATGTATGCGCGCGGCATGAGTGTGCGCGAGATCCGCATGCATCTGGAGGAACTCTACGGCATTGATGTGTCGCCCGACCTGATCTCGGCGGTGACGAGGGCGGTGCTGGAGGAAGTGGCCGAATGGCAGAACCGGCCGCTCGACGCCTGCTACCCGCCCAGCAACCGCGTTATGGTCAAATGTGAGTCGGGGGCATCGGGTATCGCCTCGAATCACTTACAAGCCCCGATTTCAGGCGATGTCCTCACTTGCCTGATTGTCATCGTGCACCGCCTTGTGGTGTTCACCATGCGCGTCTTTAAGGATTCCGACGCCACCCCAGGCCGCGATGCCGGCGACAATCACGCCCACGACAAGGTCCGGCCAGTTCGTTCCGAGCCAAGCCACGAGCCCGCCTGCGACGACGATTCCGAGATTGGCCGCGAAGTCGTTCCAGCTGAAGGTATTCGCCGCTCGGATGTTCACGTCTGGATCGCGAAGCCGTGCCAGCAGCCAGACGCAAAGTGCGTTGATGGCCGCCGCTACCAGCGCCATGACAATCATGATCGTGCCAAGAGGATCCGATCCGCCGACGTAGCGGCGCCAGGCGTCATACAGGATGCCAAGGGCGAAGAGGATCAGCAGGCCGCCCGAAACGTTCGCCGCTCCGCGCTTCCACTTGGTGGAGCGGGACAGCGCGAAGAGGCTGATCGCGTAGACGAAACTGTCCGACAGATTGTCGAGGCCATTGGCGATAAGCGCGCTTGAATCGCCGAATGCGCCCGAGGCGAAGAAAGCGATTGCCAGCCCGATGTTGAGACCCAGCACAATCCAGAGTGTGCGTCTTTCCGTAGCGTTCTTCTTCTCTACCACAAGCTATTGCCAATCCTCGAACCTTACCGAACTGCAACCTCGAGCGACGAGCTAATGTTCCGAGAATCTTCCGTCGAGTTTGAATGAATCAAAGGTAATCGAATCCGATTTCGCGCTTGAGCCGGACGAGCCCATTTCTTAATCGCCTCGCGGCGCGGCAAGAATAACTGTCGCCCCCAGCAAACATACGGCTGTGCCAAGAAGATCCCACCTATCAGGCCTATGTCCTTCGGCCAACCACATCCACAGAACCGAGGACGCTATATAGACGCCACCATACGCTGCGAATGCGCGGCCCGCAGCGACAGTCTCTACCTGCGCCAGGAGCCATCCGAACACCACGAGGGCAGCAATGCCAGGCACAACCCAAAGTGCCGAGGCGCCGAGACGCCACCAGGCCCAGATGGCGAAACACCCTGCAATTTCGGCAAGTACCGCGAGCGGATAGGCAAGCGCAGCGGGCATCTCAGGCGCCGATTTCTTCATGCTCGGTCAGGCATTCGGAATGGTCGCGCAGCACCTCGAGCACACGGCAGTCGGAAGTCTGCCCGCCGCTGCACTCATGCACCATCCGCTTCAATTCCGTCCGCAGCGCCTCGAGCCGCGCCAATCGTTGCTCGACCTGTTTGAGTTGCCGACGGGCTATTGCATCCGCCTCAGCGCAGGACTTTCCCGGATGATCGCTGAGATCGAGGAGCTCACGGATCGCGTCCAACGAGAACCCCAGTTGCCGTGCGTGCCGGACGAATGACAAGCGGTCGAGTTCGGCGTCGCCATAGCGTCGTTGGCCCCCCTCGGTCCTGCCGGGCTCAGGCATGAGTCCGATCTGCTCGTAATACCGGATGGTCTGCACTTTTGTTCCGGTCTTCTTCGCCAGCGTCCCAATCGTCAGCATTTCCGCTCCCCACATTACCTACAGTGGGTGTAGCTTTATGCGGTGCGCATCACAAGCTTCACCTGAGTTTCACAGATCGGTGATTGTTGGCCGATCGATGACAATCACGCTTGAACCTACAGTAGCTAGAGGATGTAAACGCACACAA
>JAVJUV010000114.1:0-71464 GCA_040220415.1 Silicimonas sp.
CGAGACGAAAAAATACTTTCCAAGGCGCGGTTTGCCTTCTATGGTCCGCCTCCATGAACCGGAACGCCGCCATCATCTGCTGCATTATTACCCGCTGACATCGTCGCGCGGGCCGGTCCCTTTCACTCTCCAAATGACCAAGCTAGAACCCGCGCGGGACACAACTTGCCCGAAGGACACTGGCGCATGACAGACATCCAGCTCTACAACACGGCGACCCGCCGGAAAGAGCGTTTCGAACCGCTCGATCCCGAGAACGTGCGCATGTATGTCTGCGGGCCGACCGTCTATGACCGTGCGCATATCGGGAACGCGCGGCCGGTGATCGTCTTCGATGTGCTGTTCCGGCTTCTGCGCCATGTCTACGGGCCCGATCACGTGACCTACGTGCGGAACTTCACGGACGTCGACGACAAGATCAACGCGCGGGCCGCCGAGAGCGGGCGCTCGATCCGCGAGATCACCGACCAGACCACGCGCTGGTATCTCGACGACATGGCGGCGCTTGGCTCGCTGGAGCCGACGCACATGCCGCGCGCGACGGACTGGATCGCGCAGATGATCGCGATGATCGAGGGGCTGATCGAAAAAGGTCACGCCTACGAGGCGGACGGGCACGTGCTGTTCCGAGTCCGGTCCTACAAGGACTATGGCGCGCTGTCGGGGCGCACGGTCGACGACATGATCGCGGGCGCGCGGGTCGAGGTGGCGCCCTACAAGGAAGACCCGATGGATTTCGTCCTGTGGAAGCCGTCGACGGACGACCTTCCGGGGTGGGAGAGCCCCTGGGGTCGGGGACGGCCCGGCTGGCATATCGAGTGCTCGGCGATGGCGTATGAACTGCTGGGCGAGAGTTTCGACATTCACGGCGGTGGCAACGACCTGACCTTCCCGCACCATGAGAACGAGATCGCGCAGTCGAAATGCATGGGACACGGTTTTGCGCGTGTCTGGATGCACAACGAGATGCTGCAGGTCGAGGGCAAGAAGATGTCCAAGTCCTTGGGCAACTTCTTTACCGTGCGGGATCTGCTGGACCAGGGAATACCTGGCGAGGTGATCCGGTTCGTGTTTCTGTCGACGCACTACCGCAAGCCGATGGACTGGACGGCGGAGAAGGCGCGGGAGGCGGAGGCGACGCTCAGGAAGTGGCGCCAGCTGACCGATGACGTCTCGCCCGGCGAGGTGCCCGAGCGGTTCATCGACTGTCTGGAGGACGACCTCAACACGCCGGGCGCGATCACCGAACTGCGGCGCATGGCGAAGGCCGGCGATGGCCCGGGCCTTCTGGCGGCGGGACGGACGCTCGGGCTTCTGACCGCCGAGCTCGCAGACTGGGAATGGCGGCGGGTTACCACTTCTCAGGGCGGCGTGCAGTTTGTGGGGGATGGCGATGACCGGAACCGCTCATTGGCGCAGAAGGTCGGGGAGCGCTGGCAATCGCTGCGTGTGGAGAAGAACTTTGCCGAGGCGGACCGACTGAAGGTCGAGGCGGAGGCGGCAGGTCTGATTCTTCGCGATATGAAGACTATCGTGCAGGCCGAGAAGACGAGTGTGTTCGACCCCGCCAAGCTGGAGGCGCTGATATGACCCGCGAACGACTGTATCTCTTCGACACCACGCTGCGCGACGGGCAGCAGACGCAGGGCGTCCAGTTCTCGACCGACGACAAGGTGCAGATCGCCAACGCGCTTGACGCGCTCGGGCTGGACTATATCGAGGGCGGCTGGCCGGGGGCCAATCCGACCGACAGCGCGTTCTTCGAGACCCGTCCCCGGACGCGCGCCACGTTCACCGCGTTCGGGATGACCAAGCGTGCAGGGCGTTCGGCCGACAACGACGAGGTGCTGGCGGCGGTTCTGAACGCCGATACCCCGGCGGTCTGCCTGGTGGGCAAGACCCACGATTTTCACGTGGATACCGCGCTGGGGATCACGCTTGAGGAAAACCTGGTCAATATCCGCGAATCGGTGGCGCACCTGGTCGCCAAGGGCCGCGAGGCTCTGTTCGACGCCGAGCATTTCTTCGACGGCTACAAGGCCAACCCGGCCTACGCGCTGGACTGCCTGAAGGCGGCGCATGATGCCGGGGCGCGCTGGGTGGTCTTGTGCGATACTAACGGCGGCACGCTGCCGCACGAGGTGGGCGAGATCACGCGCGCCGTCATCGCGGCTGGAATTCCGGGCGAGCGTTTGGGCATTCACACCCATGACGACACGGGCAATGCCGTGGCCTCGAGTCTTGCGGCCGTCGATGCCGGCGCGCGGCAGGTGCAGGGCACGCTGAACGGGCTGGGCGAACGCTGCGGCAACGCGAACCTGACCTCGCTGATCCCGACGCTCTTGCTGAAAGAGCCCTATGCCGGTGCCTATGATATCGGGGTCACGGGCGAGGCGCTTAAGACGCTGACGCGGGTCAGCCGGATGCTGGACGACATCCTGAACCGGGTGCCCTTGCGCAGCGCGCCCTATGTCGGTGCTTCGGCCTTCGCGCACAAGGCGGGGCTGCATGCCAGTGCGATCGTCAAGGATCCCTCGACCTATGAGCATGTCGATCCTTCGATTGTGGGAAATACCCGTATCGTTCCGATGTCGAACCAGGCCGGGCAGTCGAACCTGCTGAGGCGGTTGAGCGACATGGGCCTGCCCGCCGAAAAGGGCGACCCCGCACTGATGCGCATTCTGGATGCGGTGAAGCAGCGCGAGACCGAGGGCTATGCCTACGACAGCGCGCAGGCCAGTTTCGAGTTGCTGGCACGCGGAGAACTTGGGCTTGCGCCGGATTTCTTCGATGTGGAACGCTACCGCGTGATCTCGGAACGGCGGCGCAATGCCAAGGGTGAGATCGTCGTGGAATCCGAGGCGGTCGTCACGATCTCGACCCGCGACGGGCCGCGGACGAGTTTCTTCAAGAACGAGCACGCCCAGGACATGCAGGATGACGGGCCGGTCAACGCGCTTTGGCAGGCGCTGAAGTCGGATCTTGGACCCTACCAGGCGGCGATCGAGGACATGCGCCTGACCGACTTCAAGGTGCGGATCACGCAAGGCGGGACCGAGGCCGTGACGCGCGTCATCATCGATTTCGCCGATGACGAGGGCCGGGCCTGGGCGACGGTCGGCGTCTCGGCGAACATCGTAGATGCTTCTTTCGAGGCGCTGGTGGATGCCATCAACTGGAAGCTGGTCAGGGACGCACGCGGCGCGGCGGTGGCGGCAGAGTGATGCCTGACGGGATGGGCCACCATCTCCGCTGCACGCGGTTGTGCGCATGAGCCTTCAGGCCTGCGCGGATATTGTCGCCCGCGGCGATCCAGACCGCTTTGCCGCCGCCATGGCGGCGCCCGTGGAAGCGCGTCGCGTGCTGTTCCCGATCTATGCGTTCAACGTCGAGGTGACGCGTGCGCCCTGGGTGGCGTCGGAACCGATGATCGGCGAGATGCGGTTGCAGTGGTGGCGCGAGGCGCTGGAGGAGATACGCGATCGCCGGCCCGTCCGAAAGCATGACGTCACCGCCCCCCTGGCCGAGGTGCTGGACGCCGAGGGGGCAGAGGATCTGGACCGGCTGATCGCGGCACGGCGGTGGGACCTTTTCACCGAGGCATTCGAGGACGCGAAGCATTTCGACGAGTATCTGGGCCGGACAGGCGGCACGCTGATGTGGACCGCCGCACGGCTTCTTGGGGCGCGGCCGGAAGCTTCCGGCGAGGTCAGGGCATTCGGGCGCGCCACCGCCCTTGCCCGTTTCCTGCAGGCCGTTCCGGAACTGGAGGCGCGGGGACGCATTCCCTTGATCGACGGCCGGCCAGAGGCGGTCGCGGCGCTGGCGCGGGCCGCCCTGAAAGCCACTCCGGGAAAAGCGGGGTTGAGGAAGGTATTGCCGCGAGACGCCCGGCCGGCGCTGCTGGAGGGTTGGATGACGGCACCGTTGCTGCTGCAGGCCATTCGCCAGCCATCCCGGGTCGCCGAAGGACGCCTTGGTGTCAGCGAGTTTCGCAAGCGCGTTTCGCTGCTTTTGACCGCGCTTTGATCAGCGGCGACGCCGCACGGTGGGAACTCCGGTCCTGACCGTCCTGTACTCGGCCTCCGGGTGCGGCGGGTGGCCATGCGTGCGCCGCCAGAAGGCGGGGCCGCCGCGCCTGCGCCAGAGCGGGATCGTCAGCAGCAAGCCCGCCGCGAAGCCGCCTGCATGGGCCCAGTAGGCTACGCCGCCTCCCTCGACGGGGATCATCGAGCCCTGAAAGATCTGGACGCCGAACCAGGCAGACAGGACGATCCAGGCAGGCACCGGAATGATGCGGAAATAGATGATCAATATCAGAAGGATATCGACGCGGGCCTTGGGGAACAGCAAGAGATAGCCCCCCATGACACCGGCTATCGCGCCTGACGCGCCCACCATCGGAACGATGCTGTCCGGAGCGGATGCCACCTGCGCGAACGCCGCGGCCAGACCTGCGGCGATGTAGAAGATCAGGAATCCGACATGACCCATCTGATCCTCGAGGTTGTCGCCGAAGACCCAGAGGAACAGCATGTTTCCCAGCAGGTGCATTATGCTGCCATGCAGGAACATCGATGTCAGATAGGTTTCGGGCGAAGCGGCCCTCGGCACCAGACCCCAGCGGTAGAAGAAGTTGGAAAGTGCTACGTCGCTTGAGAAAAGCGCGTAGTAACTGATGAAGATCCCGACGTTCAGGGCGATAAGCGCCCAGGTCACGTAGGGTGTATGATGAGACGGGTTATGGTCGCGGATCGGAAACATGGCGATACCCGATCCGCTTCATCCTCAAAGGTCAAGGATTCGCGACTGCCGCCAGCAGCTCCGCGTTGCCGCCGGAAGCTGTCGTGTCGACGCAGAGATGGCGCTCGTGCAGGACTTCGAAACGCCGCGGGTGCGTGGTCAGAAGTGGCAAGATCGGGCCATCGCGGCCAGCCAGCGCGCGGTTGTAGGATCGCGCGGCGGTCTCGTCACCCCACCACAGCGCACCGCCCAGGCCATCCTGGTTTGCCAGTGCGTCGGGCGGCAGGTCGGGTGCCAGTTCGGCGCGGCCACCAAGAGCCGTAACAGCAGAGGCCTGTTCTTCGGCCATCTTTTCACCGGGGCCGAGGCAGAGGAATGGCGGGCGGGCATGGAGACTGAGGCGGTTGGACTCGCCCGTCGGTCCGGGCATTTCCCGAACCGGCTGGCCGTCGATGTCGCCGGATTTCGCGAACCTGAGGGGGTAGGCGGGACCGCCTGCCTTCGGGCCGGTGCCGGACAGGTTTTCGCCGCCGAAGGGCTGGGAGCCGACGACCGCTCCGATCTGGTTGCGATTGACGTAGATGTTGCCACACGCGATCCGCTCGACGATGTCCTGAACACGGCTGTCTATGCGTGTGTGCAACCCGAAGGTCAGGCCGTACCCCTTTGCGTTTATGTCACTAATTACCTTTTCGATGTCCTCGGCACGGAACGTAGCAAAGTGCAGGACCGGCCCGAATATCTCGCGCTCCATCGACTCTATTCCCGGCACTTCGACGACCGAAGGGGGAACGAAGATGCCGGTTTCCGGTATGCCGAGTTGTTTGCTGACGTTCTGTTCGGCGACATAGGTCGTGATCCCGTCCCGCGCCTCGGCGTCGATGACGGGACCGACATCGGTCGACAGATTCCAGGGATCGCCGATCTGCAGGGTTTCCATTGCGCCGAACAGCATCTCACGGAAAGCAGGGGCGATGTCCTGTTGCACGTAGAGGCAACGAAGGGCCGAGCAGCGTTGTCCGGCGGACTGGAAGGCCGATGCCACGACGTCGCGGACGGCCTGTTCCAGCAGCGCGGTCGAATCGACGATCATCGCGTTGAGGCCGCCGGTTTCCGCTACCAGCGGCGCGCCGGGGGCCAGGTTGTCGGCCATTGCACGACGGATAGCCTGAGCGGTCTCGGTGGAACCGGTGAAAGCGACGGCGTCGACGCGGGGATCGGATGTCAGTGCGGCTCCGACGGTTGGACCGTCGCCGGGAAGAAATTGCAGGGAGTGGGGCGGTACGCCGGCGGCGTGCATCTGGCGGATGGCGAAATCGGCCACCAGCGGCGTTTGCTCGGCTGGTTTCGCCAGGACGCCACAACCCGCCGACAGCGCGCCCGCGATCTGACCGGTGAAGATGGCAAGCGGGAAATTCCAAGGGCTGATGCAGGTCACGATACCGATCGGATTGCCGCACCTTGGGGCAAGCGTCGCGTAATATCGCAGAAAATCAACGGCTTCCCGAAGCTCGTTGACAGCATCAAGCGGGTTTTTCCCCGCTTCGCGCGCCAGTATGGCGAAAAACTCTCCGGCATTTGCTTCGTAATTGTCGGCGGCGGCGTTCAGGATGCGGGCACGTTCGTCGGGCGGCGCGTCCCAGGTGCGGGCGGCGGCCAGTGCGCTTTCGACGTGTTGCGGCGTGGCATGTTCGACCATGCCGACAATATCGTCCGGACGTGCCGGATTACGGGCGTGGTGCCTGGGGCCATCTTCCCGATGATCGCCGTTGATTCTCGGCCGTGCCGTGTGACGGGTACCCGCGAAGGACTGCCGGGCCTCTTCGAACCGGTGAAGCGTCGCTGTGTCGGTCAGATCCCAGCCTTCCGAGTTGCGCCGCTCGGGCTGGAAGAGATCGGCACCCGTTCGCACCATTCCTCCCGCGCCAACGGCTTCGAACGGATCGGCGGCGACGACCTCGGGCGGGACGTATTCGTCTACGACCTGGTTCACGAAGCTGGAGTTCGCGCCGTTTTCCAGCAGGCGGCGCACCAGATAAGCCAGAAGATCGCGATGCGCACCGACCGGCGCGTAGATGCGGCAGCGCGTGTTGCTGCTGTCGAGGACGATATCGTGCAGGCGCTCTCCCATCCCGTGGAGGCGTTGAAATTCAAACGCTTGCCGGTCGTTGCCCATGTGAAGAATGGCGGCGACCGTGTGGGCGTTGTGTGTCGCGAACTGGGGATAGAGGCGATCGGTCAGGCCAAGGAGCTTTCGCGCGTTCGCGATGTAGGAGACGTCCGTGGCGGCTTTCGAAGTGAAGACGGGAAAGCGCTTCATTCCCTGGACCTGGGCAAGCTTGATCTCGGTGTCCCAATAGGCGCCCTTGACCAGCCGGATCATGAGTTTCCTGTCGTGGGTTTCGGCCAGCCGGTAGAGGTGGTCGATCACATCGCCCGCACGCAGGCCGTAGGCCTGCACGACGACGCCGAAACCGTCCCAGCCGGCAAGGTCGGGATCGGCAAGGGCGGCCTCGATCACGTCGAGTGACAATTCCAGCCGGTCGGCTTCCTCGGCGTCGATGTTGAGACCGATCCTGGCCGTGGCCGCCGCCCGCAACAGTTTGCCGAGGCGCGGCACAAGATCCGTCAGAACGCGGCCGCGCTGCAAGACCTCGTAACGCGGGTAGAGCGCCGAGAGCTTGACCGAGATGCCCGGCCGGGTTCGGATATCGTTGCCCTGCGCCCGGGCGGCGATGGCGCGAATGGCGTTTGCGTAGGCGTCGAGATATCGCCGGGCGTCCGCTTCGGTCTTCGCGGCCTCACCCAGCATGTCGTAGCTGTAGGTGTATCCCCTGGCCTCCATCTTTGCCGCGCGGGCGAGGGCGTCGTCCATTGTTTGCCCGAGAACGAACTGCTGACCCATTTCGCGCATGGCCTGGCGTGCCGCGGCGCGGATCACCGGTTCGCCCAGTCGCTTGACCGCGCCACGCAGGACACCGGTGATGCCCGGTTCGTCGTCGTCCAGAACCCGGCCCGTGAGCATGAGCGCCCAGGTCGAGGCGTTGACCAGAGAGGAAGAGGAATGGCCGAGATGCCGGCCCCAGTCCGAGGGCGCGATCTTGTCTTCGATCAGCGCGTCGATGGTATCGGCATCGGGGACACGCAACAGCGCTTCGGCAAGGCACATCAGCGCAATGCCTTCTTCGGTCGAAAGCCCGTACTCGGCCAGAAAGACCTCCATCAGGCCGGGCTTGCCGGTCTGGCGGATGCCGCGGACAAGTTCGGCCCCGCTGGCGGTGATGGCGGAGCGTTCCTCGGGCGAGAGCTGCGCGGCCTTGCTCAGTCGGGCCACGAGCGTGGCTTCGTCCGCGTATTTTTTCATTTCCGGGCGATGTGTCTGGATCATGACGTCATATTATCATTCCGGGTCTGGGTGTTTCGCCTAAAATGTGGCAAGAAGGCTGGCGAATAGACCAAATACAGGGCGGATTCCATGTTGAAGAAACCGATAGAGCTCGATCGCATAGACGAACGGCTTCTTGCCGAGCTGTCGTCCGAGGCGCGCGTGCCCGTCGCCGAACTGGCCCGACGTGTCGGCCTGTCGAAGACACCTGTTCAGGCGCGGCTGAAACGATTGGAAGAACAGGGGGTCATTCGCGGTTATCGCGCGATGCTGGATCCGGTAAAGCTGGGGCGCGACCACGTGGCCTTTGTCGAGGTCAAGCTGAGCGATACCCGCGAAAAGGCGCTGTCCGCCTTCAACACCGCCGTGGCGGCGGTGCCGGAAGTCGAGGAATGCCACATGATCGCCGGCGCCTTCGACTATCTTCTGAAAGTCCGGACCCGTGACATGGCGCGCTACCGGCACGTCCTGGGCGAACGGATTTCCAGCCTGCCGCATGTGTCGCATACATCGACCCACGTGGTGATGCAGGCGGTCAAGGATGTCGGGATCGTGACTTGACGCGCAGGGGCAGGGTGAGGCCAGATTGTCGGATGATGCGTAATTTTCTTATCCTTTCCGCCCTGGCGGCCGGGCCTGCCTTTTCGGACTGCCCGCCCGCGCCTGACATCGCCGCCGACGAGGCCCGCATTCTGGCCGAGGTTCGAGACGCGCCGAACGAGACCGCCGCACGGCTTTTGACGAACCAGTTGTGGGAGCTTTGGGCCAAGGCGCCCGACGAGGCGGCGCAGGAACTGCTGGACCGGGGGATGACCGCGCGGGCGTCGTATGACTTTCTGAACGCCATCGATGCCTTCGACCGGCTGGTGGCCTACTGCCCGGACTATGCCGAGGGTTACAACCAGCGTGCCTTCGTTAATTTCCTGCGCGAGGATTTCTCGGCAGCACTGGAGGACCTGGAACTGGCGCTGGAGCGGCGTCCCAGCCACGTGGCCGCAATGTCCGGCAAGGCGCTGTCCCTGATGGGCCTTGGCCGGCATGACGAGGCTCAGGAGACCTTGCGCGAGGCGGTCGGACTGAACCCATGGCTTCCGGAACGCGGATTGTTGCAGGAACCGAAGGGCGAAGACCTTTGATCCGCGACATTTCGGAAATGCCGACATTCCGGGTGCCAGGCACCTCGGGGCTTGCAGTCATGCGGACTTCTGCCTTAGCAGGGGCACGATTGTCTTGCGGGCGTGGCGGAATGGTAGACGCATGAGACTTAAAATCTCTGGGGCGCAAGCCCGTGCCGGTTCAAGTCCGGCCGCCCGTACCAAATCAGCTTATCGCAAGGCGTTTCAGTACCGGTAGAGCGACCGTTCCGCCCGAAGCGTCACGATTTCCAGACGAAGGAAGGAGCGTTCGCTGAGAAGGGCGGAGCGCTCGGGATCGCCCGGGGGAAGACTGCTGAGGGCGGCGTTGATCCGGCTGATCTGGCGTTCGGCCTCTTCGATGTCGCGCCCGATACGGTTGTATGTCAGGCCACGGAAGTTCAGGCGCTGAAGTTCGGCCTGTTGCTGGGCCGGGCAGACCGGCGAGAGCCGGCGGCCCTCTGCCCCCTCTTCCCAGGCGCGGGCGGGACGGCAATAGAGCGGCAGGCCCTTCTGCCGGCCTCTTTCCCAGAGGACAGGATCGGGAGCGATACCGAAATCGGCGCAGGCCTTTGCGTGCTTCTGGATATAATCCGGCGTGCGGCCGGCAGCACCGTCTTCCACGCCGATCGCCTCCCAGTCGCCGCCGCGGCATTCGTCTTCGGACAGCGTGGCGCAGGCGGCAAGAGGCAGGAGCAGAAAGAGGATGGCGATGAATCTCATGGCCAAAGAATGCGCCGAGCCGCCGCTGTCATGCAATATCAGAAACCATTGACGAGGCCGACAAACGTCTCGATATCGCTGTCGGGACACGACCAGTCGGTCACGAGACGCGCCGTTGCGGTATCGGCGGGATCGCCCTTGAGCGTGCCTTCCCAGATGTAATACATCGCGCCGGCGTCCTTGAGGCGCCGGTGGATGGCGCGGGGAAAGTCGGCGAAGATCATGTTGGCCTGGGGTTCCCAGCGGAAGGAAACCCCGGGGGATTTCCGGAGGTTGCGGGATAGGGTGCGGGCCGAGGCGTTGGCTGCCTGCGCAAGTTCAAGCCAGAGGTCGTCCGCCAGATAGGCATCGATCTGGGCCGAGAGATAGCGGTGCTTTGAAAAGAGGTGGCCGCCGCGCTTGCGTCGCAGTTCGAACTCCCACGCCTTTTCGGGATCGAAGATCACGGCGGCCTCGACGCCCATGCAGCCGTTCTTGGTGCCGCCGAAACTGACGGCGTCGACGCCGGCTTTCCAGGTCATCTCGGCGGGGGTGCAGTCGAGCGCGACACAGGCGTTGGCGAACCGGGCACCGTCGAGGTGAAGCTTGGAGCCGTGGCTGTGGGCGATCCCGGCGATCTCGCGGATATGCTCGAGCGAGTAGAGCGTGCCGCGTTCGGTGACCTGCGTGATCGAGACCGGGCCAAGCTGCGGTCCGTGCACGCCCCACGCAGCGCGCTTCGTCATCTCGGCGTCGAGTGCCGCAGGGTCGATCTTGGCGTCAAGGCCTTGAATCAAAGAGAGTTTCGCACCGCCGGAATAGAATTCCGGTGCGTTGCACTCGTCTTCGTGGATATGCGCTTCGGGGGTGCAGAAGATGATCTCGTAGGGCTTCGCGAACGTGGCAAGCAGGATCGAGTTGCAGGCGGTTCCGGTGGCGGTGAAGTAGACGGCGGCCTGCGTTGCCTCGAATGCATCGCGAACACGCCCAATGGCGCGTTCGGTCAGCGCATCATTGCCGTATCCAACGGCCCAGCCTTCGTTGGCCGCTGCAAGCGCTTCCAGGATCTTCGGATGAATCGGGCCGGCGTTGTCGGAGGCGAAATGCATCAGGGATCCTCGATGATGTGCTCTTCCCACTCGTCCTCGGGCACCTCGAATTCTGGCACGGTCCAGCCTTTTACCGACATGCCCGCCTCGTGGATCGTGTCCGACGAGCCGGAGACGAGGGGATGCCAGTCGTAAAGCGGTTTACCCTCGTAAACAAGGCGATAGGCGCAGGTGGACGGCATCCAGTAGGCGATATCGGCGATGTTGTTCGGGGTCAGGACGACGCAATCGGGGACGAATTGCTTGCGGATTTCGTAGTGTGCGCAGCGGCAGGTCTCGCCATCGAGAAGTCGGCAGGCGACGCGGGTGAAGGCCACCTCGGCGGTGTCGGGGTCTTCGAGCTTGTTCAGACAGCACTTGCCGCAACCGTCGCAAAGCGCCTCCCACTCGCGCTTGGTGAGGTTCTTCAAGGGCACGCGTTCCCAATAGTGGTCGCGCAGCCCGGTGCGGTCGATCGGGTCGGTCATGGGGGCAGGTTTGGAGGAAAGGGGCGGGGATGGGAAGGGGGGTTAGGTGTCGTCAAGAATTGCAAAACCTTCAGGCTTGAAGCGCACGTGCGTGATGCTCTCACAATCGTGCAGTTCAAATAAGTCTGGGTGTGATTTCAAGTAATCACGCCAATTCGGATGGCCTTTGGCGCTAATGGTCTTTCCATGCCTTTTCATCCCATTCGAAAGAGCTTGAAGGTCAATGCCGTTGCCTTTGGTGCTTCCGGCGCGAATGACTTCTCGAATCATGCGATTGAACATCGTAGTCTCGTCGAACAACATCTCGAAATGTGAAGACGCCTCCCTGAAAGACTGAGGCGTCTTTCGCTCGCCTACACCGACCACGTGACGGCCCTTCTCTCGCAGCCTACGTGCCAGATGAGTGAAATCTCCATCCGAACTGGCAATGACAAAGGCGGACGGACCGAGATCGGAGTAGAATTCCATCGCCTCAATTGTCAGGAGGAGGTCGCTCGCGTTTTTTCCGGTGCCGGCATGCACGAAATGGAACTGAGGTTGCGCTAGCCATTTCGGACCTTTCTGCGCATTCCCATAAGTTCTGGCGATTGTGACTGTACCGATATCTTGAGCGATTTTCAGGATGTGTTTGGCATGATCGGCGGAAATGTTGTCGCCGTCGACCAGAAGAGCGACTGAGGAATGAGTCATCGGAATTGACCTGCCTAAAAAGCGAACAGGTCAGCCCTAGACTCCGAAAACGGCAAGAAAATGGTCAGGTGGCCGAGAGGATCTCGCGCGCGCGGGCGCTGTCGGCGTCCATCTGGGCGATCAGCGCGTCGAGGCTGTCGAATACCTCTTCCGGGCGGAGGTAGGCGACAAGGGCGACCGAGAGGTGGGTGCCGTAAAGGTCGCCCTTGAAGTCGAAGACGTGGGATTCGCAGTTCGGGCGGTTCTCGCCGAACATCGGACGGACGCCGATCGAGGCGACGCCGTCGTAGTCGCCTGCGTGTTCGCCGGTCAGCACGCGGACGCGCACGGCGTAGACGCCGAATTTCGGCGGGTGCAGGCCGTCGATGGACATGTTGGCGGTGGGATAGCCCAGGTCGCGGCCGCGCTGGTCGCCGCGGACCACGGCGCCTTCGATCCGGTGAAGGTGGCCGAGCATCGCGGCGGCGTCCTCGGGGCGGCCTTCGGAAAGCGCCTCGCGGATGCGGGTCGAGGAGACGGGCGATCCGTCGCCCACCAGTTCGGCGACGGTCACGCCGAAGCCGAAGCGATGCCCGTAGTCATTCAGATGCTGTGCCGTGCCCTTGCGGCCCTTGCCGAAGCAGAAGTCCGCGCCGACCGTGACATGCGCCAGGCCAAGCTGGCTGGCGATGATGTCGCGGGCGAACTCTTCGGGCGTGAGGGCGGCGAGGCGGGTGTTGAACGGCAGTTCGTAAAGGTGCCGGACGCCAAGGGTTTCCAGGCGGTGCGCCCTTGCCTCGGCGTTCATCAGCCGGAAGGCGGGCGCATCGGGGGCGAAGTATTCGCGGGGGTGCGGCTCGAAGGTGACGACACCCAGCGGCGCGTCGGCGGCCTGGGCCGCGATGCGCAGCACCGCCTGATGCCCGAGATGGACGCCGTCGAAGTTTCCGATGGCGGCGGTGGCGCCCCTGTCGGCGTCGGTCAGGTAGCGTGTGTCACGGTGGATGCGCATGGGGTGCGGTTAGCGTGGCCGGACCCGCGGCACAAGAGGGTCAGTCGAACTTGGCGGAAGGTGCAAGCACCGTTGCCTCGCCCTTGAGTACCGGCTTGCCGTCGACGAGGCAGCGGGTATCCAGTTTCACGCGGCGTCTGGAATGATCGATTTCCAGCACTTCGACTTCGGCGGTGACCACGTCGCCGGGACGGACCGGGGCGAGGAAGCGGAGGTTCTGGCCAAGGTATACGGTGCCGTGGCCCGGCAGCTGCTCGCCGATGACCGCCGAGACGAGGCCCGCGGTCAGCATGCCGTGGGCGATGCGGCCACCGAAGATCGTGTCCATGGCGTAGGCGTCGTCCAGATGCACCGGGTTGCGATCGGTCGAAACCTGGGCAAAGAGCTCGATATCGAGGTCGGTGACCTCTTTCGTCAGGCTTCGCACCATGCCGATCTCGAGGTCTTCGATGACAATCGTGCCGCGCGGCTGGTTGTCGAGCATCGGAGATTCCTTCAGCAACTTTTGAACGTCCATCAATGTGTATGTGAAATTATATTACTTTGCAATTGCAGAAAATCAAGGGCTGGCCGCGATGGATGAACGCATTGTTTCCGGTTTTGCGACTGGCTCCCGCCGGGCGGACGGATATGATCCGCCCAGTATTCAATGGCTGGGGGGCTGTTCGGATGCCGAAGAGGTTTTGGGCATTTCTATACGGGACCGAGGATGCGGTTCCCGGCGACTATGTGCTGGCGCTGATCGCAACGGTCGGGCTGATGGCGGCGATCCTGATGGGGATGATCTGAACAGCCGTTAGACCGACTTACGATGCGATCGAATAGGTGCCGTCGTAGATCGGCTCCAGCGTCTCGTGATCGAAGAGCGACGAGACCGAGGTGCCGTGCCAGATGTTCAGGATGGCCTGCGCGAAGATCGGGGCCATCGGCACGACGCGGATGTTCTTGGTGGCCAGCGTGGCCGTGGTGGGTTCGATCGTGTCGGTGATGACGAGGTTCTTCATGACCGACTGCGAGACGCGCTCGATCGCGGGGCCCGAAAGGACGCCGTGCGAGATATAGGCGTGGACCTCTTTCGCCCCTGCTTCCATCAGCACCTCGGCGGCCTTGCAGAGCGTTCCGGCGGTGTCGACGATATCGTCGACGATGACGCAGACACGATCCTTGACGTTGCCGATGACGGTCATTTCGGCGATCTCGCCGGGTTTCTCGCGGCGTTTGTCGACGATGGACAGGGGCGCGTTGATGCGCTTGGCCAGTTCGCGGGCGCGGGCCACGCCGCCCACGTCCGGCGAGACGACCGTGACCTGGTCCAGCTTGCTGCGGAACTGGTGCTTGATGTCGAGGGCGAAGACCGGCGAGGCGTAAAGGTTGTCGACGGGGATATCGAAGAAGCCCTGGATCTGGGCCGCGTGAAGGTCCATCGTCAGAACCCGCTCGATCCCTGCGCTGACCATCATGTTCGCGACCAGCTTGGCCGTGATCGGTGTGCGCGCCTTTGTGCGGCGATCCTGCCGGGCGTAGCCGAAGTAGGGGATCACCGCGGTGATGCGGCTGGCCGAGGAACGGCGGAGCGCATCCGACATGATCAGAAGCTCCATCAGGTTGTCGTTCGCCGGGTTCGATGTGGACTGCAGGATGAACATGTCCTCGCCGCGGACATTCTCGAACACCTCGACGAAAATCTCGCCGTCGTTGAAGCGTTCGACTCTGGCGTCGACCAGCCCGACATTCATGCCCCGGTGCATCGAAAGCCTTCGAGTCACGGCCTTGGCGAGCGACCGGTTGGCGTTACCGGAGATGATCTTCGGTTCCTGAATGTTGGGCATGGGCAGCGGCGTCCTGTCTTCATTCTGCGCAGTGTCACAGAATCGTAACGTTGACACCGCTTAGCACGCGCATAGGGTCAGGCAAACATCCGTTCTGAGCGGCGAGGCCAAATGCCCCATATCGACTATTATCTCGCTACGATATCGCCGAATTGCTACCTGGCGGGCACGCGTCCGGCCGAGATTGCTCAAAAACACGGCGCGACGATCGCCTACAAGCCGCTGGACATCATGGCGCTGTTCGCCCGGACCGGCGGTGTGCCGCCCGGGCAGAGGCATCCGTCGCGGCAGGAATACCGCCTGATCGAGATCGAGCGGTCGGCGAAACTGCTGGGGATGCCGGTCAATCCGAAGCCGGCGCATTTCCCGACGAACCCGGCACCTTCGTCCTATGCGGTGATCGCCGCCGGGAAGGCCGGGGGCGGCGACATGGGCGCGCTGGTGGCCGCCATCACGCGGGCCTGCTGGGCCGAGGAGAAGGACGTGGCCGACGATGCGGTGATCAAGTCCTGTCTGGAGGCCGCCGGGTTCGATCCGGGACTGGCCGACAGCGGCCTGCTTCAGGGCGCGATGGTCTATGAGCAGAACCTTGAAGACGCGGTTTCCGCCGGTGTTTTCGGCGCGCCGTTCTTCATCACCGACGACGGGGCGAAGTTCTGGGGGCAGGACCGGCTGGATCAGCTGGATATGCACCTTCGAGGAGATCTCTGAGCATGGCTCCCAAGAAATCGATCGCCTTCATTCACTGCGGTCTTGGAAAAGCAGGGAACTGGCGCGGCCTGATCAACGCGCTGGGAAGCGGCTTGACGGTTCACAACATCGAACTGCCGGGCCACGGTCTGGCCGAGGACTGGGACCGGTCGCGCGACTATACCGAGCAGGCGCTGGAGATCGCGCTTTCGGAAATGCCGAGCGATGCCGTGCCTTTGATCGGGCATTCCTATGGTGCGGCGCTGGCGCTGAGGCTGGCTGTCGAGCGGCCTTACCGCGTTTCGTCGCTGGTTCTGATCGAGCCGGTGCTCTTCGCCGCCGCCAAGGGTCGTTGGGGTTACGACAAGGCGATGCGCGACCTCGAGCCGTTCGAGAAGAAGATGAAGGCGGCGCAGTTCGCCACCGCGGCCAAGGAATTCTTTGCCCTATGGGGCGGTGGCACCGCCTGGAGCGATCTTTCGGCGGACCAGAAGGCTTACATCATGGATCGGATCGAGACGATCCCGGCAGGCAATTCGCTACTGAAGGATGATCGCAGCGGCATCCTGCAGCCGGGCCGCATCGAGGCACTGGAGATCCCCGTCACCTTTGTCGATGGCGGCGAGTCGCATCCGGTGATCGCGGATATCATCAGCGAGCTGGGCGACCGGATGAAGGACGCCGAGTGGCTGACGGTTCCGGATGCGGGGCATATGGTGCCGGTCACGCATCCCGAGCTTGTCGCCAAGGGCATCCGCGACCGGCTGGTCTGGGAAGAGACCGAGAACTAGGCGGTCTCAAGCGCGGAGATGATGCCGCCGAAATCCAACGCTTTCAGCGACGCGCCGCCGACCAGCGCGCCGTCTACGTTCGCGACGCCGAAGATCTCGGTGGCATTCGAGGGCTTCACCGAGCCGCCGTAGAGGATGCGTATCCCGGTCGCGTCCTCGCCGAAGCGGGCGGTCAGGCGAGCACGGATATCGTCGTGGACGGCGCCGATTTCCTCCAGCGTCGGCACCTTGCCGGTGCCGATCGCCCAGACGGGTTCGTAGGCGATGACGGTATTGGCCGCGGTCGCGCCCTCGGGGACCGAGCCCGCAAGCTGCCCGCCGACGACATCGATGGTGCGTCCCGCCTCGCGTTCGTCGAGCGTTTCGCCGACGCAGACGATGACCACGAGGCCCGCGTTCCAGGCGGCCTGGGTCTTGGCGTTCACAAGGGCGTCCGACTCGCCGTGGTCGGCGCGGCGCTCGGAATGACCCAGGATGACGTAGGTGCCGCCCGCGTCGGCGATCATGTCCGCCGAGATGTCGCCGGTGTGCGCGCCAGAGACGTTCTGGTGGCAATCCTGGCCGCCGGTGGTGATGGCGCTGCCCTGCGCGCGATCCGACAGGCGGGACAGAAGCGTGGCGGGCGGGCAGATCAGCACATCGCAGCCCGGTGAGGGGAAGGCGGCTTTAAGCGCGTCGATCTCGGTCAGGCTGGCGGCCAGCCCGTTCATCTTCCAGTTTCCGGCGGCGAGTTTGCGTGGCATGGCCCGAAGCTCCTTGTCATGGCTGCCACGGTGTTTTGCAGCGGCAGGCCCCGAGGTCAAGCGCGGCTCAGGTGTGGATCAGGGTTCCGGCGCCGGACAGGCGGGCGTTCACGTAGGTCGCGATGGCGGTATCCTGGGCGCCGGTGCCGGTGAGGTCGGCGATGGTGATCTGGGTGTCGGTCTGGCGTCCGGCTGCGGTGCCCGCGATAACCGCGCCCAGATCCGGGGGTGTCCCGTGGGTCCAGTGGCCGGTTTGCAGGGCGGCGCGAAGTTCGCCCAGCGTCTCGCACTGGCTGGCTCGGTCTGCGACGTAGAGGTCGGCCGCGGCGAGTGCTGCCGGGTCGATCTCGTTCTTTCCCGGCGCGTCCGAGCCCACCGCGGTGATGTGCAGGCCGGGGTGAAGCCATTCGGCCTTCAGGATCGGGTCGCGGGCGGGCGTGGTGGTGACGACAAGCTGGCTTTCGGCGACGAGGCGGGCGGGGTCGTCGGTGGCCTCGGCCGGGATGCCGAGGGTGTCGGCGAGGTCACGGGCACAGGTTTCAGCCTTGGCGCTGTCGCGGCCCCAGACGAGTATGCGGCCGAAATCGCGCTCGAGAGCGGCGGCCTGCATCTGGAGGCGCGCCTGAAGGCCGGTGCCCATGACGCCAGCGGTCTCGACCCGCACGGGGGCGAGGTGGCGGGCAGCGACGGCGCCGGCGGCGGCGGTGCGCAGGTCCGTCAGATAGCCGTTGTCGAGATAGACGGCTTCGACGGCGCCGGTCTTGGCCGAGAACAGCACCATCAGGCCGCCGAGGCTGGGCAGGCCGAGGTCGGCGTTGCCGTAGAATCCCGTGGAAGCCTTGATGGCGAAGCTGTCGAAGCCGGGCAGGTAGGCAGTTTTGACGTCCACCTCGCCGTGGCGGTCGGCCAGGTCCATCGACATGATCGGCGGCATGACCACGCCGCCGCTTGCAAGCGTGGCGAAACAGGTTTCGATCACGTCGACCAGGGCGCTGTCGAGCGTCAGGGCGGCGCGGAGGTCGGTCTCGGTGACGACGCGGATGTCATGCGACATAGGGCCTGCCCTTGATCGTGAGTTCGCCGAGGGTGATGTCCTGCCCTGTGACGACCTTGGTGAAAAGCGCCATGTCGGGGTTGCGACCGGTGATGATGGTGGCGACGGGGCCTTGCGTCAGGCTGATCTTGCCGGAGAGCACGGCGGCCATGCCGACGACGCAGGCGCCCTCGGCGACGATGCGGTCTTCCCAGTAGAGCACCTGGAGGGCGTGGTAGATCTCTTCTTCGGTGACCAGAACGGTCTTGTCGAGCAACTCGCGGCAGAGCGGAAAGGACAGGCGGTTGCCCTGGCCGATGCCGCCGCCGAGGCTGTCGGCGAGGCTGGGGACTTCGGTGACCTCGACCGGGTGCCCGGCGGCGAGCGAGGCGTGCATGGCGGCGCCCCGGTCCATCGAGATGCCGACGACGCGAATGCCGGGTTTTAGCGACTTGGCGGCGAGCGCGACGCCGGCGGCCAGTCCGCCGCCCGAAAGCGGCACGAGGATGGTTGAGAGGTCCGGGCGGGCCTGTATCATTTCCAGACCGATGGTGCCCTGACCGGCTATGACGCCGGGATCGTCGAAGGGCGAGATGTTCACGAGCCCTTCGGTCTTGACCAGGCGGGCGGCCTCGGCCTCGGCGTCATCCTGGCTGCGGCCGATGATGCGGACTTCGGCGCCGAGCGCGCGGATGCCGTCTATCTTGGCCTGAGGCACCAGTTCCGACATGCAGACGACCGCGCGTATCCCGCGCTCGCGCGCGGCGAAGGCCACGCCGCGGCCGTGGTTGCCGGTCGAGCAGCAGGTGACGCCAGTGGCGCCATCGGGCAGCTGTGCGATGGCGTTCAGCGCGCCGCGGAGCTTGAAGGCGCCGATCGGCTGCATGTTCTCGAGTTTCAGAAGAAACGGGCGTCCCGAGGCGGCGGTCATGAAGGGCGAGGGGACGAAGGGGGTGGCGTCGGCGATGCCGCTGATCCGGGATTGTGCGGCGCGGATGTCGTCCAGTGTCAAAAGGGGCGCTGTCATGGCCCCTTGGTTATCAGGGCCGGGCGGCCCGGTCCACGTGTCGGTCAGCCCTGCGAATTCTCGCGTTCGGCGGAAAGCGCGTCGACATCCTTGAACTTGATCGATTCGCCGCAGCCGCAGGCGTCTGCAACGTTGGGGTTGCGGAACTTGAAGCCGGATTCGAGCAGCGAGGTCTCGTAGTCGATCTCGGTGCCGAAAAGGAACATCTGCGCCATCGGCGCGATCATCACGCGGGCACCTTCCTGTTCGACCACCTCGTCGGCGGGGTCGATCTGGTCGGCGTAGTCCATGGTGTATTCCATGCCCGCGCAGCCACCCTTCTTGATGCCGATGCGCAGACCCTGGTGGCCATCGCGCGCCATCAGTTTGGCGATCTGGCGGATCGCTGCCGGGGTCATCGAGACCGCCTGTTTGCCGGGAATGCCGAACATGAGAACTCCTTTGCGGGAAAGATAGGCCCTCAGGCCCGGTGCCTCAAGAGGCCGAACGCAATCTGTGATCGCTCGGAAGCGCGGATATGACGGCGACGCCGGTTCCTTCAGCGGCTGATGGTTGTCGCGAGGCGGTTCGGTTTCGATGCTCGTGTGCGCGGGCAGCGTGATCGGGCGCGCCGGATCGGCGTGGTACGCCGAATCGGTTTCTGACGAGATTGTGGCCGCAGGGACGCCACAATCCCGAGGGTTTTGTTCACCTGGCGGCATCAATAAAGCCGGTATCTGCGGATTGGCGGTCAAGACGGGCCGTAGCCGGTGAATCTTGGCGAATTCGGGCGGAAATGTGGCGAAATGTGGTACGTCTGTGGCGTTTATTAATTTGTAGCAGGTTGGTGTGTCATGTTGGGTGGCGAGTTGTTCCGGATGTCTGTCAGAGCTTGTTCGACGGGGGGGCGCGCCCCGTTTGCGCGCCGGGAAGACGGCTCGCTGACGATCTTCAGTCTTTTCATATTCATCCTGATCCTGATGATCTCGGGCATGGCCGTGGACATGGTTCGCCACGAACACGAACGGGTCGCGATCCAGAACACGCTTGATACGGCCGTCCTGGCGGCTGGCAGCCTGAACAACGGGGCGACGACCGAGGCCGAAATGGAGGCCATGGTCATGGATTACGTGGCCAAGGCCGGCATCGACACCTCGATGATTTCCGTCAATCCCAGCATCACCGGGGCGTCCAGCCGGTCGATCAGCGCAACAGCCGATTTCCGGATGGATACGATCTTCATGGGAATGATGGGGATCGATACGCTGGAGGGAGGCGCCGGCGGGGCTGCCGAGGAACAGTTGCAGATGCTGGAGATCGCCCTTGTGCTGGACGTGTCCGGCTCAATGGCCAGCCGCGGCAAGATCGAGGCGCTGCGTCCGGCAGCGAAGAGTTTCGTCACCGAGATCATCACGCGGCTTGGCGCGGACCAGGTCGCCATTTCGGTCGTGCCCTACAACCACCAGGTTCATCTTGGCGACGATGTCCGTTCGCGCATCAACTGGGAAAACCAGCTGATCGCCGTGCCGGCCGCCGCCACGCCGCATCCCGGCGCGATCACGGCCTACAACACACACAACCCCGCCTCGCGCTGTGCGCGGTTCCGGGACGCGGATTTCCGGACCACGGCACTTGCCGATGGCGCGGTCGAGGGCAGTGCGATGTTCTCGGGGCTGTCGGGCCAGGGGCTGCGAGCCTTCAACCAGTATCCGGCCTGGGCCTCGTGGTGTTCGGGGACATTTGCGCCGCTTTATCTTTACCAGAACAGCGAATCGAACCTGCACACCTTCATCGACACGCTGCGCGGCGACGGCTGGACCTCGATCGACTACGGCATGAACTGGGCGGTCGGCATACTGGAGGACGGGTTTGCGCCCATCGTTCAGGACATGGTCGACAACAGCCTGCTTGCGCCCGAGATGGCGGGTCATCCCGCGGCCTTCACGGAACCGGACGTCAAGAAGATCATCGTCCTGATGACCGATGGCATGAATACCGCCCATCTGGACCTGGACGACGCCTTCAAGTCAGGACCAAGCCGGGTCTGGTATTCGGACACGCTGGCCAACGGCAACGAGTACGATGGCTACCTTGTCGAGATGCCGGGCAACCCCACGAGCCAGCGCTGGTATGTGCCCGGTTCGCCGAACTGGTCGGGCGACGACAGCTATCTTGCCGCCTCGGCGATCCCGGCGGATGCGGTTCAGTGGGATTATCACCAGCTGTACGAGCGGTTCCGTCCCCAGGACGTGCCGAATTACTTTTTCACGCCGGACCCGGTCGCCTACAACGCGCATGACCGGGCCAGCATCGATACCGGAAGCTATGGAGCGGCCGACACGCGTGTACGCACGATCTGCGGCGAGGCGCGGTCCGTCGGCGTCGAGATCTACTCGATCGCCTTTCAGGCGCCGTCGTCGAGCGAGACGCTTCTGCGCGACTGCGCGGGCGATCCGGGGCGGTATTTCGATGTGGACGGTCTGGACATCGCCAGCGCCTTCGACGCCATTGCGCTGCAACTGACCAAGCTTCGGCTGACCCAGTAAAAGGGACGGGCTTTCTACATGAAGCCCAGTTCCAGCCGCGCCTCGTCGGACATCATGTCCATGCCCCAGGGGGGATCCCAGGTCAGTTCGACGTCGACCTGCTTGACGCCCGGCAGTGGCTCGATCGCTTCGGCGACCCAGCCCGGCATTTCGCCGGCGACGGGACAGCCCGGGGCGGTGAGCGTCATGGTGATCGTGACGGCGCCGTCCGCGGTGATATCGACCGTGTAGACGAGGCCGAGGTCATAGATATTCACCGGGATTTCCGGGTCATAGACCGAGCGGCAGGCCTCGACGACCTGATCGTAGAGCGGATGGTCGGTGGAGGACGGCTTGATCAGCGGAGTCCCTTCGAGCGTGTCTGTCGGTTCGGCGGTCATCGGCAATTCCGTATTTGTTGACTGATTATATAAGGATTGGAGCGGGGCGCGTAAAGCATGGTTTCGCGGCGCGACCGCGACGAGCCTCCGGGGGGACGGCGTCCCCCCGGACCCCCCGCGAGTATTTCGGAAAAGAAGAAGCGAGCGAGGGTTTGTGCCTTTTGACGCAACATCGTATGAGCCGAACCATGACGGAGCGGTTTTCATTCGAGTTGGGCACGACGGACGGTGCCGCGCGGACGGGCGTGATCCGCACGCCAAGGGGGTTGGTGCGCACGCCGGCTTTCATGCCGGTGGGCACGGCGGGGACGGTCAAGGCGATGCTGCCGGAGAGCGTGGCCGCGACCGGGGCGGACATTTTGCTGGGCAACACCTATCACCTGATGCTGCGGCCAGGCGCCGAGCGGGTAGCGCGGCTGGGTGGACTGCACCGGTTCATGAACTGGGAAAAGCCGATCCTGACGGATTCGGGCGGGTTTCAGGTGATGTCGCTGGCCGGATTGAGAAAGCTGACCGAGGAAGGTGTGCGGTTCTCGTCCCATATCGACGGGTCCAAGCACATGCTTACGCCGGAGCGGTCGATGGAGATCCAGGGGCTGCTGGGGTCGGACATCGTGATGTGTTTCGACGAATGTCCCGCCTTGCCGGCCGAGGAAAAGGCGGTGGCCGAGAGCATGCGGCTGTCGATGCGTTGGGCGGCGCGGTCCAAAGAGGCCTTCGGGGACCGTCCCGGTCACGCGCTGTTCGGCATCATGCAGGGCGGCGTGACACGGGAGTTGCGCGAGGAATCGGCCGTGGCGCTGAGGGAAATCGGCTTCGACGGCTACGCGGTCGGCGGACTGGCCGTGGGCGAGGGGCAGGAGGCGATGTTCGGCGTGCTGGACTATGCCTGCGGCTTTCTGCCCGAGGACCGCCCGCGTTACCTGATGGGGGTCGGCAAGCCCGACGACATCGTCGGGGCCGTGAAACGCGGCATAGACATGATGGATTGCGTGCTGCCGTCGCGGTCCGGGAGGACCGGGCAGGCGTTCACGCGGCGCGGTGTGGTCAATATCAAGAACGCGCGCCATGCGGACGATCCGAGGCCACTGGACGAGGCGTGTTCCTGTCCTGCCTGCCGGGGGTATTCGCGGGCCTATCTGCACCATGTGTTCCGAGCCGGAGAGATGATTTCCGGGATGCTGCTGACATGGCACAACCTGCAGTATTATCAGGACCTTATGGCGGGAATGCGCGAGGCGATCTGCGGCGGGCGGTTCGCGGCCTGGGAAGCGGCTTTCCATGAAGGGCGCGCCGGGGGGGATATTCCGGAGATTTGAGCCGAAGACCGGCGTTTGGCGGGCTTTGGACCATGCAGGGCGTCGTCGGGATCGCGGAAGGCGATGCCGCGTCTCACCTCAAGAGCATCCAGAGGGCCACGGATGCCAACAGGCCACCGAACGCCCGGTTGAGCGTCCGCGCCCGTGTCGGTGTGCGGAATTGGCGCAGAAACACGTCGCCCATCACGGTCCACGCGGTGAAGGCAACGAGGTTGTTGAGCGTGAAGACGGCCGTGATCCAGAGCACGGTGCCGGCATCGTCCCGCTCGCCGGTGGCGAGGAACTGCGTGAACATCAGCGCGATGATGACATGGGCCTTGGGATTGAGGATGAGCAGCATCAGGCCGTCGATGAAGCTTGCCTGTCTCGGCGCGGTTTCGGTTTCCACTGTCCCGGACCTCAGGAAATGCCAGGCAAGCCAGAAGACATAGGCCGAACCCGCATAGCGAATGATGTCGAATACCACGGGAGCCGCATTGGCGAAGCTGGTGAACCCCAGACCGATCATCGCCGTGACGAAGAGGGTGCCGAAATGATAGCCGGTCGTCGCCGGAACGGATGCGGAAGTGCCGAACCTGGCGCCAATGGCGGCGAAGAACATGTTGCCCGGACCCGGGCTGAAGGCGAGCGGAAAAAGAAAGACAACGAGAGCAAGCGTCAGTTCGAACATTGCGGTTTCCGATAGGCGGCGCCGCATCTCTTGCCACGCCTTCCGCGATTGTCCGACCCGAAACCTGCGGTATCGGCATTGGTTGGTGAACCTGAATGCGCGGCAGTGAAACCGCTGCGCGGAATGTAGTGCATGTGCGAAGGGCCAGCCGTCTTGCACGCAGCCAGCGGAGCCAATGTCAGGACGTCAGGGCACAAGCTCCAGCGTGATCGTCGCCGCACCGCCCGGATCGTTGAAGCAGGCGATTTCCAAGGAAATACCGTCGATCCTGCAACGCGCGGTCATCGCGGCCTCGGGGTCGTCGAACTGCCAGTCGGGATCGTATCCGTTGGCCTTTTTATGGAGCGGCGAGACGGTGAGGAAGCCGAGGCGCGCGGCATCCATGTCGGCGACGGTGATCGCGGCCGAAGTCGCGGTGGCGATGGCGGCCACGTCGAGGTCGGCGCGGCTGCCCTCGTCGCTGCCCGGTATGACGGGGGCGATGACGAAGTCCGGGTGAGCGGGGATCGCGCCGCGAAAGGCGCCGGTTCGTGCTGCGCGGTCCAGGAGGTTTGTGAGCAGGCTTGCCACACATCGGCTCTTGTCGTCGACAAGTCCTCCGGGCCGGGTCACGGACGGTGGTGCGGCGGGCTTTCTGGCGAAGGACAGGAGGTTTGCGTATGTCACCGCGGTCGTCCTTTTCGGCGCCGGCTCAGGCGGGTAGGGGCTGGGCATCGTCGATCCAGCCGACGAAGCGGCGCTGCCAGGCGCGGGCGCGGATCTGGGCGGGTGCGCGCGTGAGAATGCGGGCAGGGCGCAGCCTGTCGCGCCAGCCATTGGTGCGGGTTTTCTGGATATGGCCGTGGATCAGACGGCTGACGGCGATACCGCCCAGGACGACCACGGCTGCGGTCAGGAGGGGCGAGGCGAGAATCCGGTAGCCGATGTCGGGTACGCTGAAGACGAAGACGGAGAACAGGAGCCGCGAGACTGCGACCGCCTCGATCATGAAACGGATCGAGGGCATGACCAGGCAGAAGAATAGTGCCGTCGGGCCCACCACGCCGGCGTAGATGGCGCCGGTCACGACCGGGACGGGCAGGCCCCAGATTTCCGCATGAGCGCGGGAATAGAAGATGAAGCCCGCAAGGAATGCCATCGTCGTGACGAACAGGAGCCGACGGCGTTCGCGGTAAATTCTGCTTCCGATACCAAGTGCCATGCGCGGATCCCATCCATTCCGCGCCCCCGACCCCCTCGCTAGAGTGCATATTTGGCGAAAATGGGGCGTGATTCTTAATTTTTTGCCTAACGGAAACAGTTCGATTCGAATGGAGTATCCGTTTCCGCCCGTGTCGCGATGCCCTTGCCGGTCGGGCATTTTGGCGTCGAATCCGGGCCAGATTGGACTGTTCCCTTGCCCCCGGCGGCGGACGCGGGCACAGTTAATCAAAACCGGCCCGGGTGGTTGAACCCATGGGGTCACGCACCACATATAGAGGCCAGCATCAGGAGAGGGCCAAAGGTTGCCGCGTTCGGGACCGGACCCTCTTGCAGACTTGAGGAAATCCATGAACGAGCATACCGCAACCGTATTCCCCGTCCTTCCGCTGAGAGACATCGTCGTCTTTCCGCACATGATCGTGCCGCTGTTCGTCGGTCGCGAGAAATCCGTGAAGGCGCTGGAAGAAGTCATGAAGGACGACAAGCAGATCCTGCTGTCGAGCCAGATCGATCCCGCCGTGGACGAACCGACAGCCGACGGGATTTTCCGCGTCGGCGTGTTGGCCAGCGTGCTGCAGCTTCTGAAGCTGCCCGACGGCACCGTGAAGGTGCTGGTCGAAGGCCGCAGCCGGGTCAGGATCACCGAATTCATCGACAACGACGCCTATTTCGAGGCGCTGGCCGAGCCGCTGTTCGAAGAGACCGGCGACGAGGCCTCGGTGCAGGCGCTGATCCGGTCGGTGGCCGAGGAATTCGAACGCTATTCGAAGATCAAGAAGAACGTTCCCGAAGAGGCGCTGAGCCAGGTCAGCGATGCCCACGAGCCTGCGAAGCTGGCCGACCTTGTTGCCGGTCATCTTGGCGTCGACGTGGCGCAGAAACAGAAGCTTCTGGAGATGCTGGTCATCGCCGAGCGGCTGGAAGCGGTCTATGGCCTGATGCAGGGCGAGATGAGCGTTCTGCAGGTCGAGAAGAAGATCAAGACGCGCGTGAAGTCCCAGATGGAGCGCACCCAGCGTGAGTATTATCTGAATGAGCAGATGAAGGCCATTCAGAAGGAGCTGGGCGACGGAGAGGACGGCGCCGGCGAGATTGCCGAGCTGGAAGAGAAGATCGCCGCGACGAAATTCTCGAAGGAGGCCCGTGAGAAGGCCGAGGCCGAGTTGAAGAAGCTGAAGTCGATGTCTCCGATGTCGGCCGAGGCCACCGTCGTGCGGAACTACCTGGACTGGATGCTGTCGATTCCGTGGGGCACCAAGTCGCGCGTGAAGAAAGACCTGACGCGGGCCCAGAAGATCCTGGACGACGACCACTACGGTCTTGAGAAGGTCAAGGAGCGGATCGTCGAGTACCTGGCGGTGCAGCAGCGTTCGCGGAAGCTGAAGGGGCCGATCCTGTGCCTTGTAGGGCCTCCGGGCGTGGGCAAGACCTCGCTTGGCAAGTCGGTCGCGAAGGCCACGGGGCGCGAGTTCATCCGCATCTCGCTTGGCGGCGTGCGCGACGAGAGCGAGATCCGGGGCCACCGGCGGACCTATATCGGGTCGATGCCCGGCAAGATCATCCAGGCGTTGAAAAAGGCCAAGACGACGAACCCGCTGATCCTGCTCGATGAGATCGACAAGATGGGTCAGGATTTCCGGGGCGACCCGGCGTCGGCGATGCTGGAGGTCCTGGACCCCGAGCAGAACTCGACCTTCGTGGATCACTATCTCGAGGTGGAATACGACCTGTCGAACGTGATGTTCCTGACCACGGCGAACTCGTACAACATGCCGAGCCCGCTGTTGGACCGGATGGAGATCATTTCGCTTGCCGGCTACACCGAGGACGAAAAGCGCGAGATCGCAAAGCAGCACCTGATCGAAAAGCAGGTCAAGAACCACGGCCTGAAGCTGAAGGAGTTCGAGCTTACCGACGAGGCGCTGAACGAGATGATCCGCACCTATACCCGGGAAGCGGGGGTGCGGAACCTTGAGCGCGAGATCGCCAAGCTGACGCGGAAAGCGGTGACCAAGATCGTCAAGAAAGAGGATCAGAAGGTCGTCGTGACGCCCGAGAATCTTGAGGATTTTCTGGGTGTGAAGAAGTTCCGCTACGGGCTGGCCGAGAAGGAGGACCAGATCGGTGTCGTCACCGGACTGGCCTGGACCAGCGTGGGCGGCGATCTGTTGCAGATCGAGGCGTTGCGTCTGCCGGGCAAGGGCCGGATGAAGACAACCGGCAAGCTGGGCGACGTGATGAAGGAGTCGATCGACGCCGCGTCATCCTACGTGCGCAGCATCGCGCCGAAGATCGGAGTGAAGCCGCCCAAGTTCGACACTATGGACATTCACGTTCACGTGCCGGACGGGGCGACGCCGAAGGACGGGCCATCGGCCGGTCTTGCGATGGTGACGTCCATCGTCTCGGTGCTGACGCAGATCCCCGTGCGCAAGGATATCGCCATGACCGGCGAGGTTTCCCTGCGGGGCAACGCGATGCCGATCGGCGGCCTCAAGGAGAAACTGCTGGCGGCGCTTCGCGGTGGAATCAAGACGGTGCTGATACCCGAAGAGAACGCCAAGGACTTGATCGAGATCCCGGACAACGTGAAGAAGGGGCTTGAGATCATCCCCGTCGTTCACGTCTCGGAAGTGCTGAAGCTGGCGCTTGTGCGGCAGCCTGAGGCCATCGAGTGGGACGAGGCGGCGGAGGAAGCCGCTGCCGTCGAGCGCGCCGAACGTATGCGTGCCGAGAGCGAGGGCCGTCTGGCGCACTGAAAAGGGGCGGTATGCTCAGGTCAAAAAACAAAGGCGCGTCCGAAAGGGCGCGCCTTTGTTTGTCGAAGGTTTCCGGTTTGCACCGGTAAACACCTCTACAATAAACGCGGCTCTAGACGAACCGCGTTCATTTTCAAGATGTCAATCTGCCAGGCTCAGTCTGCAGCGATCGCAACGATGGCGGCGAGGAGAAGCAGCGGAACAACGATGCCGCCCGAGGAGCCCGTGGACTCTTCAACGACGATTTCCGGCTCCATGACCGGCTCCGACATTCCACCCGCGAAAGCAGCGCTGGCCGACAGGCCGGCAATTGCGGCGAGAGTAAAAACAGTCTTACGCATTTGGCAGTCCTTTCAGTTCATTGCCTTACTATGGAAATACACGCGCACTTGAAAAGGTCAATTCTGTTGGGTCTTGACGTTTAATGATGCCGAAAATGGACGCAGGAATGTTACACTTTTGCCGCGACTTGCTTTGCGCAGGCCTCTATCGGGCCGATTTCGGAGATTTGGAAGTCTTGCACGCACTTAAAACAAGGGCTAAGACGCCGCGCATCGGGTGATTAGCTCAGTGGTAGAGCGCTTCGTTCACATCGAAGATGTCGGGGGTTCAAATCCCTCATCACCCACCATCAAATCAAAGGCTTAGCTCGATTCTGCGAAGTGCCCCCAGGTTCATTGAACCTAAGGGCGGTTTGAGCGTGCCGTGGCGAAGTTCAAATGCTCGATTCCTGCAATCATGTGGGATGGCTGATACCGCCCATAAATCGAGTACGTCACCGATATGTTGGAATGTCCAAGGATCTGGCTGACGAGTTCCATGGGAACGCCGGCTCCGAGCATCGTGACCGCTGCGGTATGGCGCAGGTCGTGGATGCGGACATGGCCGATGCCAGATCGCTGGACCGCGTTGATGAAGCCCTTGCGGATCGATCTGACCGGACGGCCGGCATACTCGATGACATGGTCGGTCAGCGCGGCAGGTTCGGCCTCAGCCAGTGCCGCGCGAGTCATCGAATTCATCGGCACAATCGCGCGCCCCTTCCTGGTTCGACTGTCGTCGAGGCGGAGGTTGATGATACCCCTCTCGAAGTCGACCCGGTCCCAGGTGAGATCCAGAACGGCGCCAACACGTGCTGCCGTGCCGAGAAGGAGAACGAGGGCCAACCGGATATGTGGGTCGTGCGCGCCCTCGACGAGGGCAGCTGCTTCCTCGTGGATGAGAATCCGCTTGTCCGTCTGGGGCTTCTCAGGCCGCCAGATGTGTGGCGCGCGATCGATCATCCCGGTCTTCTGGGCAAAGACGAGTGCCGAGCGTAAATGACCGAGTTCGGTATGGACCGTGCCTTGGGACTTTCCCTCGCCCTGACGCTTTTCGTTGTAGCTTCGGCAAAGCTCGCGGGTGATGTGGTCCGACCGGAAGTGACCAAAGTGAGGAAGGATGGCTTTGCCGGTATAGGCCATGGTTTTGGCCGTCGGCTTGTCACCGAGATCGGCTCGGTAAAGCTCCCAGATGTCAGCGATGGTATGCGGACCTTCCCGGTGGCTCTTCCGCCGGAAGACATCTATCGCCTCTGCTTCTGCTTCCGCTCTGGTGCGTGCCTTAAGCTGATAGCGCCGACGGTTTCCAATTCCGGGCTCGCGCCAGTAGACACAGAAGCCTCCTCGGTATCTTCCGATGCTGATGTCTGTTGCCATGTCTGTTCGTAGTCCTCGACTGCGCGTGCGGGAATTCTGTAGAGCTTTCCGATGCGGAAATGGGGTAACCTGCCTTCCCGGCAGAGCGCGCGAATGGACTCCGCGCTAACGCCCCAACGTGTTCCTAGCGAGTCCGGCGTGAATGGTCTCTGGGTCATGTGTCATATCCAGGCGTGGACGGATTTGCAGAACAGGGTAGAGGCGTTCGCGAGGTCTTCGGCATGGAGAATTCTTTGCCGAGGATGAACACCTGACCTGCACGCGGGACAAAGCTCGCGCAAATACTCCGTCAATTCTTATGATTTGCCCGGTCTGAATGCAGACCTTGATAGTGGTTGTGCCACTGAAACGATTGAAGGATTTCATGCTTCGGATGTCAAGCAGCATCTGAACAAGACTCGTTCAAATGACCGTTCATAGAGATTAGTCAGTCATCCGGCAAAAAAAGTCAGATGACTGCTACGAGCCCTTCTGAGACGTTGATGAGCAGCGCAGCATTTGACGAAAAGGTCGGGAACCGGTCGTTCGCTGCAGACCGCACCAAGGTCCGCTTTGCGTATGCGGCTTAACCCAGCCAAGACTATGCTCCTGACATCAGTTTAGTGTCCGGAAAGCTCTGATTTTGGCGCATCTCAACAAAACATCCAGCTAACGGCGAGTCATATCCAGTTCGCTACACGGCGCGCGTCCCGGCCGACGCCAGCGACCATCGTGGAGGAGACGGCGTACTGAAAGTGCAGCCCCGCAAAGTAGAGGCCGTCGATATCCGTCGACTTACCGAAGCGATGCCGGGGAAGACCCTCGCCATCGAGAACCGGAAGGTCGATCCAGTCGAACCCGGAGTGATAGCCCGTGCACCAGATGACGCTCCGGAACGCGACGTCGGTACCTTCCTCCGAGATCGCCTTGCCGTTCCGGACCCCGGTGATCTTGCCAACCCGTCTAACCCCAGCGGCCTCCAACTGACCGGGCCGCGTACGGATCAGTGGCATCCCGTGGCCGTGCATCTTCCTTCTGAATTTCCGCCCCATAGGAGTCCGCATCGTCAGAACATGATGGAACATGCCACGAACGACGAGCCGGACAAGGAGCTTGCGGCCCATGAACCCGGAAATGTCGAATGGCACATGCCCGACCGGGCGTCCCGCGAGGATCACGTCGTGCGTACCGACGAGGTCCATGGCGATTTCGGCCCCCGAGTTTCCGGCTCCGACCAGCAAAACAGGACCGTCGGGCACCTGGGCGGGATTGCGGTACTCCCGGCTGTGCATCTGGAAGACCGTCTCGTCGAGGTCCTTGGCGAACCCGGGAATGCGCGGCTTCTGGTAGCTCGCGGCGGCGACGACAACCTGTTTTGCCTCGTAGACGGCATCGGTGGTCTCCACCCTGTATAAGCCGTCTTCCCAACTCAGGCGTTCGACCCGCGCGTCGAGGCGCATTGGAAGGTTGAAGTGTGCCGCGTAGGTTTCAAGGTAGTCCCCCATCTGGTCTTTGGTCGGGAACACGTCCCGCTGCGCAGGAAAGGGGTAGCCGTCCAGGCCATCGAACTTTGCCGGCGTAAAGAGCTGAAGGGAATCCCAGCGATTGCGCCAAACATCGCCAATCCGTTTCGCGCCCTCGAGGATCACGAAGTCGATCCCCCGCCGTTGCAGGTGGTAGCCCACCGAAAGCCCTGCTTGTCCGCCGCCGATTACGACGACCGCGTGCCGTTCGGGGCGCGGGGCAGTCCTGCCGCGTGCGGCATCCTCCGAGAAGGCGTCGGTCCGGTGTCTGAGAAGGTTACCTGTTTCTACCAGATCCGCCGGGTGGTGACTGGCAGGTGTCGGTTCGCTTGATTCTTTGGTGATGTCCATGTCATCTCTCCAGTCGCGGGATGCTTCTGGAAACCAGCTTAGGCAGGCGGCCGGACCTGTTCATCGTACGGATACCCCATCAGCCGGCAGGACGCGCATGGGGCGTTCACCCCATGGCGGATCAGTTCAGATCGAACCCGATTTCAAGGCGGTGGCCACCGCCGCGGCCCGCGAGGAGACGCCCAGCTTGTCGAAGATGTTCTCCACATGGCGGTTGACCGTTTTCGGACTGAGGTCGAGCCGCCTTGCGATCTCGCGATTCGTATCGCCCTCGGACAGAAGGGTCAGCACTTCCCGTTCGCGCGCCGTCAGTACTCCGGGACCGGAGGCCCTTTGTCTCGACCTGACCGCGCGAAGCCACGACAAGTCAGGTTCGGCGCCGAGGTCTTTGAACAGCTCTTCGGCTCGGTCCAGCTCTATTCCGGCGCTCTCGGCGTCGCCCAGTTCCGCACATCCGCGTGCGATCCCGACGCGAAGGCGCGCTTCCAGATAGGGGGCTCCGAACGCCGACCAGTACTGCCGCGCCCGACTCTGAGCTTCGATGGCTTCGGCCCAATCGCCCCGCGCCAGCGCCAGCCCCCCCCTCGCCTGATCGGTCACGCGGGCAAGGACCTCCGTGCCGTAGGTTCCGGAAATTCGTGCCAGTTCGTCGCAAAGAGCGCCGGCGGCATCGAGATCGTCGCACGCAATGCAAATCTCGATCCCCGCGGGAAGAAGGGCGGTCTTGCGCGGCATGTCGGGCGCGGTGTCCAGCGCGCGGCGGATCATCCCCGCTGCATCGTCCTTTCGTCCCCGCGCAAGCCGCAGAAGCGCCAGACCAGGCTGTGGGTCGATCGCGATTTCGCCCGCAAGCCGGTACTCCTCCTCCGCTCGTTCGAAGTCCCCGCGCAGCCGGAAGATTTCGGCACGCCTGTAGGCCGCGTTGGCCATGGCCGTCTGCTCGGTCGTCCCCTTAAGTCCCTGTCCGGCGCGCGCGGCCTCTGCAAAGGCCTCGGTCCAGTTTCCCTCGACCTGAAGGACTTCCGCCCGGTGGACCTGGCAGACGCCAGTGAAGGCCTTGGCCTGGGGATTGCGTTTGCACCAGTCGTTCAGGACCGCGGTCCATTCGCGCGCCCGGACCATCTCCTGCACCCGGCAGCACGATGCCACGATCTCACAGTAGACGACGCCGGTCACCACCGGCGACAGTTGCTCCCCGGCCGCGAGCAACATCGCCTCGTCGAAGGGCACATAGCCTTCTTCGATCCGGCCTATCCGAAAGAGCAGGCCACCCTTGAGGGCGCCCGCCAGCGCAATCAGGTCGGGGTCGCCGCATCGTTCGCCAAAGGCCATCGCCTTATCCGCGGCCTCGGCGGCCGCGTCGTAGTCTCCCTTGCCGCGGAGCATGAAGACTTGCGGCAAGATCAGATAGCCGCGCTGCACACAATCCGGCGCAGTCTGGTCTGCGCACTTCGCGGCGCGCTGCAGCCATCCGGACCCGAGTGACACGTCACCGATCATCATGTAGCGCAGACCGCACCAGAAAGCCGCGCGGGCGCATTGCTCAGGATCGTCGGCGGCGGCGTGATGATTGTAGACGTGCTCTAGCGCTTCCAGCATGACCCGATCTCGCGCTGCGACCGCTGCGGCCCAGACCAGCGCTTCGACGTCTTCGATCTCAAGATCGCTCTTGGCACCCGCGCTAAGAAAGAGGTCGGTCGCGTCAGCCCAGTCCCCTCGCGCGTAGGCTTCCCTGGCCGCTAACAGTTTGTTTCTGGCAGTCTCATTCATCCTGAATGTCAGACTACATGATTTTCCAAGACTTCAGAAGTTGCCCGAGCACTACGTTCCGCTGTGGTTCTCGAATAGTATCCAAGGGCTCAAAGCGGCCCTTCGCAAACTCTTCATTGTGCGTCAGCCTTGGGCCGATTGCTTTCGTTGCGGTGGTCGGCGTCAACGACAGCAAAGTCCCGCACCTCGGTCATCGCCATGATTTTCGTGAGTGTCTGTTCTCGACAGAAGCGGTCCTTCACGCCCAAAAAGAGCGTCTCGTCTCCTTTCGATGACCGCTCTACACTCCAGACCGGTTATCTGACTGAAAGCCTCAGATGACCGGGAAGAGCCCATACCGGAAGTGATCAGGCGCAGACACTCGCAGATGCAGCAGTACTATTAATGATGCCGACAGCCGCGTTGCAGAAAGAAAAGCTGCCGATCGTTCAGCGCGCAGAGAGTTTTCGGGTACCGATGTCCGAGTCGCAGACAGATCCGCTATTCAGGTTTCTCCGCGCCCGGGAAGTCGACATGTATGCGGTTTCCGCCCGGATCGCGGAGAAATACCAGAACAAGATCCAGAGCCTCGAACGGGAAGAGTTTGTAGGCGATGTCCCGCTCTTCGAGCTTCGCCACGAAGGCGTCCATGCCCTCGCCACGAAAGGCCACATGCTCCATCCGCAGGCTCTCGCCGTCGGTGTAACGAGATGGCGGAGGATCGGCCTCGATCAAATGGATAACACAGGTCTCCGCCAGATAGAGCCATGCGCCGGGAACTGGAAAATCAGGGCGCGGACCGGATCGGAGGCCGAGCACGTCCTCGTACCAGGCGACCATCTCCTTCAGGTTCACCGTGCGGATATTGATATGGTCGAAGGCGAGAAGCGGCATGGCGTCGGTCTCCTTTTTTCCGTTCAGGCTTCGGGATCATGCAGTGGCCGGTTCGCCGCCGAACAGGGCCCAGAATTCATCGCGTGCGTTGCTGCGTGGGAAGTCTACCTCGGGGACGGCCGCGCCGAGAAAACGACAGAGCGGCTCCCACCCGTCGGAGGGCGTGAAGACTAGGAGTCTGTCGGCCGGGATCGTGTCACGCACCTTTTCGTTGTTGCGGCGATAGGCCTTGAGCGCGCTCTCCCGGTCGGTGCCGCCGAAAACCCCTTGAACCAGAATGTCGTCCATCGTCTCGAAGATCAGGGCGACAGGCGAAGGCAGGTGCAGGTTCTTCCGGTGGATCCAGAACTTGTTGATCGTGGACGAGTAACTTGCCCACCAGTCCTCTTCGGGCCGTTCGGTATGCAGAACCAACGCGTCGGGGAAGGCGATCGAAAGCTCATGCCAGACAGCGGCGCCCGGGAAATCGACCTGAGCGGTGTAGCCGGAGAAGACGTCTGCCCAGTCGACCTCTTCACCGGCGGCGTAAGCGGCCCAATGAGCGGGTTGGTCGGCATTGCCCATGACTTCGACCATATGGTGACAGGGTCCAAGACCAAGCTGCTCCAGCGCGATCTTGGTGGACATGGTGCCGGTCCGTCCAAACCCGGAACCGATGACTTTCAATGACATGACATTCTCCTTTGGTGCCGTTTTGCGTTGCTTTGACGGTCGAGCATGTGAATGATTTTCATCACAAGCCAAGCGAAACGATTTCATGCACCATGAGTGATATTCAGCTGCACCGCCTCGACCTGAACCTGCTCGTGACTTTCGAAGTGCTCATGGACGAGGGAAGCGTTGCAGGCGCCGCCGAAAAACTGGGTAAGACGCCTTCGGCCGTAAGCCACGCCCTCGCCCGGCTGCGGGAACAGGTCGGTGATCCGCTGATGGTGAAGGTCGGCGGTAGAATGCAGCCGAGTCCTTTCGCTCTGACCCTCCTCGAAGACATACGGCCTATTCTGAGGAGCATTCAGAGGGCCGTGTCGCCGCCGCAGCCCTTCGATCCCGGCACGAGCATCCGCACGTTCCGGATTGCCGTGCCGGCCATTCCAAGCCTGATCAACGCAGTGTTCGCTCGGCTGTCCGAAGAGGCTCCCGGCGTATCTCTGGAATGGGTGGGATTGGGTCCACATCTCTATACCGCTGTGGCCGACGAGCGGGTCGACATCGCATTCCTCGGCGCTGACAAAGCGCTGCCCGAGGGGTTGAAGGAGCATGTGATGCCGCCCCTGTCTCGGTACACCTTCATGCGAGCGGGTCACCCAGCCTTGGACAACTGGGGCAAGGAGACTTGGCTCAATTGGCCGCATGTCATGGTCGGCCTGTCCAATGCCGCACGACAGACCGTGGAAGAGCGCGTGAAGCGGGACGGTCTTGAGCGGCGCATCGGTGCGAATATTCCCGAGTTCTCGGGCATCGGTCCGCTTCTCGCCGGATCGAATATGCTGGCAACGAACGTGAAGCCGTTTCTTGGTGCGGATGTCGCGACCTATGGATTGGTCGCGCGCCGCCCACCGGTCGACCTGCCGGACATAACCTTCCGGTTCTTCTGGAGCGCGCGACTGACGGAAGACCCCGGCAACCGATGGCTTCGGAAAATCGTTATCGGTGCCTACGAGAGGCTTTGCACCGAGACCATGGCAAATGATGACGATTAGGACGGGGAGGTGCGAACTTCGTCTCTTAGCCAAGACGTCTGTTTTGGGCTCATATCCGTCATTCCCCCAAATAGTATGAGTGACCGGATGGTGGGACGAAGGGGCCGTTCGCCGCAGTGTCGCCGATGTCTGCTTGGAACAACTCAGCCAAGTACCCGGAACTCGATGATATCCGGTTGATAAGGAAGAGACCTCAACGACTTGCGCGTCGAGCAAAAACCCGTTCTTTGCGTCTGTGCGCATCCTGGAGTCATGAACGCACAAAATGACACGAATTGCTTCGTTCGCCGGATCAGGCTTTGACTTGGATGCTCTGCATTGCGCCATGCTTGCCGCGTTTTCTGACTATATCGTTCCGTTGCAACCAGATGCAGACACGTTCAAAGCGGCGCTGAGCTCGAGAGGTTTTGACCCCGAGGCGTCTTTTGTCGCCGTCGACGATAATGAAGTCATCGGGTTTTGGAACGTCGCGACGCGGAATACCAAACGGTATCTGATAGGCAGCGGAACTAGGATTGGCCACAGAGGCCGGGGATTGGCGTCCCGTTTGGGCATGGCGGCGATACGTGCGGCGGAGAATGCCGGAATCGAGAGCTTTTGGCTCGAGGTCATCGAGGGAAACGCAGGCGCTGAACGTCTCTATCGGAAGATGGGATTTGATGTGACCAGAAAGCTCGACTGCTATCGGCTTGATCATCCATCACCTGATCGGTCCTCGTGCAAACTGTCGGATTTTGGCACCGTTACGAATGCCATTCAGAGGTATTCGACCTGGGAGCCAACTTGGCAGAACGCCACGGAAACCATTTCCGGATCACAGCTGACGTCCTTCCTGCATGAAAAAGGCGGGGCGATCATCGGCGCAGGTGGCCTCGTGCATCAGATTGCCGCCATCGAACCCTCGGCTTTGAAAGACCTCCTCGCTGCGGCAGCCACGGTCGGCTCGCTGACATTGGTCAATGTCGATTCCGCTGACAGCGCATTGTGTTCCCTTCTGCAGGAGCTTGGGGCTCATCGCTTCATCGTTCAGTCTGAAATGCGCCTGTCGTTGCCAAACGTCTCCTAGCGGTCGTTCGAGCCCGGTGCAGCACATGGCAAAAAGGGCTCGAAGCCGCCATTCCCCCAAAGAGTCTGGGTGACCGGATGGCGGGACGAAGACGACTTTCCGCTATCAACCGCGAATGTCGCCAATCTTCAGGACAACCGCACCGCGCTTGTGTCGTGACTCGACCCGCGCGTAGGCTTGCGCCACCTCTTCGAACGGAAAGATCTTGTCCACGACCGCACGAAGTTTCCCGTGCTCGACTAGCTCGGCAAGGCGCACCATGTCTTCCATGCGATCCTTATTGACGGCCAGACGGATTTTCCGGTCCCGAAATCTGTTCAGGAGTACCGCGCCAATTTCCCTCAGACCAAAATTGAGCGGCAGGAACAATCCATCTTTCTCCAAAAGTCCACGCGAGACCTTTGGAGAAATCGCTCCGAACGTGTCAAACACCACATCGAACCGCCCGCCGAGCGTCGCAACGTCGGTCCCGCGGTAGTTGACTGTCTCGTCCGCTCCCAGCTCGACAACAAAATCCTGACTGTCCGGACCTGACACGGCCGTCACATGCGCGCCAAGCGCTTTGGCGATCTGCACGGCGTACGCCCCGACACCGCCCGAAGCTCCAACGATCAGAGCTTTCTGATCCGGTTTCAGGTCAGCATACTGACCGAGGAAGACCAATGCGCAAAGCCCGCCAAACGGCATCCCCGCCGCGTCCTCGAAACTCAGGGAGGCAGGCATTTTGACGATGGCGCCTTTTTCTGGGACAGCAAGGTATTCCGCGGTTGCGCCGCCTGACGTCACCATTCCGAAGACCCGGTCACCTTCCACGAACCGCGATACGGATGAACCGATGCTTTCAACGACACCAGCGAACTCACTTCCAAGCCGCGGGTTGCGTGGCCGCACAAGCCCGAACATCAGTCGGCCCGGAATGGCCAATATGCCAGGAAAGGCTGCAGCTCGGATGCGCCAGTCTCCCGTATTCACGCCACTCGCCACGACGCGGACTAGGACCTCGCTAGCGCCGTGGATCGGCTTGTTGACCTCAGTGATCTGAAGGACATCTGGACCGCCATATCGCTGGTAGGTCAGGGCTTTCATACGAACTCCAATCTCCTTCAAAGTATGGAGGCACTATAGGGTGTCTTCATCGGCTCAGCGCAAGAATCCATGACCGTCCGGAGTTTCGTGGCCTTAAGGCAAACGAATGGCGGCAGTGCGGGGGTAGCGCTAGTTCATGCATCCTGCAGCATCATGAAGTTTGGGCTCAAAGCCGCCATTCCCCCAAAGAGTCTGAGTGACCGGATGGCGGGACCCTTTCCGCCGTTCGGCTTCCGCACCTGAATGGCTGGTGTCTGCGGTTAACGAAGTCGGCGAAGATCATTTGGTGAGATTACCCGCCATTCATTCCTGAGCAATGGGAACCCTGGCGAGGTTTGAAAGCTGCCTTTCTCCTGGGATTTTTCGACTGAAAGATTCGGATGACGGTGTCGGAGCCAAGGCCTCCGCTGGCCATCGCGTCCGTAACCTCAGCTCAGAGCCGGCAATCCTAGCCATTCGCGCTCTTTCGCGTCCATGATAGTGTCGAGGAGTAGGCTGCCTTATAAGGAGCGGTCCCAAAAAGAGTGACTGAGAACCAAAATGGACAAGCTTTCAGTCATGCACGCCTTCCGCCGCATCGTCGAACGCGGCAGCTTCGCGCGCGCGGCGGAAGATCTTGGCGTGTCGCCTGCGCTTCTGAGCCGCGAGATAAAGTTACTCGAGGCAAGCCTCGGAACCACGCTTCTCACGCGCACGACGCGCTCCATGTCCCTGACCGATGCCGGGCGGCTCTACTACGACGAGGCGAGCGGCATCCTTGATGCAGTGGCCGGTGTGGAGACGCGCATCCGTGACGGCGCGGGGGCGGTGCGCGGGCATTTGAAGGTGAACGCCTCCAGTTCCTTCGGGCAGACGGTCATCGCGCCGATCCTGCCGGGGTTTCTCGACGACCACCCCGAATTGCGGCTCACCCTGTCCATGGACGATCGCGTCGTGGACATGGTCGAAGGCGGGTTCGACGTCTCGATCCGCATCCGGCCCGCCATGCCGGACTCGGCGCTGGTGGCGCGGAAGGTCGGGACGATGCGGCAACGGGTCTTCGCTGCGCCCGCCTATCTGGAAAGGGCGGGCGTTCCGGTTGTCCCGCAGGACATCGCCCGGCACCGGGTGATCGGCTTCCTGCTTGCGGACCATCTGACCACGTGGGCCCTGCATGGTCCCTCCGGCACGGCTACCATCGACCTCGATCCACCGGTTCGCGTGGGCAACAGCCTCGTCCTGCGCGATCTGCTGATAGCTGGACAGGGCATCGGCACCTTGCCGGACTTCGTCTCGAACGAGGCCGAGGCGCGGGGCGCGCTGGTGCGCGTTCTGCCCGACTGGGAGCTTCCGGCGCCCGAGATCTTCGCCGTGACAGCCTCGAGGCTGGGCATGGACGCGAAGGTCACGGCCTTCCTCGACCATCTGCGTGCCGCACTCCGGCCCTGACATTCTTCAACCTGCGTAAAGAATGAAGTGAGAGCGGGCCGCTTATTCCGGCCCGGCCGATCGCCGATCTTCCCAGGCAACAAAACCCCAAGCCCTGAGAGGATCCCATGACCCGTGTTCTCGTTCTTTACTATTCCAGCTACGGCCATGTCCGCGCGCTTGCCAAGGCCGAGGCCGACGGCGCCCGCAGTGTACGTGGCACCCATGTCGACCTGCGTCGCGTGCCTGAAACCGTCCCAGACGAGGTCCGGCAGAAAGCCGGCTTCGCCCCGGACGACACGCCAGTTGCCAGCCCGGCCGACCTCGAGTCCTACGACGCCATCATCTTCGGCACGCCGACGCTTTTCGGCATGATGGCCGGGCAGATGAAATCCTTCCTCGACCAGGCGGGTGGGCTTTGGGCGCGCAACGCGCTGGCGGGCAAGGTCGCCGCCGTCTTCGCCTCTACCGGCTCGCAGCATGGCGGGCACGAGGCGACGCTGCTCTCGACCCAGATCCCGCTCCAGCATTTCGGCATGCTGATCGCGGGCATGCCCTATACTTTCGCTGGCCAGACCACGGCCGAGGGCATCGTCGGCGGCGCCCCCTATGGCGCGGGCACGATCGCGGGCGCCGATGGCTCGCGCGCGCCCACCGAGATCGACCTCGCCGGGGCGCGCTTCCAGGGAGCGCATGTGGCGCGGATCGCCGCGCGCCTCTCTGGGGCAGACCTGACAGAGGAGGCTGCGTGATGGCCACCCTCACCATCGACTTCTTCCACGACGTGGTTTGCTGCTGGTGCTTCAACATCTCGTCGCGGATGCGCAGTCTTGCCGAAGAGTTCGATCTCGACGTCCGGCAACGCACCTTCGTCCTGCAGGCCAGCCGCGCCGAGATGGCCACGCGCTGGGGCACACCTGAAAATGCCCGTCAGACCATTCTGGGGCACTGGTCGGTCTGCCGTCAGGTCAGCGACCGGCCGGACCTCGTTGACATCGACGCGATGCGGGCGGCCACGTTCGACTATCCCCACGGCATGATCGCCGCGCTGGGGTGCAAGGCGGCGGAACGCCTTGGCGGGCAGACCGCCCACTGGGACATGTTCGATCGCCTGCAGCGGGCGCATCTGACCGAGGCGCGGAACGTCGCCGATCCTTCCACGGTGCTGCACGTCGCTCGAAGTTCCGGCTTCGAGGCCGCGGCCTTCGCGGAGGTCTTCGACGATCCGGAAACCCTGCGAGCCGTCGAGGCCGACCGGCAACACGCCCGCGCACTTCAGGTCCGGTCTATCCCGACCCTCATCGTCCGCGAGACCGGCGCTCGGCTCGTAAACGGACCGCGCGAGGATCTGGCTGCGCAACTGCGCGCCGCCCTCCGCCTCGTCGCCTGAAAGGAAATGCCATGACTTTCTCGTTCCTCCGCACTGCAGCCCCGCACCGCCACCGCATCCCGCGCGGCGTTCCGCGCGATCTGCCGCCTCATCTGATGCGCGACATCGGCCTCGATCCCTGGTCGGAACCTCTGCGCTTGCCCTTCCATCCGCTCTGGTGAGCACCCGACAGGAGACAAACCCATGTCCCGAACCACCGATATTCTTCTCACAGCGCTCGCCCCGGCGATCTGGGGCAGCACCTATCTCGTTACAACCGAGGCGCTGCCCGCGGGCTATCCACTAACGCTTGCCGCGCTTCGCGCCCTGCCGGCCGGGCTACTGCTGCTCGCCCTCATCCGCTGCCTGCCGCCGCGCGCCTGGCTCGGCCGCGTCTTCCTGCTCGGCAGTTTCAACTTCGCGCTGTTCTGGGCGCTGTTATTCGTGGCCGCCTATCGGCTTCCCGGCGGTGTTGCCGCGACGCTCGGCGCAGTGCAGGCCATGATGGTGATCTTCATGGCGCGCGGCTGGCTTGGCACGCCGATCCGGGCGGGTGCAGTCGCTGCTGCGGCGGCGGGCGTTCTGGGAGTGGCGCTGCTGCTGATCGGTCCCGACGCCACTCTGGATCCGGTGGGTGTCGCGGCCGGCCTCGGCGGCGCGGCGTCGATGGCGGCGGGCACGGTTCTCAGCCGGAAATGGCAGCCTCCGGTCTCGGCGCTCAGCTTCACCGCGTGGCAGCTTACTGCCGGCGGCCTGATCCTTCTGCCGCTTGCGCTCATCGTCGAGCCTCCTCTGCCGCCGCTCACGGTCACGAACCTCGCCGGGCTGATCTGGCTTGGCCTCATTGGTGCAGCGGCGACCTATGCGATCTGGTTCCGGGGCGTCGCCCGGATCGAGCCCGGAGCGGTCTCCATGCTTGGCATGATGAGCCCCGTTACGGCTGTACTCCTTGGGTGGGTGATGCTGGGTCAGTCTCTCTCACCAGTGCAGGGGCTTGGCGCCCTGATCGTCCTCGGCTCCGTCTGGGCGGGACAGCGGGCAAATCGCGCCCGTTCCATCGCCGCCTCCCTGCGTCCGGCCTCGACGCGGGCGGGTACAGCCTGACCGTCAATCCAGAAAGGAGACGTTGAATGCCCGCTCTCACGCTCACCCCAGACCTCGCGCGGAAGGTGCGGCTCGGGGGCCACTCAGCCGTGCTGGCCCTCTTTCGTAACGACATCGAAGGTGCGGGCCCGACTCGGGGTGGTGACTTGCCCCCGGCCACGGGTTCGGGCTCCTCGCTTCATCACATTGCGCTCATCCTGCCAATGAACGAGCAAGAAGCCGGGGCGGAGCTGCTACGGCAAGAGGGGCATTATGCGAAATTCGAGAATTTCCTCTGAGTGGGATGGCTAGGGAGGTTCACTAGGAACCCAGATAGTAATTCCGCAGAACTCGTCGCAGCATCGAAGGAATAGCCTCTACTTTTGCATTTGGGTCGATGGACCGCACCACCTTGAGGACGCTGTTCACGCATCCGCCGCATGTCATGTTGGGGATCTGGAATTGCATGAGAATCTGCTTTTCTGTCTCATGCGAAAGATGGTGGGGTTTCCCAGCGCTGTAAGGTCAAGCCCCCGGATTTCTGTTCTCTCGTGCTTGACCTTCCAATCGTTGGAACCCCTATTTCGATTTGTGAGCAATGATTCGAAGAGGAAAGGACACACTATGAATGCTCACACAAAGATGCGCCCGCCAATGTCGGTGACGTTGCAGATCACGGTCGAAGGCATGACCTGCGCTTCCTGTGTCGGTCGGGTCGAGAAAGCCCTGTCGTCAGTGCCAGGCGTGCTGTCTGCCAGCGTCAACCTGGCCACCGAGCAGGCGGAGGTGCGCATCACTGACCCGTCGGTGCAGCCTGCCCTGGTCCGCGCCGTCGAGGCGACCGGATACACGGTGCCCGGAAGGACCGTCGAACTCGCAGTCGAAGGCATGACCTGCGCATCCTGCGTCGGCCGCGTGGAGCGGGCCCTGCAGGCCGTTCCCGGCGTGACGGACGCCCGCGTGAACCTCGCGACCGAGCAGGCCACAGTGGAAGGAACGCCAGAGGTCGCCACCCTGATCGCTGTTGTGGCAGAGACCGGCTACACCGCGCGCGAGATCGCGCGCGACAGCGGAGAGGACGAGGCCAGGGCGGCCCGCAAGGACGCAGAACAGGTGCTGTTGAAGCGCGACCTCGGTCTTGCGGCCGTTTTCGCGCTGCCGGTCTTCGTGCTGGAGATGGGCAGCCATGTCATCCCCGGGATGCACGCGCTGATCGGGTCCACCATCGGCCACGGCGCAAGCTGGCTCCTGCAGTTCGCGCTGACGACGTTCGTCCTCGCAGTGCCGGGGAAGCGATTCTACACCAAGGGCATCCCCACGCTCCTGCGCGGCGCGCCCGACATGAACAGCCTCGTCGCTGTCGGCACGCTCGCTGCCTATCTCTACTCGGTCGTGGCCACCTTTGCGCCGGGCGTGCTGCCCACGGGCACGGTCAATGTCTACTACGAGGCCGCCGCGGTGATCGTCACGCTCATCCTGCTGGGCCGCTATCTCGAGGCGCGCGCCAAGGGCCGCACCTCCGAAGCTATCAAGCGGCTGGTCGGGCTGCAGGCCAAGACGGCCCGTGTGCGCCGCGACGGATCGGTCGTGGAGATCTCAGTGGCCGAGGTCGCCCCCGGAGACATCGTCGAGGTACGCCCCGGCGACCGCCTGCCAGTCGATGGCGAGGTCGTCGAAGGCGAGAGCTATGTCGACGAATCGATGATCACCGGCGAGCCGGTGCCGGTCGCCAAGAGCGCCGGCGCGGAGGTCGTCGGCGGCACAGTCAACCAGAACGGTGCGCTGGCCTTCCGCGCGACGGCCGTGGGTGGAGACACCATGCTGTCGCAGATTATCCGCATGGTCGAGGCCGCGCAGGGATCGAAACTGCCGATCCAGGCACTGGTCGACCGCGTCACCATGTGGTTCGTCCCGGCGGTGATGACGCTGGCGGCGCTGACCTTCGGTGTCTGGCTGATCTGGGGGCCCGATCCGGCCCTGACCTTTGGTCTCGTCAACGCAGTCGCGGTTCTGATCATCGCCTGCCCCTGTGCGATGGGCCTCGCGACACCGACCTCGATCATGGTGGGCACGGGCCGGGGGGCCGAGATGGGCGTGCTGTTCCGCAAGGGAGAGGCACTGCAGCTTCTGAAGGAAACGCGCGTGGTCGCGCTCGACAAGACCGGCACGCTGACCGAGGGCAAGCCGGCACTGACCGATCTTGAATTGGTCGACGGCTTTGATTGGGCCGAGGTCCTGACACAGGTTGCGGCGGTTGAGGCGCGGTCCGAGCACCCGATCGCCCGCGCTATTGTCGACGCGGCGGAGGCCGAGGGACTGACGCTTCCCTCCGTCGAGAGCTTCAACTCTGTGATCGGCTACGGCGTGGAGGCGACGGTTGCGGGCGCCCGCGTCCAGATCGGTGCCGACCGGTTCATGCACCAGCTGGGCCTCGACATTGCCACGTTCGCCCGGGCGGCCAAACGCCTGGGCGATGAGGGCAAGACGCCGCTCTACGCCGCCGTCGACGGTAAGCTCGCCGCGATCATCGCCGTGGCAGACCCGATCAAGGAGACGACGCCCGAGGCCATTGTAGCCTTGCACAATCTGGGCCTCAAGGTCGCGATGATCACCGGCGACAACGCGCGCACGGCGCAGGCCATCGCCCGGCGGCTCGGGATCGACGAGGTGGTCTCCGAGGTGCTGCCGGACGGCAAGGTCGAGGCCGTGAAGCGGCTCAAGGCACTGGGTCGGCTGGCCTATGTCGGTGACGGCATCAACGACGCGCCTGCGCTGGCCGAGGCGGATGTCGGCCTCGCGATAGGCACCGGCACAGATGTGGCCATCGAAGCCGCCGACGTGGTTTTGATGTCAGGCAGCCTCAAGGGCATCCCCAACGCCATCGCTCTTAGCCAGGCGACCATCGGCAACATCCGGCAGAACCTGTTCTGGGCCTTCGCCTACAACACGGCGCTGATCCCGGTTGCTGCAGGCGTCCTTTACCCGGCCTACGGCATATTGCTGTCACCGGTCTTTGCGGCGGGGGCCATGGCGCTGTCCAGTGTGTTCGTGCTTGGCAATGCGCTGCGGCTCAAGCGCTTCGCGGCGCCGTCCCCCGCCGATACGCCGGCTCACCGCCCGGCCGCCGCGCCGGCAGAATGACCACGCGCGCCCCGGGCCATTCCCGGCCCGGGGTTTTCGACACATCAGCAAGACGGATCAAACCTATGAAACCACAGACCGATAGCATCTTAGACGTCAACGTCTACACGACACCGACCTGTCCCGATTGCCGCCAGCTAAAGTCATGGCTCAACCGAGAGGGCATTGCATACCAGGATCGCGATCTCGCCGACCCGAAGATCATGGAAGAGGCCCAGGCGCGCTACAGCGTGCGCGTCGCACCCATCACAGTCGTCGGAAACTGGTTCACCTATGGCACCTTTACTGACCAGAAACCGCGAATTGAGGAAGCCCTGAATCTGCACGAGGAGGCGCGGCAATGAATATCGGAGAAGCGTCAAAGAAATCCGGCGTTTCGGCCAAAATGATCCGCTACTACGAGCAGATCGGATTGATCCCGCCAGCGCAGCGCACCGAGTCGGGCTATCGCGACTACAGCAAAAAGGACGTGCACATGCTGAGCTTCGTGCGACGCGCCCGCGATCTCGGCTTCTCGGTCGAGGTGATTGGCGAGCTCTTGGGGCTCTGGACCGACCGCACGCGGCGGAGCGCGGATGTCCGGCTGCTCGCCGAGGGTCACCTGAGCAACCTGAGGCGCAAGATCGAAGAACTTGAGGCGATGTCGAACACGTTGGAAACGTTGATAGATGCTTGCCATGGCGATCACCGCCCGGACTGCCCGATCATCGCCGATCTTGAGAACAGCGATAGGGAAAACCCTCGACGAGATATCAAATCCCGAGCCGGCGCGACTGATCGGGCGATGCGGGTCGCAAAGCGTTAGTAGATCGATGGTCGACGCCGATAGTGCGTTTGTGCCCGCGGATACAAGCTACTGTGGAGACAAAAGTGCAACATGGACATTCAGGGCATATGCCCAGCGGAAGTCAGGCGCTGACCATCTCGGCGTGGTTGACTGGGCTATACTTCGTCGTCGAACTAGGGATCGGCATCTGGACGGGCTCGATCGCCGTTATCTCCGACGCATTTCATACCTTTTCGGCCGTCGGCGGCGTACTGGTCGCGATCGTGGCCGCGCGGATCGCGCGTCGGCCTGCCGATAGTGACCGAAGCTTCGGCTGGTACCGGGCCGAGATTGTCGGAGCGGCGGTAAACGGAGCCTTTCTATTGGCGATGGCGTTGCTCGTAATCGGGATGGCAGCTATGCGCCTTTCGGCGCCGATCGATCTGCCGACAGGTCCGATGCTCTGGGCGGCAGCCGGTGGCCTTTTGACCGAGTTCATATCGCTTGGTTTGCTTTGGAAAGAGGGGCGCAGCGACCTGAACACGCGTGGGGCTGTCTGGCATATCCTTCAGACGTTCGTCGGCAGCATGCTTATCATCATCACGGCACTCGTGATCCACTTCACCGGATTTCTGCTGATAGATCCCATACTCGGCATGGCATTCGGCTTTGTCCTCCTTTGGGCAAGTTGGGGTATCCTGAAAGAGTCGATCCACATGCTAATGGAAGGAACGCCAGAAGACGTGGACCTGAACGAGGTTATTGGAGCCCTTGAAGGTCTCGATGGCGTCGCCGATGTGCATCACGTGCACGCCTGGACATTGACCAGCGGCAAGAACATCTTTTCGGGGCATATGCGAAGGTCCCGTGGAACAGAAGCCGGCGAAATACTTTTGGCAGCGCATCAGATTTTGAAGGAGAGGTTCGGCTTCTTCTTTGCCACGCTTCAAGTAGAAGACCGCTGTCTTGACGAAGCAGGTAGCGAGGACATCGAGATCGCGCGGGGTCGTGGCCATGAGAATGAGGCCTGAGCTGATCTGTGGATCCGGTTGCCGATCCTCCTCGGCAAGCATCTCTTGAAGGTCACGGCGTCGCGCGCGATCTCTGTCTTGCATTATTGTTTGATCGGGCCCTGACATTTCATGTTGACCGCCGTTCCGGTCGCGGAGCATTCACCCTCGCTCGCAGTCAGTGACCGCTTCCTGCCCTTCCTACTGGTAGCGTTTGCGGCAGTTGCGGAAACTAAGCACGCGCAGCGAAGGGCAGGAAAGTCCCGCAACTCGGACATAGCACTGATTTCAGTGAAGGTCCGGTTCAAACAGAAGTGGGCATTCGTCATTATTGATCTTTGTTCTGAAGCGCCAAAGGGCCGCCTGTCACGGATCTCTGGTCTCTCGTGCGGCTTCTTCTGCCGCGTGACACTTGGCACGGCCAACACATGGCCGTCCTCGAGCAGCTATCGGCCATGCCGGGACAGAGCGCACCCGCCACCTTCCGGTTTGGCCAGGGTTACGGCGCCATCGAAATGGCTCTCGCAGCCCACCAAATCCCTGTCAAATATGTCACCCCAAGTGTCTGGAAAAAGCACTTCAAGCTTTCGAAAGATAAGGGTGCCAGCCGTGGATTGGCCACCAGGCATTTCCCACAACACGCAGATGCCTTCGCCCGCGTCAAAGACGACGGACGGGCCGAGGCAGCCCTCATCGCGCTCTACGGCGCAGAAACAAGACTTTGATCAAAGGAGCCAACATGAAACGCGACATGTTTGGAGATCCACGCCCTAAAGGCTTCGAGGAAATCTCCGAAGCCCTCAATGAAAACGAACACTCCGGTGGAGAAGGCACCTACTGCGACATCATCGACGGACCCGAAGATGATGGTCAAGGCGGATATGGCTACTCGGCCGAAGTAATGACCGACGCCGGCAGCTTCTCAACCTTGGCGTACGATACCATCGATGAGCTCGTCAAAGATTTGCGGGCTGCCGGCGTCGACAACCTGATCGCCAGGGTCTTCACCGGCGCGCCTGTGCTGATGATCGGTCTCGGCGCGCTGGCCGGAGGGATCTCGCCCTTCTGCTCCTGCGGGGTGATCCCCCTGATCGCGGCATTGCTGTCGATGGGCGTGCCGCTCTCGGCGGTGATGGCCTTCTGGCTGGCCTCGCCGATCATGGACCCGTCGATGTTCGTGCTGACGGCGGGTGTCCTCGACCTCGAATTCGCGGTGGCCAAGACGCTCGCCGCCATCGGGCTGGGCGTGTTCGGCGGCGGTGTAGTGCATTTGATGATGAAGGGCGGCGCCTTCGCCGATCCGCTGCGCGAGGGGATCGGTAACGGCGGCTGCGGCGGCGCGAAGATCCGCGCGCCGAAGCCGGTCGTCTGGCGGTTCTGGTCCGAGCCCGAACGCCGGGCGAAATTCGGCAAGATCGCGCTGAGCACGACTCTGTTCCTTGCCAAGTGGCTGACGCTGGCTTTCATCCTCGAGAGCCTGATGCTGGCGTGGATCCCGGCGGAAACCGTCACCGCGGCGCTCGGGGGCGAGGGGCTGCTTCCCATCGTGACCGCCACGCTGGTGGGTGTTCCCGCTTATCTGAACGGCTACGCGGCACTGCCGCTCGTCGGCGGACTGATCGAGCAGGGCATGGCGCCGGGCGCGGGGATGGCTTTCCTTGTCGCGGGGGGCGTCACCTCGATCCCGGCTGCGATGGCGGTCTGGGCGCTGGCGCGACCGCAGGTCTTCTCGCTCTATATCGGCCTGTCGCTGACTGGCGCCTTCGCGTCTGGGCTTCTGTACCAGCTCTGGCACATGTTGTGACGTCATGACCGACGCGGCGGTGGCCGGGCGGGCGCGACGTTGGCCGGTCATCTCTGCCCTCGGCGTCGTGATGATCTTCACATGGGGAAGCACCTACTACCTCATGACGGTCCTTGCCGCGCCCATCGCGGTGGACATGGGGTGGAGCCTCGGTTCCATCACCGGGGCGCTGTCGGCGGGGTTGCTGGTCGCGGGCCTCGTCTCGCCGATCGTTGGGCGGGCCGTCGCGCGTCATGGCGGGCGGCCAGTTCTTGCCGCTGGCTGCGCTCTTATCGCGACGGGCCTGTTGGTGATCGCCAGCGCGACGCATCTTTGGACATTCTGGACAGGGTGGCTGCTGCTTGGCCTAGGGATGGCCGCCGGTCTTTACGATCCGGCGTTCGCCTCGCTGGGGCGCCTCTACGGCCGGGACGCGCGCAGTGCGATCACCGCCCTCACGCTCTGGGGCGGCTTCGCGAGCACGGTCTGCTGGCCGCTTTCCACGCTCATGCTGGATGCCTGGGGCTGGCGAGGTGTGGCCGCGGCCTATGCCGCGATTCACTTGTTCGGCACCCTGCCGCTGGTTCTGTGGGCCGTTCCCGCCCCGCCGGGTCGTATGGAAGGTTCGTCGTTCGATAAGCCGGCGGCACCGCGTCTCGCCGGGCGGGAGGCGATCGTATTCGGATTGATGTCGGCAATGCTCGTGCTCAACGGGCTCATTGTCGTCAATGTCTCCACATGGCTCTTCACCTTTCTGCAGGCGCAAGGTCTCACCCTGTCTGCCGCGGTCGCACTGGGCGCGCTCATCGGTCCGGCCCAGGTCGGGGCGCGTGTGCTGGAGATGGCGGGCCGTGGACGACATCACCCGATCTGGACACTGGCCATCTCGACCTTCGCCATCGCGGCCGGAATTCTGCTCCTTGCGGCGGACTATGGCGTCGCGGGAGTGGCGCTTGTGCTCTACGGCGGCGGCAACGGCCTGTTCTCGATCGCGAGGGGCGCTCTTCCGCTCGCCGTCTTCGGCGCGGAGCGCTATCCCGCCCTGATGGGAAGCCTCGCACGGCCGTCGCTCATCGCGCAGGCGGCTGCTCCCGTCCTTGGAGCATGGGTCATAGCCGGTACCGGGCCAGCGGCGACGCTCTGGATCCTCTCGGCGCTGGCACTCGCGAATGCCGGTTTTCTGGCTCTCCTGTGGCGCAGCATTCGTGGCTGAAGGTGCGCGACTTGCACATCGGGCCTTTCCGTCCGTGGGAATGCTGGATTGCCTCACATCGGCTCCGGTCGCTAACATACGGGCAGGGAGGTCATTTTCGATGGACAGGAGGCGATTCCTCACTGGAGCTGGTACATATGCGGCAATCGGATTGCCGAGCCTCGTGCGTGCCGCAGAGACTTTCCGCCTCGGGCTGACCCCGGTCTTCCTGGACAATGATGCCGTCGTCATCGAGCGCCTGAGGTCCGCGTTCTCCGAGGCGATGGGCGAACCGGTCGATCTCATCCAGCGACGGACGTATCAGGAAATCACGGCTACCATTCTCGATGGATCGGTGGATGCCGCCTGGATCTGCGGCTATCCCTTCCTCCAACACCGCGAAAGTCTTTCGCTGCTTGGCGTTCCGGTCTGGCGCGGACGTCCCCTCTACCAGTCCTATCTGATCGTGCGGGAAGATGACGCCGCGGGTGGGCTCGATGACCTCCGGGGAGATGTTCATGCCTTCTCCGATCCCGACAGCAACTCGGGCTACCTCGTCACCGCGTCCGATCTCGCGCGCATGGGTGAAACTCCGGAGCGTTTCTTTTCGCGTTCGATCTTCACCTACGGGCACCGCAACGTCGTTCGCGCGGTGGCAGGCGGGCTGACCCGTTCGGGAAGCGTGGACGGCTACGTCTGGGAAACACTCTCCAATGTCGAGCCTTCCCTGACCGCGGGAACGAAGATCGTGGCGAGGTCCGAATGGCTTGGTTTCCCGCCCTTTGCCGCGCGGGCGGATCGCGCGTCAAATCCCACAATCCGGCGGTTCGGTGATGCCCTGCGCAGCCTGGACACCACATCGGCTGGACGTGAGGCGCTGCAACTCCTGTTTCTCGACCGGATCGCCGAGGGCGATGCCAGCCTGTTCGACGGCATAGCCGTACGGATGGCCGTGTTGTCGGGACGCTGACCTGTGCTTGCCCGTATCGGAACATGGCCAATCACGATCCGGGTCGCCGTGGCGACAGCCGTTCTCATGGTCCTGCTCGGTCTTGCGGCATCGCAACAGGTCCTATCCACACTCGGAAGGCTTCAGGACGCCCGGCTGCAGGAATATGCCAGGCTTCACGTTGAGGGTCTCGCCGTAGCCCTTGGCCCCTTTGCGCTGCACAAAGACGTCTGGGAAGTCTACGACACGCTCGACAGGGCCCGTGCCAACGCCTCGGGCGAGAGGATCCTCTTCACAGTCGTTGCGGATGACAGGGGTCGCGTTCTTGCCGCCACCGATCCGGCGCGAGCTCCTGTGGATTCGGAGGTCGCCGCGTTTGCGCGCGATGCCGTACCGGTCGGCGAAGTGACTGCGTCGAACGGCAACTCTGTGGTGCGGGTGATTGCGCCCCTGTCGGTGCAAGGCCGGGACGTCGGGCAGATCGTGACGGAACTCGATGTAAGCGACCTTGTCGCGCAACGTCGAACAGCGGCACTCGCTCTCCTGGCAGGCAACGCCATGGTCACGTTGATCCTCGTGCTGGCTGGATACTTCGTCATGGCCCGGATGCTGAAGCCGGTCGAACTGTTGGCGCACCACATGGGGGAAGTTGGTGGAACGCCGCATCCCATTCCGGAGGCAGAGATCCCGCGCTCGGACAGCGTCCTCGCAAGGCTCCTGCGGAACTTCAACGACATGGCGGGGGCAATAGATGCACGGACCGTGGCGGAGAGACGTCTCGCCGAACGGGAGCGTTTCGTGAGCCTCGGGCGGCTTTCCTCATCCTTGGCGCACGAGATCAACAACCCGCTCGGGGGGCTTCTCAATGCGACGGATACGATCAGAACTTATGCCGATCGTCCCGACGTCGTTCGACAATCCGCCGATCTCGTCGACCGGGGCCTGCGCCACCTGCGTGACGTGAGCCGTGTCATTCTGGAAGAGAACCGGATGGACAGGTCGGGACGCCCGCTATCAAGATCCGATTTCGAGGACCTTCGTCTGCTTTTCGAACCGGAGACGACCCGCCGTGGCCAACGGCTGGACTGGAAGATCGCCGGCGAGGACGACACCCTTCACGGCCTTCCTTCGGCACCCGTCCGGCAGATCGCGCTGAATCTGCTGCTGAACGCGTCCTCGGCCGCGCCGGACGGAGGCGCGGTATCGTTTGATGTCCAAGAGGAAGGTGAAGGACTGCAGCTCGCCGTGACGGATGATGGGCCTGGCCTTTCGGAAGCCGCCAGAGCGCGCCTCATGTCCGAAGCTCTGGTAGAGCCTGGAGGCGGTGTCGGTTTGCGGCTGGTTCGGGATCTCGTGACCGGCCTCGGTGGCCGGGTCGCCTGCCAGAGGTCGGAGGGCGTTACCCGGATCGCTGTCTTTCTTCCTGCCGGGGAGAAAGCGCCATGCTGACCGGCCGCTATATCGTCCTCATCGAGGACGACGCCCTCATGGGCAACTCGCTTCTCCAGCGCCTCGAGCTTGAGGGCGCCGACGTCACGTGGGTCAAGCAGGCGGTTCGGGGCATTGCTGCCGTGCGGACCCCGCGCAAGTCGGTGGACGCCGTGATTTGCGATATTCGCCTGCCGGACGGCACGGGCGAGGAGATCTTCAACACGGTGTCGCGCTCGATCGCACCGCCACCTTTTCTCTTCATCACGGGCCAAGGCGAGATCGACCAGGCCGTCCGCCTCTTGAGGGCGGGCGGGGCCGACTACATGACAAAGCCCTTCGAGATGTCGGCCTTCCTCGGGCGTCTTGCGCAGATCCTCCGTCCGGAGGCGAGCGCAGGCCTGCCGGCGCAGACCGGCATTTCCCCCCTAGCTCGCCAGGTGGATGCTTTGGTCGCCGATTTCGCGCAACATGACCGACCGGTCCTGATCCGTGGCGGACGCGGTCTCGGGAAGGAACGCATCGCGAGGCGCATCCACGAGCTTTCCGACCGGCGTTCCGCCCCGTTCATCGCGGTCAATGCGTTCCGGGATGATGTGTTGGCCGACGCACTTGCCGCGGCGTTCGAGACGGTTTCCGACGGCACCCTCTTCGTGAATGGTGTCGGGCGTCTCGACGGCGCGGGACAGGACCGGCTGCTGGCAGCGCTCGGGCAAGCTCCGTTCAGGCTGATCGCCTCTTGCGGCACACGGATCGACGAAAAGGCGCAGGCGGGCGATTTCCGGTCCGACCTTCTCTATGCCCTTGTCGCACACGAAATCGTCGTGCCGCCTCTTGCACAAAGAGGCGAGGACGCAGTCTGGCTGGCGGGACAGATGTTCAAGGCTCTGAACGAGGATCGCGCGGAACCGATGCGGGGGATTTCGGAACTTGCCCTCGCCGCGATCAGGGACCACGAGTGGCCCGGAAATGGACGTGAACTTCGGTCCCGGCTTCTGCGCGCGATGGACGTCGCGACGGGCGGCTGGATCTATCCGGCGGATGTTTTTCCGGAACTGAACCAGGAAGACGTCGAAGTTCAGCCCTTGTCGGAAGCCAGAGGCCTGGCCGAGCGTCGCCAGATCATAAAGGCGCTCGAGCGCACAGGTGGGCAGATCGCCGAGGCGGCGCGTCTTCTCAAGGTGTCCAGAACGACTCTCTGGGAAAAGATGCAGAAGCTCGGTCTTTGACCGTCCTGGATGTTCGGATTTCCGAACGTCTCAATTACCGCAATCATAACAGTGTTCTAGCGTGCCTGCGTGAGATCGCGGGCATTCACATCCTGCCTGAAATCTGGGCTACACTGCTCAAAACGTATCCAAGGGAGGACTCTATCCATGAAGTGCAACCGCATGGTCGATGTCGGCCGGCGCCAGTTCCTGCGCGGCGGTCTCGTCGGCGCAGCCGGGGCCGCGGCCGCAACCGTCTTGCCTGCGAGCCAGGCCAAGGCACAGGGCCTCGCCCGGGTCGACTATCCCTCGAACCGTCTGGCCAATGTCGCCGACCTCGTCGTCAACGAGCCCGTGGACATCGCCTATCCTGACGCCGACAGCCCCGGCGTCCTGCTTAAGCTGGGACAGGCGGTCGAGGGGGGCGTGGGGCCGGACGGCGACATCGTCGCGTATTCGGTGCTCTGCCCGCACAAGGGATGGATGCTGTCCTACAACGCGGCCGACAAGACACTGAACTGTCCCGGTCACTATTCGCGCTTCGATTGCGAAGCGGGTGGGCAACAGACCTGGGGGCATGCCACCCAGAACTTGCCCCAGTTCGAACTTCGCGTCGACGGCAACGGCGACATCTTCGCAGAGGGTGTGGATGAACTCATCTTCGGCCGCCTGTCTAACGTCCTGGAAAGCTGAGGAGAGGAAAGATGGCTTACAAGCGCTTTACCGACCGTCTTCCGATCATCCCGGCGGACGCAGAAGAACATAACGCGGTGTGCCACTACTGCATCGTCGGTTGCGGCTACAAGGCATACACTTGGCCGCTGAACCGGCAGGGCGGCACCGCGCCGAACCAGAACAAGTTCGGCGTCGACCTGAGCGAACAGCAGTTCCAAGACACCGAAGCCTGGTACTCGCCGTCGATGTACAACGTGGTCAAGAAGAATGGCCAGGACGTGCATCTCGTCATAAAGCCGGACGTGAACTGCGTCGTGAACTCGGGGCTTGGCTCGATCCGAGGCGCACGTATGGCCGAGAACCGTCGCTCGGACGTGATGGGCACACAGCAGCAGCGGCTGACCGATCCGCTCGTCTGGCGTTACGGCACATGGCAACCCACGACCTGGGATGACGCCCTTGATCTCGTCGCTCGCGTCACGGCGCGGTTCGTCGAGTCCGATGACGAGGACCAGCTCTATGTATCGATGTTCGACCACGGCGGGAGCGCTGGGGGCTACGAGAACACGTGGGGCACCGGCAAGCTCTACTTCGGCTCGATGAAGGTGAAGAACTGCCGCATCCACAACCGCCCTGCCTACAACTCGGAAGTCCATTCCTCGCGCGACATGGGCGTGGACGAGTTGAACTACGCCTACGAGGACTACACGCTCACCGACACGATCATGATCGTGGGCGCGAACCCGCTGGAGACGCAGACCAACCTCTTCCTCAACCATATGGTCCCGGGGATGCAGGGCGGAGCGCGCGTGGTCATCATCGATCCTCGCAGGACCGTGACGGTCAACGCCTGCGAAGAGGCGGCAGGCGCCGAGAATGTACTGCACCTGCAGCCGAACTCGGGCACGGACCTCGCGCTCTTCAACGCGATCCTGACCTACATCGCTGATCAGGGGTGGGTCGACAGCGACTTCATCGCGACCTCGACCATCCAGAATGGCGTGGAGGTGCCGCAAAGTGAAACCCACCCAGCGGCTCTGGGCAGTTTCGAAGCCGCCCTGGACGCGATCCGGATTTCGACAGCGGATGCCGCCGAAATCACGGGCATTTCTGAGACGGACATCATCAAGGCCGCCGAGTGGTATGCTCAGCCCCAAGACGACGGTGCGCGCCGCAAGGCGATCATCGCCTACGAGAAGGGGATCATCTGGGGCAACGACAACTACCGGACCATCGGCGCCCTCGTGAACCTGGCCCTGGCAACCGGCAACATCGGTCGCGAAGGCGGCGGCGTCTGCCGTCTGGGCGGGCACCAGGAGGGCTACTTCCGTCCCGGCGACGGTCATGTGGGCCGCCCCGCGCCCTATTTCGACGAATTGCTGATCAACGGCGGTGGCGCGGTGCACCACATTTGGGCCTGCGACCATTACAAGACGACGCTGAACGCCAGTCGTTTCAAGCGCGAGTACAACCGCCGCACCAACATGGTGAAGGAGGCCATGGACAATGCGATCGGGGCGACCCGCGAAGAGCTGGTCGATGCCATCGAAGGCGCGATCCGCGCGGGTGGGCTGTTCTCGGTCAACGTTGACATCATCCATACCCAGATCGGGCAGGCCGCGCATGTCATCCTGCCGGCCGTCGAATCCGGCGAGATGAACCTGACCTCGATGAATGGGGAACGCCGCCTGCGGCTGACCGAGAAGTACATGGATGGCCCCGGGCAAGCGCTGCCCGACTGCATCATCGCGGCGCGGCTGGCGCAAGCCATGGAGCGTGTCCTGACGGAGGAGGGGCGCAGTGATTACGCGGCCCAATTCCAGGGATACGACTGGCAGACTGAGGAAGACGCCTTCATGGACGGCTACAACTCGGGCAACCCGGAGGTGACCTACGAGCGCCTGCGCGCCATGGGCACGAACGGGGTGCAGGAGCCCGTCACCGGCTTCGAGAACGGTCAACTGGTCGGCACGACACGTCTCTATACCGACGGCGTGTTCACCCGGCACGGTCGCGAGGACGGCAAGGCGCTCTTCTGCCACGCGACCTGGCGCGGACTTCAGGCCGCCGGCAAGGCGCAGCAGAGGGACAACCACCGCTTCCTGATCAACAACGGCCGATCGAACCTCAACTGGCAGAACTGGTTCCTCGATCAGGACAACGACTTCGCGATGGACCGCTGGTCGGTGCCCTTCATCCAGATCAACCCCGATGATGCCGCCGAGCTTGGCGTAGGGAACGGCGATCTGGTGGAGGTCTACAACGCCGACGGTGCCACGCAGGCGATGGTATACTTGGAACCGACGGCCCGCCGGAACGAAACCTTCATGCTGTTCGGTGCGCCTTCGGGGACGCAGGGCAACGTGATCAATGGTGGCGTGAACGAGCTGATCCTGCCGAACTACAAGCAGACCTGGGCAGACATCCGCAAGATCGCCGATGCCAGCCCTGCCGCGCGGAAGCAGAGCTTCAAGTCGTGGGAAGTTGAGCTCTGACGTTCGGGTGACACACCGACCGTGGCGCCTCGAGTGCGCCACGGTCTCTTCCTGGGAAGGCATCGGGATGAAGCTTGCCTACGTTACAGTGCCCGGCCGCGGACGGATCGATGATCTCGTCGCCGAGGTTGTTGGGGCCTTCGAGGATGATGGACTGCGACTGGCCGGAACCGCGAGGGTAAAACCTGCCGATCCATCCGGGCATCCCTGCGACATGGATCTGCGCGTTCTCCCGGATGGTCCGGGGTTCCGGATCAGCCAGCCCTTGGGTCCCATGGCGAAAGGGTGCCGGCTTGATGGCGGCGTCATCGAGGCCATCGCTGCCGAGGTCGAGGCGCGACTGTCGGGCGCTGATCTGCTGGTTGTCAACAAGTTCGGCAAGCTGGAGGCGCAAGGCCGCGGTCTTTGTCCTGCCATCACGATGGCGATGGAAATGGGTATTCCGACGCTTGTGGGTGTGAACGAGATGAACGTGCCGGAGTTTAACGCGTTCTCTGACGGGGCCGCCGAGGTCTTGAAGCCGGACGTGCGCAGCATTCGCGCCTGGTATGAGAAGGCCCGCGCACCTCTGTTGCTTGCCGCCGTTTGAGATACGTAGCCCGATCCTTGAACCGCGCTTTGGCGACACTGGCACAATTGAAGGGGGAATGCGCCATGGCCATCGGCGATACATGCACGGCGGGGCGAAATGCATCCGTGCTTACGGTCGATGCCGCACGCCTTCGTGCGGTTGCAGCTGTCGCGCGTGTTCCCGGAACCGAGTGCCTTGCGCTCGAAGACGCCCTTGGCCGGGTTCTTGCCAATGCGCCACCCGCACGGACCAGCCTGCCACCCTTCGACAATTCGGCGATGGACGGATTCGCGGTTCGGCTGGGTCACTTCGACGGTAAAGGACCCTTTCGATTTCGCGTGAGCGAACGCATCATCGCCGGCGACACGCGGCCTTTACGCCTCGCGGAGGGAACGGCCGCACGGATCTTTACCGGGGCTCCAATTCCAGAAGGCGCGGACGCTGTGATCATGCAGGAAAGCGTCACCCGCAGGGGCTCTGTCATCAAGGTCGCGACGCAGCCGCGCGCGGGTCTCAATATCCGAAGGGAGGGTGAGGACCGTCGCATCGGCGAGCCGGTACTGCCATGCGGCTTGCGGCTGACGCCGCCGCGCCTCGCGCTTCTGGCGGCGGCTGGCCTCGCGGATGTCCTGGTTCACAGCCGACTTCGCGTTGGCCTGTTCTCGACGGGCAATGAGCTCCGCGATCCCGGCCAGACGCTCGAATATGGACAGATCTACAATTCGAACCGGGTGATGCTGCGATCTCTGATGGCCGACCCCTGGATTGCGATGACCGATTACGGGATCCTGCGCGACGATGCGGACGTGATCCGCAGCGCCATCCGTCAGGCATCGGCGTCGAACGATATCGTCATTTCGTCAGGTGGCGTATCTGCCGGAGAGGAAGATCATGTCCTTGATGCGCTGAAGCGCGAGGATGCGACGCTCGAAATCCTGAAGGTGGCAATCCGCCCCGGAAAGCCGCTCACGATCGGCCGCGTCGGCGGCGCCCTTTTCATAGGGCTGCCAGGCAATCCTTATGCGGCGGCCATCACGTTTCTCCAGATCGCGCGTCCGGCTCTGCGCAAGGCGGCAGGACTGCTGGAAGAGATCGACAACTGGATTCCGGCGGTGTCGGGTTTCGATTATCCACGCAAGGTGGGGCGTCGCGAGTACCTCCCGGTGACCTGGCACGAAAGAGACGCCCTCGGTCGTCCTGTCCTGCAGCGTCTGGATCAGGGCTCGTCGGCAAGTCTCGGGCCGATTGCGACGGCAAAGGGTATCGCAGTGATCGAACCCGATGTCGGGCGAATTTTGCCCGGTTCGTCCCTTCAGGTCGAACCGCTGCTCTGCTGCTAGCGGTGCCCGATCCGGAAATCGGCTCTTCTACACTGACTGCCAAAGTGATCCAGATCAAGGCGACGGATAGCTGCTGATGCGCACATGCGCATAAGCGGAAGGATGTCCAGGATGCTTCTCACGGTGTTGAGTGCACTCGCCGAGCCGACCCGTCTCGGTGCGATGCGCCTGCTCGAAGACGGCGTTGAGCATTGCGTCTGCGAACTGATGGTGAAGCTGGACGCAAGTCAGAGCCGGATGTCACGGCACATGAAGGTGCTGCGGGAGGCTGGACTCGTGCTGGACAGGCGCGACGCGCAATGGGTCCGATATCGTAGAAACCCCGATCTTGCGCCGGAGCTCGTCGCGGCGATCGACGCGATACTGACTGCCGAACGCGAATTGGAAAGGGAAGTCGCATGACCACGGAGACACATGGCGCCGACGCCCCAAGACATGCGTCGGAGTGGGGCTGGTATGCCGGCGTCCTGCTATCGGCCCTGGCGTGGTGGTGGATCTATGGCCAGCTGATCCCGTTCTCGGAGTGGGCGACGTCCCTGTTGCCGGTGGATCGCCACAGCCACACGGGCGAAGCTCTTGCCTTCTTTATCTACGATGTTCCGAAGGTGTTGCTCCTGTTGACCGGCATCGTTTTCGTAACCGGCGTGCTGAGAAGCTGGTTCAGCCCGGAAAAGACCCGCGCGATCCTCGCGGGCAAGCGCGAGATCTGGGGCTATCCGCTGGCTGCGCTCCTCGGCGTCCTGACGCCCTTCTGCTCCTGTTCGTCGGTGCCGCTGTTCATCGGGTTCGTCTCGGCAGGGATTCCGCTCGGTGTGACCTTCTCCTTCCTGATCGCCGGGCCGATGGTCGGTCCAGTGGGGCTAGGTCTGCTCTACGGCCTCGTCGGCTGGCAGATCGCCACGATATACCTCGTGTTCGGCTTCACGATCGCAACCGTCGCGGGGTTCATTCTCGGACGCATGGGATTGGAACGCTATCTGCAGGACTGGGTTCGCGAACTGACCGCCGCACCTGTTGGCGATCTCCCTGAAGAGCAACTCACAATAGTCGATCGCCTCAAGATCGGCGTGGAGCAGGTCCGTGAGATTGTTGGAAAGGTCTGGATCTGGGTTCTCGTCGGCATCGGCATTGGCGCTGCCATCCATGGCTACGTACCCGAGGAGATGATGATGCGGATCATGGGCGGCGAGGCCTGGTGGTCGGTGCTTGCTGCCGTGGTCGTGGGCGTTCCGATGTACACCAATGCGGCCGGGGTGATACCCATCGTCGAGGCGCTGCTGGGCAAGGGGGCCGCGCTTGGCACGACGCTCGCCTTCATGATGTCGGTGATCGCTTTGTCTCTGCCGGAGATGATCATCCTCAAGCAGGTCCTCACGCTGCGCCTAATCGCGATCTTCATCGCGGTCGTCGCCGCGGGGATCCTCGCCACCGGCTTTCTCTTTAACGCCATTCTCTGAAAGGGGACACGAATGAAAACCGTCAAGGTCTACGGTCCGGGCTGCAAGCGCTGCGAGACCACCGAAACCATGGTCAGGGACGCGGCGGCGAGGCTCGGCATCGAGGTCGCCGTGGCGAAGGTGACCGACCCGCGCGAGATCGCCATGGCAGGTGTCATGTCCACGCCGGGCATCGCCATCGACGGCAAGCTGGTCCATGCCGGCGGCATGCCGGATGCCGCGAAGCTCGAAACATGGCTTGCACCGTGATCCGAGCCGTCATCCTCGCCGCGGTTCTGCTGTCGCCGACCTTCGCCGCGGCGCAGGGTCTCGAAGTCCAGCCGGTCACGGAGGGCGTCTGGGCCATCGTCGGCGAAAAGGAACAGCGCAGCCCCGAGAACCTCGCGAACAACGCCACTTTCGGGCTCGTCGTCACGGAAGAGGGCGCGGTTCTGGTCGATCCCGGCGGGTCCTGGAAGGGGGCCGCGGCGCTGCACGCGGTGATCCGCGACCTCACCGATCTGCCTGTGCTCTACGTGATCGACTCGGGCGGCCAGGACCATCGCTGGCTCGGCAATGGGTACTGGCAGGCGCAGGGGGCAACCGTGATCGCATCGGCCGCTGCCGTCGCCGACCACCGCGACCGCGGCTCGATGCAGATGACGGCCCTTTCGCAACTCCTCGGCGGCGCCCTCGAGGGCACGGAGCCGTCCTACGCAGACGTGACCTTCGAAGAAAGCTACACCCTGAGTCTTGGCGGGCTGACCTTCGAGATCGTGCATCCGGGTGCTGCGCACACGCCGGGCGACAGCTTCGTCTGGCTACCGGAACGCGCTGTCGTGTTCACCGGCGACATCGTCTATGTCGAGCGCATTCTCGGCGTCGGGGATCAGAGCTCGATCACCGAATGGCCGGTGGCCTTCGAAGCGGTCGAGGCAGCGGGCGCGGCGCATGTCGTCCCCGGACACGGACATGCCACCACGATGGATCAGGCCAGCGCCGACACCTACGACTACCTCATGAATCTTCGTGCCCGGATCGGGGACTTGATCGAGGCGGGAGGAGACATCATGGCGGCTCCGGCCGTCGATCAATCCGCCTTCGCGTATCTGGAACAGTTCGACTCGCTCGCGGGTCGCAATGCACAGACCGCGTTCCAGCAGATGGAGTGGGAGTGATGCTCGAATACTCCGTTGTCGCGAACCGGATCGACGCGCACGGCTCCATCGCCAGGACAAAGGACGCCGAGGTAGTTCTCGATACCGACGTGAAGGGGCGCAGCGATGCCTTCAACCCCGCCGAGCTTCTGCTCGCAGCCGTCGCGGCCTGCATGATCAAGGGCATCGAGCGCATCGCTCCGGTGAATCACTTCAGTTATCGCGGGGTGGAAGTGCGGCTTCGCGGCTTGCGTCAGGACAGCCCGCCCTTCATGGCCGAGATCACCTACGAACTGATCATTGATACCGACGAAGACGACCGAAAACTCGATCTGATGCACCATAACGTCAGGAAGTATGGAACGATCTTCAATACGGTTTCCGCGGCGACGAAGCTGGAAGGGACAATACACCGGAAAGCGACGACAGTCTGATCTGCGCAGAGGGGAGGAAGAACATGACGAAAGACTTCAAGCGAATTGCCGACGACGTGATGGCTGGGGTGGGTTTGATCCGAGAAAGCGAACCTGATGCGATGAAGGCATTCGCTGCGCTGTCATCCGCTGCGACGGCCAGCCAAGCTCTTGATGCGAAGACCAAAGAACTCATGGCTCTCGCGATCGGGATCGCTGTCCACTGTGATGGGTGTGTCGCCTACCATACGCGCATGGCACGCACACACGGGGCCACGCGGGAAGAAGTATCCGAGACTGTCGCCCTGGCGCTCTACATGGGCGGTGGACCGGCTGCCGTTTACGGTGCAGATGCTTTGCGCGCCTATGATGCTTTCGCTGCCGGTGCCTGCTGACGGTCTGTTCATGCTTCGCCGCGTCCGAAAGCCGGGCTGAGAGTGCAATTGCCATTGCTGTTGGCGCGAGGAAGGCATAGAGCGCCAAAGTCATCTCAAAGACTGAATAAAAACAATTGCTTAGAGGTGGAGAACGTTGGATCCCGGTCCCGTTCCCTCCGCCACTTGCCCTTGAGAAACTCTTCTCCCAACCGGAATAGTTCGGATTTTCTTGTTGTCTTCGGCGGTTATGCGGGCTGGGTTGAGCACCGATCTGTACTCCGATGTGCCCGAACGCGTTCTCACGGGCCGATGTTCTCTGAAGCTGATGACTGCGCCGTTTTGGTGCTCAGCTTGTAAGGCACTGGCTACGAACCACTTTTCTGAAGGCCGAAAATTGACTTCGATGCCAGTCGCGTTCGACCAATTGGAGCTGGGATCGGAATTTGTGGCATCAGCTGCTTAGGGGGCTCAATCAGCCTGCTGCTGTGCAGCGAGCGTATCCAAGGGCGGGAAGCGGGAGTTCGCTGCACGGGCAGGTTGGATGCACGGTTTAACGAAAAGCGGACATCCCGTCCGCCGCGCCCCGGGTTCCACAGCGAGCTTGGCTGCGCAGCACGCGCACCATAGAATGCGTGCCATGGGGTATGTCACGTCGCTCTTCGCGCGCAAGGTGGTCGCCGCGGCGGGCGGCGGGATCGATGCTGAAGCGATGTTGGCCAGTGTGGGGATCGCTCCCGAGGACCCCTGGGACCCCGGGCAGATGGTTCCGGCCGAGCGCTACTACGACATGCTCGAGACGATCGCCGAGCAGATCGACGCAACCGACCTGCCGGTGCGCACGGGCGCCTCCATGCGGCTTGACGAATACGGCGCGCTTGGGCTGGCCTTCAAGGCCGCGACAACGCTCAGGGCATCGTATGCACGGGTGGAACGCTATGCGCGTCTGTGGACCAGCGTCGCCGAATACGAACTGCGGCCGGCAGCGGGGGGCACGCTGTTCATCCTGCACCGTGCCGGGGAGCGGCGCCTCGGGATGCGGCTGTCGAACGAGGCCACTCTCGCCAGCGCCGTGTCAATTGCGAGACAGGTCTGCCCGGTGCCGCTTGCGCCCGTGGAAGTGCTGGTCCGGCATCCCGCCCCGCGTTCGATTGCGGCACACGAGGAATGGTTCGGCTGCCCGGTGCGCTTCTGCGCGGACCTCGACGCGATCCTCTATGCCGACGAGATGCTGGCGCGGCCCAACATCCTCGGGGACGAGGGGATATCGCAATACCTCACCACTCATCTCGACGCGGAACTGTCCGAGATCACCCGTGCGCCCGCGCTTGTCACGCAGGCCCAGGCCGCAATCGCCCAGGCGCTAAGTGAGGGGACGCCGAAGATGGCCGAAATCGCCCGCGGTCTCGGACTCAGCGCGCGGTCCTTCCACCGGCGCCTCTCGGAGCACGGCATGAGCTTCCAGGGCCTCACCGAGGAAACGCGCCGCGACCTCGCCGAGGGGCTCTTGCGCGACGAGAGCCATTCACTGGCCGAAATCGCGTTCCTCACCGGGTTTTCCGAGCAGAGCGCCTTTACCCGCGCGTTCAAGCGATGGGTAGGCACAACGCCCGCGACCTACCGCAAGGACATGGTCCACCGCTAACGCACGCATTGGCGACGTCGGTCAAAAGGCTGGCGGCGCCGGTCAATACCGCGCGGCATCCCCGCGCCTATTCCCTGGCTATCGAAACCGAAGCCAGGGAGAGACCCCATGAAAGACCAACCGATCCTCGTCATCGGCGCGACCGGCAAGACCGGAAGCCGCGTCGCCAGCCGCCTCGAGGCGTGCGGCCTGCCCGTGCGCCGCGGCTCGCGCAGTTCCGCGACACCCTTCGACTGGGAGGCGCCGGAAACGTGGGCGCCGGCCCTGCGTGGGGCCCGGGCGGCCTATGTCACCTACTTCCCCGACCTCGCCTTCCCCGGCGCCGTGGAAAAGCTCGAGTCCCTCTGCGAGACCGCGCGCGACGTGGGTGTGGATCACCTTGTCCTCCTGTCCGGCCGAGGCGAACACCACGCGCGGCTGGGCGAAGATGTGGTGCGCACGTCCGGCGTCGACTTCACCATCGTGAGGGCCGCCTGGTTCGCGCAGAACTTCTCCGAAGGCTACCTGCGCGATCCGGTCCTGGCCGGTGTCCTTCCGATGCCGGACTGCGATGTGGCCGAGCCCATTGTCGACATCGACGACATTGCCGATGTCGCCGCCGCGGCGCTGACCGAAGAGGGCCACAAGGGGGAACTTTACGAAGTGACCGGCCCGCGGCTCATGTCCTTCGCCGACATGGCGGCCGCGCTGTCGCAGGCGACCGGACACGAGATCCGGCATATCCCGATCAGCTTCGAGGAGTTTCACGCCAACGTCGCCCAGGCAGGCGGCACCTTCGTCGCCGACGTCTTCACCGCCATCGCACGCGAAACCCTGGACGGGCGTAACGCCCACACCACGGACGGCGTGATGCGCGCGCTCGGCCGTGGCCCGCGCGACTTCGCGGATTTCGCCCGGGACGCCGCGCAAACCGGCACATGGACAAGCGCCGCCTGACACAACCCTATGAAAGGACCATGACATGAAGCCCACCACATTGGAAAAGATCGCGCTCGGTATCTCCGGCCTCACCGCGCTCACCATCGGCGCTTTCATCCTGTTCGCGCCGCACGCCTTCTATGCCGGCTACGGCATCACGCTCGGCAAAGACGCCAACCTGCTGAGCGAATTGCGCGCCCCTGGCGCCGGTCTCGCGGGGTTCGGCCTTCTGATGCTGCTTGGTATCCGGCGGCCCGCGCACCTGCCCGTCGCTATTGCTGTGGCCCTGACGGTCTTCATCGCCTTCCCGGCCGGACGGCTGGTCGGGCTTGCGGTGGACGGGATGCCGTCCGGAAGCGTCATCGGCGCTCTTGTCGTCGAACTGGTGATCGCCGCGCTCTGCCTCGCAGCCTTCCGCCGGCGCCTCTGGCACCCGGCGTCTGGCCTCTTCACGGCGCAGCCCGTGCGCTGAGCCCGCCGCGGCGGCGCGGCCCGCGTTTCCGCCCCGCCGCCAATTCCAACCGAAACCTCCACGGGGAGACAAGCCAATGATCCAACAGCTCTTTGAAATCGGCCTCATTGCCGCAACGCTGGCCACAGGCCTCGTCGCAGGTGTGTTTCTCACCTTCTCCGATTTCGTGATGCGCGCGCTTGGCCGAGCCGAGCCCGCCGCCGGGATCGAAGCGATGCAGATGATCAACCGTGAGGTCTATCGATCGCTGTTCATGACGCTCCTCATCGGGCTGACCATTATCTCGATCCTACTCGCCGTCGTCGGTATTTTCTTTGTGGGACGTGACGTGGCGCTCTGGCTCGTCGGTGCTGCCGGGTTTTACATCGTCGGCGTCATGGCGGTTACTGCCCGCAAGAACGTGCCGATGAACCAGCGCCTCGACAGCATGGAGCACCGAAGCGCCGGCGCACGCGCCTATTGGGCCACCTACACTCGCGATTGGACCCGCTGGAATCATCTGCGCTGGGTCGCCGCGCTGGCCGCCGCGATCGGCTACCTTTGTGCGACCGTCACGGTCGCCGGACAGGGATGAATGGATTCGGGCAGGGTCGGTCGCCCTCGGTCCTGGCGCATGGTTCGAAGGACACGACCATGACCAACGCACCACTGACTTTTCGCCCGGCCTGCGAGACCGATTTGTTCGAGATCGTCGAGATGCTGGCAGTCGATCCGCTGGGTGAACTGCGCGAGGATCTGCGCGCCCCGCTGCCAGAGGCTTACCGCGCGGCCTTTTCCGCAATCGAAAGCGATCCGAACCAGTTGCTCGTCGTGGCCGAGTGCAACGGGGCGATCGTCGGAACACTGCAACTCAGCTACCTGCCCGGCCTCGCGAGAAAGGGCGCCTGGCGCGGACAGATTGAGGCGGTGCGGATCGCGAAAGATCGTCGGGGCGGCAGGCTTGGGGAAGCGATGTTCGCCTGGGCGATCGACGAATGCAGGGCGCGCGGGTGCACTTTGGTTCAACTCACCACGGACAAGGCCCGGCCAGACGCCCATCGCTTCTACGACCGTCTGGGTTTTGAACCGACACATGTCGGCTACAAGCTGAAACTCTAAGTTCGGGAGCCGACCATTCTTTGCACCGGAGCACGCCGCGCAGATGCGGCGAAGATGGCGGCCCAAGGGCGAACGTCCGCTCTGTCAGGCCGCGATGCAGCATGTCTACGCCGGAACGAGCGACCGCTATGGGCCGAAAGCTGCTTCTATGATCGCAATGGATGAGCCGGGCTGAAACGTCTACTTCAACTGACTGTCTTTTGATCCGCGTCGATTGATGCCGCCTCGGGCTACGGGACGGGCATCCCGCTCGCTCTGACAGTCGATGCAGAGCTTGACGCCCGGTATGGCGGCTCTGCGGGCTTCCGGAATGGGTTCGTCGCATTCGGCACAATTGGTCAGACTCTCGCCTTCGGGCGCTCGCCTGGCCTGCATCCGCTTCAGTTCGTCCTGGATCGAGGCATCGATTTGATCGTTCACGGCGCCGTCGCGAGCCCATCCTCCGGCCATTGCTTTCCCTCCGTTTCCAGGGTCGAGCCTACAATCTTCCGGCGCCGCGATCAAATTGGACCGCAGGCCAGAGGTATGGCTGCTGCGCTTCCCACGCGAGCGGAAACAGTCCCAACACCCGCGCCAGCGTCACCTCCGGCCCCTGCGCCCCGTCGAGGATCGCCCCGACGATGTCGGGCGAGAGCAGGGTCAACCGAAGTAGGCGGGTCATATATGACGGCGCGATGCCCTCGCCCTCAGCCAGTTCGGCGATGGTAGCGACCTCGCCCGACTCCAGCATGCGCTTCCATCGGAACGCGCGGGCCAGCGCCTTGACTAAAGTGTTGTCTGTCCGACGCGAGTGCGTGATGCCGTCCGGCAATTGCATCTCCTTGCGTCCGCCGCGCTTCATCATTGTCTCTGTGTGCTGCCCGATATTGTAGGGGACTCCGGGCGAGACCAATGACCCGGCAAGTGCGTCGCTTAGACGTTGCCACCTTTTGGCGTGTGTGAATGACGACTTAAAGACGCTCGTCTGTGGCCAGGTATTGAACTTTAGATGAGTTAGGCTTTCCTCGATGATCAACTTGTCCAGCTCTAACTAGGCGACGGTCTTCTTTGGCCGAGCGTTCTATTTCTCCGCACTCCGAAAATCCGACGACCGTGAACGGCCATTTGGCTCGTTTTAAATCAATGTCCGATGACCGCCGAAATGGCCGTCAGTCGCAGACGTTTTTTGTAGGGCCGGAAGAATAGCATCTGATGTTGTGGACAATTTACAAAGTGTTCTCTGGTTCACTGAACCTGAATTTAGGGGAACAGGTTGGTCAAACTATGAACAGATCGCATATGAAAAGAGGGCCGCTGACGAAAAATCAATTGCTTGGCTGGGGGCACCGTTGTTCACATCGAAGATGTCGGGGGTTCAAATCCCTCATCACCCACCATTTCCCAGTTCCCTGACTGTTGTGATGCGGCCGATTCAAGCTGCAAATTCGACGGATCGACGACGCCGGTTTACGCCGCGGACAAGAAGCGTTGCGGCGAAGGCGGTCTCGGCGATCACCGCCAGCAAGTAGGCGGGCTGGAAGATCGCATAGGCATCCGGAGACATGACCCGGAGCGTGCTGCCGATCAGATAGACGACGCCTGCCAGGGCGACCATCGCGCCCAGCCAAGTCGGAAACATCCGGTGGCGGGTGAGGAGAAGCCCGGTCAGTATGCTGCTGATGCCGAAGAAGATCAGACCGAGGTCGTAGCCTGCGGCGTGAAGCGCAAGCGCGCCATGCGCCATTTCCGGCTGTCCTGCGCCTGACCAGACGAGCACCGAAAAAAGCGTCGTCAACCCGGCGCCGAGAATTGCCGCCTGGATCAGGCGGAAGGCGGCGGCGAGAGTGGCGAGAAGCCTGCCGGCGGGCGCAAGAATGACGAAGAGCAGAACGGCCAGCGCGACGTCCGCCGAAATCATGACGGCATCGGCCAGAACAGAGGCGCGCAGCAACGTCTCACCTGTCGCGAGCGCGGCTGCCGTGGCATCGGCCGAGGCTCCGGTCAGCGAACCGCGAAGGGCGAGTTCACCGGTCAGGCCGGTCATGATGATGACGAAGTAAAGTGCGCCGGCGGCGCGGAAGAGAAGAGGGGATTGGGCGTCGGATTGCATGGGTACGGTCCTTTCTAGAGCGGCAGGCGCAATTCGGAGTGGCCGGGCTGGTCGCAGCCGCAATCGATCCCGATGTCACGCTGCAAGTGCCGGGATTGGGTCAGGGCCTGCACCTGACTGCGATGGCAGAGAGATTGCAGTTCCTCGGCAAGGGCTTTCGACATCCTTTCGGGCGGCTTGAAAAAGAACCTGAACATTCGAGTTTTCCTTGATTCGGGTTTTCATTCTGGGCACGCTACGACCTCAAGTTAACTTTAGGACAAGCGAAAACTTCGGAGGGCGGGATGAAGCCGAACGATCTGTCCGTCGGTGAAGTTGCGGCGCGGGCCGGAGTGCCGGTTTCGACGGTGCACTTCTACGAGGCCGAGGGCCTGATCGAGAGCTGGCGGACGACGGCCAATCACCGGCGCTACGACCGGCGCGAGCTAAGGCGGATCGCCATTGCGCGGATCGCGCAGTCGGCCGGCATTTCGCTGGCCGAGGTCAGGCAGGTTCTGGACCGCATCCCGAGGGACCGGGCGGTGGGCAAGGACGAGTGGGCGCGGGCGGCCGAACCCTGGCGCGCCCTTCTGGAGGAGCGGATCGAGATGCTGACGCGTTTGCGGGACCAGATGGGCTATTGCATCGGGTGCGGGTGCCTGTCCCTGGAGAATTGTCCACTGTACAACTCGGACGATACGCTTGGACAGAACGGGCCGGGCGCGCGGCGCTGGGTCGGAAAGGCCGACGAAAGAGCGGCACTGGACGGCGCGTAAGGCTTGCCAGCCGGGGATTCACCCGTTACATCCACGCTCCGGCGGGTGATTAGCTCAGTTGGTAGAGCGCTTCGTTTACACCGAAGATGTCGGGAGTTCGAGTCTCTCATCACCCACCAGAATTTTCCTCCATGTGTCGAGTGCTTTGCGACCGGTTGTTGATGTGGGTGCAACAGGTGTCCCAGCGTGTGTGTGCGGCATGGTTGCCCGTGTCGGCGATGCATTTTTCGATCCGGGTTCAGGTTACTTGCGTCGTTGCGTCTTCGACGCCAGTATTCGTGGCACCGTGCATGCGTCAGAAGGTCTTCCGCAATTCCGACACGATCGAATTCCGAAAACAATCTTCCGGAAAAAGGAACGCGAAGCGTGACGCGCCGCTATTTTCTGGGAGCGAGCGTCGGTGGGGCAGTGGCGCTGCCGGGCGGTGCCGGCCTTTATTTCTGGTCGGACACGAAGTCGCTTCTTACCGATCCAGAACGGGCCGAGTTCGTCTATCGGGACGGCTGGATCGTGGGGGTGGGGCGGTGATTCTGTCCCACGACGATCTGTCCCGGTCCGCGCAGCCGGGCACCGTTATCATCGGTTCGGGGCCCGCGGGTATCACGGTGGCGCTGAGGCTGGCGGAAAAGGGCATCCCCAGCCTGATCCTGGAAGCAGGCGGACTGGAATTCTCCGATGCCTCGCAGGATTTCTACCGGGGCGATGTGATCGGGGATCCCTACTATGATCTGGATACCACGCGGCTGCGGTATTTCGGCGGCAGCAGCAACCATTGGGCGGGGCGCTGCCGGCCTCTGAGCGCCATCGATTTCGAGGCGCGCGCGTGGGTTCCCCATTCGGGCTGGCCGATCGGCCGGGCGGACCTCGATCCCTATCAGGCGCGCGCGGACGACATGCTTGGCCTGGCGCGGACCGAGGAGCAGGCGTTGTCTTCCGAGTTGCTTGAGGTCAGTTACTCGAACCCCGAACCCCTGAACTTCGCCGAGGCTTATGGAGACCGGTTCCGGACCTCGGACCTGATGCATCTTGCGCCCGATTGCGCCGTCCAGTCGCTGGAAGCGCGCGACGGGCAGGTGCGGCGCGTCCTGGCGAAGGCGCCGGATGGCACGGACATCGCGCTTTCGGTCGAGCGGGTGATCGTGGCGACCGGCGGGATCGAGAACGCGCGACTGCTTTCCTGGTCGAACGTGGTCTCGCCCCAGCGCGTCGTGGCCGAAGAGGCCAGCCTTGGGCGCTACTGGATGGAGCATCCGCACCACACGATCGGGGAGGTGGCGATACCGGCCCCGATCCATTCGTACGAAGATATCTGGTTTGCCGGGGCCGTGGCGCCCTCGGACGCGGCGCAGGAGCGCTACGGGATCGCCAACGCCTCGCTTTTCTGGTTCCTGCCGCCGAACCTGCCGCCCTACGAGGATCTGCGATCGCGGATCGCGGGCGCGTTCTGCAGCGCTGCCGCGCCGGTAGTCCAGAAGCTTGAGGCACTGACCGGGCACAAGACCTGCATGGCCAAGACACTGGCCGTGTGGGAGCAGTATCCGGTGCCGGAAAACCGGGTCGCGCTTTCGGAGAGCGGGCGTGACGAGTTCGGTGTTCCGCGGGTGGAGCTGCACTGGAAGAAGGGCGGCGACGACTTCCGCACGGCCAAGGTGATTGCCGAATTGTTCGGGCGATACCTCTACTCCAGCGGCAAGGGCATGTTGCGGGTGGCGCACGGTATCGTCGAGGATACCGGTTTTCTGCCGACCGACTGGCCGGGTGGGCATCATCATTTGGGCGGGACGCGAATGTCGGACGACCCGAAGACCGGCGTCGTCGATGCGAACCTGCGAATTCACGGAATGCGGAACGCTTACGTGGTCGGCTCGTCTGTCTTTCCGACCGGCGGCTACGCCAATCCGACCTATACCATCGTGCAACTTGCGCTGCGGCTGGGCGATCATCTTGCCGGTCAGCAGGGCGCCTGAACGCGCGCCGTCAGCGGAACGCCCCAGGCCGGAGAATCGACAATGCATTGGCCCGGTCATCGGTCCAGGGCGGCTGACCGTCGGAGGTGACGGACTTCCATTTCCCCGAAGCCAGAACGCCTGCGGCATGTGCGGGATCGCGGGCCAGAAGCGCGACATCGCTGGCGCGGTAGCCCGGATCGTCGCTGGCGTCGGGGCCGGTAAGCTGGCGCCACATATGGATGCCGCGCGCGTCCGCCGAGCGCGAAAGCGGCAGGCCGATGTCGTAGTAGCGGTTCGAGATGTGGAAGACGAGAATGCCGGTCTCGGTAAGGCGGTCGAGATAGAGGCCGATCGCCTCGTCCGTGGTCAGGTGGACCGGCACCGCGTCCGAGGAATAGGCGTCGATCACGAGGATGTCGAAGCGCATGTCGCGCTGATCGTCCAGGACGACGCGGGCATCGCCCAGGTGCGTCGGCGCCCCGGGCGTGCAGGACGAGAGATAGGTGA